>CAWKLN010000001.1:0-197486 GCA_963850465.1 uncultured delta proteobacterium
GGCGACCAAGGTGGACGGTCTCTACGATGCCGATCCCGTCACCCATCCCGACGCCAGCTTCCTCAAGGACGTGACGTATATGGATGTGATCGAACGCCAACTGAAAGTCATGGACATGACGGCGATTTCGCTGGCCATGGACAACAAACTGCCGCTGTCCGTCTTCAATCTGAATCAGGCCAATAATATCAGGAAAGTGGTTTGCGGAGAATCCGTGGGCACACTGATTCATCATTAAGGGCCGTAACCCCGGCATCCTGCCTCTTTCCCCAACGATCAACCGCATACAGAACAGGTGGACCCTATGTTAGATGACATCTATCAGGACGCCCGGGAAAGTATGGGCAAAACCATCACCGCCCTGAACAACGATCTGAACCGTGTTCGCACGGGGCGGGCGAATCTCTCACTTCTGGACGGTATCCGGGTTGATTATTACGGTACCCCCACCCCCGTCAACCAGATGGCTTCCCTGTCAGTGCCCGAAAGCCGACTCATTACGATTCAACCATGGGATGTGTCGGTAATAAAAGACATCGAGAAGGCTCTGTTGAAGTCCGATCTTGGGTTGACGCCGTCCAATGATGGCAAAATCGTCCGGATTGCCATTCCTCCCCTGACCGAAGAACGCCGCAAACAGCTGGCCAAATCCGTTCACAAGATTTGTGAAGACCACAAAATAGCCATCCGGAACATACGGCGGGATGCCAACGATCTCCTCAAAAGCCTGAAAAAAGACGGCGAAATCGCCGAAGATGAGGCCTTCAAGGGTCAGGATCAGGTACAGAAGATCACCGACGAGTTCGTCAAACAGATTGACGATATTTTTAAAGAAAAAGAGAAAGAGATCCTTGAGTTCTGATTCGCTGTTACCGGAAGCGGCCTCGCTCGATCCCGAACGACTGCCCCGGCATGTGGCAATCATCATGGATGGCAATGGCCGCTGGGCCAAAAAGAAACTGCTCAACCGCGTCAAGGGCCATGAGAAAGGGGCGGATGCCGTTCGTGAGGTCGTTAAAGCCTGCCGCGAAATCGGGATCTCCTATCTGACGCTTTACGCTTTTTCGACCGAAAACTGGCAGCGTCCGCGAATGGAAGTCGACGCCCTGATGGCGCTGCTCAAGAAGTTTCTGCATACCGAGGCGGAGGAGCTGCGTGCCAACAACATCCGTCTTCACACCATCGGCGAAACCGATCGACTGCCGGATGACATCCGTCAAGCCCTCGAGCACGTTTTGTCTCAAACCCGCCAAAACGACGGTCTTCATCTCATTCTGGCACTTAGCTACGGTGCCCGCTCCGAGATTATCCATGCGGTGCGTGGGATCGCCTCGGAGGTCGAAGCCGGAAGGTTGTCTCCCGCCACGATCGACGAAGCGCTACTGTCCGGTAAGCTATTTACCCGTGAAATCCCCGATCCCGACCTCCTGATTCGCACCAGCGGTGAATTGCGCTTGAGCAATTTTCTCCTCTGGCAACTGGCCTATGCCGAATTTTCTTTTACACCCACGCTGTGGCCCGATTTCGGCAAAGAGGAATTCTTTCGTATCCTGTCGGATTATCAGAGACGGGAAAGACGGTATGGCCAGGTCGATTCGAGTCAATCAACCTGACGGTAAAGATCGCCGGCCGACCCGCGTTGACCGACCAGGGCAACAAAGACCAGTACGGGATACTGATTATGCATTTAAAACGATGGATCACAGGGCTCCTGCTCCTGCCGGTGCTGGTTTTTATTCTTTATCGCGGAGGGGTGCTGTTCGCGGTGCTCATTGCCGTTGCCGGGTTGGCCGCCATGTGGGAATACTTCCGTATTGTCTACCACGCCTGGCAGAAAACCTTGCCCGGTGCGATTCCGGTGCTGGGTTTGGCGATGGTCCCGGTCATGACCGGGCTTGCGCATGCCGGACGCCTGGATCTTATCCCCGGTCTTCTGGCACTCGATCTTCTTCTGGCCGGTGCACTGTCGCTGCGTTATTTCGGTAATGATCCCCGCGTGTTGGAAATCGTCCAGAAACAGGTGCAGGGGGTGCTTTACATTCCGGTGTTGCTGGTTCTGCTGATTCCTATCCGCCAGGCCCCGCAGGGGTTCTGGTTGATCTTCACGCTGGTTTTCGTTGTTTTCGCGGGCGACACCCTGGCCCTTTATGTGGGAACCTTCCTGGGGCGACATAAGCTCTGCCCTAATATCAGTCCCAAAAAAACCGTGGAAGGTGCGCTGGGGGGACTGGGCGGCAACCTGTTGGTCGGCCTGAGCATGAAGTTGCTGGTCTTTCCGGATATCGCCTGGGGCAAGGCGGTTATCTTCTGCCTAGCCGTCGGAGCGGCGGGTCAAATCGGCGATTTGTTTGAATCCCAGATGAAACGGACGAGTGGCATCAAGGATTCTGGAGGCATTCTGCCCGGACACGGCGGCATGCTCGATCGGATCGACGCGCTGTTGTTCGCCGGTCCGGTGGCTTACGGGTTGATCGTAGTGTTGTAAGGACGGATGCTCCCCGAACGATTACGCTGGCGGTTGAACAGACCCATTGTCGACATCCCGACCAAAATCGGGATTTTCATCAGGGCGACGGGCGGCATACGATTCCACTCTTGGCCGGATGACCATTAAAAGAAGGTTTCTGAGACGTCCATGGAACCAAAGAGGAAAAACCTTGCCGTTTTAGGTGCCACGGGATCCATTGGCTGCAGCACGCTTGATATTGTGCGGCAGTTCCCCGACCGTTATCGGATCGTCAGCCTCACGGCCGGACGGAATGTCGAATTGCTGGCGCGCCAGATCGAGGAATTCCGTCCCGCGGTGGCGGTGATTCTGGACGAAGTCGGCCGCGACCGGCTAAAATCGCTTCTGCCGGATGATGTAAAAATTGAATTGCTGTGGGGCGAGAGTGGCATGGGTACCGCCGCTTCGCTGCCCGATGTTGACATGGTGGTGACCGGTATTGTGGGCGCCGCAGGTTTGATGCCCACCCTGGCGGCCATCGAGGCCGGCAAACCAATTGCCCTGGCCAACAAGGAAACACTGGTGATGGCAGGGGAGACCGTCATGGCGCGAGCCGCCGCGGCCGGTGTGTCTATCTTGCCGGTGGACAGCGAACACAGCGCCATCTTTCAGTGTATCGGACAGCATCCCCAACGGGAAGTGGCCCGGCTGTTTTTGACGGCTTCCGGGGGGCCGTTTCGCAACCGTGCGGCGGATCAATTCAGCACCATACGCCCGGAAGACGCGCTGAAACATCCCAACTGGTCCATGGGCGCCAAGATTACCATTGATTCCGCCACCCTGATGAACAAGGGCCTGGAATTTATCGAGGCCCGCTACCTGTTTGATATCGCGCCGGAGAAGATCGAGGTCGTCGTCCACCCCCAGAGCATCATCCACTCCATGGTGGGCTTCGTGGACGGTTCCGTCCTGGCGCAACTTGGCATTCCAGACATGCGGGGCCCCATTGGCTATGCCCTGGCCTATCCGGATCGGTTGCCGTTGCAACTGGACTACCCTGATTTTAACGCCCTGGCGAAACTGACCTTTGAACCCCCGGATCTGGAGCGGTTCCCCTGCCTGGCGCTGGCGTTTGAAGCCTGTGCCCAGGGCGGCACGCTGCCGGCGGTTCTCAATGCCGCCAATGAACTGGCCGTCAACGCTTTTCTTGCAAAACAGATTGCCTTTACCGATATCCACCGCGTGATCAGCGGGGCCATGGAGCGACACGTGCTGCAAACCCGGCCATCCCTTGAACAGATTTGTGAGGCCGATCGGCAGGCCCGAGAGTTTGCCGTCGACCAAATTCGAAGATGCAACGCTTGAAGTTTCACGGCAATTCCCTTATGATCCCTCGGCAATCAGGCACGGTCGTCACCTCATCCCAGTCGACCCTGGGGCAACCTTCGGAAAGTACCTTTATATCCAATGAGCACTAGCGTTTTTGCCTTTATTATTGTTCTCGGCGTTCTGATTTTTTTTCACGAACTGGGCCATTTCTTGGTGGCACGTTTTTTCGGCGTCGGGGTGGAAAAATTTTCGCTCGGCTTCGGCCCGCGCTTGTTTGGCAAGACGATCGGAATGACGGATTACCGCGTGTCCCTCATTCCGCTCGGCGGGTATGTCAAAATGGTCGGCGAAGAGCCGGATAGCGAAATCGAGCCCTATCTGATTCCGCAATCCTTTACCCACAAAAGCGTTTTGAAGCGCTTTCTCATCGTGGCGGCCGGCCCGATGTCCAATCTGCTGCTGGCAATGGCCATTTTCTTTCTGGTGTTTCAGACCTCGGGGACTTACGTCCTGCGACCGCTTGTCGGTGAGGTGGACGCCCCGTCACCCGCCGCCCAATCCGGTTTGCAGAAAGATGACCTGGTGGTGGCAATCAACGGGATGGAAGTCACCAGCTGGGAGGAGATGGCGGAGCAGATTGCCGGCAGCCAGGGGCATTCGATGGCCTTTGTCATCGAAAGGGCGGGGCAGCGCCTGACCTTCAACCTGGTGCCCGAGCTCAAAACGACCCAGAATCTCTTCGGTGAAGATATCGAACGCTACGTTATCGGTATCCGGTCGGCGGGCGACGTCATCCCCCGTGAGCTTTCGCTGGTGGAATCTGTGCAGATGAGTGTCGCGCGAACCTGGGAAATCACTGAGCTGACGGTTTTGAGCGTCGTGAAGTTGATCCGGGGACAAATATCGACTGACAATCTTGGCGGGCCGATCAAGATTGCCCAAATGGCTGGAGCCCAGGCGCGCGAGGGTGTAATTAACCTTTTGGTTTTTACGGCGGTGATATCGATCAATCTCGGGATTCTAAATTTTTTACCGATCCCGGTTCTGGACGGCGGACATTTGATGTTCTTCGCGATCGAGATGATCAGCCGGCGTCCGGTGAGCATCAAGGTCCGGGAAATAGCGCAACAATTTGGTATTTTCCTGTTGATCCTGCTGATGATTTTCGTGATTTACAACGATATTGTGAACCTTTAGTCGCAGAGAGGCTGTCGTCATGCCGTATCGACTTGAAGTGACCCTGAAGTCCGATTTGTTCGATGCCGAGGGAGAAACCCTGCGCCGGAAAGCATGGGACTATTTTGGTATCCGGCTGGATACGGTGCGCACCGTAGCGGTGGTAACCATCGATGCCGATTTTTCTCCGGAACAATTTGAAACCATTCGCCAGGAAGTGTTTACGAATCCGGTGACCCAGGTGTCTTCCTACGATCCCCTGCCGGTGGCCTTTGACTGGACCGTGTGGATCGGGTTCCGCCCGGGTGTTCGCGATAACCCCGGCAGCACCGGCGTCGAAGCTGTCGAAGATATCCTGGGAGTCCAACTGGCGCCCGGGGAGAATATCTACACTTCCAAGCGCTACTGCCTGGTCGGCAAGGAACTCACCGGGGACGGTGCCCGTAAGATCGCCGAGGATCTTCTGGCGAATGACATCATTCAACAGTGGAAAGTTTTTAGTGACGATGATTGGGATCCTGCCGAAGGTATCGGCATCATCATTCCCCAAGTTAAACTGAACCATACCCCGACCGTCAGCACCATTTCCATCGACAGCGACCGCGCCCTGCAGGCCGTGAGCGATGAGCGCAATCTGGCCCTCAATCCCAACGACATACCCACGATTCGCCGCTATTTTCTAAAAGACAGCATCCAGGAACAGCGTCGCCGCGTGGGATTGTCCGATCCTACCGACCTGGAACTGGAATATATTTCCCAGGCCCGCAGCGATCATTGTAATCACAACACGTTTCGGGGCCTTTTTCACTATTCCGAGCCCATGACCGGTCATTCCGAAGATGTCGACAGCCTCTTCAAAACCTGTATCGAAGCCCCGACGCTGAAACTGCAATCCGAAAAAGACTGGGTGGTTTCGGTGTTGTGGGACAACGCCGGTATCGGTCGCTTTGACGACGATCATTTTTACGTCATCACCGGAGAGACCCATAATTCGCCCTCGAATATGGAAGCCTATGGCGGTGCGATTACCGGTATCGTGGGGGTCTATCGCGATCCTCTAGGCACCGGCAAAGGCGCCCGTCTGCTCATGGGAGGGTACGGCTATTGCGTTGGCCCGCGGGATTACAGCGGTGATCTGCAGCCCCACCTGCACCCCCGGCGTCTGCTGGACGGCGTGATAGAGGGGGTCAGGGATGGTGGCAACAAAAGCGGCATTCCCACCACCTTCGGGCACATCCTGTTTAACCCGGGTTATCTGGGGAAATGTCTCGTGTTTGTCACCGCGGTCGGCTTGATGCCGGCCCGTGTGGGAGACACGCCGGCCGACCGGAAGAAGACCTCGGCCGGCGATCTCATCATCATGTGCGGCGGGCGCGTCGGCAAGGACGGCATCCACGGGGTAACGGCCTCTTCTGAAATATTTTCGGAGAACACGCCGGCCGGCCACGTGCAGATCGGTGATCCGTACACCCAGAAGAAAATGCACGATTTCCTGCTGGAAGCGCGTGACGAAGGGATGATCCAGTTCATCACCGATAATGGCGGGGGAGGGTTGTCGTCCTCGATCGGTGAGTCGGCGCAGTTCTCCAATGGGTGCGTGGTGGATCTGGAAAAGGTGCCCCTTAAATATGAAGGACTGGATCAGTGGGAGATCTGGGTGTCGGAATCCCAGGAACGGATGACCGTGGCGGTTCGCCCGGAAGATGTGGCGCGGTTTATGGCGCTGTCCCGCAAGCACGCCGTGGAGAGTACGGTTATCGGCAATTATACCGATTCCGGCAAGCTCCACATTAAATATAACGGTGAAACATGCGCCTATGTGGACCTTGATTTTTTAGAATCCGGTTTCCCACAATGGGAATTCGAGGCCGAATGGCTGCCGCCGGAAGCACGCGGA
Organism: uncultured delta proteobacterium; assembly: GCA_963850465.1. GTDB lineage: Bacteria > Desulfobacterota > Desulfobacteria > Desulfobacterales > UBA5852 > JABZFP01. Next base: position 6,849 of record CAWKLN010000001.1, read on the forward strand.
TTGCGTGAACCCGTCATCGGAGAGCCTGCCAGCTACGAGGATTTGCTGCGCGACATGCTGGCTCGGCCGAACGTGTGTTCCAAGGAGTGGGTGGCCCGTCAGTACGATCACGAGGTTCAGGGAGGCAGCGTGATCAAGCCGTTGGTCGGCGCCGATCGCGATGTACCCAGCGATGCGGCCGTGATCCGGCCGGTACTATCCAGTCATAGCGGTTTAGCCTTTGCGCAGGCGTTGCTGCCGGCCTATTCGGCCGTGGACGCGTATCACATGACCGCCTGCGCCATTGACGAAGCCCTGCGGCGGGTGGTGGCGGTCGGCGGGGATTGCGACCATGTCGGCGGCGTGGATAATTTTTGCTGGCCCAATATCCAGTATCATCCTGAAAAGAATCCCGACGGGAAATTCAAGGCGGCGCAGCTGGTACGCGCCTGTCGTGCCTTGCGGGAGGTCTGCCTGTCCTACGGCATCCCTTTGTTATCGGGGAAAGACAGCATGTACGTGGATGGCAATCTGCCCGGTCGCTACGGTGTCAGCCACAAGGTGTCCGCCCCTGAAACCATCCAATTCAGTGCGATGTCGCGGGTGCCCGACATCGCATGCTGCACGACGATGGATGTTAAATCACCGGGGGATCTGGTTTACCTGCTGGGGACAACCCGCAATGAACTGGGCGGCTCCGAATATTACGAACATCTCGGCTATGTTGGCCGGCAGGTTCCCCAGGTGCGCCCCGAAGCCTTTTTGCCCCTCTATCGCTCCTTACAGGCCGCTATCGCCAAGTCGCTGACGGCCTCGGTCCGGGGGATCTATCGCGGGGGCCTTGCCGTTCATGCCGCGCTGGCCGCCATGGCCGGCGGCCTGGGACTGGCCCTTGATCTGGCCAAGGTGCCTTTGGACGTGGCGCTTCGCGACGATAAATTGTTGTTTTCCGAGTCGGCCGGCCGCTTCCTGGTGACGGTCGCACCGGACTGTCGCAAAGCCTTTGAAGAGGCCATGGGGGAACATGCCTTTGGCTGTGTCGGGGTCGTGACCGAGGAGCCCCGCCTGGTGATCAACAGGGCGGGTGGGCCGCCGCTGGTCGACCTGGCTCTTGACGACCTTAAAACTGCCTGGAAAGCACCCTTTGGAGATCTGGTATGACTGGTAAAATACGTGCCCTCGTGTTGACCGGGTTCGGTCTGAACTGTGACCTGGAAACCGCCCATGCATTTGAACTGGCCGGCGCCCAAGCCGTAAGGGTCCACATCAATGCCCTGATCGACGGCTCCGCCCGTCTTGACGATTACCAGATTCTGGCCTTCGGCGGCGGTTTCAGTTGGGGGGACGACCACGGCGCCGGTGTTTTGCAGGCGGTTCGCCTGCGCACCAATATCGGTGACCAGCTGCGGGCCTTTGTCGAGAGCCAGCGCTTGGTGATCGGCATCTGCAACGGGTTCCAGACCCTGGTCAATCTGGGGTTGCTGCCCGGCTTCGACGGTGACTACCAGACCCGCTCGGTGGCCTTGACGTTCAACGACTGCGGCAATTTTCGCGATGACTGGGTAACCCTTAAGACTGACGCGCAAAGCCCCTGTGTGTTTACAGAGGGGCTCGACATTCTCGATCTGCCCATCCGTCATGGTGAGGGCAAGTTTTACGCGGCACCGGAAGTTATCGCGCGGTTGGAGCGCCATCATCAGATTGTCGCCCGCTACGCGAAGCCCGATGGCGCGCCCGCTGCCGGAACTTTTCCTTATAACCCCAACGGCTCCCTGGGGGATATCGCCGGCATATGCGACCCCACCGGCCGCGTTTTCGGTTTGATGCCGCATCCTGAAGCCTACAACCACTGGACCAACCATCCCCTCTGGACCCGGCAGGCCGGGGCCCGCAGGCGGGCCGGTCGATCGGCCATGCCCGAAGGCCCGACACCGGGCATTCAGATGTTTCGGAACGCGGTGGCCTGTCTGCAGGAATAAGCAGCGGCATTCAGTACTGCTAGGGCAGCGGCCTAACGGAATGACAGGGTTGGTTCCCATCACTCCCGGGACACGCCTGTCCGCCTGGGGCAGTTTGAGGTTGCGTGCCAACGCAATGGGGTTGCCAGAGGGGGGGGCATCGTTAATCGCGATTTCACCAGCGGCTATTTCGCCCATCTTCCACCGGTCTTCATCTTGCTTCATATCTGATAGGCATCCCGGCGAAGGCCGGGCATCTCGGTTGTTTCCCGGTCATCGCTTTGTGTTGTTCCGCCATGCTGTTTCTATCCGGCCGTTCCGGTTTTAATCATCGTGTAAGAAGGTATTAAATTATTTAATGGTCGATCAAATTTTTTAATACTTGAAGGGCCATTTGCTTTGAGGACATCCAGATTGTGTTCCCGGATAAGATTGAAGTGTGCCTGCCAATGATTCTAAATACTTTTAAAACAGGTGGTTACGATGATAATTTTTCATGTGGCGGTCTTATAAATGTTTTTTGTACTGTGTGGAATGTCTTTTGCATTATTCGCTGGTGCTAATTTTACAGGGAGGAGCCATGTCGCGCAATAAAGGATTCACACTTATTGAATTGATGATTGTTATCGCCCTTATCGGGATCATGGCGGGTGTCATGGCCCCCTCATTCATGCAATGGCGTGACCGCTCCAAGGTCAAGGGCGATGCCGGGAACCTGCGTGCCGCCTTTGAAATGGCCAAACTCAGGGCCATCAAACACAACACCAATGTGGTTGTGACCTTCCCCGATACGACGTCCTACCAGGTTTTTATCGATACCAATAACAACGGCGCGCAGGATGCGGGTGAAGACCGTATTGCCAACAGAACCCTTTCACCCGGTGTGACCATTACCGCCAATACATTTGTCGGCAATGATATGGCCTTTAATCCCCGGGGAATGGCCAACGGCCCGAACAGCACCGGAACGATCACCATGACATCGCCGGGGGGCGAGCGCTACAGCGTTGTCGTCAGTTCTTTCGGGCGTGTTCGAATGGATCGTTTATGAGACTATTGGAAATTCGGTTAATTAAGGAGCAGGTATGAAACGGGTCCAACCACGACTGTCGGCACAAGGCGGGTTCACCCTGATCGAAGTTCTGATCGGCGTCAGCATTTTCGCGATCGGCATGCTGGCGGTGGCGCGTATGCAGATGCTCACGGTGCGCAATACCACCGTCGGCAACGTTACAAGCCAGGCCACGATGCTGGCCCATCAGAAAATGGAAGAGCTAAAAACCATGGCCTTCGCTGACCTGATCAACGAAGTGGAAAACAATATCGATGAAGAAGGCAATGCCGGCGGCGTCTACAACCGGACGACGACGATCGACGACACCGGCTGCTCCCTTGGGAACCCATGCGCGGCAGATCCAGGTCCAGGTCCAATGGAATGCCGCCCACGGGGGGAACCGCACGGTTGAGATTAACTCGCTTACCTATGAACGGTGGTAGCCATGAAACGATGTAACCGATCATTCTGGAAAAGACGCGGATTCAAGGGCAACTTCACATCCGGCTTCACGCTGATTGAAGTCCTTGTTTCGATTGCCATGCTCAGCATTTTCAGTGCGGCCGCTATGGCCATCCTCATACCTTTGAGCCGATCGTATACGACCACGGAGGTGGCCTCCAGCGCCCAGCAGGTGGTGCGCATGGCGGTAGAGGTGATCGCGAATGACATCCGCCTTGCCGGATTGGACCCTCTCCGACAGCTTCAAGGGCTGGATGGAAGCGGACTGCCCCTTGCCGGTTTCCAAGAGGCGGGTGCAACCTCGGTCAGGTTTACCTGTGACCGGGTGGCCGATGGGGAAGAAGAGGCGAACGGCACCATCGACGACAGCAATTTTGAAAATATCACTTACTACTATGAAGCGGCCACACAATCCCTGAATCTTCGTTTATACGCGGGGGCGCCGGTTCAGACGAGCCAGCAGTTGGTCAATAATGTCACGAATCTAAGGTTCCGCTACTATGATGAAGACGGAAACGAAACCGGAGACCTGCAAGCGATTCGTGCCGTACAGATCAGCATGACGGTCGAAGAGGATGTCGGGACTGAGGGCACCATTGAACGTTCATACACGACCCGGGTGCTTTGCCGCAACTTAGGTGTTTAGACGAAGGAAGCTTTGCCATGCAAACGAAATCCGACAACATTACAACCACCGTGATCAGAGAAGATCGCCAAAGGGAGGGATGCCGCATGATTCACCCCTTGAGAAGCCTTAACCAATGAAAACGGCTCGGCCATCGTCCTGGCATTGATGCTCTCTGTCCCTGCTGACGGTCATGGGGATTTGGTCTACCCGCAAGAGTAACATCGAAACCCTCATCGCCGGAAACGAGGTGGCCCGCAAACAGACCTTTTACCGGACCGAGGGGGGGGTTATCGAAGGAGGTTTTGCCATCGAGGAAGCCGCGACCGGCGATCTCTCCAGCCGTGCGCCGGACTGGCTGACCGAAGCAAGCATTGCCCCCGACATGACTGATCCGGCCAACTGGGATTTTGACAACGTGGGTGGCGATGATACCGCGGTCGCCACGCAAATTGATCCTGAGGTTGGCTTTTGCGCGCTGGACAAGGGGATTACAGCGGGCGACTCGCTGGTCATGACCGGTATGACCCAGGTGCGCACATACGCGGTGTACAGTTTCCATGACAGCCGTATGGGCCAGGCCCTGCTTGAAGTGGGGTATAAAAGACGATTTTAGCGCGCGGCCGGGAAGGCCCGGACGCCAGACATATATCACAATCTAATAAGCTGAATTCGACACCATTTGAGTCGGACACAACGACGAAATCATACGCTGCGCAGTGATGCTGAAAAGATGCAGCAGGAGGACAAAACGATGATGAACATGAATCTCAAAAGAAACAGAATAGTGATCGGGTGGTTGTTCCTGACCCTGTTGTTTCTTGTGCCTTCTGTTGCAATGGCAGGTCAGGTATCCGTCGCGGATACCAGCGACATCACTGAAAATGATACTGTAATAAATTTTCCTGTGACCATCAATACTGCTGACAGCGGATCGGGTGTAACTGTCACCTTACTTTATAGCGGTACGGCCACAGGGGGCGGGGTCGATTATACGGCGCCTGCTTCCATAATCATCCCTCGAGATGCTCTGAACGCTAACATAGCAATTCAGATTCATTCGGATAATATTGTTGAATTGGACGAAACGATTATTGTCACAATAGACGGTGTCTCTGGATCCGTGCCACATACGATACATCCAAGCCAGAATTCCGCCAGCGCTCAAATTTTAAATGACGATGCGGCTTCCTTCAGTATTGCGGACGCGGCTTCCGTGGCGGAGGCTGGCGGACCGTCCTCGTTTGTGGTGACGCTGGCCAACGAGGTGGATGCGGCGTCTTCCGTGACGATCAATTACGACACGGGTGACGGTAGTGCCCTGAGCGCGGACAATGATTATGCGGCGGTTGCCGGCGGCACGCTGACGTTTACGGGCGCGGCGGCCGGTGCGACCCAGACGATCGATGTGACCATCAACGACGACAGCAAAGTGGAGGTCGACGAGGATTTTACGGTGACCTTGTCGGGTGGTGCGGATGCGACTTTTACCAATGCCACGGCCACGGGCCTGATCACCAATGACGATGCGGCTTCCTTCAGTATTGCGGACGCGGCTTCCGTGGCGGAGGCTGGCGGACCGTCCTCGTTTGTGGTGACGCTGGCCAACGAGGTGGATGCGGCGGCTTCCGTGACGGTGAATTACGACACGGGTGACGGTAGTGCCCTGAGCGCGGACAATGATTATGCGGCGGTTGCCGGCGGCACGCTGACCTTTACGGGCGCGGCGGCCGGTGCGACCCAGACGATCGATGTGACCATCAACGACGACAGTAAAGTGGAGATCGACGAGGATTTTACGGTGACCTTGTCGGGTGGTGCGGATGCGACTTTTACCAATGCCACGGCCACGGGCCTGATCACCAATGACGATGCGGCTTCCTTCAGTATTGCGGACGCGGCTTCCGTGGCGGAGGCTGGCGGACCGTCCTCGTTTGTGGTGACGCTGGCCAACGAGGTGGATGCGGCGGCTTCCGTGACGATGAATTACGACACGGGTGACGGTAGTGCCCTGAGCGCGGACAATGATTATGCGGCGGTTGCCGGCGGCACGCTGACGCTTTACGGGCGCGGCGGCCGGTGCGACCCAGACGATCGATGTGACCATCAACGACGACAGCAAAGTGGAGGCCGACGAGGATTTTACGGTGACCTTGTCGGGTGGTGCGGATGCGACTTTTACCAATGCCACGGCCACGGGCCTGATCACCAATGACGATGCGGCTTCCTTCAGTATTGCGGACGCGGCTTCCGTGGCGGAGGCTGGCGGACCGTCCTCGTTTGTGGTGACGCTGGCCAACGAGGTGGATGCGGCCTCTTCCGTGACGATCAATTACGACACGGGTGACGGTACGGCCAGGACCGATACGGACAATGATTATGCGGCGGTTGCCGGCGGCACGCTGACGTTTACGGGCGCGGCGGCCGGTGCGACCCAGACGATCGATGTGACCATCAATGATGACAGCAAAGTGGAGGCCGACGAGGATTTTACGGTGACCTTGTCGGGTGGTGCGGATGCGACTTTTACCAATGCCACGGCCACGGGCCTGATCACCAATGACGATGCGGCTTCCTTCAGTATTGCGGACGCGGCTTCCGTGGCGGAGGCTGGCGGACCGTCCTCGTTTGTGGTGACGCTGGCCAACGAGGTGGATGCGGCGGCTTCCGTGACGGTGAATTACGACACGGGTGACGGTAGTGCCCTGAGCGCGGACAATGATTATGCGGCGGTTGCCGGCGGCACGCTGACGTTTACGGGCGCGGCGGCCGGTGCGACCCAGACGATCGATGTGACCATCAATGATGACAGCAAAGTGGAGGCCGACGAGGATTTTACGGTGACCTTGTCGGGTGGTGCGGATGCGACTTTTACCAATGCCACGGCCACGGGCCTGATCACCAATGACGATGCGGCTTCCTTCAGTATTGCGGACGCGGCTTCCGTGGCGGAGGCTGGCGGACCGTCCTCGTTTGTGGTGACGCTGGCCAACGAGGTGGATGCGGCGTCTTCCGTGACGGTGAATTACGACACGGGTGACGGTAGTGCCCTGAGCGCGGACAATGATTATGCGGCGGTTGCCGGCGGCACGCTGACGTTTACGGGCGCGGCGGCCGGTGCGACCCAGACGATCGATGTGACCATCAACGACGACAGTAAAGTGGAGATCGACGAGGATTTTACGGTGACCTTGTCGGGTGGTGCGGATGCGACTTTTACCAATGCCACGGCCACGGGCCTGATCACCAATGACGATGCGGCAACGCTTTCGGTAGATGACGTGATCGTGACGGAAGGTGGTACAGCGACCTTTACGGTGACGATGACCGGTGAGGCGGATGTTAACGTATCCGTGGACACGGCGTCGGCGGACGGGACAGCCACGCTGGCGGACAATGATTTTGGTGCGGCGGTGAGCCCGGCCGTGATTACGGCGGGAACCACGACGGCGACCTTTACGGTACCGGTCAACGCCGACACCACGGTGGAGCCGGACGAAACCTTTTTCGTGAACCTATCCAATATTGCAGCCGGTGGTCGCGACGTGACCTTTACCGATGACCAGGGACAGGGCACGATCACAAACAGTGACCAGGCTTCAATCAGCATCGCCGACGCAACTGCCGCGGAGGCCGGTGGGACGATCTCGTTTATCGTGACAGTGGCCAATGCTGTGGACGCGGCCTCCTCCGTAACCGTGAATTTTGTTACGAGCAACGGAACAGCTACCACGGCCGACAATGACTATACGGCTGCGAGCAGTTCGCTGACCTTTACGGGTACGGCGGCCGGTGCGACCCAGACAATCGATGTGACCATTACCGACGACAATAAAGTGGAGATTGACGAGGATTTTACGGTGACCCTGTCGGGCGGGGCCGATTCGATTTTTTCCGATGCCACGGCCACGGGCACGATCACCAACGATGATGTGGCTTCCTTCAGTATCGCCGATGCGAGTGTCGCGGAGGCCGGTGGACCGGCTTCGTTTGTGGTGACGCTGGCCAACGCGGTGGATGCGCCTGCCTCTGTGGCGGTAAACTACGCCACGGCAGACGGCACGGCGGCTACAGCGGACAGCGACTATACGGCGGCGAGCAGCACGCTGACGTTTACAGGCGCGGCGGCCAATGCGACCCAGACGATCGATGTGACCATTACCGACGACAATAAAGTGGAGATCGACGAGGATTTTACGGTGACCTTGTCGGGCGGGGCCGATGCGACTTTTACCAATGCCACGGCCACGGGTACCATCACGAATGACGACAGCACCACCATCAGTATTGCCGGGCCGTCTTCGCTGTCTGAAGGTACTACGGATACCTATACGATTAGCCTGAGCAACCCCGTCCAGGGCGATGTGGACGTGGATATTACCGGGAATGATGGAACCGCAACGCTGGCCTTGGACACGAACAATACCATTGGATTACTTTCCGGTGCAAGCCAGACGGAGACGATTCCCGAAGGATCGCTGCAATTCCAATTCGACATGACGGCAATCGCGGATGCCTATCTGGAAGCGGACGAGCAATATACCGTTGGGATCAGTGCACCCACCCCGAGTATTCCGGTTGCCGTTGGCACCGGAAGCGATCTGGTTACGACAACGATTCCCAATATCAATACCGTGGGTGTGCGGCTTGAAGGACCGAACACGACGGCTGAAGATTTCAACGGCGATGTAACCTTGACCTTCTGGGTCCGATTGGACCTCGGAGATCTGGTATTGGGCAGTGAAACGGCGACGGTATACTACGAAACCGGTACCACGGGGACCGGAGCCGGCCATGCCGAGCCCGACCAAGATTTCGCCGCGGTCAGCAGTGCAACCCTGACCTTCAACGGAAACGGGTCCGATGCACCCACCGGCACGCCGGCGGATATAACCGAGCTTCCCTTTGACATCACGATCAGAAACGACCACCTCATCGAGCCTGCCGAAACGTTTATCGTTCGTATTTTGGCAGGTCTCGGTGCGGATACCAACGGCAATCCGACCGAAATTATGGTCACAATTGCCGACAATGATGTGACCATTCACCCGGTTTACAACAACGGCGGTACGATTGAGACACCTACAGGCGTGGGTGTCGACCATATTTGGGATATTGGTGGCACGGTGCCGATTACCGTCGCCTGGGATCATGGATTGCAATCCTACGCGGATCCCACCGGCTCAGCGGGTGCCCCGGTAGATACGAGTAATGCGGGACTGGATACCGACAGTCCCGGAAGTTCTACCTACGACATGACCGTTGCCGGCGTCGCCGGTGATACGATCAATCTGAATGCAGTCTTCCGCCATGCCATCGATTTTACGGTCGGTGCTGACGGTAATGCCGACATCACCTCCGTTGGCACGGATATTACCGGCACCCATAGGCTGATCGTTAATGATAACAGCAGCGCTGATTTCCACTTCGATGGCGCTCCAGAACCCGATTTTTGTGTCAGCGGCCTTGATGTGGATGGCGCCTTCGTGGGCGCTCTGGAAGACTATACCTTCAGTAATGTCACGGACAACCATACCCTGTCGGTGGCCTTCCGCTCCAACCGGGTGACGGTCACTATCGATCCGATCGAAGTGAGCGATACGGCGCTGCCTCTTGACGAACGCGGCCAGTGGCGTCTTCTCAACGGCTCCGGCTTGGTCATCGATCCGCAACCGAGTGGTGGTGGATGGAACGACAGCGGTTATTCCGCGCGCACGGAGTGTTTTGTAAGTAACTTCACGATTGAATTCAAACAAGTTCCCGGGTGGTTCAATCCGGATCCGATCCCACTGACGATCGACACCTCCACCAGCGGGGCCGGGACGTATTCGGGGACTTATACGCCCAAGACGTTCGTCCTGACGATCGTGCCGAACCCGGCGGATGGTTCCCTGGGAGACATTACCCTCTCTCCGGTGGGCGAGGCCACGGGCACAGCGAATGAATACTCTTACCAGAGCGGCATCGAGGTGCAGCTTTCGGCTATACCGACCGCCGGGAACATATTTTCCCAGTGGACGGGATCGGTGACCAGTTCGACCCCGACCATCACCATCACCATGAACAGCGATAAGGGTATAACCGGTACTTTCTCGGTGCCCTCGGCCGACCTCGACGGTGACGGTTTTGACAACTCGGTGGACTGTAACGACAACGATGCCGGCATCTTCCCGGGCGCCCTGGAAATCTGCGGCGACGGGGTGGACCAAGACTGCAACGGGGCCGATGCGCCCTGCACCGGCGACGATAACGACAATGACGGTGACGGTTACAGCCCCAACCAGGGGGACTGCAACGACAACAATAATACCATTTATCCCGGGGCTTACGACATTCCCGGGGACGGCATCGACCAGGACTGCTACGGCGGCGATCGCGGCATCCAGACCTCGGAGACCACCTGTGTGGTGCCGGCCGAGACGCCCCTGGAAACCCAGGTGAAGGCCGCCCCTCCGCTGATCATGTTCCTGATCGATGATTCCGGCTCCATGGATTTCGAGTTCATGACACCGGCCGCCGAGGGTGGTTTTGACACCGGCGGCAGCACGCGTCACTATCTCTATCCGCGCTATTTTGATGGCAAGTACAATGACAATCAGTATACGGACAGTTGGCGCTATCTGACCGAGACCGAGCGACGGCTGTGGCAATCCCAGTGGGCCGGATTCAACCAGCTGTACTTCGATCCGTCCATGGAATACACCCCCTGGGCGCGCTGGAACACCCTGCCCGGGACCGGCGGCTCGCCCGGCTTCAATGCCGATCCGGACGATCCGCGCATGAACCCGGTGAACAGCACGCCGACCCTGGATATGAACACGACCTTCTTTACGGTCAACCAGATCGCAGCGGCACCGGACCAGTGGATCAGCAGTGCGTAAAACGAAGGCGACGATGGCCGCCGTGTTGGCGGCCGACGCCATCCGACTGGTAGATACGGGAACGGGCAGATCTTATATGGTCGACAACGCCGACACCAACGGTGTCGAACGGCTATTATATCGACATGGACTGGAATTGGAGCACCCGAAATGACGGCGATGCCATAGGCGACACCTGTCGCACGAATTATAACGATGGAAGTCGCAGCGCCCGCTGGTATCTCAAAGTGCCGGACCAGGCAATTATGATGTCCAGGTATGGATTCCGAGTATGAGTTACCTGTCACGCGATGTGGTGTATACCATTGGGCACGATGACGGTTCGGTGACGGTGAACCACGATTCTTCAATCCTTCAGCCAGCAGGCCGGTGTGAACAGCTGGCGCACCATTGCCAGCGAACGTGAACTTTCCACGACAGCCGCAGCCTGAGCTATCGATATTCCGGTGGCGCATTACTTTGTCCATGACGATACCAACGGCAACGGTGCGGTGGAAAACGGCGAGGTCTATCTCGTGGCCATGAGCGCCAATCACGGCACGGGCGGCAGTTTTACCTACTACAGCTGGAACGACGCGAACACGAACGACCGGGTGGACGACGGTGAACTGACGGACGTGTCGGGTGCGCTGCCGGCCGGCATCATCCCGCTGGACAGCGACGGCCTCCCGTTGAGTTACGACGAGGTGCGCCAGAACTTTGCCAACTGGTATTCCTTCTATCGCCGGCGGGAACTGACCGCCAAGGCCGCCATCGGCCGGGTGATCTATGAGATAGAGGAAGTCAAGATCGGCATGGCCGTGATCAACGCCCGCAGCACCCACAACCACCCGGTCCAGCCGGTGAAGCTGAATGCGGTGGGCGACAATACCGACACCCTGCTCAACTGGCTCTACGATATCGATTCCGAAGGCGGCACCCCGCTGCGCCGGGGCCTCCAGGATGTGGGCCAGTACTTCGACCTGCACGATGGCGGCAACTCCGGCTACATCAGCAGCACGCCGCCCTGGGACAGCGAAGCCACCGGCGGCGGCTGCCAGCGGGCTTTCGTGATCGCCATGACGGACGGTTACTGGAACCAGTCCGATAACACGGTGGAAGCACCACTGCGCTATTCGAATGCCGATGCCGACGGCGTCAACCGCGACGGCCAGGTGTCGGGTTATGATCAGGGCGTTTTCACGGGACCCAACAACGGCAGCAGCCCCAACCTGGGCGACATCGCCATGTACTACTATGAAAACGACCTGAATCGCAGCCTGACCAACGTGGTGCCGGCTTACAGGCAGGATGACGCTCCCCACCAGCATATGGTGACCTACGGGGTGGCCTTCGGCGTTGTCGGCAACAACGATCCGGCGGCGTTCCCGGACTGTCTGCCCAAGTGCGAGCCCGGTGAACTCGGATGCCCGGATCCGGTATGCCCGGCCTGGCCGGTTCCGGTGCCCAATACACCGACCGTGATCGACGACCTCTACCACGCGTCGGTGAACGGGCGTGGGCAGTTCTTCACGGCGGATAACCCGCAGACGCTCATCAACTCGTTGATAGCGGTGATGCAAAGCATTCAGAACACGGCGGCCACCGGCTCGGCCGTGGCCATCAACGCCCAGGAACTCCAGGGCGATACGGCCCTTTACCAGGCCACCTACGTTCCGCGCAATTGGACCGGCGACGTGGTGGCCAAACCGCTGGATCCGGTAACCGGTGGTGTGGTGCAGGTCCTGGATGCCAACAACAACTACGTGGATCAGGTGCTCTGGTCGGCGGCCGACCGGTTGGACAGCATGGCCTGGACCGGGCGAAAGGTGATCACCTTTAATAGTGCCAGCCAGTCCGGGGTTATCTTTGACTATGGCTACCTGAGTCCGGCCCAACGCGATTTGCTGGATCCGGATCCCGCAATTGCGGACCAGATGATCGACTTCCTGCGCGGGGATACCAGCCGGGAAGTTGCCAACGGCGGTGTGTTCCGCGACCGGGAAAGCCTGCTCTCCGACATCGTGCATGCTTCGCCGGTGCCTTATCGATGGAACCAGAGCCAGCCAGGGGTTGTTTTTGTCGGCGCTAACGACGGCATGCTGCATATGCTCGACGAATTGACGGGGAACGAGCGTTTTACCTACGTGCCGAACCTGGTATACGCGAACCTGAAAGAGCTCACCATCGCGCCTTATGTGCACAAGTACTTTGTCGACAGTGAGCCTTATATTGCCAAACTGGGATCCATGGGATCCACCATCCTGGTGGGTGGGCTGGGTCGCGGCGGGCGGGGTTATTACGGCCTCGATATCAGTGGCGTCAGCAATGCCGCCCTGAATGCCGAAACCAGCGCGGCCTCAATTGTGAAATGGGAGTACCCTGTCAATTCCGATCCGGAGGATAAAACCGTGGATCCGGATATGGGATACAGCTTCAGTCAGGCCTACGTGGTGAACTCGGCGGCCGGCTGGGTGGTGCTCTTCGGCAATGGCTATGACAGCCAGAACGGCGAGGCCATACTGTATGCCCTGCGTATCAACACTGACGGTTCCCTGGTTTCTCCGACACCGGTAAAAATCCGTACTTTCGCAGGTGATGCCGGTCCGAACTGCAACGGCTTGTCCACCCCGGCCCTGATCGATGTGAACCTGGACGGTCTGGTGGATTTTGCGTTCGCCGGGGATCTGCTGGGCAACATGTGGAAGTTCGATTTACGTAATGCCAGCACCAGCAATTGGAAAGTGGCTTACAATGAAAATGCCGACAGTTCCGGCATGCCACGGCCGTTGTTCCAGGCCAAAAACGGCGCCGGTTTCCGGCAGCCGATTACCACACGGCCGGATGTTATGCGGCCCTGTGTGGCGGGTCGTGACGGATACTTCGTCCTTTTCGGCACCGGCCGTTATCTGGGGATTGACGACTTTGCCGATGCCGGCGCCGTTCAAACCATATACGGCATCTGGGACTGGGCTGAAGACTGGGAGAATCTCGGACCCCTTGCGAGTGCGGCTAGAAAAAATCCCACTGCCAAATACCTGGGGTATTTCGATACCAACCGGCAACTCAGTAACCTGGTGGCCAACCCGATCATCCCCGATACGGATCAGACCGTTTACGTGATCGATTTGACCGGTGTGGCTAACGGCGACACGGTGACCATCGATGGCAGAACCTTTACGGCGGCATCCTTGACGGATATACGCCAATCGCAGGTTCCTCGGAACGGCCGGTTTGCTGGCCGCCATCGAGGATGCCACGTACGGTGTGCCGGGTGTCAGCGTCGAAGTCTCGCCGACCCAGGCGATCCTGCGGACCGATCCTCCGGGAGGAACGATCTCTGTCACTGCCACGGGCGGCATTACCAGAAACACGGTCGATCTCAAAGTATCATTGCTAAACCAAGGCGTGATTTATCAACAGGGCGATTTGATTGTCCTGAGCGATAATCCCGATAAGCCTGTTCGATCCGAGTACCGGCTCAGGGTCAGCATGTCGGCTGGTATTTCGACCTGCCCGGCACCAGCGAGCGACTGGTCAACGATGTAATCATCCGCGGCGGAATACTCTATGCCGTGCCTACCGTGCCGTCGGAATCGCCCTGTGAGGCAGGCGGGACATCGATTATCTATGCCCTCAATGCCTGCAACGGGGGCCGCGCTTTCGGCGCTGTATTCGATATTGATGGTGACGGGCGAGTCAACAATGCGGACCTGATCAACATCGGTACAGCGGCGAATCCCATATGGGTGGCACCCACCGGCCTCCGACGCGCCGGGTTGCTCTATTCGCCGGCTATTCTCACCATACCAGGAACTGGCACGGACGTATTGCACTTCAGCACATCAGGTGGTAACCTGGAATCCGAGATTGCCATTACGGAAAAGCTCGGCTTCCTGTATTGGCGGACCTGGTAGGCCAAGGCCAGGCGAGGAGGAAACATGAAACATCGGTTATTGATCATTGGGGTTGCCCTCGCGCTTCTGTTGCCGGCCGCGGCCGGGTTGGCCCAGGGGAATCCAGCGGCAACCCAAATTGAAGCAGTTCCAGGTGACGGTGTCATCGTTCTTGGCGATGTGACTTTCAAGATCGCCTCCGATGCGCGCTTTTTTGCCCAGGATGAACGAACGGCAATCGCTTTCTCGAGGTTTAAGGAAGGTGATTGGGTTGAATTCAGTGTGAATTCCAATGGTGAAATCGACGAAATCTGGTTTAGTTCGGAGTGATGATGATGCGTGCTGCTATGTTTGCTGTCGTACTGATGCTGCTGGTTGTCGGTTCTGATCCTGCGGCCGCCGATATCTACAAGTACCGGGATGCTCAGGGCGTTCTGCGATATACCTATGATCTCGCTGAGGTGCCGGAAGACCAGCGCCCCGAGGCTCAGACCTATGAGGAGGCGTCGCCGACATCCGACGCGTCTCCTCAGGTGGAGGAGGGTTCCGGCGACGATCAGGATACGTCAGGTAAAGAGGCCGATGAAGAACTTGTTGTCGACGAAAAAACCATTGAAGAGCTGAACCAAAAGAAAAAGGAGCTGGACGAGGAATTTGCCGGCTTGATGGAAGAAAAATACAAACTCCTCAAAGATAAAGAAAAACTGGCGAAGACATTGGACGGTCGCGATACGGTGGCGGTTGCCGAATACGACAACAAGGTTACGGAACTCAACCGTAAGATCGCCGACTACCAGAAACGTCGTGAGGCGTTTGAAAAGGAAGCGGAAGCAGTAAAAAAGGCGATTGAGAACCCCAAATCATAATGTTTTTCCCGACAGTGAATTAGCCGACATGCCGTTCATTCCCTTGAAGGCCTGCAATTTCTCAAAGCCCGCGCGATGGGGATGACTGAAGGAGCACGATTGGAAGGGCAGGGCGTGCCATAAATTACAACCTTCGCCGGAACGACAACGCTGGTAATTTATTGTCGGATGAATAAAAATCGCATCATGCAATTCGTCAAGCAGTGAATTGAATTTCAGTGTCGCTGTGGGCGTTTTGGTGCGTGTGGATGACCCTGTCGCAAATTGGAGGCCAGAACGGGGCCTATCGGGTTATATCCAATACCAAAGGGGTAGAGAGATCTATGAACGACACGGAACTGCCCATTCTTGAAAGTTTATACGACAGCCAAGGGCGGAACGATGCCCTGATTACCCTGCTGGTTGAACTCTGCCATTTGCTCAGTGCCTGTCTGCGTCGGGAGCACGACAAGCTGGAAGAAGGAAATGAATCGGCATCGATTGAGGAAACGATCGATGTCCCTATGCAAATTGACCCCTACGCTCAGTTGGCTAAAACGCTGGACAAACTGAATAAACGTTCGGGCCATGATGGTACCTTATTAATTCGCGCATGCCGCCTTTCTTCCCAAAGTGGCGATGGGGCCCTCCCGGATTATCAGGTCTTTTTCAGTGATATCGTCTTGGATCGCGAAACGGTCGCCATGATGATTCGCCGGGTTGGCGACCATATGACCTATCTTAATGCACTGATTTCAAAAGCATTTTCAACTTTTGACAACCACAAGGTGCTCACCCTCCATCTGAAGCTTCCGGGTGAAGCGCCGGAAGGGTTCGAAAGACTGCGGACTTCGATTGCGATCATCGCCAAATATCCACGGGCTTTGAGCAACGCTGAGGATATTGAAATCAATACGAATGGTGATGTTGTCAAATTGGCGGTGATGAAAGACGAAAAGGGACGCCCGGATCCCAATTTGACCATGCTGGCGGGGCTCAATGCCATTCAACCCGATGCCATGTCCATGCTCGTGAGAGAAGTGTGCAACTGGATCAAGGACTCGGATACATCCACGGGTGCCCATCGATACGCCGGTGTCTACGACGCTGTGGCCGGCGTGAAGAATCTACGCCAGAAGCTTATTCTGCCACCCATCGAATTGAATAATATTCGCTGGCTCATATTAGATCGGATTGTTGGGAAACTTCCCAAAGCCAAAGCCCAAATAGCCCGACTTGTGGATGAAGAATTTGAGAATACGTCAGCCGATCAAGCCCTATACCTGGAAAGCCTGTACGGACGCGATTACAGTCGTGTGAACGCTCGTGAACTTGGGTTTCGGCTTAAACGGGTTTCAGAGATGATCGAATCCATTGGTGGTCGCCCCAAAAAAAGCATGATCCTGGACGAAATACTGGCCAATATTCAATGGCGCATGGAGAAAGTGCCTGACGATGTTGTTCGGCAGCTTTGCTGCGCGAATGGCGTGCTGTCAGTCCAGGATGGGACGGAGGTATTCGAGATCGGCCGTCTACACGAAGTGGCCGCACGTGTTATCGAATTTTACGCCGGGCGACTTGATACCCGCGACAGGATGCGAAAGATTGGCGGGAAGGATAACCATTTTACCGCTCGTGATTTTGAGATTCTTAGTCGTGATTTCGACATCTCGCCGATGGATGTGAGAGAAATACTGAAATTGCTTGAGAGATGTTTTGATACAGAAGGGCGTTTCAGCAAGATCGGTTTTGAAGACTGTGTCGGGGCGTTTTCCCGATATGAAGCGAAAGTTTTTGAAATTTTATGGCATTTTCTTAAACAACCGATGCAGCGAGATGATCGCATTGCCTTTCTCAATGCGTTGCAACTTCTGTTTGTCAAAATGGAAACGCCTGAAAAAGCGCTCCGGGTATTATTGGAGGACTTTCTGGAAGAACCGGATGCCGTCCGTTTCTCGAATCGCAATGCGGTGATGCTCGCCAATTTATTGCTAAGGCGTTACAACAAGGAATTGGACATTGATATTGAGATTACACCGGAAGAAGTCTTCCTCGTCAGGGAAGGTCTTAACCGGGAGGCTGCTACGGCCGGTTTAATGCTGATAGACGCGGAAAGCGACACCCTTTTCGAAAAAATCAGAACCATTCACCGCAAAATAGTTATATCCCTTGATCCCGGCTATGACAGTGTGGATAATATGGGCTTGAAGTATCTGCTTTCCTTAGAACGTGAGGTTCATGTTTTTGTTGCATTGCTGGGAGGCGATGTGGCCCGTTCCGTGTTGCGGAGCGCAATGAATGAATACGGTAACCCGGATGCTGAAATATATCGCTTGGCTGAAGACAGCGCGACGGTTGAAGCCTTTTTACAGCATCTCAAGGTTCTGGTGCGTGGTTTGGGACGTTCGGGAGAACCAATCGATGAGAGGATCCTCGATCAGGTCATTGATCGTCGCGATGATTTTCTTTCATTCAGCAAAGAAAGCAGGCACGAGGCCCTTGTGAAACGTGTAATGGAGTGGGCTGATCGTTCAAAAGAGGAAGTTCGGAACCGGCGACTGACAGAAGTTGCCTGATTGTTTTTTAGATGGCCGTTGTGCCGCCTGGCCTGCTGTAAGACAAATCGTTTCTAAAGAATCTGCCATGATTGTGAGCGGGCAGTTTCCTAAGTTTGCTGCAACGCCCTTCCTGCCAAAACATCACAGACGGAATCCCAACACGATTCCTGAGCGTTTCAAACCGCCAAGGAGGACGTCTTTTTCTCACCAGCATATATTGATGGCCTCGTAAAAAGTTAAGTTTCAGACGGTTGCGTAAAATGTTCGTGATACGCGTAAAACTAATATCTATCCCTTTTCGGGGAGGCTGGCCACCTCTTGTGTTTTGTGGCGGATCGGATTTTTTTTAGAAACCGTCAATATTGCATTTCTAAATCGACTGGATTAGCATTCTTCAACAGGGCACGGATGACCATGAACGCTGGCGTGTCCGCAAGGTGCCGCATACAGGGCGGGCTTGTTTTGAAGGACCTGCCGTGCCATTCATGAAAAGCGCTGTTGGTGATTCACTGTTGTGCGGCAGACCATATTCATAAACGGATTGCCCCGAAGATCTCTCGGAGACTTGATGATTAATGCCACCCACCGATCTTAATGAACCATTTGCCCCGAAAGATGTCTGCCGCGCCTTGATCAAGCAAAAACTCTTGACTAAGGATCAGGCCAAACAAATTCTTGTGCGACGGGAAAAGGTCGCAGGAGATTTAGAGCGCGAAAATCGCAAACGCAGCGCTTCTTTCGGGCTTAAAATCAACAATCCGGTAACCTTTGTGGATGTCATTGCCCGCTTGCAACCTCCCCGTGCTGATGGTCGGCCCGGTGGTTTGGAGGAGGATGCCATCTTTAAGGCGCTTGCCAAAGAGTGGGACCTTCCCTATCAGAAAATCGACCCCCTTAAACTGGATCTCAACATTGTAACCACCACTATCCCGCGCAATTTTGCCATGAAGCATCTTGTGCTGCCTATCAAGGTCGAAAACGGTATATTGACCGTGGCAACACCCAACCCGTTTAATATGGAGGTTTTGGATGATGTCGCCCGCGTAACCAACATGCGGGTAATGACGACGGTGAGTTCCAAGACTGATATCATTAAGCTGATCGATGAATTTTTCGGATTCAAGCGATCTATTGCCGCGGCGGAAGATCTGTTTTCCACATCGGCCATTGATATCGGCAATCTTGAGCAATACGTGCGCTTGAAGACCGGCGATGATTTGCCTTCCAACGATCAGCATATTGTCAATGCTGTCAATCATCTGTTCATTTATGCCTTTGATCAAAGGGCTTCAGATATTCATATCGAACCCAAACGAGAAATCGTTTTGGTCCGGATGCGGATTGATGGCGTGCTTCACACCGTTTACCGGCTGCCCAAGAAGGTTCATAACGCCATCGTTTCCCGCATCAAGGCGCTGTCCCGGATGAACATGGCCGAAAAGCGGCGCCCTCAGGACGGTCGGATCAAAATGGACAAAGGCGGCATGGAAGTGGAGATACGAATCTCCTCGGTGCCGGTCGCGTTTGGCGAAAAGATGGTGATGCGCGTCATGGATCCGGATATCCTCATTCAGGATCTGGGGGGCATGGGGTTTACGAAGGAAGATTTACGCAAGTTCGATCAATTTATCCGGATGCCCCATGGAATTATCCTGGTTACCGGTCCCACTGGAAGTGGTAAATCCACAACGTTGTATTCCGCTCTACGAAAGATCTCCACCCCGGAAAACAATATCGTCACGGTGGAGGACCCGATCGAAATGATCCATGAGGATTTTAACCAAATTGGTGTTCAACCAGCGATAGGCGTAACATTTGGTTCCATTCTAAAAACAATTTTGCGCCAGGATCCGGACATTATCATGATCGGTGAAATGCGCGACCTGGATACAGCGGAGAATGCCGTACAATCGGCATTGACCGGCCATACTAGTCTTATCGACACTGCATACCAATGATGCACCGAGCAGCATCACCCGTCTGTTGGATCTCGGGGTGCCGTCGTTCCTCATTCAAGCCACCCTGATAGGGGTGATAGCCCAGCGATTGCTGCGCGTCATTTGCGAATTTTGCAAGGAATCTTTTGCGATGGAGGCCGATGACCTTCGGACCGCGGGTATCGATGCCGGATTGAAGGGTGCGGTCAAACTGTATCGTGGGCGCGGATGCAATCGTTGCCGCCAGACCGGCTACCGCGGTCGTTCCGCCGCTTTCGAAGTCATGCCCTATTCGGATGCCATCCAGAAAATGACGACGCCCAAGACCAATGCAGCGAACATCAGGATTCGGGCCATAGAAGAGGGGATGGTGACCTTGAGGGAAAACGCCATTCAGAAGATGCTGGATGGGGTGACGTCCTATGAAGAAGTCCTGCGCGTTACCAGTGCACGCAAAGCTGTTGTCTGAGGGGCAATTAAAACGATCAGTTTTGTCGGGGTTACGTTCCTATCGGAACGATCAAGGGGGCCTTCCACTGAAAGCCCTCCTGATCGTTTTGCGCCATCGCGATGGGTTCCGATACGGTTTAAAATGGTGTACCGATGGGCATCCAGTCCTCAACACCCGGCTCGGATTGGAGAATCAGCGTTGTGGCGGTATTCTCTTCGGTGTGCAGCACGAAAATCGACCCCATTTTCTGGGGCGGGATGTTGATAGTTTTTTCATTGCCCCCGATGATAACGCGATCCTCTATCTTGTTCAAAATCGTGTAGTATTGTCCGATCTCGATCCCGTCAATTTCACCCTTGTCAATAAAAGCCGTACGGTACTGGGCGACCAAATTATGGTGATCTTCCGTAGCAATCAGTTTGCCCTCTAGCCCCGGCACACTTTCCTTGATCTCAATGATTGCCGATCGCTTGAGATAGGGAGTGACGAGGTCTTTGACAGCGATCGCCCGAAAAGATTTTTTGATGTTGCCGACAGCTACATCCTGAGCAACTTGAGTAATTTCAACAACCCCGAGAAGATAATGCTGAATTCCGATATAGGCGTTAGTCTCATTGTCGGTTATTTCATTAAGGGTGCGGTATACGGTGTATTTTTCGCCTACGGCAAAGGTCATCCCTGACTGTGGTGTGATATAAACCTCATCATAATCACTGACAATATTTTTCGAACGCTTGACACCGACGATAACGCCGCTGGGCTCAAGCGCCTTTTTACGGATAAAGCCAACGGCATCGATATCATGGTACGTATACGTCTTCCCTGCTTTTTTAGGCCCGGATACGGCGGTCTGAACGCGGTTGACATCCGTCCGTCGGTAGAGTTTTATGCGATCACCCGGATATATGAGATGGGGATTGGTGATTTGTTGGTTTTCCTTCCACATATCCGGCCATAACCAGGGCGAGTCAGAAAACTTATGGGAAAGGTCCCACAGGGTGTCACCCGGTTGGACGATATAGTAGATACCGGTTTCGGTTTCAATGATATGATCTTCTATATTGTTCCCGGAATAGGCGGCCGCAGGAAGAATCAATGCCAACGACGCCATGACGATTGCCCCAAGGATGATTCGGAGTGGGGTAGTTGTTTTCATTGATCGCTCCGATTCGTTAAATAGTTGAGTTGAATGGCCCGAATTTGTATTAAAATAAAGATTCTAGCTACTGTCTATCATTATCGTCCAACCTAATAATTGTCAAGGGATCTGGCAGAGATCCAAAGCAAAAACCCCCTGCCTTGGTAGACAGGGGGTTTACTTGGTTTAACCTTAAGGCGATGATGGTTTAGCTTACATCATACCGCCCATGCCGCCCATACCGCCCATACCGCCCATACCGCCGCCCATACCGCCGCCGGCAGGACCCGCGTCGGATTTCTCTTCCGGCTTATCGGCGATCATTGCTTCCGTGGTCAGCATCAGGCCCGCGACGCTGGCTGCATTCTGCAGTGCAAAACGGGTGACTTTGGTCGGATCGATCACACCGGCTTGAATCAGATCCTCGTAGGTATTGCTGGCCGCATTGTAACCGAAGGCGCCTTCCATATTTTTAACCTTGTCGATCACAACGGAACCTTCGGCGCCGGCGTTGTTGGCGATTTGGCGCAGGGGTTCTTCGATCGCGCGCATGACAACATCGACACCGAGCTTCAAGTCTCCCTTGACCTTGCCGCGAGCTTTGTCCAGGACATCGAGGCAACGAACCAGAGCAACGCCACCACCCGGAACGATTCCCTCTTCAACGGCAGCGCGGGTTGCATTCAAGGCATCTTCCACACGGGCTTTCTTCTCTTTCATTTCGGTTTCCGTGGCCGCCCCGACATTGATTACGGCAACCCCGCCGATCAATTTGGCGAGGCGTTCCTGAAGTTTTTCTCGATCGTAGTCAGAAGTGGTTTCATCGATCTGGGCTCGAATCTGCTTTACCCGACCTTCCAGCGCACTGCGGGAACCGGCACCGTCTACGATGGTGGTATTGTCTTTGTCGATGTTGATGCGTTTGGCTTTTCCCAGATCCGCAAGATCAAGATTTTCCAGCTTGATGCCCAAGTCTTCGGAAACCACCTGGCCGCCGGTCAGAATGGCAATGTCTTCCAGCATGGCTTTGCGGCGATCACCGAAACCCGGTGCTTTTACAGCGGCAACCTGCAGCGTGCCGCGCAGTTTGTTGACAACCAGGGTCGCCAGTGCTTCACCTTCAACATCTTCGGCGATGATCAGAGCGGTTTGCCCATTTTGGCCACTTGCTCCAGAATCGGCAGGAGATCTTTCATGCTGCTGATTTTTTTCTCGTTGATCAGAATGAAGGGATCTTCGAGAGAGGCCACCATCTTTTCGGGATCGGTCACAAAGTAAGGTGAAAGATAGCCACGATCGAACTGCATACCTTCGACCACGTCCAGGTTGGTCTCCATACCCTTGGCTTCTTCAACGGTGATGACGCCTTCTTTGCCGACTTTGTCCATGGCTTCGGCAATGATGTTGCCGATGGTTTCGATCATTGTTGGCCGAGATGGTACCGACCTGGGCGATTTCACGCTGGTCCTTGGTGGGCTTGCTCATTCTGTGCAGTTCTTTAACTGCGACTTCAACGGCGTTATCGATGCCCCGTTTAATGGACATGGGGTTATTGCCGGCGGCAACAAGCTTCTGACCTTCTTCGTAGATCGAGCTGCGCCAGAACCGTAGCGGTGGTGGTGCCGTCGCCGGCCATGTCGCTGGTTTTGCTGGCGACTTCTTTGACCATTTGGGCGCCCATGTTTTCAAATTTGTCTTCGAGTTCGATTTCCTTGGCCACGGTTACACCGTCTTTGGTCACCGTCGGAGAGCCCCAGGACTTATCGATAACCACATTGCGACCCTTGGGGCCCAGGGTTACCACAACTGCATCGGTGAGCGTTTGAACACCTCGAAGCATGGCTTCGCGGGCTTTCTGGTCGTACTTGATCAGTTTAGCCATTTTTTTCTAACCTCCGTATCTTTCAATAATTATTCAATGATTCCAAGAATGTCGTCTTCCCGCATAATCAGGTATTCTTCGCCGTCCACCTTGACTTCGGTGCCGCCGTACTTGCTGAAAAGCACGCGGTTTCCCTTTTTGACTTCAAGGGGAATACGTTTGCCGTCATCACCCAGACGGCCGTTTCCGGCGGCTATAACCTTACCCTCGGCCGGTTTTTCTTTGGCCGTATCCGGGATAATGATCCCACCTTTGGTTTTCGTTTCTTCTTCCATGCGCTGTACCAGAACTCGGTCGTTTAACGGTCTGATCTTCATTGCTTGCCAGTCTCCTTTTAATTCGGTAAAGATTAAATTAGCCTAACAGCCTGTAGCCGACTCTGTCAGATATTGTTCCCAACCGACAGGTTCGGCTCGAAAAGGGAGTTGCCGTAAAATTGTGCGTTGATTCGAGGACTTCCGTATTTCTCGTGATGCCATTTTCAAGTTCAGTAAGATAGTTCGTCTATCGGTAATGCCCCGATGATTGCGCCCGGATTGGGTACCGTTTCCATTTGCCTATGATGTATGATTTCAGCTAATCGGCAGAACTGCCGGATGTTGAATTCTCGGCCGCGGGTTTAGCGTCTGATTGCTTGGGTTGCGTTTCCTTACCTTTTGCTGATGCCTCGGTTGAGGACTTTTTGGTATAGTCGGTAACATACCACCCTGTGCCTTTAAGATGAAAACTGCTGTTGGAAATAAGCTTGTGGAGGCTTCCGGAACAGTTTCGGCATTTTTTAAGGGGCTTGTCGGAAAATTTCTGCAGCGCCTCCTCGATTTGGCCACACTGGGCACATTCATATTCGTAAAGGGGCATTCTCTAAACCTCCAACAGTATTTATCAGGCATCATCGCACTTCGATGAATGGCTTGACCACGTAAAGATGCTAAAAAATAGTCAGCCAAACGATATTGTCAAGGGGTGGATCAATGATTTGGATGGCACCGCATTAAGATTTTATTTTGGGAATTTCCGACACGGGAAATGCGGTAATTTAGAGTCGGTGCCTTTATCAAGGAATGCGTATTCAGCGGGCCGCAACCTTTTTCATGCAGGATCGCGGAGGCTGTCGAACTCGTCACGCCAGCGGGCGTAAAAATCGAACACGGCCGCCATGTCAGGGATGCTTACGGGTTTGAGGATTTCATGCGTTTTATCATGGACCCGTAATTCTTCGGCAAGTCTCTCGTAGCGGTTGCCACGAAGCTCTGCAGGAATTTGGTGAAGCGGACAATATGGATCAATTCATGCGTGATGATGTAGAGGGTAAAGGGAAACAGGCGTAGCGACGATGAGCTTTTGCAGTGCTTCCAAGATGGCGAGATCCTGTAAACATATTTTATAGAAGTCGAAGGCTTCCGAATTTAAATCGGCATTTTCTTTGCGCCCTTCGTAACGA
The DNA here is from genome assembly GCA_963850465.1 of uncultured delta proteobacterium. Taxonomy (GTDB): domain Bacteria; phylum Desulfobacterota; class Desulfobacteria; order Desulfobacterales; family UBA5852; genus JABZFP01. The sequence continues at coordinate 31,935 of CAWKLN010000001.1, forward strand.
ATAACCTGGGCAAAGGGTCCGGCAATGATTTCCTCGGGTGACAGGTCGGCGGCCGTTCGCACGTCATACTTGCGTCGCAGCCACTGTGCCGTCGATAATTTATAGTGGTTGCTGACCAATTCTTCGGCCATGGCAACGGCATCATTAATGAGCAGAATCTGGCTGGCTTGAAAGCGTCGTGCTGTCATCATTCAATTGCTCGGCATGGGTATGGGCGGTGTGAGTGACAGGAAAACCGACCGAATTTAGTTCTATATTACCATGTTACCATGCGGAACACAACCATGTAAAATTATAACTAATTGATTTAATATATAAAATAGTTATATTCGATTTGAATCGACAGGTTGGTGTAAAAAATACTGGACACTATTTTTTAAAGAATGCTATATAGTTTCTTTTATTAAAAATGCTAATTTGATTAAGGGAGGTGATCCTTTGGGTAGCGTCATTAAGAAACGCCGAAAAAAAATGAGAAAACATAAACACAGAAAGTTGCTGGCTCGGACACGTCATCAGAGAAGAAAAGGCAGGTAGATTCCTCCCGATCCGGTTTCTGTCGTATAGAGAAAGCACCTGGTATTGGATAACAGGTGCTTTCTCCGTTTGTAGCTATTTGATGGACGCGGGGAGGCCTTTCAGGTATCCAAGGAAATCAGAATCGGTTGAAAGCACCAGTGTGCTGTCACTGCTCAGCGTTTCCCGATAGACTTCCATCGTCTTGAGGAAAGAATAAAACTCGGGGTCGGCGCCGAATGAGCGGGCATAGATGTCGGTGGCTTCGGCATCCGCCTTACCCATGACTTCTTGGGCAATCCGATAGGCTTCCGAGTTGATCCGTTTCAGCTCCCTTTCCTTGTCGCCTCGAATTTTACGCGCTTCCCCGATACCTTCAGAACGGAACTTTTCAGCGATTTGGTTGCGTTCGGCAATCATTCGATTGTAAACGGAGTTTCGAACCTGATCCACGTAGTTCACACGTTTGATTTTGACATCGACCAGCTCGATCCCGAACTTATCCAGTTTCGGTTGAGCTTGTTTCAGGATGCCCAGCGTTATTTGTTCCCGGCCGGTCAATATCTTGTACACTTCCCGTTTATTTTCTGACTCGTCTTTCTCGATCCCGACTTCAAAGGTGTCCAATTCACGATTGCTCTTGCGCACGGTTTCGATCAGCCGGTAGCTGGTGACGGCGTTACGCACGGCGGGATCGATGATTTCGTCCAGACGATTCTGTGCGCTGTATACTGTATCGACGGTTTGCTTGAATTTGACCGGGTCCGTAATGCGCCAGCGGGCAAAGGAATCCACCCAGATATAGGTTTTTTCAAGTGTTGGAATCTCCCCGGGCTCTCCATCCCAGAAAAGCAGGTTTTTGGGAAACTTATTGACCTTGTCCAAAAAAGGCAGCCTGAAATTAAGACCCGGCTCCGTGAGTGGTTCTCTGATAATTTTGCCAAATCGTGTGAGAACGACCTGTTCGGTTTCATCAACCACAAATGCGGATGAATAAAGCCCCGCAACGGCGATGAAGATGGCTATCAAAACATATGCAAATTTATTGTTCATTGCCGGCACCTATTTTCTGTTTCAACGTATTCTGGTTCAAATTGAGCAAGGGCAGCACATTGCTCTGATTGTCGTCCACGATGTATTTGGGTCCCAGGCGGGGAAACAATTCCTGCAGGGTTTCCAGGTAGAGGCGTCGCAAGGTGACGTCCTTGGCCTTGGCGTATTCCGTGTAGATCGAGGTAAAGCGGGCGGCGTCACCCTTGGCGCGGTTGACCCGATCGAGGGCATAGCCTTCAGCGGCCTTGATGACGCGTTCAGCATCACCTTTGGCGGCCGGGATCGCCTTGTTGTATTCTTCCCGCGCCTGGTAGATCGTCTGTTCTTTTTCCTGGGTGGCCTGGTTGACCTCGTTGAACGATGACTGAACCGGACCGGGGACATTCGTCCGCTTCATTTCGATGGTGACGATGGTGATGCCAGCCTGGGCATTGTCGACTTCTGCCTGCAACACTGCTGTGGCTTCGACCGCAATTTCATCGCGTTTGGATATGACTTCGTTGATACTGCGGTCACCGACGACCAACCGCATGGCGGCTTCCGACATATCCCGCAGCAGCTGGGTGACGTTTTGCACCTTGAATAGATAGTCGTAGGGGTCTTTGATTCGATATTGGACGATCCAGGGAACCACGGCCACGTTTAGATCACCGGTCAGCATGAGCGATTCGCTGCTGTTTTCAGTCACCGGGACCGATCGGCGCCTTTCGTCTGCTCGCTCGGAACTGAAGCCGAATTCTTCCTTGAGAATACGACGGACGGGTACAATACGGACCGTTTCAACGCCGAAGGGGAGTTTGAAATTGAGCCCCGGCTGGGTGGTTTTGTGATATTTCCCAAAACGTTGTACAATACCGACTGCGTCCGTGTCGACCTGATAGACGGAGGAGTAGATCCCCAGGACGACAAACAGCAGAAGAAAGACTAGCGGGCCGCCGGGGAGTTTAATATTTTTAATGTTTTTCAACACCTCATCCACCTGAGGCGGTGTGGGACGTCGTCCCTGTTGTTGGTCTTTCAGTTTTTCCCAATCCCAAGTCATTTTATTTTTCCTGTTAGGGTATACGTTACGAGCTTAAAGATGGTTACCTATATGATAAGGCCGGAGGTGGCGATATCAATCATGCGCGTTGATTTTTGGCATTTTGCAGGGCTATCAATGGTGCCTATGTAATTAAGTTACCCCCGTAGGCAAGTCAAGGAAAAACCGGCTCAACTTCTTGTGATATCAAGGGTTATATGCTTTCTCGATAGGGAATCAGACAGGAGATGAAGGGCCTTTTTACTGACCCGTATACGTCAGATAGCCAGGTGGTTGCCACCGGATGGGACAAGGGCGAGGCGCATTTGACAGGACGATTCAGGGCTCGTTATAAGCTGACAGACTATGGGATTTTCACGGTAACAATGCGAAACATTTTTATGGACGTCTTAGCGATGGGCGACAAAGACAGAAAACAGTCGGACTGCGAACCGATTGCCAACATCATCGGGAAGGTGCTGCAAACATGCCAGGGTGGTGAAGGGCAAAACGCGCGCGCCGTATGGGATTTATGGGATCGCGTGGTGGGTGAAGCGCTGGCCCGCAATGCCCAACCGGCGGCCTTCAAACAACGCATCCTTCTGGTCCACGTCAGCAGTTCGGTCTGGATGCAGGAACTGCATTTCCTGAAAAAGGAATTGATCACACGACTCAATCAGGCCGCTGGTGACAGGGTTGTCGAAGATATCCAGTTTAAAATTGGATCGTTCTCAACGGAATGAGGTTTCGCAAATAGCATGTGCTGGTCTTTTGATACGTTTCTTGACGGTCGCTTGAAAGTCTGCCAGAGCCGCAACGGGTATCGGTTCTCGATAGATGCCGCCATCCTGGCGTTTCATGCGGTTCCGGGAAAACCCGACGCGAGAATTCTGGACCTGGGAACCGGATGCGGCATTATGCCGCTCCTAGCCGCTTTCCGATATCCGGATGTACACATCACCGGTGTGGAAATCCAGGCGGAACTTGCCGCGCTGGCACGCAACAATGTCGAAGAAAACGGGTTCCAGTCGAGAATACAGGTCGTTGAAGGAGACTTTTTACGACTGCGGTCAGACGATATCGGGTCTCCGGTGGACATGGTCATCACCAACCCGCCTTATCGACAACCGCATTCGGGACGCATCAACCCTCAAAACCAACGCGCCCTGGCACGGCATGAAATCGCCGTGTCGCTGGATGGCCTTATCAAAGCCATGCGGCGGTTTTTATCCACCGGCGGACGCGGCTGGATTATTTATCCGGCGGATCGGCTGGCTGAATTGATGGCCGGCATGCAGGGGCATCACCTGGAGCCCAAATATTTAAGGATGATCCATCCCCGATCTAATTTGGACGCCAAGCGCTGTCTATTGAAAGTCGTAAAGGGGGGGCGCCCCGGGTTGATCGTCGGTCCGCCGCTGGTAATCTACAATGCTGATGGGGGGTACAGCGATGAGATGTGTGCGATGTTGCGCCCCTGAACAGGACCATTCTGGCAATGGCCGATCGATCGGGGACGGCCGGTCTCAATCCATGGCGGTGTCGAGGGCGTGCATGACCAAACCGGTGATCACCTTGGGGGCGAAATAGGTTGATTTGCGCGGCATGACTAGTCCCGCATCGGCAACCCGCTGAACAGAAGCGATCGGGGTCGGTTTGAGGATGCAGGCCATATCGTAGTGTCCGGATGTCACGCCGTCCAACGCTGCGCGGGCATCGTGGTGGTAGTGAACGCAGTTAACATCATCCAGTTGCGCCTGGGACAGCCCCAACAACACAGGAAAAATGAACTCGGTCAATAAGGTGACATCGATATCTTTTAGAATGTCCGGTGTTTCTTTGGGATAAATGGTCGCTTTTTTTCCTGGTTTAAGCTGAAGCAGGACAGGCGCTTCGACGTCCCGCAGGGCGACCACCAGAGCCGTGCCCGGTTGGGTTTGTTCCAATCGGTCCAGTATGGCATCGACAGCCCGCTCCTTCTCCAAATTTTCTTCCGTCGATTGCACTTCAAAAAATGAGCGGGCGTGTTCAAGAAAGTTGAGGCGGACTTCCGAGGGTACTTCCGGAAGAAGGCGGTGGGCAGGTAAAATCATCAAACCGGGGTCCTGGATGCTGCTCAGGTACATCAGGGTATTGTTGGCGGGGTGGTTTTCCGGTAAACCACCAGCGAGGCCGGCCTGTTCGTCCCGATAAGCCAGCGCTGTTTCGTAGCGATGGTGGCCATCGGCAATAAAAAGCGTCTGTTGTTCAAAATTGACCGCAATACGGGTATGCAGATCTGGGTCTTTGATGATCCACATTTTATGGAAATGCCGGTTGTCATCCTGAACGGCGACCACGGGGGCCGTATGTGCCACGTGGGATATCAGTTGCGGCATGGTGGACCGGTCATCTGAAAAGAACGCAAAAATTGGGCTCAGGTTGGCCCGGCAGGCCTGCATCAGCGATAAGCGCTCGGATTTGACTTTGGAATAGGTGCGTTCGTGGGGAAGAATGCCCCCCTGGTGAAAAGGTTCCAGCCCCACACTGACCATCAGACCCCAGCGCGTACAAGGGCCGCTGACCGTGTCAAATTCCGTGGCCACCAGATAGACGGCCGGCGTTTCTTCCTGGACCAGCGTGCCGTCTTTCATCCATGTCCGGAGATAATTTCCCGCCCGCGTGTGAGGATTGTCATGTCGGTCATCCCCGGTGCGTTTCTGCCCCAACTCCATCCGGATGACATTATAAGGGCTGCGGTCGTGGAGCGCTGCCTGTTCGCTCTCGGAAATCACGTCGTAGGGCGGGCTGATCACATCGGCCATGGATGAGATACGGTCAGGGTTGTAGCGAATCCCTTTAAAGGGTCTGAGTCGGGCCATGGCTATATTTCCTTACCTACTGGGCATTTCTGTCAAAGTTCGGGATTGGTGTGTGTTTATCGTTCTCGTCGGGCAAGAACGAAAGATTCTGCTGGCGGCATCTGATACTAAATTCCGTCGCAGCCATCAAGTGAAAAACAAACTGCTTTTGCAGTGGACGCACCGGATATCTATCCCCCGGGTAACCATTGACAGGCCTTTTTAAAAGCGTTAAGGATACGCCTTGCGTCAGGGGCAAGGAGAGGTTGCCGAGTGGCTGAAGGCCCCGCTCTCGAAAAGCGGTATCCTGGCTTAAACCGGGATCGTGGGTTCGAATCCCACCCTCTCCGCCAGCACCGCGCGTGGGTGATTCCTTGTGATTCACCCTCTTGTTTCGTTTGCATGCGGAGAGATGTCCGAGAGGCTGAAGGAGCACGACTGGAAATCGTGTGTGTCGTTTATAGCGGCACCGAGGGTTCGAATCCCTCTCTCTCCGCCATATCATTTCCCGTTCGATCATTTTACTTCGAACCTGGCTGACCTCACTTTTCTAATTTCACCCCACCTGGTGCGGGACAATTTTTTCCTTGCCGTTTTTCCCCGGTTTCATTATGTTACGCCGCACCGGTACAGGGCCCGGGAACGCCAATGGCAGTGGTCCTGTAAACATGCAACTTCCTCTTTTTAAAACAAAATAGGCCCATGGCTTATCTCGTTCTGGCACGCAAATATCGCCCGCAGACCTTTGATGAGGTGGTCGGAGCAGGAGCATGTTACCCGCACCTTGATGAACGCGATCCATCACGGGCGGGTGGCGCATGCGATTCTGTTCTCCGGCCCACGGGGGACTGGTAAAACAACCGTCGCCCGCATTCTTGCCAAAGCGATGAACTGCCAGGAGGGCCCGACCCCTCAGCCCTGCAACGTCTGCCGGTCCTGCAACGAAATCACCGCCGGCCACGCCGCTGACGTATTCGAGATCGACGGCGCTTCCAACAACAGTGTCGATCAAATCCGTGAGTTGCGTGAAAACGTAAAATACATGCCGGCCTACAGTTCTTACAAGATCTACATTATCGATGAAGTGCACATGCTCAGCACCCCGGCCTTCAATGCGCTGCTGAAAACCCTCGAAGAGCCGCCCGCGCATATCATGTTTATGTTTGCTACGACGGAACCACACAAAATCCCGGTAACGATTCTTTCGCGCTGCCAGCGGTATGATTTGCGACGCATCGCTTCCGAAAGCCTCACGGGGCATATGGCAAAACTCTGCGAGCGTGAGAACATTGCCGTTCCGGAAGAAAGCCTGACCCTTGTGGCGCGTGAGGCCGGTGGAAGCATGCGGGATGCATTGAGCCTGCTGGATCAGGTGATGACGTGCTCCGAAGGGCCGGTCACACATGCGCAGGTCTTAAATATTCTCGGGGTGGTCGATCGCCACATCATCACCGGGTTGGCGGCGGCGCTGCTTGAGGGGGATATCGCACGTCTCCTGCTGGCAATTCAAACGGTCCATGATCGCGGCCAGGACCTTAAAAAGCTGTATGCCGACCTGTTGGTCCATATTCGCAATCTGATCGTCATCAAGGTGGGCGACCCGACGGTACCGTTGGTCGATTTGCCTGAAGGTGAGATTCAACAATTGCGCGAACAGGTTCGCGATTTATCGGCCGGTGTGCTCAATCAGGTCTTCAATATGCTTTATCGTGAAGACGCTCTCGTTCGTCTTGCCGCGCAGCCCCGGTTGGCCGTGGAAATGGTGTTGATGCAGATTTGTCAGGTCAAACCGACATTGCCGATGGATGAACTCATCGAAAGCGTGGAAGCACTTCGTCAGACGATGATTCTCGGCGGAGGGGGGCGGGCGGAGCCGGAGGCAACGGTCGCTGCCTCAAAAGAGCCCAAACCGCCGCAGGCAAATTCGGTGGAATATGATGCCTCCCGCCAGGTCCCGGGACCAAAGCGCCGTACCCCCATGGCAATGCCGTCCGATGAAAAGGCGCGCGCAAAAGCGTGGGCGCACATTATTGACATGCTGGGGGAGAATTTGCCTGCCCTGGCAGCAAATCTCCAACAGTCCTCTCTCGTTGCCGTGGATGAGCGCCGTATCGAGATCGAGGTCAATGGAAATGAATTCAGCATCAACCGTGTTAAACGCCGCGAAAGCATCCAGGCCATCAGCAGCACGGTTCAGGAACTGTTCGGTCGGCCGCTGGAAATTGTGGTTCACGGGAAGTCGGCCGATCCGGCCGTTAAGCGAAAAAAAAAAGTCCATGAAGACCAGCTCAAACAGGAGGCCTTGAGCCATCCCATGGTTTCGGAAGTGATCGAACTTTTCCAGGGGAAAGTGATGGATGTTAAGATCTTGTCACCATCCGGGAAAGAAGAGCTGACGTAACCATCCGGTTTTGGCGCCGGGCGGGTCGACCAAAGGCTGCCGCGGTCTAATATTGCTGGAAAAGACGTGCATTCACGTGCGCGAAAAGGAGGAATTGCCATGAAGGGCATGGGTAACATGATGAAGCAAGCCCAGAAGCTTCAGGCCAAGATGGCCAAAATGCAGGAAGAATTAGCGGATCGGACCGTCGAGGGTACGGCCGGTGGTGGCATGGTAACGGTTGTGGCCAACGGTCGACAACAGGTTCTGAAGATCGTCATCGAGAAAGACGTGGTGGACCCGGATGATGTGGAAATGCTGCAGGATCTGGTGATGGCGGCCGTTAACGACGCCCTGAGCAAATCCCAGGAAATGGTGGCATCGGAGATGGGAAAATTAACGGGAGGAATGAATATCCCCGGTCTGTTCTGAAAGGATCGACGTTGGCACGAGCGTGATTCGCTTCGGCGACTGGCCATAGGATATTGTCGTCATGAATTATTACCCTGCATCCATTCGAAACTTGATTCGTCAGATCGCGAAGCTGCCCGGCATTGGGGAGAAAACCGCCGAGCGACTGGCGCTGCACATCCTGAAAGTACCCCACCGCAATGCGGAGCAACTGGCGCAAAGCATCCTGGAAGTCAAGGAGCGGACGCAATCCTGCGTGCGTTGTCATGCCTGGAGTGATGAGAGCGTTTGTCACATCTGTCAGGATGTGTCGCGCAATATCGGCCAGCTTTGCGTTGTCGAACAGCCTGGAGACATGATCGCCATTGAAAAGTCAGGGGCTTTCCGGGGGGTATACCATATTCTGGGGGGGGTGCTTTCACCGATGAACGGCGTCGGGCCGGACGATATCCGAATTGCCAGCTTGTTTCGTCGGGCGCGCGAAGAATCCCTCAAGGAAGTGGTCATTGCCACGGGCACCAATGTGGAAGGCGAGGCCACGGCAGCCTATCTGGCTGAGCAGCTGAAAGCCTGCCCGGTCAAAGTTAGCCGCATTGCCTCCGGCGTTCCCATGGGCGGTGATCTGAAATACGTCGACCAGGTCACCCTCAAACGCGCCATGGAAACGCGCCATGACGTCTAAGTCTAATGCTGAACCTGTGTTTGCATGCCAGATGTGCGGTGACTGTTGTCGCGGGTATGGCGGTACATATGTTGCCGCGACCGACATTCAGGCCATCGCCGCATATATTCGTGAAGATCCGGAGCGGTTTAAATCAAGATACTGTCGATCGTCCGGCTCGCGCTATGTGTTGGCGCAGTCCGACAATGGATTTTGTATTTTCTGGGATGGGCTCTGCCGGATTCATCCGGTCAAGCCCCGCATGTGTCGGAATTGGCCTTACATTACCGCCGTTCTTGAAGATGTCGCCAACTGGCGAATCATGGGGGACACCTGCCCGGGGATTCGAACAGACCTTCCAGATGACATCATCCGTCGAACCGTTACTTGCCGAATAGAAGAACGGCGGAAAGAACGGTTGCGTGAAGAAAAACCTAATGATCCGGAGAATGGGGAGTAGGACGTCTTCCCACCGGGCGGTTCCGCTGCATCTCGGTGATTCGCCGGTGATCAATCCTTCAAGTGGGGTAAATTCGTAATGATCGGTGTCTTTGATTCAGGCATCGGAGGGTTGACGGTTGTGCGTGCCCTCATGGAATGCCTTCCCGGGTATGATGTCCTCTACTTCGGTGATACCGCGCGGACGCCCTACGGCAGCAAAAGCCCTTCCACCGTCATTAAATATGCCATTGAGAATACAGAATTTCTTCTTTCGGAAGGCGCTCAGGCGGTGGTTTTGGCATGCAACACCGCCTCCAGTGTGGCGCCGGACACCCTTCGGCGGCATTATGATATCCCGTTTTTCGAGGTGATATCCCCGGCCGCGGAGATGGCGGTCCAATCCTCGCGGAGGGGACGCATTGGCATTATCGGCACGCGGGCCACCGTTGCCAGCGGTGTGTATGAAGCGATCATACAAAAGTTGCGGCCGGAATACCGGGTTTTTACCAGCGCCTGCCCGTTGCTGGTACCCCTGGTGGAAGAAGGCTGGTTGAAAAAGCCCGAGACGGCGATGATCGTTAAAAAATATTTACGACCTTTAAAAGCCAAACAAATCGACACCCTGATTTTGGGATGTACGCACTATCCCTTACTGGCCGACCTGATCCAGGCGAAGATCGGACGACGGGTGCGGGTGATCGACTCCTCTACGGGTGTGGCCAACAGCATGCGAAATTTGATTGAACAGGATGCGGATTTTCAGAAACGATTGAAACGCGAAGGCGGTTATCGGTTTTTTGTATCCGACACCACGCCCCAGTTTGAAAACATCGCCCGCTCCATCCTTAAACGCCCAATCCGATTGGAAACCCTCGCTGGCTAAAGGGCGAAAAACAGAACCCGCGCTTGCAACAAGCAGCGCACTTTCCTCCTTATACCTCTTTACCTAATTGTCTATCAGCGCATGGGAAGACATCACAAGGGTGCCCAATGCCGAAGTGAGAATCTTGTATTCCTAATCAAGGCCATACAAAGGGTTGCGGTGTGGCGTATGTTTGTACGCCACAGTCGAAAACTAGCGAAACATTTTTTGCGCGGGCCCTAAATCCCGGCCGTGTAATGCGGGCCGACAATCAGAAGATTGTTGGGGATCGTTGACTGGATCTTTTCCATTTTACTGCCGAAGACAAGGTTACGAATCAGGCTGTGACCGAAGGCGCCTAAGATAACGAGCGCATCGTGGGGGACGTTGTAAAGATTGGTTTCAAACGCGTCCTTGTCAAAGAAAACCCACCGTTGCTGCAGCCGTTCGAGTTCTTCTTCCAGATGGTGGTCGCGAATGATCGCTTCGTAATCTTCACGTGAACGGTTTTCACCCTGGGTGAAAATATCGAGGGGCGCACCGGTTTGGCGGGCAATACGCAATCCTAGTTTCAAGGCATTCAGGGCATTGGCCGACCCGCCGAAAAAAACGGCGAGGCGTGTCCAGGGTTTGAAAACGGGGCTGGTGATAAGGACCGGAAACCTTGCCGAAGTGACAATGCGCCTGACCCGGGGGCCGATATAACCCAGGCCGATTTTGGATGATAAGTCGCTGATGCTGCGGGGGCAACACATGAAATCGAAATTGGTGGGGATATCCGGCAAGGTGGACGCGGTGAAATTTTTCGGCGTAAAAAAATTGGGTTTCAGGTTGGCGCTGTCCAGCAGTTCACGGGCGTGGGCCTCCGCGGTAGCGGGGTCCGTGAGATAGGAATCATCCAGATCCACCTGGACCACATCGTTATCGAAATACATGAGGAATTTGATGAATTCCGGAATGTAGACGACCAGTGTGGCTTCAACCTGTTTGCAGAAATACAGCGATTGCAGAAAGGTTTCACGGCCCAGGGGGGTGTTGCGAAAGATGTGAAAAAGCTGGTTGTGCATGAGGGTCTCCTTCTACCGGTTGAGATGGTAGGTCTGGACCATGAGTTCTTTACGGTACTGATCCAGAAGTGTCGATTTGGAAATCATCCCGAGAAAACGATGGTTGGCAACAACCGGCATGTTAAACAGGTGATCGGCATCCATTCGTTCCAGAACCTCCACCACGTCGTCGTCCGGTGATACGGTTTCAACGTGGGCGTTCATGAGCTGTCCCACCAGAACGGTGTCATACATGAGCGGGTCAAAAAGATAAGGCCGGATATCGTCCATGTAGATCATGCCCTGAAACTGACCGGCGTGATCTTCAACCGGAAAAAGATTGCGGCGGGATTGTTTGACAATGTCGACAAAATCGCGCAGCAGCATGTCGGTGTGCACCGTAATGCAGTCGGTTTCCAGGAGTTCATGCACCTCAAGGTCGGCCAGAACGCGGGCATCGGTGCCAGGACGCAGCAATTGCCCCTTTTCCACCAGGTCCTTGAAGTAGAATGAGGCCGGTTCCAAATAATGGCACAGACTGGTCGATATGGCGGATACAATAAGCAGCGGCAGGATGACCTCATAGCCGCCGGTGATCTCGACAATCAGAAAAATGCCGGTGAGCGGGGCCTGGAGGATACCACTTACCAGACCTGCCATGCCCAGCAGCACAAAGCATCCTTCCTGAACCCACTCCGTCCCGGGCCACAGATAGACCAGCGCCCTGTGGTAGGTCAAGCCGGCGAAACTCCCAATGACGAGGCATGGCGCGAAAATACCTCCCGAGCCCCCTGACCCCAAGGTCAAAGAGGTGGCGACAATTTTAGCCAGAACCGCCAGGCAAACCAGTCCGATGCCGGGCGCAAACTGGCCCTCGATCATTTCCCGGATGGCGTGGTAGCCCTCCCCCAGCACCATGGGAAGGTAAAGGCCAATCAACCCGACCATGCATCCCCCGCAGGCCGCCTTCACCCATGCCGGCAGTTTGATGCCATCAGATTTATGATGAACCATTCGAATGGAACGGGTCAGCATGATCGAAGCCAGGGCGGTGAAAACCGCCAGTCCGATACTGGCCAGAATATCGATCGATCCAATGTTGAACTGGTGATGCGAAAATGGGATTTGTTTGCCTTGCAGAAAGTGGCTGATTTCCGTGCCGGCGACCGCCGCAATGGCAATGGGAATCAGGTTGGCAGCGGCCCATTCGCCCAGGATGACCTCCATGGCAAAGATCAAACCGGCGATGGGCGCATTGAAAATAGCTGAAATAGCGCCGGCGGCACCGCATCCGACCAGCGCTACCCGCTGGCGATCGTTCAGACCGAGCAGGCGGGCGATGTTGGATCCAATGGCGGAGCCGCTCATGACGATGGGGGCTTCGGGGCCGGCCGATCCTCCGCTGCCGATGGTCAGGCAACTTGATATCAGGCGCGAAAAACTGGAACGGAATCGCAGCAAACCGCCATAGCGCGACACGCTGTAAATGACTTCGGGCACCCCGTGGCCGGCGCCCTCGCGCATGATCTTGTTGAGAAACAGGGAAGACAAAGCAGCCCCCACGGCAGGCAGTAAAAACGCCCAGCCATAGGCGCGGTAGGGGCGCAGCCATCCAAGAACGGCGATTAGGGCCTGGCTGAGCGCAACGGCTGCGATACCGCTGCAGATCCCGACGATGGCGCCGGCCACGATCAGCAGGAGTCGGTCGTCGGATCGAAAAAAATACCAGGTTGCGGGGGACCGCCAGGAGATAGGAGAACGCATGGGTTAAGGTTGCCGTCGATTGCTGTTTTCACACAGGGTTTCCATTTCGTCCAGGCGGTTCTTCAATGCTTCAGCGTCAGGCACTTGTTTAAGAAAGGTTATAAAGGATTCCTGGCGGAGGCAGAACGACAGCCGGGAGAGAATCTGCAGATGGGTTTGAACCGAGGGTGACAGCAGAATGAACAAGATGGAAACCGGGCGGCCGTCCAGGGCCTGGAAATCGATGGGGGCCGCCAGGAAGCATGCAGCCAGGGCGGGGACTTGAAGGTCGAGTGATTCGGGGTCCCGGGGGTGCGGGATGGCAATGCCTTTCCCGATTCCGGTGGATGTCAGCGCTTCCCGCTCTTCCAGTTTCTGGACGAGGTGGGGTTTGTCTGTTTCCGGGATGAAATCCATGCTTGCCACGGCGATCTGAAATACCTCCGCCGCACAAGTGCCCTTAATGTCGTAGTGGACACCGCCGTTATGCAAGGCCGCTGCCAAGCGGGGTTCGTCAGTAAGCGCGCATTCCGGTTTCTGATTACCATCGGGACGGAACACGAGGTTGTGCTGTGAAGCCCACCGCTCAAGGGCTTTCTGGTCAAATGTACAGATGGTGCCGCGTTGTACAAGGGGAATGCGTCCCTGGCGAATCCAGCGTTCAATTTTCCCCCCGGGCAGATCCAAGGCACGGGCTATTTTCTTGATACTGAGTTGCATGGATGACATCACGCTTCATAATGTAAAATAATCGACCAAGATAGCTACTCTTGCCAATGGAATCAAGGGCTAAATATGCGGCGGGCTTTTTCTGGAAGAATGACGGTACTGATGGTGGGGCCTTCTATTCATCCAGAATTTTCCCTTAGCCCATGGCCCGCGCCTGTTCGCCTGGTACCGCCAACTCTCCTCACGGGGCGCTCTCGACCGAGCATCGGGAAAAGATCAGCTATGGGGATGGGAATCGGACGTTTGAGCAGGGGGATCAACATAACGGATCTGGATGTCCCGCTTGGGATAGGGGATTTCGATACCGGCGTGGTCGAACGCCTCTTTGACATGGTCGATCACAAAGGAGATCGTATCCATGCGCCGCCGCGCTTCGCCGATCCAGACCCTTAGCTGCAAATCCACGCTCGAATCGCTGAAATTGCGAACGACCACCTTCGGTGCCGGTGTTTCCGCAATCCAGTCCATTTGCCGGGCGACCGCGATAATGATGTCTTTGGCCTGCCGGATGTCGGCGTCATAGGAAACGCCGATGTTGACCCTGACCCGGATGCTTGAACTGATTATCGTATAGTTGACGATATCGCGCTTCATGATTTCGTTATTGGGAATAATGATCACGATATTGTCGGTGGTTTTGATTTTGGTGGCCCGCAGTCCGATATCGACCACATCGCCCCAGGAGGCACTCCCGGCCGGGGCACTCCAGACTTCGATACGATCCCCGACCTCGAAGGGGCGATCGATAATCAGCAAAACGCCCGCGATAAGGTTGGACAGGGTGTCCTTGGCGGCAAAACCGATGGCGATACCGGCCACACCGGCCCCGGCGATAAACGGCATGACGTTGATGCCGATGATATCCAGCGCCATAACGATGGCCGTTACATACAGAATGGCCCCCGCGAAGCGGTTGAGGAGATCGAAAACGATATCGTCCACTTTGTTGTCGGTGCGGTCGGCGACATTTTTCTCCAGATAGGTCAGTGCGGCGATCAGAACATCCTTGGCCGGTGAGGCCAGCATGACGATCATAGCGCCCTGGAATATTTTTTCGAGAAGCGCCAGCCCGAAAAGTCGCGTGATGTAAGTGCCCGCGACGATGGCTAATCCATAGCGAACAGCGATACGAAAAGCGCTCAGGACCTGTTCGTTTGCCTGGAAAAAAGGATAGCGCAGGAGGCGGCGTCCCATCCGTTGCAGGATCGCTTTCAGCAGGAACCAGATGATGAGAATGGCGAGCAGGGCTACGATGGTTTTGTAGATAGCCGGGCCATAGGCCGTATCGCTGCCGGGAAGGTCATTGATCCATTGAAGCATGTTGTCGATGACATTCATGAGGTTGATATCCTTTGCGCCAGCCCTCTGGTTACCACTGCTATAGAAGAGGTCGCACAGGTTGTCGTGGATAGGAATTCTGGTTGGATGCGGCCCGGTCGTGCGGGATGGGTGTACCGCTTTCCGGCCGGTGGGTCAATTATTCCCCCCACCCGCCGGAAGCCGGTATGATTTATTTGCTAAACCGCTTCGGAAGCGAAGCCGGCTTTTATGAATTCCCGATTCAGGCGGGCAATGTTAACGATGGAGATCTCTTTAGGGCAGACCGCCTCGCAGGCGCGGTGGTTGGAGCAATTGCCGAATAAGAAGGTCGTCCATGGCCCTGACCATCGAGATGGCCCGTTGGGCCGCTTCCGGTTTGCCTTGGGGCAGCAGTGCCAGCTGGGATACTTTGGCACTCACAAACAGCATGGCGGACGCATTCGGGCAGGCCGCTACGCAGGCCCCGCAGCCGATGCAGGCCGCCGCATCCATGGCTTTCTCGGCCACCTCCATGGGCACGGGGAGGGCATTGGCATCTTGGGGTGATCCGGTGTTGACGGATACATACCCACCGGACTGAATGATTTTGTCCAGGGGGCTGCGATCGACCATGAGGTCTTTGATCACCTTGAAGGCGCGTGCCCGCCAGGGTTCGACAGCGATGACATCGCCGTTGGAAAATTTGCGCATGTGCAGCTGGCAGAGGGTCATGGCTTTCTGAGGACCATGGGGCACGCCGTCCACCACGCAGCCACAGGTACCGCAGATGCCCTCCCGGCAGTCATTGTCAAAGGCGATCGGTTCTTTGCCTTCCCGGGTCAGTTTTTCGTTGACCAAATCGAGCATTTCCAGAAATGACGTGTGGGTCTCCACGTTCTGGACCGGTATCGTTTCAAAACGCCCCTTTTCCTGGGGGCCTTTCTGACGCCAGACTTTCAGCGTTATATTGATGGTGTGCTCTTCCGTCGTTGTCACTTGTAGCTCCTTTGCGTTAATTTCACATTCTCAAATACCAGAGGCTCTTTGTGAAACTTCGGCGTGTTGCCGTAGCCATCGTATTCCCAGGCGGCGACATGGCAGTAGTTGTCATCGTCGCGTTTGGCTTCGTTTTCTTCCGTCTGGTGTTCTTCCCTGAGATGACACCCGCAGGACTCGTCCCGTTCCAGCGCATCCAGGGCCATGACCTCGGCAAATTCCAGGAAATCGGCCAGTCGGTCGGCTTTTTGAAGGCTGAGGTTATAGTCGGACGCCGTTCCCGGCACCTTGACATCTTTCCAGAAGTCTTCGCGCAGGCTCTGGATTTCACTGATGGCCTGTTTCAGACCGGCGGCGTTGCGGGCCATGCCCACGTGTTCCACCATAATTTTCCCGAGCTTGACATGAATTTCCCGCACGGTTTGCTTGCCGTTGATGGCCAGCAGTTTCTGATCGTGTTCCGTCGCTTTCTGGGCGGCATCGCGAAACGCCTGGTGATCTTCGGTGATGTCGGAAACGCCGTTGGTCGCCAGGTAGGGACCGATCGTGTAAGGAATGACGAAATAGCCGTCGGCCAGACCCTGCATGAGCGCGCTGGCCCCCAGCCGGTTGGCGCCGTGATCTGAAAAGTTGCTTTCCCCCAGGGAGAACAGCCCGGGGATGGTGGTCTGCAGTTCGTAATCGACCCAGAGGCCGCCCATGGTGTAGTGGGAGGCCGGATAGATCATCATGGGGGTTTCGTAGGGGTTGTCATCCGTAATGTTCTGGTACATGTCGAAGAGATTGCCGTATTTGCGCTGGATGACATCTTTGCCGTCGCGTTTGATGGCATCGGCGAAATCAAGGTAAACGGCGTAACCGGTTGCACCCACCCCCAGGCCGGCGTCGCACTGTTCCTTGGCGTTGCGGCTGGCCACGTCACGCGGCACCAGGTTGCCGAAGCTGGGGTATTTTTCTTCCAGGAAATACCGGCGTTCTTCTTCGGGAATCTGGTTGGGGCGGCGGGTGTCACCGGGATTTTTGGGCACCCAGACCCGGCCGTCGTTCCGCAGGCTTTCACTCATCAGGGTCAGCTTGGCCTGATAGTCGCTCGTATGGGGAATGCAGGTCGGATGGATTTGCGTAAAGCACGGATTGGCAAACAGCGCCCCTTTTTTATAGGCTTTGAAGGCCGCCCCGACGTTGCAGGAATCGGCCATGGTGGAAAGGTAGAATACTGTGCCGTAGCCGCCGGTGGCCAGAATGACCGCATCGGCGGCATGCCGTTCCATGGCACCGGTAATGAGGTTGCGCACGATGATGCCCCGGGCTTTGTCCTGGACGATGACGATGTCCACCAGCTCGCGGCGGGTGAACATCTCGACTTTACCGGCCCCGATCTGCCGCGAAAGGGCGCTGTAGGCCCCCAGCAAAAGCTGTTGACCGGTTTGTCCCCGGGCATAAAAGGTGCGGGATACCTGGGCCCCGCCAAAGCTGCGGTTGGCCAGCATGCCACCGTATTCCCGAGCAAAAGGAACGCCCTGGGCCACGCATTGGTCGATGATGCTGTTGCTCACCTGGGCCAGGCGATAGACGTTCGCTTCCCGGGCGCGGAAATCACCCCCCTTGACGGTGTCGTAAAACAAACGCCAGATGCTGTCGCCGTCGTTGGGGTAATTCTTGGCGGCATTGATGCCGCCTTGCGCGGCGATGCTGTGTGCCCGGCGCGGGCTGTCCTGGATACAGAAGGCTTTGACGTTGTAGCCCAGTTCGGCCAGGGAGGCTGAGGCCGATGCGCCGGCCAGACCGGTACCGACGACGATGACCGAATATTTGCGCTTGTTGGCCGGGTTCACCAGTTTCGTTTCAAAGCGGTATTTGTCCCATTTGTTCTGGAGCGGACCGCTTGGGGTTTTTCCATCCAGCTGCATTGAAAGTCCTCCTTAGGCAATAAACGCAATATAAATCGGCAGAAACCCGAATCCCAAACCGAACACCAGGCTGATAATTAGCCCGCCCGCGTTGATGGCGGGCATGTATTTCGGATGGTTCAGACCGAAGGTCTGGAACAGGCTCCAGAAGCCGTGACTGACATGCAAGGCGATCATGATCATGGCCAGCACGTAGAGACCGACATAGACCGGGTTCTGAAAAGAGGTGGATACGATCTGAAAGATGGTCGTGCCGCCCTGGTCGATAAAAAAGCGGCTGAAATTGGTCAGATGAAAGATGACAAAGAACAGAATCAAAAGCCCTGTGTAGGGCATTGTGGCCGAGCCAATGGTTTTCCCGCCGGGATTGCGGTTCACGGCATAGCGCGACGGGCGGGCATTGTAGTTTTGCCAAAATATGATCAATCCGCTCAGCACATGGATCAGAAACAGCCCCAGCAAACCAAATTCCGCAACCCCCAACAGGGGACCCAGGGCATGCAGATGCTCGGCATAGCTGTTGAAAGCATCCGCACCGCCGTAAAGGGTAAGGTTGCCGGCCAGATGAACCGCAAGAAAACCGATGAAGCTCAAGCCGGTAGCCGCCATCATCAGTTTTTTACCGATGGATGAACCGAGGGTTGTCATCAACCATTTCATTGTTTGCGAT
This sequence comes from uncultured delta proteobacterium, assembly GCA_963850465.1. Lineage (GTDB taxonomy): Bacteria > Desulfobacterota > Desulfobacteria > Desulfobacterales > UBA5852 > JABZFP01. Next base: position 50,513 of record CAWKLN010000001.1, read on the forward strand.
CTCTCCAAACGTTTAGGGTTCAATTAGGATGTAACGGGTCTGCCGTTTTCAGCTTCAAACCCACCGCTGCAACAATGCCGCCCGACGTAAGCGACCCGGATGAGGCCAGGATCAAAGAGGAGGGGGGCACGTGAGAACAGATGGGGCAAGCGGTCATTCTTTTGACGGGGGTTTGAAACATGATTTCCCACTCGCCGGGTGATTGGGTGGTTGTTTTGGGGCATGCGCACCTAATCCCGACAATTAAATAAACAAGATTCGATGTCTATTTGGTCTGGTTGGATCTGTCAATAAATTTTTGCCGCCACCACATATCGCTGGGGGTCGTCAAAATAGTGTCCGCAATTGACCGTCCGATATCGGTACGAAGGCGCTGTTGGACATTGGGAATCCAGGTCGGCGGTGTGGCATACCCCAGATCGGCAAGGTCTTTGAGTTCGATCAGGAAGGCCAGTTGATCGGCATCCTGCGCCAGGCGGGCTTCAAGGCTTTCCCCCCGGTTGAATTCGTCGATCAGGTCCTTCAAGTCATCGCCGAAGGGAAGGCCCTTGACCATTTCATCGACCGCGGTTTCTTCGTCAGCCTGGATGTAGAATTTCTGCACGTAATTCAAATCACCGATGCGGGCCTCGGGCAGATCATGGACCAGGCTCATGGCGATCAGCTTGCGGGCATCGACTTCGGGAACCATGTTGCTGAGCACGTAGGCAATTAAGGTGGTGGTGAAGCTGTGCTCCGCCACCGACTCTTGGCCGGTACCCAGAAATTGATACCCGGAGCGCGGCAGCCGTTTCAGGCTGCGGGCTTCAAACAGCAGTTGGGCGATACGTTTCATAAAGATTAAATTTTCCTGCAGGCCGATTGCCGTTTTGGTGGACCGGAAGCGGTTCTATATTGTCAACTGTCGCCCGATCGCAGATTCAATGGATGACCGCATCGTACATGTTTTGTCTGGTTTTGTGTAAATAATGTAAGACCATCGTGCTATAATGGTTACCATATCGTTGCTCAAGCGGGCTTTGCACCAACATGTGTCAGGTCATTACACCCAAACAGAGCCCACACAATGGCCCTTACGATCACCTTTTACGGTCCGCTGGGCTTGAAATGCAACTGTTGGCGATTCTTCGGCGCAGGAAATGCATATTTATCCTTATGATACGGCCTTGTTGCGGCATTGCGAATCGTTGCCTTGCCGGCTGAAGGTCAAAGCAGTTGACACTTTTCAGCAATTTGGATAGTTTTGACCACTTATATTTGAGTCCACATTCCTACGTAAGCCTGATGGCTCATGCAAACTTTGACATCCGGAGAGATCAATGAATCCCGCCAAAATCGATATCCTGAATATGGTCATGAGCGCCGGCTTGGTCGTCCAACTGGTTTTGCTCCTGCTGGTTCTTTTTTCCATCACCTCCTGGGCGATCATTTTAATCAAATATCGCTATATGCGCCGGGCTTTTAACGAATCGGCACTGTTTATCGAATTTTTCTGGAAAAGCAGAGACCTCACCGATGCTTTCACCAAATCTAAACAGCTACAGGGCAGCCCGGTGGCGCGCATTTTCCGCGTGGCCTATCTCGAGCTGCGGAAACTCAGCAAGCAGGGGCCGGTGGCCGATGCCGGCCGCGGGCCGGCCGAAAAGGCCTCACTGGGGGCACGCACGGGCGGCATCGACAATGTCAAGCGGGCTTTGCGGCGCGCCATCAATACCGAGACCACCCGCATGACGCAGATGGTGCCCTTCCTGGCCACGACCGGCAATACCACCCCTTTTATCGGTCTCTTCGGGACGGTTTGGGGCATTATGAATTCCTTTCATGGGATCGGCCAGATGGGATCGGCCAGCCTGGCCGTGGTGGCCCCCGGTATTTCTGAAGCGCTGGTGGCCACGGCCGTGGGGCTGGCCGCCGCCATCCCGGCGGTCATCGCGTTCAACTATTATATGAGTAAAATTCGAACGCTGGAATCTGAATTGATCAGCTTTTCGGCAGACTTCCTGAATGTCGTGGAACGGGACATCTTCCGGGGGCAAGGAGGCGACTGATGCAGATCGGCGGACGCGATAACGGCTTAATGGGAGAAATCAACGTCACGCCTTTCGTCGATGTGATGCTGGTGCTCCTGATTATATTTATGGTGACCGCCCCCATGATGGTGGAGGGGGTCAACGTCGATTTGCCGGAAACCACGGCCCAGCCCCTGGAGTCGGAAAAGGAGCCGCTGGTGGTTACCATCGATAAAGAAGGGCAGGTTTTTATAAACGATTTTAAAACCAGCCGGGATATTTTTGCCACGAAACTCAGCAAGGTTCTTGAGGCGCGTCAGGACAAGGGCGTCTATCTCAAGGCGGATAAGACCATTCCCTACGGTGTGGTGATGCAGGTCATGTCCGATATCCGAGGCACGGGCGTCGCCAAGCTGGGTATGGTGACTTTGCCGGTGCCGGAGATACCCACCCAATGAGGGGTGAGGCGCACAGGTACTCCAGGAATGAATGACGACAATCGGCAAACCATGGTGTTGGATGCAGGGCAGGATACCCACAAGGTTTTCGGGATGTTTGCGGCTTCCGCTTTGTGCCACCTGGCGTTTTTCGCTGCGATGGCGTACATGCCGGCATCCTTCATGTCGTCTCACCGATTGGCGCCCCCGGGGGCCATCAGCGTTGATCTTGTGTCTCTGCCGGCCGGCGAACCCGCTCCGGCCGCCCCGGCGGCAGAACCCGAAACGGTGCCCGCGGTAAAACAGGAGGCACCTCCCCCCGAGACAGCACCTATCCCCACACCCAAGCCTGACCCGGTGCCCATCGCTCCGACGCCCAAACCCCAAAAAGTGGTCAAATCACTCAAGAAGAAGACCGTCAAAGAAAACCCAAACAAAAAGGCCGTTGTTCAGAAACCAACGCCGCCGGTGGCCAAACCACGCCAGAGTGAGGTGTCCAAAGCGATCGAGTCCATGCGCAGCAAAGTGGCGACCCAGGAAAAGACACGGAACACCTCAGGCGCTGGTGCTACCAGCGGCGGGGGAGGGGGCGGTGGTACCGCCGTCCTGAGCCGCATCGAAAATTATAAGATTGAAGCTGCCATTGCGGTTAGTCAAAGCTGGGCCTTTTCACAGCAGTTGGCCGCGGCTAACGAACGTTTAGAAACATTGATCAGTTTTCGTATCCTTCCGAACGGTGAGATCACCGATATCGAAATCGTTCAGCCGTCCGGCAATCGCTACTTGGATGAATCCGCCTATCGGGCCGTCAAGAAAGCCAGCCCCGTGGCCCCTCACCCGGAAGGGGTGAACCGACCTTATATCGAAGTCGGTCTTCGAGCGACGCCGGCCGGTTTTTGAAAAGCATCGATGATATGACCGGATGCCCTGGTTAGGTCGTCAGATGTTTTTTCTTGCAGGCAACCCCGGCGCACCTTGAAACGAAAGAGAGATTTTGATGATATATGTGACGCGCAGATTTCGTTTATTCCCTGTTCTGATTCTGTTACTGCTGTCGCTATCGGCAACACCGTCATCCGCTGTGGACGAATTCATCGAAATCAATCCGTTCCTGAAGAAAATTCCACTGGCCATCCCTGATTTTAAACCCCTGGCGGAAGGGACGCCCACCCTGGAGACATCCGACGAAGCCGCCCAACTTCTGGCCGAAACCCTTCTGTTTACGGGGTATTTTAAAATCCTGGACAAAGGGGCCTATCTGGAGGACCCGCGTGAGACCGGGATTACCGATGCGAGTATCAATTATCGCAACTGGACGGTGATCGGGGCCGAACTGTTGATCACGGGAGGTATCCGTCGCTCCGACGATGCCGTCGAAATGGAGCTGCGGCTTTTTGACACCTTTAAAGGGCAATCGGTCGTTGGAAAGCGCTATCGCGGGGGTCCGCAGGACACCCGAAGGATGGTGCGGAAATTCGCCAGCGAGATCGTCTTTTTTCTCACCGGCAATCGGGGCTATTTCAACAGCGAAATCGCTTTCGTTTCGACGGGTACGGGTAACAAAGAAATTTATATCGCCGAGTTCGATGGACACAACCCGGTGCAGTTCACGCAGACCAAAAACATCACCCTGTCACCGGCCTGGTCCCCGGACGGCCAATGGCTGGCCTACACGGCCTATCCCAAAAACCGTCCCTTTCTGTACATCAAGCACCGGCATCACAAACGCGGCTATGAGATCGGCAACAAGGGGTTGAATATCACGCCCGCCTGGCTCCCCCAGACTGATCCAGCCAGCTCCCTTGAGGATATGCCGTTGGCGGCGACGCTTTCCTTCACCGGCGATCAGGAAATTTATCTGTTGACTGGAAAAGGGAAAATTATTAAAAGGTTGACGGAAAGTTGGGGTAGTGATGTATCCCCAACCTGGTCTCCGGATGGAAAGAAATTCGCTTTTGTTTCCAACCGTTCCGGAAACCCGCACATCTATGTCAAAGATCTTGATTCCGGACGCGTGGACCGCCTGACATTCCAGGGGCGCTATAATACCCAACCCAGCTGGTCGCCTAAGGGGGACAAGCTGGCTTACGCCGGTATGGAAGATGGTCGAAACGATATAATGGTCATTGGTTTCAATGGTCGTCCGCCGGTGCAATTGACCCGCGATGCGGGCAACAATGAATCGCCTTCCTGGTCGCCGGACGGCAGCATGATCGTTTTTAGTTCTTCACGTGAAGGCCGGTCGCGTATCTACGTGATGACGGCTTTCGGTACTGATCAACGCCGGTTGCTGACGCTGCCGGGTGAACAAACGAATCCCCAATGGTCGCCTAATAAGCACGTTAACTAATTTGATAGGTTGTTGAAAGGAGGAACAATGCGAAGAAAATTATGGATGGTTCTGGCGCTGTTGGTGCTGGTGCCCGGGTTGATGTTGATGACCTCTTGCGCCCAGCAGTCGGCGGTGGATCAAGATACCGCCCAGAAGGCTGCGCCGCCGGCAGATACGTCCGGGTCGGCCGCCAGCGGTCAAGATCTGCAGGGCGAAGAGGCCAAGCGAGCGGCCGAGCAGGCCATGAACCAGTTCATCAATGAACATATTTATTTTAATTTCGACAGTGCCGATCTATCCGCTATGGCCCAGGCGACCCTGAAGAATAAAGCCGCCTGGCTAAAGGCGAATCCGGATGCCATGGTCATCATTGAAGGAAATTGCGACGAACGCGGCACCAACGAATACAATCTCGCCCTCGGTGAGCGTCGTGCCCTGAGCGCCCAGGCCTACCTTGTGGATCTGGGGATTTCGGCGTCACGCCTTTCAACGATCAGCTACGGTGAAGAGCGACCGTTGGACAACCGCAGCACGGAAGAAGCCTGGGCGAAGAACCGGAACGATCAGTTTAAGCTCAAATAGCTTTTAACCGGCAATGGAACCGTGCCACTCACGGTGGCTAGGATACTGCCGATCAATGTTTCCGCAGAGTCTAAAACCTGCCCGCTGCTTGTCGGCGGGCAGGTTTTTTTATCCCATCAACAACCACTTGATACCGGGAAATTGTTATGAATAAATCGTTGCTGTGCCTTGCGGTCGGGATTGCCTTGATGGCCGGTTGTGCGACACGACAAGACGTCATAACTCTGGATAGCCGAACGATTACATTGGAAAAAAAATATGCCGATCTGGAAAAAAAGTCTATCGCCACGCGCGAGGATCTTTCCAGTTTGGGTGCCGACCGCGATGAAAAATATCAATCGTTCAGCGACTATAAAGCTGAAATGCGGGCGGAATTTCAACAGTTTAAAAGAGAGTTGCAGCTGCTTGGCGGCCGCGTGGACGAAGGCGATCATCGCCTTAGCCAGCATATCGCGGACATGACCGCGCGCCTTGATGCGTATGACCTGCGCTTGGCCAAAGTGGAGAAATATCTCGATGTGCAGTCGGCGGGCGGAGGAACTGTCGCGGGAGCGGCGGCAACCGAGGGTAACACAAAACAGTCTGAAGATATTGCCCTGTACGCCCAGGGAAAGAAAGCCTTTGATAATGAAGACTACGGAGGGGCAAGGAGTGCGTTTGAGTCCCTTTTGAAGAAGTTCCCACAATCCGATCAGGCCGACAACGCCCAGTTTTGGATCGGTGAGACGTATTATCGTGAAAATTGGTACGAAAAAGCGATTCTCGAATACCAGAAGGTTATCGAAAACTACCCTAAGGGGAATAAAGTGTCGGCAGCCCTCCTCAAGCAGGGGATGGCGTTCATTGAATTGGGTGACAAAGAAAACGCACAATTGATTTTTAAAGACTTAATCGATCGCTTCCCCCGATCGACCGAGTCAAAAATTGCCGCTCAGAAACTCAAACAGTAAGGTCAGGTCAACCCATGAACAGTGGACCATATTGTCATCAATGAAAGTCCTCGGCATTGATCCCGGCCTTGCGGAAACGGGCATCGGTGTCGTCCACGGACACGGCCTGCGCGTGGATGGGTTTGCGTTCGGAAGTATTTCCACCTCCCAGAAAGAGGGACAATCCAAACGCCTTGAGAAAATTTATACCAAACTGCTCGGGGTGCTGCAGAAAGAGATGCCGGACCTGATGGTGGTCGAGGATGTTTTTTCTCTGGAAAAATACCCCAAATCCGGGATTATGCTGGGAAAAGTTGCCGGTGTCATCCTCCTGGCGGGGTGTCATATCAATGTGCCGACCAAGGAGATCCCGGTGCGGGAGGCCAAGCAGGTTTTGACAGGCAACGGTAACGCCAGCAAAAGCCAACTGGAAAAGGCTGTCCGGCACGCATTGGCGCTGGATCACCCCATACGGCCGTTTCATGCTTCGGATGCTTTGGGGCTGGCCCTCATCGGCCTTTATCGGCAGAAGGGCTGATATGGCTGATTCTGCGCATCGCCTCATCGAAAGACATCATGATTGGGTATATTGAAGGCAAGCTGCTGAAAAAAGAAAAAGAACGGGTACTGATTCTGGCCAACCAGTTGGGCTATGAAGTGCTTCTTCCGGCAATGGTTATGGAAACCATTCAAAACAAAGAAATCGGCGAGCCACTGGAGCTTTACGTATACTATCATCAGACGGAACGACAGCCTAAACCGGTTTTGATCGGGTTCAACATGGAAGTGGAAAAGGAGTTTTTTCAATATTTCATTTCCGTGGAAGATATCGGCCCCATGAAGGCCGTCAAGGCCATGAACATGCCGGTCCGCGACATTGCACGGGCGATTGAAAGCGGTGATGTTGCCGCGTTACGGCGTTTGAATGGCGTCGGCAGCCGTACCGCCCAGAAGATCGTGGCAACCCTCTCCGGCAAAATGGACAAGTTTGCGTTAATTCGCGAAGGCGAAGCCCTCCCTGCGGTTCCCTTGGGAGATTTTGTGCAGTTGGTGTTGGACGTTCTCACAAACCAGTTGGGGCACAAGACGGCCGATGCCAAGCGCATGATCTCCAGTGCCATGGATCGCAATCCGGCCATTGGAACACCGGAGGAGCTGTTTGATGAAATATACCGTGGTGAAGAGTTCGCATGAGTGATGACGTCTTAAGCTATTCTTCCGACCTCAAGGGGATTCTGTCCGAGAAAGAGACGCCCCAGGATTTGGAAGCTGAAATTCTTTCCCTGCGACCGGAGAAACTTGACGAATACGTTGGTCAGGACCAGGTGGTGGAAAGCCTGCGTATCGCCATCGAAGCGGCCAAATTGCGCAACGAGCCTGTGGACCACGTTCTTTTCCATGGTCCTCCCGGCCTGGGCAAGACAACCCTGGCGCATATTATCGCCAACGAAACCGCTGGCACGCTGACGGTGACTTCGGGACCGGCCCTTGAGAAGGGGGGCGATCTGATAGGGATTTTGACACACCTTGAAGACGGGGACATATTATTTATCGATGAAATCCATCGTACCCCGAAATCGGTAGAAGAGCTTCTCTATCCTGCCATGGAGGACTTCGCGATCGATTTCGTTTTTGACAAGGGGGTGCATGCGCGCAGCCATCGCTACCGCCTGCGTCGGTTCTGCCTGGTGGGGGCCACCACCCGCGTCGGGTTGCTTTCGGCCCCGCTACGGGACCGCTTCGGCATTATGCGGAGCCTGGATTTCTATGCGCTTGACGACCTTGTGACGATCACCCAACGTTCCGCAGCGTTGTTGAATGTGCCGATCGAAGAAGATGCCGCGATGGAGCTGGCCCGTCGCTGCCGTGGAACCCCGCGGATTGTGAACCGGTTGTTAAAGCGTGTGCGGGATTATAGTCAGGTCAGGGCGAAGGGACGGGTCACTTTCGAGACGGTATCGGCCGGATTGGCGCTCGAGGGCGTTGACGATCAGGGACTGACCAAACTGGATCGGCGGTATCTGCGGACCATCATTGATTATTATCGCGGCGGTCCGGTAGGCATTGAGGCACTGGCCGCAACGCTCCAGGAAGAAACAGATACCCTGGTGGATGTTGTGGAGCCCTATCTGCTCAAACGTGGTTTTCTCATGCGGACGTCCTCGGGACGCAGGGCTTCGCAGGCGGCCTACCGCCATTTGGAGATCCCCTACCAGCAAGGGTTGTTTCGCGAGTAATCAAGTGACGGGATCACCGCCCTTCATAATTTCCCTTTTAACCGATTTCGGCGACCGGGACGAATATGTCGGCGTCATGAAAGGGGCTATTCTGGGCCGGGCTCCCCATGCCGTGATTGTCGACCTCTGCCATCATATCGCGCCCCATGACATTCGCCAGGCGGCGGCCATGATGGTCGCTGCATACCCGTATTTCCCCGAGGGGGCCCTGCACGTCATGGTCGTGGATCCCGGCGTTGGCGGTAAACGCGGTATTGTATTTGCGCAAGCGCCGACCTGCGGTTTTCTCTGTCCGGATAACGGCCTGCTTACCGGGTTGATCAATCAGGGCATTTTGCATACGGCATGGCGGGTGACCAATCGGGCTCTTTTTTGGCATGCCGTCGGCGCGACGTTTCATGGCCGGGATATCATGGCGCCGGTGGCGGGTTTTCTGGCTTCCGGCAACGGTCCTGAAAAGCTTGGCCCGCGGCAGGCGATCGGTGATCTGGTATGTCTGGATGATCCTCCGGCGCGTCGGGAACCGGACGGAAGTCTGCAGGGTACCGTCGTCGCCGTTGATCGTTTCGGTAATGTGGTGACCAATATCGGGCGCGACCTATTGACATCCGCCGGGGAAGGTGATCTGAAACAGACCTTGATGATCGAGATCGCAACACATTGGGCCATACCTTTGGTAGCGTCATACAGTGCCGTACCCACCGGCCAATTGCTGGCAACGATGGGCAGTCGCAATACACTTGAAATTGCGGTCAACCAGGGCAACGCTGGTATGATCTTGGGTGTCGTCCCCGGATCACGGATACGTGTTTCCTATCAAGCCTGATGAGCTCTGCCGCGCCTGATGCGGTTCACGAAAAGCATACGGTCTATTGGCCGAAATTAAAGAACGATGCCAAAAAAGACGATCGCCTCAAAAATTGAAAAAAGCTGGACCGTACTGCTGGTCGACGGACAGGGCCGGATTCGCCGGATTCGAAATTTTCGTCAAAAAATATGGGCAATTGTCGTGCTCGTTGCCGGAGCACTTATCCTGTCGGCCGTCATGGGCATCCTGTATGGCGGAACGGTGCGAAAACAGATGGCGCTTTCAGATGAGGTGGACGCCTTGCGCGGAGAAATCATCGCCATCCAACAGGAGAATGAGCTGTTAAAAGCCCGCGCTGTCCGCATGGAGGCCCAGGTGACGAAACCTAAAAGAACGGTTGCGTCAGAACAGGCCGCAACATCCGTGTTGCAACCGGCGCAGGGGGTTCAACCGCGGCCCGCGAGTCCTTCCATGAAAGCGGCGGTTGCCAAGTCGGCAGCTGCCGCGACTCCCGTCCCGGTGGCTCCCGCACCTGCCGCCGAACCGGTTGTGGTCGATAAGCCTGAGGAAGAAAAGGACACCCAGGTGGACGTGGAGGGTTTGAAAGTTAACTACCGGGCGGATACCGAAAACATTGAAGCCCAGTTTGTGATCAAGAATACGGGACAAGGGTCCGCAGGGGGACGGGCGGTGGTCGTATTGCATACTGAAGAAGGCCGATCGCCGCTGCGGTTCGCTATGCCATCTGTTCCGCTGAGGGATGGCCAGCCCGTCGGCAATCAGGGGCGGCGGTTTTCCATATCGCGGTTTATGACGCTGAGCCTGCAGCGGAAATTTGCCGAGCCCGGCACGCAGTTCGTTCGTGCTTCGGTTTACGCGTATACGCTCGAGGGCAAAAAGCTGTTGGAAAAAACGTTCGATGTGGCCCTCACCATTCCGGAAAAAGAGGCCTCATCCGATGCGGTGGTCGATCCATCCCGCCCGCCCGACGATACCGGCACGACTGTCGCGCCGTTGGGGCTCAATCTGCCGGAGCCCAAACCCGAAGAAAACACAGGAGTTCAGCCTTGAGCCGCAAGAAAACGCATTTATCGATTGTCGACGATGGGTTCTCCCTGGAGGGGATCATCGAGTTTACCGGCGAACTCCTCATTCGTGGTCGCGTGGGCGGCAAGGTCAAGGGGGATATCGTAACGATTGCCGAAGAGGGGGTTGCCAACGCGGATATGCAAGTCCATCGTCTGAGCATCAGTGGTCATTTTGAAGGCGATGTGCATGTCACCGAGGAACTCGTTGTTCTCCCGACAGGGCGATGCAACGGTCGCGTTCAGTGTCGCAATCTCGTCGTTCACGAAGGGGGGCAGCTCAATGCCGATGTGCGCCAGATAGAGCATCAGGAAGCCTATCGCGAAAAAAAACTTTCCTCCCCGGCCAAGCCGGTCATCGACCTTTAAGCGCCCGGCGCATAGCGTCAATTGACAGCGCCGCAGAGACTATTCCCCCCCCTGGCGTCAAACCACAGCCCGCCGCCGGCTGGATTTCAGGTATCCCAGAAAAAATCAGCGGCCACCGGATAATGGTCCGAGGGATAAAGGGAATCCACCTGGAATGAAAGCACGCGGGCGCGGCGCGCGGTGATGGCGCCCCGGTAGAGAATCCAGTCGATGCAGCGGCGGCCGGCGCCACCCTGGAAACCGTGGAATGTCCCCGGATAGGGCGGTTCCAGGACATTGCGAAACGCCGCGTGATGCTGTTCGGGGGTTTCCATGGGGCGGGTGAAAACAGCGTGACAGGCCGACGTCGGCGCACAGTTGAAATCACCCGTAAGAACGACCGGCCGATTTGAGGCCATCCGATTGACGCGCCTCAGGATGATTTCAGCGCTGGCCACCTGAACGGTTTCTTCAAAATCCAGGTGCGTCGTACCGCAGATTAGTTCATGCGGGCCTGCTGTGAAGCGGCCCAGGGTGCACTGCCGAGGCCAGCGGCTGGCCGGGAAACGGCTGGGGATATCGGGGGTGGGACTGAGATAGAAATGCTCCCACAGGTCCAGTTCCCACGGCGTGCGATAAAAGATGACGTTGTTCTGCCAGAAGCGCGGTGCGGGGTGACGCTGTCCGATGATGTCATAATCCGGCAGGCATTCGGCCAGAAAATCGATCTGAAAATCATTGGCTTCCTGAAACGTTATCACGTCGCTGGCGTGGGCTTCCAGGAGTTGACGCAGCACCGGTCGGCGATGGACCCAGGCCTGATGCCCATCGTCAGCCAGTCCGAACCGAAGATTTAGAGTCAGGATAGAAAACGAGGGGCGGGGCACGGCTGTCATGGGGGCGATTCCGCTTCGAACTGGCGAATCATTGACACCATATCGTCCTGCACAGTTTTAAAATGCGCAAAGGTTACGTCGTTGAAGGGCAGTCGCAAGGATTTGCGGATGGCGTCGAAAATCTGTAGATAGTTGGCCAAAATGCGGCGGTGCCATTCGAGGCCCAGACCTTCGGCCACGGCGGGTATCATATCCGGTGTCCCTTCGATTTCGAGAAAATGACCGTACGGCAGCTGATCCAGGCAGATTTCGGTGGTTCCCATATCAAAGGTTTCACGGCGTTTTTCGTAGATCTGAGCACAATGAAACCCGAGGGCTTCAAGAATCTGGTGGGTCGTATCGAAGTCGGACACCTCGATTTCCAGCTCGTCATGGGTTTTAAACTGATGTCCGCCACTGGGGTGCGGCTGTTTGAAAGTCAGGCGGTTGCGGCGGTCGCGGCGAAGCCTCAACAGATGCTGTGCGGCCAGCAAACGGTTGCCGGCATCGTCATAGCGGTAGTTTGTTTCAAAGGCGGTGCCTGTTGAAACGGCTCCGGCCCGACGGAGGCGGCGGCGCATGACCTCCGGATCCGTTAACTGGAATTTGACCTCAGTTTCAAGCATGGTGGATTGATCCGTTGACAGGTTTCTAATAAGTGGTGACGAGGCGTTCCGTGGTCTTGATCTCGGGAGAATAGCATTCGCTATAGGTGAATTCCGTGCCAGTGTCAAATGGTTGAAAAACGCTACGATTGCTGCATTCACAGACGGATCGGTGGCCGACAACCTGAAAAAATTTATTGACAGACATTGCAGAATCAATTAGTAGTCCCAGATTCTATTATCGATAGGAGTTGAAAACGTGAAAAAATATACACACAGTGCAAAAAACTCGGATAATCAGGGTAAATGGTATGTTATCAACGCGGAAGACGCTGTCCTTGGACGTCTGGCCACGACTGTAGCGAGTCATCTGCGGGGGAAGCACAACCCGTCTTTCACCCCGCATGTCGATATGGGGGACTGGGTGGTGGTGATCAACGCCGAAAAGGTCGCCTTGACCGGGCGTAAATGGGATCAGAAACTTTACCATCGCCACAGTGGCTACATTGGCGGGTTGACGTCTATCAGTGCCCGAAAACTCCAGGAAAAAAGGCCCGAAGATCTGGTCCGATTCGCCGTGAAAGGCATGTTGCCTAAAAATCGGCTGGGCCGGAAGCTGTTTAAGAAACTCAAAGTCTATGTCGGAGATTCGCATCCCCACGAGGCGCAACAGCCGGAAACACTGACGTTGAGCTAATCGCATATTGCCAATCTAAAGTTTAGGGATAGACAGATTATGGAAAACTCGTATTATGCCACCGGAAGACGGAAGTCGGCGATCGCCAGAACTTATCTCACGCCCGGAAGCGGTCAGGTTACCATCAACAATCGTCCTATCGATGATTATTTCAAAGTGGAAACAGCCAAGATGGATCTTTACCAGCCGCTGGTTCTCACGAACACCATGACGGCATACGACATTCAGGTGCGGGTGGTCGGTGGCGGTATCTCCGGCCAGGCGGGCGCCATTCGGCATGGCATCACCCGGGCCCTGATGCTGGCCAACCCTGAATTCCGTGGGCCGCTCAAAAAAGCGGGTTTTGTCAAGCGTGATCCGCGCGTCAAGGAACGCAAAAAATACGGACAGCGCGGTGCCCGCGCCCGGTTCCAGTTCTCCAAGCGTTAATCAAATATTGCCCAAGGTGACGTTTTAAAAGGGGGGCCTCGGCCCCCCTTTTTGTATTGCGGTTTTGCTGAATTCGCTGGTTTAAATACAGCATAATTCCCCCGTTCATGATACCAAATTGCACTGCGCAACTTATTTTCCCAATCCTCCCCAAGTGATGCGTTTCTGTTTTACACCTTCATAACCTGCTGAAAATAAGTCCTAATTCAAAAATATTGAAAAAATCATAAAATTTTCATTGACAAGGTTTTTCTTTCTTGACTAAAAGAGTCGGGAATTATCCCGAGCAAATGAGTCAAGAAAGCAGGCCGATGTTTTTAACCCAGAGAAATCAGTATGCACTCAGGGCCATCGTTGAGCTTGCCAAACGTGCCGGTTCAGGACCGGTCAAGGTTTCTGAGATCGCGACGGCGCAGGCGATCCCCCGGCGGTTTCTGGAGGTGATATTAGGCCAGTTGAAGGGCAGTGGCCTGGTGAAGGCCAAGCGGGGTTATCACGGCGGGTATATTCTGCTTCGGGATCCGAAAGAGATTACGGTCGGCAACGTGATTCGATTTCTGCAAGGGGAGCCGGGCCACAAAGATTGCCAGAATTGTGTTTTTAAACTGCAGTGCCCGACCGATTGGGATTGTGCCTTTGCATCTCTGTGGAACCGGGTCAACAAGGCAGTGTTCGCTATTTTCGACGAGACCACTATTCAGGATCTGGTTGATGATGGAATAATGGTCGAGTCCTGAGGGCTGTTTGTTTAATTCACGGGTACATCGATAAGGATTCAGAACATGGGGAAAGGAAGAAGGCTTCTACGATGGACAGGGGTTATCGTCGTGTCAACCGTCCTGCTGATGTTCGGTGCCGCTGTCTATGGGATCGAGCAGGCGGCGGATCAGGATGCGTTACGAAGCGCTGATATCATCGTGATTGACACGATGAGCAGCTTCGGTCGATTGGATCGCCCCCCGGTAGTCTACCGCCATGACAAACACACGGAAGCGCTGCAGAAACAGGGCAAAGACTGTGCGGCATGTCATCTTAAGGATGACAAGCAACGCCTTTCCCCGAAATTCCAGCGCCTGAAGGCGCAGGATCGTGAGTCCACCATGCGCGTGTACCACGATAACTGCATCGCCTGTCATACGGAAACACTGGCGACGGGTGAAAAGGGCGGTCCGATTACGTGCGGCGAGTGTCATGTCAAGTCACCCAAGGCCGTGTCTACCTGGCAGGCCATCGGCATGGACAAGTCTCTGCATTACCGGCATTCCAAAGCGCGGGACAAGAAATGCGGCGATTGCCACCACGAATATGACGAAAAGGCTCAGAAGCTGATTTACGTCGAGGGCAAGGAAGGGTCGTGCCGCTATTGCCACAAGGAGCAGCTTGAAGACAAGCGGATTCCTCTCCGTGACGCATCTCATCAGGCCTGCATCGCGTGCCATCAGGAAACACTGGCAAAGAAAAAAGAGGCCGGGCCGGTTAAATGTGCCGGATGCCACGATGCTGATCAACAGCTGGAAATCGCCACGTTGGAAAACGTGCCGCGTATGAAACGCCACCAGCCGGATGTGGTGTTTGTCAAGACCGGTGCCAAGTCCGGAATGACCCCCGAGGGCGCGCTGCGCACCAAAGCCGTTCCGTTCAATCACCAGGCCCATGAAACATACAACGATACCTGTCGGGCCTGCCACCATGCCAGCCTGACCTCCTGTGCCGAATGCCATACGGTCACCGGGATCAAAGAGGGCAATTTTGTCCAGTTGGAGCAGGCTATGCACCAACTGCGTACCGACGCTTCCTGCCTCGGATGTCATACGGAAGTGCAGGCGGATAAATCCTGCGCCGGTTGTCACGCCTTTATCCAGAAAGGGCTCAAAAAAGACACGGCAACCTGCGTGACCTGCCATATGCAAGGGGCGCCGGCCGGGTCTGAAATCACCGGCAAGCCGGAAGAAGCCACCTTGGCGGCCATGCTGTTGAACGAACGCATACCGGTCACCGGTACCCTGCCCATCGAAGACATTCCTGAAAAGGTCGTTATCAACAAGCTGGAAAAGAAATACCAGCCGGTTGAGATGCCCCACCGCAAGATCGTCCAGGCAATGGTGAAAAGGATTGGCGACAACAAGCTGGCGGCCAATTTCCATGCAGATCCGGGCACGCTCTGCCAGGGGTGTCACCACAACAGCCCGATCGCCAAAAAGCCGCCCCAATGCGGTAGCTGCCACGGGCAGCCGTTCAACGAGAAAGAACCGAATACCCCGGGTCTGCTTGGCGCGTATCATATCCAGTGCATGGGCTGTCACACCGAAATGGGGATCGAGAAACCGGTCGGCTGTACGGAGTGTCACAAGGAAAAGTAATCATTAACCGGCTGTAACTGCTTGAGGTAATATCATGGCTATTACGCGGAGAAAGTTTTTAGGATGGATGGGCGCAGCGGGTGCAGGGGTTACGGTAGGCAAATCTGCCCAGGCTGCATCGAACAAACACTTTACCGGTTACCCCGACAGCATGGGCGTACTGCATGATATCGCGCGCTGTGTGGGCTGCCGTTCATGTGAAGCGGCCTGCAACACGGTCAACCAGCTGCCGCCGCCGGAGGCCTCCTTCAAGGACTTGACGGTTCTGGAAGGCAAGCGGCGGACCACTCCGGCCGAATACACGGTGGTCAATCGTTATAATGCAACCGGTGAAGGGCCGAAACCGGTTTACCTCAAAAATCAATGCAATCACTGTCTTGAACCGGCCTGCGCATCGGCCTGTTTTGTGAAAGCCTTCAGCAAGAGCAAAGAAGGGGCGGTGGTCTATGATGCCTCGGTCTGCGTCGGCTGTCGGTATTGCATGATCGCCTGCCCCTTTGAAATTCCCACCTATGAATACGACAAGGCGCTGGCACCGCGGGTTATGAAGTGCACCATGTGCCACCCGCGCGTGCAGGAAGGCAAGTTGCCGGGTTGTGTGGAATCCTGTCCCACGGAGGCGCTGACGTTCGGCAAGCGGGACGATTTGCTGAAAATCGCTCGCGAGCGCATACGCAAAGACCCGGACAAGTATATCGATCACATTTACGGTGAGCAGGAGATGGGCGGCACCAGCTGGCTCTATATCTCCAATGTCCCCTTCAGGGAACTCGGTATGCGCGAAGATCTCGGTGTCACTCCGGCGCCGGCCCTGACGGCGGGTGCCTTGGGCTGCCGTGCCGATTGTGGTAGGCTTGTGGCCGGTCCTGCTCACGGGGATTTACGCCATTTCCCAGCGCAAGGATAAAGTCGCGGCCGAGGAGCAGGCCGAGGCTGTTGAGGCCGCCCGAAATGCGACGGAAGCAGCCGCCGCCGCGGAATTGAAAAAGACGCTGGAATTGAAAGAGAAAGAAAAAGAAAACGCCATCACCATGGCCGTCAAAAAGGCCCTGGAAGAGGCGGCCAAGGCTCAGGAAGAAGCCGCTCAGGCTGAAGAAGCGGCCCAGGCGCAGGAAGCGGCCGCTCCCGCTGAAGAAGCAACTCCTGAGGCCCAAGACGACAAGGATGCGAAGCCAACGGAGGAGGATTCCTGATGTCCGATACTAAAACCGCAACAGGCGGCACCCTGTTGACCCCGTTTAATATGGTGGCCGGTCTGATTCTGCTGATGGGTTCGGTGATCACGGTGCTGCGGTTTACGGGAGGGTTGGGGGCGGTCTCCAATCTTTCCGATTACAACCCCTGGGGCCTGTGGATCGGCTTCGATCTCCTGGTCGGTGTCGCTCTGGCGGCCGGAGGGTTTGTAACATCCGCAGCTTGCTACATTTTTGGCCTGAAACGGTATCATTCGGCCGTGCGCCCCGCGATTCTGACGGCGTTCCTGGGCTATGCCCTGGTTGTTTTCGCGCTGCACTATGATGTCGGTCGCCCCTGGCGCCTGCCGTATCCCTTTATCGTGCAGCCGGGAACGACATCGCTGCTCTTTGAAGTGGGTGCCTGTGTGGCCCTGTACTTGACGGTGCTTTTTATTGAAACGACACCGGCCGCGCTGGAATGGCTCGGATTGGGTCGGTTGCGTAACATCGTGGTCAAATTGACGCTGCTGTTGACAATTTTCGGTGTGGTTCTGTCGACCCTGCATCAGTCTTCCCTGGGGGCCCTGTTCCTTATCGCGCCATCTAAACTGCATCCGCTATGGTATTCCGCATACCTTCCGGTATATTTCTTCATATCGGCGATTATTGCCGGGTTATCCATGGTAATTTTTGAAAGCAGCCTGGCCCACAAACACTTCCATGACAAAATGGATGAAACCCACCTGTCGGAAGCCGACGGTGTGGCGCTTGGGTTTGGCAAAGCGGCCGCGTTCGTGCTGTTTGGGTATTTCGTGATCAAAGTGGTCGGCTTGGCGGTGGACAACAACTGGCATTACCTGGCCAGCGGTTGGGGCGTCTGGTTCCTGGTGGAAATTATTGGATTCGTTCTGCTGCCATGCTATCTGTATGCCGTCGGCGCGCGCGATAAAAACGTTAAATTAATACGCCGCACATCGGGTCTGGCCGTTTTGGGGATTGTTCTCAATCGACTCAACATCTCCCTGATCGCTTTTAACTACCATCTGCCCAGCAGCGAGCGTTATTTTCCGCACTGGATGGAAATCGGCATCTCGGTGTTCGTGGTGACCATCGGCATTCTGGTGTACCGGTTTATCGTAACGCACATGCCGATTCTGTACGAACACCCGGATTACAAGGACGAACATTGATTATCGCCTGAGAGGATAACGTCATGGAAGGCCAAATATATACCTTGCAGGATTTCATGTATTTCACCAAGAGCATTACGTACCTGGTCATCATCGCTGCGCTGATTGTTTTCCCGGTCTTCTGGCGGTTTCTGACCAGCAGGGATGAATAAGACTTCGCGATCAGCGGGGCGGTATGCGCTCCGACGCGAACCGAATTAATCTTTTTGTTCAAGGAGTCACCCATGTACGCATTTGTCACCGGACCGCTGGCATGGCTGTCGTTTACGGTCTTCTTTGTCGGTATCATTGCTCGCATCATCTGGTATTTCAGGGGGCTGAACTGGCAGATGGACCGTGTCGCTTATAAAGAGCACATGGCCTACGGTATCAAGGGCGCGATTCGCTCGATTGTCTTCTGGCTGATTCCCTTCGGAACGCACAGCTGGCGCTTTTATCCGTTTTTCACGATCTGTGTTTTCACCTTCCACATCGGCCTGCTGTTTACGCCGCTTTTCATCTATGGGCACAATGTGCTGTTACAGGAACGTTTCGGTTGGAGCCTGTGGGCCATGCCGGAAAGCGTGGCGCTTTTCATGACCGTCGCCGTCATCATTGCCGCCCTGTTCATCATTCTGCGCCGCAATGCCTTGCCGGAGGTGCGGATCATCACCAAACCTTATGATTATCTGATTCTCGTGATTGCGGCGGCGCCGTTTGTGACCGGTCTGTTGGCGAATTTACAGGTCGGTAACTACAATTTCTGGTTGATTGCCCATATTTTAGCGGGCGAGATATTTCTGGTTGCGATACCCTTGACCAAGCTGTCTCACTTTATCGGGTTTTTCCTGTCCCGCGCGCAACTCGGGATGGATTATGGAATCAAACGCGGCGGTATGAAGAGCAAAGGGTTGTCCTGGTAGCCAAGCCATAACTTTTTTTCAGAGGAACGAGAGTCATGCCTGAAGGAAAACTTTGCAATAGACAAACGGTCGATACGGAAGAGCAACTCCAGGCGCTTCTAAACGACAAGAGCGGCAAACAATATTACGAAGAAATGAATCATCTCGACGTGGATGCCAAGGCCTTGTATGCCACCATCCAGAAGACGCTCAAATCCCGGCTGCGGACCTGGCTGGAGATATGTGCCCACTGCGGGATGTGCGCCGACAGCTGTTTTTTCTATCTGGCCAACAAGAAAGATCCCACCCAGGTGCCGTCCTACAAGATCCAGGCAACATTGGGGGAAATCGTGCGCCGCAAGGGCAATGTGGACAATGCCTTCATGCAGATGGTAATGGATACGGCATGGTCCAAGTGCACCTGCTGCAACCGCTGCGGCATGTACTGCCCCTTCGGCATCGATATGGGGGTTATGTTCGGCTACCTGCGCGGCCTGTGCTTTTCCCAGGGGTTTGTGCCCTGGGAACTTAAAATCGGGTCCGGGATGCATCGCATCTACCAGGCCCAGATGGACGTCACCACAGAAGACTGGGTCGACACCTGCGAATGGATGGCCGAAGAGTACGAGGAAGACTGGCCCGGCCTGACGATTCCGATCGATAAACAAGATGCGGATATTATCTACACCGTAAACGCCCGTGAACCCAAGCACTATCCGGAAGATCTGGCGGAAGCGGCCATCCTGTTTCACCTGGCCGGCGAGGACTGGACGGTTCCCAGCGAGGGCTGGGAAGAGACGAGCCTGGCCATGTTTGCCGGCGACTGGGGGGCCTGCAAGATCCAGGTGGAAAGCGTTTATGCTGCCATGAAACGCCTCAACCCGAAGCGCATGGTGGTGACCGAGTGCGGCCATGCCTATCGCGCCACGGTGGTCGAGGGTCCTTATTGGGCCGGCCTGAAGGGCGGTCAGACCCCCATCCCCAGTTTTCATTACGTGGAATGGGTTGCCGAAGCGCTGCGCACCGGAAAGATCAAGATCGATCCTGCCAAGCGAATCAAGGAACCGGTGACCTACCAGGATTCCTGTAACTATATCCGTAATGCCGGCCTCAGTGATATCGCCCGGGAGATCATGAGTTATATCGCGGAGGACTTCCGCGAGATGCGGCCCAACAGGGAGCACAATTTCTGTTGCGGTGGCGGCGGTGGACTGAACGGTATCGGCCGTTATCGTCAGCAGCGCAATGTCGGACTCAAGGTCAAGCGCGACCAGATTCTGGCCACCGGGTGCAAACTGGTAATTGCCCCCTGCCACAACTGCTGGGATGCCATTCGCGATCTGGAGGAAGAATTCAAGATCGGCATCCGCTGGTCGTTTCTGAAGCCGCTTTTGATTAAAATGGCGATCGTTCCGGACCATCTCAAGCCCGAGGAATAGCTGGCTGTTCTACGTCCCGGGGAACGGATTCCAGATGAATCCGGCGGCACGCAAAAACAAGGGTGCGCTTTTCTATGACGGCAACCCCCTAAGCGATGAACCGCGCATGTGATTGGAAATGCAGGTTGTGCTGGATGGTGGTGCGACACGGCGCAGTGTCCTCATGCGGATTGAAAAATATCCAATTCTGGCGCGGCGGAAGGCCTTCTTCCTGACCTACAGGGAATCGTATCGGGACGCACCGACCGGGGGTTGCACCAACGGCGACTTTCGCCCATCGCATCGATTCGGCAAGCCTTTAACGCTGCCGAATCAGCCTGATTTAGAACGCCATCGAAGCCTTCGACGAGGAATCCGCCCGAGCAGACCGGAAATCGTGGTGGAGGCCCGGCTGGCGAAGGAGGGTGGCGTGATATCCAGGGTTTGCGAGAATAGCCCGGGGGAATAGACGCCCAAACACAGAAGCGTTTCTTCAAGGGCTTTTTCAGCACCTAAGGCACAGTGGGGCACAGGGATCGGGTCGAAGATGACCCAACGGATTGTCGCGCGTCATGGCGGCCGGACCGAATGAGCCCCCCCGGGCGCGGTACCCGAACCTGTCTATCCCTGCATCTGCCTGAAAATCCACAGGATAATTGTTTGTTTGCCAAGGTCCGATGCGACACGGCTCCGTAGCAAAGGCGGCCGTCGCTGACTGACGGAAAGGTTCCTCCCGCCTCCGGGGTTTGCCTATTCAGGCTCCCGGTCGGCCAGCGATCGTATTTTCGCCCTTGTCGCCGCAGTTAGTTTTAGATAGATTGTGTGTTCGGACCACCTGAATTGGGCGCGGAGACGATCATGACGGCCTATTTTATACGCCGGACCCTTCTTATCATACCCACCTTTATCGGCATCACCCTGATGGTGTTTGCCATCACGCGCTTTGTGCCCGGCGGGCCGATCGAACGCATGATTGCCGAAGCCCAGCGCATGCAGGTGGAGGGTGGCGGCGGCGCGCGTGTCGGTGCCGGGGTGCAGCGTCAGCCGCTATCTGACGAGCAGATCGCGTTTCTGCGGGAATATTACGGGTTCGACAAGCCCCTGCTCAACAGCTATGTGGCCTGGCTGGGCAAGGTGATCCGCGGCGATCTCGGGGTTTCCACACGCTACCATGATCCGGTGTGGGAAATGATCCGTTCCCGGATCCCGATTTCCCTGTACTTCGGTCTGATATCCCTGGTGCTGACATACGGGGTCTGTATTCCTTTAGGCATCGTCAAAGCCATTCGCCACAAGACGGCCTTCGACAATGTTTCCTCGGTCATCGTATTTGTCGGCTACGCCATCCCCGGATGGGTGATCGGCATTTATCTCCTGGTCTGGCTGGCCGGCTGGTGGGATGTCTTTCCGCTCGGCAACCTGGTGAGCGAGAATTTCGAGGAATTGTCCCTGATGGACAAACTCGTCGATATCGCCTGGCATTCGGTGCTGCCGGTCATCGCCTACATGATCAGCGCGTTTGCCGCCATGACCTTTCTGATGAAAAACACCCTGATGGACAATCTGGCGGCCGATTACGTGCGGACGGCCATTGCCAAGGGGCTGCCCTTCCGGCGGGCGGTCTTCGGCCATGCCCTGCGCAACAGCCTGATTCCCATCGCGACCTCTTTCGGCAATAATATTTCAATTATTCTGACGGGCTCTTTCCTGATCGAGAAGGTGTTCAACATCGACGGGATGGGCCTGTTGGGTTATGAATCCGTGCTGGAACGCGACTATCCGGTGGTACTGGGGGTCCTGGCGATCTCGTCACTGCTTTTTCTGATCGGCAATATCCTTTCGGATATCTGTGTGGCGGCGGTGGATCCCAGGGTGCAATTTGATTGATGAGGTGGCCGGCAGGAGGCATCTTGCGCTCCCCCGGCGTTCTTTGCCTTTTACCGATACTCGACGTAGCGATAGTACAATTTGATTGATCTATCGTTGGTCAATTTATGTTCCATGGAGCGCCAGAGAGAATCTCCGGTTCCCAAACGTGACGACTAAGTAATCGTTCATTTTCTTTCCCATGAAAGAAGACGAACCAAAATAAGGCGTCCGAGTCACGAGCCCTTCGGGTCCGCCTACGCGTCGAGATTGCGGCCGGACGAGCCGAATGCCCCGTTGCGCGGGACTCAGACAGTCGCCGCGTCTTGTTTCGTCCCAACCCGTTATGCTCGGCCTCGTGACAAAGGGGGCAAGCAGTCGACATCAATGCTATCGATTACCTTTAATGATGCCTTAATGTATCCGATGGCCGTTTGAGAAAATAAACGCCCATGCGCATTCGATTCAATCCATTGACCATTAAAAAGTTCCGTCGGTTTCAATCGATTCGGCGCGGTTATTTTTCTTTGATCATCATGGCGGTCGTGATCCTGCTTTCGCTGGGGGCCGAGCTGCTCGTCAACAGCCGGGCGCTGGTGGTGCACTACAATGGTGAACTTCACTGGCCGACCTATGGCAACCCTCTTCCCGGCACGACCTTCGGCTTGGACTACCAGCATGAAACCAACTACCGGGAGTTGTCCCGCCGGTTTGAGGTGGAAGGCGGCGACAACTGGGTTCTGATGCCGCCCGTGCCCTACAACCCTTACGAGAATGATTTCAGGGACAATGCGCTGCCGCCCGCGGCACCCTCCGTCCGGGACCGTCACTTCTGCGGTACGGACGCTTCTGGGCGGGACGTGCTGGCGCGCTTGGTCTACGGGTTCCGCCTGGCGATTTTCTTTTCGCTGGCGCTTCTGGTGGTAACCTTTGTGACCGGCATCAGCATCGGCAGTGTTATGGGGTATTTTGGCGGCGCCTTCGATCTCCTTTTTCAGCGTCTTATCGAGATCTGGTCCTCTGTTCCGAACTTATATGTCATCATCATCATTGCATCGGTGGTGATTCCGAATTTTTGGATTCTGTTGTTCATATTGTGGGCCTTTGGCTGGATGGGAATGACCTGGACCATGCGCACGGTGACCTACAAGGAACGGGCCCGGGATTATGTCCTGGCCGCCCGGGCCCTGGGGGCCTCCCACCGCCGGATCATTTTCCGCCATATCCTGCCCAACACCGTCAGTGTCATCGTGTCGTATGTTCCTTTTCAGGTGGCGGGCGGCATTGTGGCTCTGGCCTCGCTCGATTTTCTGGGCTTCGGCCTGCCGCCTCCGGAACCCAGCTGGGGCGAGCTGCTCCAGCAGGGGTGGGCCAACCTGAGCGCCTGGTGGCTGTCCGGCTCCGTGGTGGCGGCCATGGTGCTGACCCTGGTGCTGGTGACCTTTATCGGCGAGGCCGTGAGGGAGGCATTGGATCCAAAAATGCACACCACCTACGAGTAGCGTGTGTGGCACCATGAAGAACATTTTTTGATCCCAGGCGGTGTTCTCGCCGGTTTGTGATCCTCGACGGAGCGTCAGCTACGCCTGCGGTCCCAAACCGGCGGCGGCCTTGCCTGAAATCAAAATCTACTCCTCATGGCGCCACACAGATGGGTATTGAATTCACTGTGAAGAAATTTTCGTTAAAATTCGGTTGGCGACAATTGCAATGTACAGGGCTGCTGGGGCTGGTTCTTTTGTTGGCCGGCTGCGGCAGTGGGGTTGAGCGCGCTGAAGACCATGCTGCTGCTATAAAGCCCTGCGCGACGGCACCCGTCTATGCCCGGGAGATCTTGCCGGAGGGGATCGAATGGCTGACCAACGACAGCGACCCGGTCTTTGCATCGCCGGAGGCCGTCAAAGGCGGCACCCTGCACGAGGCCCTGTTGTCGTTCCCCCTGACCTTCCGGGTGGTGGGGCCGGATTCCAACTCCAGTTTCCGCAGCGCCATTCTGGGTAACCAGTTCGGGCTGATCGGGATTCATCCCAACACCGAGAACATCATTCCGGAACTGGCCACCCACTGGGCTTTCGGCGCCGACAAAAAAACCATGTTTTTCAAGCTGGATCCGGATGCCCGCTGGTCGGACGGCCACCCGCTGACCGCTGACGATTTTGTCTACACCTTGGAGTTCATGCGCTCCAAGCACATCGTGGCGCCCTGGTACAACGATTACTACACCAAAGAGATCGACCGCGTCATCGTCTACGACGATCATACCTTTGCCATTGTCGGCACCAAGGCCCAGCCGGATCTGCATCTAAATATCACCATCGGGCCAACGCCCCGTCACTATTACTGCGAACTCGACGAAAGCTTTGTGCAACGCTACAATTGGAAAATTGCCCCCAATACCGGTCCCTACCAGATGACCGAATTCAAGAAGGGGCGCTACATCCTGTTCGAGCGCAAACAAGACTGGTGGGCCCGCGACCGGCGCTACTTCAAACACCGTTACAACGTGGACAAGGTGCGTTACACGGTGATCCGGGATTTTAACCTGCAGTGGGAGTATTTCAAAAAAGCCAAGCTGGACAGTTTTGCGCTGACCATGCCCAAGTTCTGGCATTACAAGAGCCTTACCCCGGTCGTGGAAAAGGGCTACGTCTACCGCATGTGGTTTTTCAACGATACCCCTCAGTCCGCCCAGGGGCTGTGGCTCAATCTGGACCGGGAGCTATTCAAGGATCCGCGCCTGCGTTTGGCCTTTGCCCACGCGATGAACATCGAACGCGTTATCCAGAAGGTGTTGTATAATGACTATTTTCGTCTGGAGAGTGCTTACGTCGGGTACGGTAAGTATTCCAACCGTGATATCACGGCGCGACGATTCGATCTGGCCAAGGTAGATCAGTTGATGCAGGACGCCGGTTGGCAGCGCGGACCCGACGGCATCTGGGCGCGTGACGGCCAGCGCTATTCGGTGGAAGTTTCCTACAGCAGCGAAGAGCATACGCCCCGGTTGGTGGTGCTCAAGGAAGAAGCGCTGAAGGCCGGGATCGAACTGCGACTGCAACGGCTCGACCCGGCGGCCCAGTACAAGAAAGTGATGGAAAAACGCCACGATGTGGGCTGGTTGGGCTGGAGCACCGGTATGCGGCCGCATTTCTGGGAGTTCTGGCATTCGGCCAATGCCCACCGGCCGCAGACCAACAATATCAGCAACGTCGATGACCCGGAGATGGATCGCATGATCGACCGCTACCGGGAATCGCTGGACGAGGAGGAACGGGTTGCCCTGGCATTACAGATTCAGGACCGGGTGCACGCCAGCGGGGCGTTCGTGCCGACCTTCATGGTGCCCTATTTCCGTGAGTCCTACTGGCGCTGGTGGCGGTTTCCGGAGCCGCCGGCCACCCGCCTGTCGGGCAGTTTGTTCAGCCCCTTCGACAGTACCACGGGCGGGTTGTTCTGGTTCGATGCCCAACGCTACGAGGAAACCCGCGAGGCCATGCGGCGGGGAGACGTTTTCGAACCGGTCACCATTCAGGAGAAGACTTTCAAAGTAGGATTGAGAGATTGAGGATAAGCATTTTTTTTGTCGTCTTCAGAGATGTTTGGAAGATGGACCTTTAAAAAGTCATGAGGAGGATGGCTTTGTAAAATGTTCAAGATACGGCGTGCAAATTCTCGGAAGTGAGGCGTACTCATTGTACGCCGCAGTGACGAAGAATGCCGCACAACGCCGATATTGGGCTTTTTTCGAAGCCATCTTGGAAGCGAGTCGCAGATTTGGATGACGTCATTTTAAAAGTGGAAAACCTGACCACGACCTTCGATACGGAAGGCGGGCAGGTGCACGCCGTGGATGATGTGAGCTTTGCCCTGCGCCAGGGCCGCAACCTGGGTATCGTGGGGGAATCCGGCTGCGGCAAGAGCGTCACGGCGCTCTCCATCATGCGCCTGTTGCCGCGTCCGGCGGGCAAAATACGGCATGGCCGAATCGATTTCAAGGGGACCGATATCGTCGCCCTGCCGGCCGAGGAGATGCATGCCGTGCGCGGCAACCAGATCGCCATGATTTTTCAGGAACCCATGACGGCCCTCAACCCGGTGCATGCCATCGGACGGCAGGTGGGCGAGGTTTTTCACCTGCATTTCCCGCAGATGAGCGATGGCGAGGTCAAAAAAGCATCGCTGGCAATGCTCCAGAAAGTCGGTATCCCCGAGCCTCTGAAACGCATGACCGAATACCCGCACCAGATCTCGGGCGGCATGCGGCAGCGGGTCATGATCGCCATGGCGCTGGCCTGCAAGCCCGATATCCTGATCGCCGACGAGCCCACCACGGCCCTGGATGTGACCATTCAGGCCCAGATCCTGGACCTGATCCGCGATCTGCAGGCCGAAACAGGCATGTCGGTGATGTTCATTACCCACGATCTGGGGGTGATTGCCGAACTCTGCCACGAGGTGGTGGTCATGTATGCCGGCAAGGTGGCCGAGACCGGTCCCATCCGGGAAATATTTCACAACCCGCGCCATCCCTATACGCGGGGTCTTTTGAGTTCGATCCCAACGCTGGATTCGCCCCACAAACAACCGCTGCGGATTATCGAAGGTGTCGTGCCGTCCCTGGACGACCTGCCGGCCGGTTGCCGATTTGAAAACCGCTGCCCGCATGCCCGCGCCATCTGCGCGACGGCGCCGCCGCCGCTGGTGGAAGTCGGGCCGGAGCACTTTGCCAGCTGCTATTTTGCGGCTGAGCTCGATCACTGGGAGAAGGTTTCCGGGCAGGAGAAAACGGCGTGAATCACCAAGGACCTGGTGCACCAGATGCGAACGCTGGGAAGGGTGACATGACGAACCCGTTGCTGGTGGTCGAAGACCTAAAAATGTATTTTCCCGTCTACGGTGGTGTGATGCGCCGCAAGATCGCCCAGGTTTTTGCCGTGGACGGGGTTTCGTTTACGATTCGAGCCGGGGAGACGCTGGGGCTCGTGGGGGAGTCGGGTTGCGGCAAGACCACCGTGGGGCGCACGCTTCTCAGGCTTTACCAGCCCACCGGGGGCCGGGTGCACTTTGACGGCCGGAACGTCATGACACTGGACCGGGGCGCCCTGCAGGATCTCCGACGCGACATGCAGATCATTTTCCAGGACCCCTTCGAGTCCCTCAACGCTCGGCACACGATCGAGGAAATCCTGGAAGAGCCTTTTCGGATTCACCGCATCGGTTCGTCGGTCGAACGTCGTCAGCGGGTCCGACGGCTGCTGGAACGCGTGGGACTGCCCCGTAACGCCCTGACCCGTTTCCCACACGAATTCAGCGGCGGCCAGCGCCAGCGGATCGGCATCGCCCGGGCCATCGCGCTGGAGCCGCGCCTGGTGATCTGTGACGAGCCGGTATCGGCCCTGGATGTCTCCATCCAGTCCCAGGTCATCAACCTGCTGCTGGAACTGCAGCGGGAGATGGGGCTGACCTATCTTTTTATTGCCCACGACCTGGCCGTGGTAAAGCACATTTCCGATCACATCGCCGTCATGTATTTGGGGCGCATCGTGGAGTACGCCGACGCGGATACCCTTTATCGTGAACCCCGGCACCCCTATACGCAGGCCCTCATCTCGGCCATTCCCGTACCGGATCCGGATGCCCGCAAGGACCAGCAGGTATTGACGGGGGATGTCCCGTCCCCCATCAACGCCCCCCAGTGGCTGTCATTTCCGTACCCGCTGTCCATACGCCATCGAACGCTGCCGGAACGAAGCACCTGCCTTGCGCGCGACGCCCGGCGCGTCCGAAGGCGGTCACCTGGCGGCTTGTCACCGGATGGAAGAGATATGCGCATCAAGTTAGCCGGTGACGTCTTCGGCATCCTGGAGGAAGAACTACGGTGATGTTCAAACGCGACACGATTGCAGGATAGCGTTGACAATCTCCCCTGCCAAGCCTTCCTTTTTCCTACTCCAAGGTGATGTCCGATACCAGATTTGGATAAGCGTTTCCCCGATAGGTCTGCCCCCTTGTGAAATGACAATCGCCGGTTGTATTGTGTACTGAAAATTTGTTACTGATAAACGAGCACTGTCTCGGAATACGATCTTTCGTCCAATTAGGGATGCAATCGACCATGATAGATAAAAGGAAAACCACGATCGTCAGGGTTGTCGGTGCAATCATCTTCGGTGTGATGCGCTCTGGGGCCCTGCCACGCTTATGGCTCAGGGTGAGGGCGGTTCCCCCGCCAAACTGGTGGTAGGCACCATTAACATGCCGCCTTTTTGTATACAGACGGGGGACGGCCACTGGGAAGGTCTTGGTGTTGAATTGTGGCGGGCGGTGGCCGGGGATTTGGGTATCGAATACGAGTTGCGGGAATACCCCGGCGTCGAGTCGATGCTGAAAGACGTCCAAGCGGGGAAGATCGATATTATCCCTGCCCTGGCGGTCACAGAGACGAATGAGGTCATCCTGGACTTCAGCCGTCAGTATCTTCAGTCGGGACTGTCCATCGCGATTGCGGCAAAAGAATCTGGCTCCAGGTTACTCCGTTTGGCCAGACGCCTGGCCGTTACCGATATTCTGGTGATGCTGGGCCTCTTGCTGCTGCTGTCGCTGGTGGCCGGCATCGTCGTGTGGTTGTTCGAGGGGCGCCGGAATAGCGAGTTTGATGGCAATATCGTGCAAGGGGCGGGACATGGGCTCTGGTGGGCGGTGGTCACCCTGACCACGGTGGGATACGGCGACAAAGCGCCAAAAACCCTTGGCGGGCGGTTGACCGCTTTGATCTGGATGTTTTCCTCCATATTCCTGCTCGCCAGTTTCACGGCGGCGATCACGACCACTTTGACCGTCGGTGAACTGGATGGCAAGATTCGAGGACTTGAGGACTTGCCGGGTGTTCGCGTCGGATGTCTGTCCCGTTCGGAAGGTATCTCATTTTTGGCCAAAAACGGCATTACGGCTCAGCCCTACGAGAATGTTCGTGATGGCATGCAGGCGCTTGTCGATATGAACATCGATGCGTTTGTTTTCGATGAATCCATATTGAAGTACATGGCCAAAAAAGAGTTCGCCGGTGAAGTGACCGTTTTGCCCGTCACCTTCGACCATTATTACGTGGGAATGGGGATGCTCACCGACAGTCCCCTGCAAGAAGAGATTAACCGGGCGCTGTTGAGGATCATCGCCGGGGATGAATGGGATAAATTAGTAGCGCGTTATATCGGTATCCGTCCTTGAGACGCCATTAATGGCGAAGTCACAGGAATTGAAACGGGTATCAATGACGGATCTCGATTGCCATCGGCGTCGACATTTTTATAGAGAGGCGAGCCTCCTACCCATATGGTTAATCGGGAGGCGAAGGGCTTTCTGTTTGGAAATGGAATGGTGCGGGCAGCGCAACTGCTCTGGGAGGGGGATATGGGTAATCAGTTAGTACTGGTGGGCGGTGGCCACGCCCACATGGTGACGTTGTCCAAAATCCACGAACTGGTTGCCGCCGGTCATCAGGTGACGGTGATCGGTCCTTCGGATCACCATTACTACTCCGGCATGGGACCGGGGATGCTGGGCGGGACCTATGCTCCCGATGATATCCGTTTTGCGACCCGGCATGTCGTGGAAAAGCAGGGCGGGCGGTTCATCAGGGACAAGGTCACCCGTATCGATCCCGACGACCGGATTGTGTTTACAGCATCGGGTCAGACCCTGGCTTACGATGTGCTTTCCTTCAATGCCGGGAGCTATGTGCCGACGACCATCGTGGCGGTTGAAGATCAGGATGTTTTCCTGGTGAAACCCATTGAACGGCTTCTGGAAGCCAAACAGCGTTTCAGCCAATTGATTTCGCAGAAAAAGGCCGCGGTGGGGATCGTGGGCGGCGGCCCCTCGGCGGCCGAGATATCCGGCAATCTTTTGCAACTGGCACGGGCGAACGGGGGCAACACGCCTTCCATAACCATTTTTTCAGGCCGCCGCCTCATGTCCCGATTTCCCGAACCGGTGCGCGGGCGTATTGAACGTGATTTAAAGCGGCGGGGTGTTCGTATTATAGAAAATGATTACGTGGAAGCGATCAAGTCCGGTTGTATCCATATGCGCTCCGGTCAAACCCATGCGGCGGATTTTGTTTTTCTGGCCTTAGGGGTCGTTCCTTCGACGATATTTAAAGCTTCCGGCCTGCCCACCGGCCCCGATGGGGGCCTGCGGGTCAACCGATTTCTGCAGAGCACGGCCTATCCCAATCTTTTCGGCGGCGGAGACTGTATTTATTTCGAAGACCGCCCCCTGGACAAGGTGGGGGTTTATGCGGTTCGCCAGAATCCTGTCCTCCATCATAATTTAAAGGCCGCCCTCGAGGGAAAGGCACTGCAGCCCTTTGACCCAGGGGGGGATTACCTCTTGATCTTCAATCTGGGCGAACGTACCGGGGTTCTCCACAAGCGCTGGCTGACCTTCGGCGGCCGACCGGCGTTCATCGCCAAGGATTTTATCGATCGGCGCTTCATGAAAGAATTCCAATCCATCGAGTAACCACCCCGGACGACGGGCCGGATATTCCCCGTTTTGCGGGTTTGCGCTAACCTTAGCAAGGATGATTCCTGAATTATCATTCATTGCTCACCGCGTGGCTATAGAACAACATAAACGCACCCGCTTACACCTCCGCCTGTATTTTTACGCGACATCGAATGATCGGCGCCTGGAAACACCCGCGTGTGCTTGAACGGTCGGATTCCCGATCCAGCAGATGTCTGCGGCAGGACCATTCACCGATGCATCCAATTAGAAGGGATGCCCCTCAATACGGTATGATCGCCCCTTTTTTTATGGTGGATGCCAATTCATATATTAATCAATCAGGAATGAAAAGACATGCCAGTGGGAAATGGCTGAAAATGAATCTTATACAAGCTTTTTTATCGCCGAATATGCTACAAGTATGTGAGTGAATAAATATTCAGTACATTCAAATTGTGTATAAAGAGGATCGAATTCGAACCACCCGTTGCCGATCAAGAACGATAAAACATTTTAAATATTTAATATAACAGAAAAAATATAATTATTTTTATTAAAAAATAGTGAGCATATTATGTCTTGACAGATAAGATCAAGGCAGATACTTTAAGTGAATGCCTATTCATAATAAGTTTCCTTAATAATTTGGGAGGTAAACATGGTGAGAAAAATCAGAAAGGCTGCGGTTATCGGCTCCGGTGTCATGGGTGGCGGTATCGCCGCGCTGCTGGCCAGTGCCGGAATCAAGACGCTGATGCTGGACATCGTCCCCTTTGATTTGACGGAAGATGAGAAAAAGGACCCCACGGCCCGTAACCGGATGGTCAAGGCCGGTTATGACAATTTACTGACCATCCAGCCGGCCCTCCTGATGCAGAAGAAGGATATCGGGCTGATCTCCATCGGCAATCTGGAGGACGACTTCGACCAACTGGCGGACTGCGACTGGATCGTGGAAGTCGTGGTCGAAAACTTGAAGGTCAAACAAGATCTTTTCGCGCGTATCGATAAGGTTCGCAAGGCCGGTACGGTTGTTTCATCCAACACCTCGGGCATCCCCCTCAAGGCCATGTCGGAAGGGTTGAGCGATGATTTTCGCAAGCATTTCCTGGGAACGCATTTCTTCAACCCGGTTCGGTACATGCACCTGCTGGAAATCATTCCCGGCGAGGAAACCGATCGCGATCTTCTCTGTTTTATGGCCGATTTCGGCGAACGCATTCTCGGCAAAGGTATCGTCTGGGCAAAAGATACCCCCAATTTCGTGGGTAACCGCATCGGCGTCCAGGGCATGGTCAAATCCATGCAACTGATGGTGGAAGAGGGGTTGAGTATCCAGGAGGTGGACGCCATTTTCGGACCGGCCATGGGCCGGCCTAAAACGGCCATGTTCAAAACCTCGGACCTGGTCGGGTTAGACACCATGGGGCATGTCGCCCGCAACAGCTACGAGCTGGTAACCGACGAAGAAGAAAAGAAAGATTTCGTCATCCCGGATTTTGTTACCCGGATGATCGAGAAGAAACTTTTAGGCAAGAAAACCCAGGCGGGTTTCTACAAAACCGATTTGACACCGGAATGGCAAAAAGTCCGCAAAGTCATCAACCCGGACACATTGGAATACGAAGATTGGCAGAAAATCGATTTTCCGTGTCTGGCTGAGGCTAAAAAAGCAAAAACTTTGGCCGAAAAGATCCGCGCCATCGTCTACGGCGATGACAAGGGCGCGCGTTTCGCCTGGAAGGCCGTGGCGAATCAACTGATTTACTCGGCCAATCGTATCCCGGAAATCTCTGATACGATCATTGAAATCGACAATGCCATGAAGTGGGGTTACAATTTCGAAATGGGCCCCTTCGAGACCTGGGACGCCATCGGCGTCAAGGAATCCGTGGCCAAGATGGAAGTGGATGGCCTGACGGTTCCGGACAAGGTCAAGGCCATGCTGGCGGCGGGCGTCACTTCTTTCTACAAGACGGAAAACGGCAAGGTGTCTTTTTATGATTTCGACACCAAGGCTTACAAAGAAGTCCCCGTGAGTGAAAGCAACATTTCCCTGGCCGCTCTCAAAGGCTCCGGCAAGCGGGTTAAAACCTGCGATTCGGCTTCCCTGGTGGACCTCGGTGATGGTGTTTTCTGCTGTGAATTCCATACCAAGATGAATGCCCTGAACGCCGAGATTATCGAGTTCATGAACGAGGCGCTGGATTATGTCGACGAAAACGGTGTGGGACTGGTCATCGGCAATCAGGCCGGTGGCATGCCCGGGGCCTTTTCAGCCGGTGCCGATCTGGTGCAGGTGGGAACCGCCGCCCGAACCGATCGCCTCGATGAAGTCGACCAGATGATCAGAGCCCTGCACGCCGTCATTCAGAAAGAGACCTATAGCCCCTTCCCTGTTGTGGCCGCACCTTATGGCCTGGCACTGGGGGGCGGTTGTGAGGTATGCCTGGCGGCCGACCGCATCGTGGCCCATGCCGAACTGTATATGGGGCTGGTGGAAATCGGGGTCGGTCTGCTTCCCGGCGGTGGCGGATGCAAGAATCTCTGGAAAAAGGCCGTCAGTTCCATTCCATCGCACGTGAAGGACGTTGACCTGTCCAAGTTCTTCATCCCGACGTTTATGAGCATCGCGACCGCCAAAGTCTCCATGTCCGCGGCCCAGGCCCGTGCCAACGGGTTTCTCGGTCCGCAGGATCGCATCGTTTTCAACCGTGATCTGCTGATCGGCGAAGCCAAGAAAGAAGTCCTGCGCATGGTGGATGCCGGTTATGCGCCACCGGCCAAGAAGAAGCTGAAAGTCCTCGGCGCCGCCGCCGAAGGTATGGTCAACGGTGAGATCTTCAACATGCAGAGCGCCGGTTTTGTCTCGGAATACGACGCCTTCCTGGCCCGGCGGATCGCCACGGTTGTCGGCGGCGGCGATGTCCGGACCAACAGCGAAGTCGACGAGGAGGTGATCCTCAACCTCGAACGCGAAGCTTTTATCGACTTTCTGAAACAGGAAAAAACATTGGCCCGTATCGAGCACATGCTGAAGACGGGTAAACCCTTGCGCAATTAATCCGGCACCCCGGACGTTTCATTTTAAGGAGGAACCACCAATGAGAGATGCCTATATCGTTACATCCGTGCGAACCCCCGGTTGCCGAAGGGGCAAAGGGGCGTTCAAAGATACGCGACCCGAGGACCTGCTGTCCTTTATCCTGAAATCCGCCGTGGAGAAGACCGCCAATTTGGCGCCGGCGCAGGTGGAAGACCTGATGATCGGCTGCTCCTTTCCCGAAGCGGAACAGGGTTTGAACATCGGCCGCATTGCCGGTCAGATTGCCGGGTTTCCGGAGAGTGTTTCGGGGGCCACCGTCAACCGTTTCTGCTCATCCGGCCTGGAAGCCATCGCCTTGGCTTCCCTGCGCGTCATGGCCGGCTGGTCCGATATCACCATTGGCGGCGGTGTGGAATCCATGACCTACGTCCCCATGGGCGGCAATCTGCCGCGCCCTCATCCTGAGTATACCCGTACCCAGGCCGATCTGTATGCCTCGATGGGCATCACGGCTGAAAATGTGGCCAACCGCTACGACGTTTCCCGTGAAGACCAGGACGCGTTCGCCTACAATTCCCAGATGAAGGCGGCCGAGGCGCAGAAAAACGGGGCATTTACCGAAATCGTTCCCACCCCGGCGGCCAAATACGTTCTGACCGACAAGGGAACCTACCAGAAGGAAACCTTCCTGCAGGATTTCGATGACGGCGTTCGCGCGACCACGACCATTGAAGGTCTGAACAAACTGCGGGCGGTATTCGCGGTAAACGGTTCCGTTACGGCCGGGAATTCCTCCCAGACCACCGACGGCGCCGCCGCCACCGTGATTGTGAGCGAGAATGTCGTCAAGGAACTGGGTCTGCAGCCGGTGGCCAAGCTGAAATGCTACACCACCGTGGGCTGCGGGGCCGATGAAATGGGTGTCGGCCCGGCTTACGCCATTCCCAAGCTGCTGAAGATTGCCGGCGTGGACATCAAGGATGTCGGTCTTTTTGAGATCAACGAGGCTTTTGCCTCCCAGGCCATTTACTGCATCCGCCAACTCGGTCTTGAAAACGACATGGACAAGATCAACGTCAATGGCGGGGCCATTGCCCTGGGGCATCCGTTAGGGTGCACCGGCGCGAAACTCTGCGCCACCCTGCTGCGCAACATGAAGGACCGCGGCGTGAAGTATGGCGTGGAATCCATGTGTATCGGAGGCGGAATGGGGGCTGCGGCTCTGTTTGAGCTGTGTGACTAAGTCGATGATTGCTGCCGGGCGGTGAGAATCACGGTCCGGTGGCGAACCATTCCTAATTTATCGCCAGTCATAACCGGCGATGCGGTCGGGGCCTTCTGATGGTCGATCTGCATGGCCGGTTTTATATTTTATTCGGATGTCTTGAAGCGGCTTATGCTCGGCGGCGGGGGGGCGGCGCTATTCGGCAGGCGCCGTTGAATCGGCCTGTGGATCTTTTCGCACGGTTTGATCGATGGTGCGGTAAACGGTTTGAAATGTTTCCGGGAACCCGGCCGGTGAGACACGCCCGGCCTCGATGAATTTAACGACGATTTCTTTGGCGGCGCGCAGAATCTGTTCATCTATGGAAGCCATGCCGGTTTTCCTTCTCATCAAGGTGTGTTCATGGGTGGTAGTGCTAAACCATGAACGTCACCTTCCTGTCAAGGCTGATTCCCCTGTCTTTGCATTCGGTCCACAGGTTGTTCATACCAATCAAAAACATTGAAATTTTAACGCTATCGGTATAGAACTACCGCGAATTTAAACGTATGACGCCAGGGAATAGGGCGCAATCAAGGCCATATTCCGACCTTTGGCCGATGACATAGGCGCGGCAGGGGTTTGCGGGCGCCGGGGAACAGGGAATGATTGTAACGCGTTTCACAAAACGTTGCGTGTCATTGATGGTGACATTGGGATTGGTGTTGACCACGTCCGGCTGTTTTTTCAATCTCAGCAAGGAGAAGGATTTCAAAAGCTGGTATTTCGGCGAACCGGGTATGGCCGGCGCGATGGGGGAAACGCGCTGTGATCCATATGCCGACCGGATCCATGGCGAACGCCATCCCTATTATCTGCATTTCAGGACGCTGGAAGTCTTCTATCAACCCCAGGGGGGGACGCATTATCCGGAACGCAGTGCCGCCACGGCCCAGGAAGGCGAGGGCGGGCGGATGGCCTTTGCCTGTGAGGTCGTCGACGAAGGCCGCGAAACCTTCAATTTTAACGCGGTCGATGCCGGCCTGGTCGACGTGATCATTCCTTACCGCAAAATGAGCGCATCTCCAAGGGAAGCGTCCCAGGATGACGGGACCGGCTCCTATGCGGGCAGTGTGGTTTACAATGCCGGCATTGCGACCGTCATGAAGGCCCCCGTTTACCTGGTGCATGACGTCCTCAAGACGATTTATATTCCTGTGGCCGGCACCTATTATTTGTTTAAGTCCGATGAAGATACGGATGAGGCCGCAGTTGCCTTGGCCGATCGGGAAGACGTGCCGGGCGCGGAGACCGAAATCGAAACACCGGCCGCGGAGGAACCCCTCACGGAAGCCGTGGAAACGTCGGATAAGGTTGATGCTGCGCCCGCTCCGGTGGTGGCGGCGGCCGAGACGATGGATACTGATGCCCGGCTTGATGAGGTTGCGGAGGCATCCGACGGCGCTGGTGGTGAGGAGAAACCAGAGGTATTCGATAGCAAGGGTTTGGCGCCCCGCGCGACCGTCGCGGATTCACAAACCGTTGCCGGACCGCCGGTCGACCAGACGGATTCTGCGCCAATAGAGCCGGCGACCGAGGTCGAGGCTGGGGCGGCCCAAACGGGTGAGGCCGTTGCAGGGACTGAAAGCATTCCCGCCCAGGAGACCTCGGAAACGGCAGCTATCGAGCCCATAGCGCCCCCGCCGGCAGAGATTGACGAGGAATCTGTGGCCGAAGTCCCTGCCGAAAAGGTTGACGCACCGGTGGCGCCTGCAGCCGTCACACCCGAGACCGAAACAACGGAATCAACAGTCGCTGCGGAGGCCGCCGCCGAAACGCGCATTCATACCGCGGCCGAACCGGAAGCGGTTGAGACGTCAGATGACGCGACCATTCGTGAAGAAGATCTGACGGATGGCGCGACGGATCAGGCGGTTGCCGAAAGCATGGCGACCGAAAGGGCTGAAAAGCCCCGGGAAGAAGACGCGCCCATGGTGGCGGGGGCCTATGATGTAGAGGCCCCGGCAGGGGATATTGTCGTCCCGTCCATGCCGGTGGAAGAAACAGAACGCCCGGAGACGGGTGCGCGGGATCCGTCCGTGGATATCGCCAGCGTGACGGAAGACCGGGAATCGCTTGCGCGTGTGGCTCTTCCGCCGGTTCAGCTTGAAGAGGTGAAGATTTCCAAGCGCAAACTCAAAAAACAGGTCGCCTTCCTGGGATTTACGAGCCGGACGGCAACGGTTAGCCCGGAAATAAAAGCATTTTTCGAGGAAAGGTTGTGGCCGGCCTTCATGGATGAATGCAGTTCCAGCATCCATATGCTCCAAAGCGGCGATCCTCGTTTCCCTGAAGCATTGACCCAGCTGTCCCGCGACCAGTTTGGACGCTTGAACAGCTTTGAGTTGATCACGCTTGCCCGTTTCAGCGGCATCAATGCGGTGGTGACGGGCTCCGTGATCGATATCCGTGTCGCCAATGAGATCGACGGCATTCTATGGTACAAAGAGCCCGAAGGCGCCCTGCGGGTGGCCATTCTGGTAGAAGTCTACGATGCCGAAACCGGCACCAAATTGCTTGATAAAACCCTGGTGCAACAGTTGGAAGTGGATGAGCTGGCGCCTGGCAGCGAGGGCAAGCTGCGAGAAGAAGATATGGTGTTCGTACAAATCGCTCTGGGTTCCATCGCCGCGGACATGAGCGAAATGGTGTGTGACGTTCTTGATGACCAGCCCTGGCGGGCTTACGTCACCGGCATCGACGGTTCTCGCATCACTTTGTCGGCGGGAGTGGATAGCGGTCTCGTGCCCGGCAATATTCTGACCGTCTATAACAGCCAGATTATCGAAGGCCTCAACAACCAACAGTTTTTTTTGACCGGCGAACGTGTGGGGCGTCTGCAGATCATCCAGGTTTTTCCGGATCGCACCGAGGCGAATTTGATCGAGGGTGCTAACCTTAAGGATTACAGCCTGGTATTGCCCGAGCGATGAAAAGTTTGATCTGATCAAGTACGATTATCGGCATCCCGGCAGGTCAGATACAACGCCATTGCGTGTATTAGCCTTCCATATCTCACGGACCTATCCCTGCTCACTCAACGCCACCCACCGTTGCAGTTGCCCGGTCTTTTCCCTTGAGCGGGCAATAGCGACATTCGCCGCCGGATTCTATCCCAACCCGGGATCAGACCGTCGGTGAGGATTCGGTGCGAAAGAAACCTTCGAGGGGGGACGCTGTTGTCGCCAGCTTTTTTTCATAGTGTTCGACGGCCGCCATGGCCTCTTCCAACGTGCTCACCTGCGTGATTGATTTCCGAAACTGGCTGCTGCCGCGAAGACCTTTGACAAACCATCCCAGGCGGCTGCGCATCATCAGACACGCCGTGCGTTCCCCCAGGTAGGCCACCGAATCCCTCAGATAACGCTTCATGACGCTGAAGTATTGGTCAAGCGTGGGCGCCACGGGCGTTTTACCATCCAGAAGGGCCAGGATGGCGGTGAAAATAAAGGGGTTCCCAATGGCCGCCCGTCCGACCATGACACCATCGCAGCCGGTTTGAGACAACATGCGCAACGCATCTTCACCTGTAGCGATATCGCCGTTGCCGATCACCGGTATCTTCAGCGCGCGCTTGATCGTGGCAATCAACGACCAGTCTGATTGTCCCCGAAATCCCTGGGCGGCGCTGCGCGGGTGAATCGTCAGAGCGTCGATACCGCAAGCCTCCGCCATCCGGGCGATTTCCAGCGCCTGGCGCCCGGAAACATCCCAGCCGCTGCGGATTTTTATGGTCAAGGGCACCGTAATGGCTTCCCGCACGGCTTTCAGTAAAGCCTCGGCCCGATCCGGCGTGCGCATCAAGGCAACACCGGAACCGGTTTTGACGATTTTCTTAACGGAACAACCGAAATTGATATCGATCATGGCGGCGCCGGCCGCCACCGCCTGCCGTGCGGCTTGGGCGGTGATCGCCGGGTCTGCGCCGAAAAGCTGAACGGCCAGTGGGTATTCTTCAGGGACGGTATGCATCAGCTGAGCGGTCTTGTGCGATCCGTATACCAGACCGTTGGCACTGACCATTTCAGAAGTGACGAGACCGCACCCGGCCTCTTTGGCAAGCAGGCGCAGGGGGAGATTGGATATGCCGGCCAGAGGGGCAAATACGATATTGTTGGTCAGTCTGATCGCTCCGATTTGCATGCGTCTAAGGTCGCTTTCGATGTAATGGCCGTCGGGCCGGGTCTTGCGGGTTGGCATAACAGAACAGGCAGTTGTGGTAGCAGGGCTGCTGGCGGTAAGTTCCGATATCGGCCGAAATATTACAGGTGCAGCCACGGTTTCGGCGCTGGCCCGGGTCTTTTTTCATGGTGAAGTCCTTGCCAAAAAGGACGGCCAGCAAGGGGCCGGGGACACAATCACCGGAATGGATACCGGCGTCCGGGGGGAGGGTATCCAGGAGAGCTTGTTCGCAACAGATCCCCAGCGATATCTGCTTTTGTCGCAAGGTGGCGGCCATTGCCAGGAGTGTGTCGCCCTTGACATTGGCGGGCGGATCCACCAGTTCCAGACCGGTCGCCGGCAGACGATATCGGATTTTCCGATACAGATCCACGAAGCTGGTGACACAACGGCGAATGCCAACGGCGGCCAGCGCATCGGCAATGGGCCCCAGGGTGCCGAGATTGTGATGCAATACGGTGCTGCCGTTGCGACGAAAAAAACAAATGGGGTCGAAACGCCATGTGATGGCTTCCGGATCATGCCGTCGGGCAAGTTTCGATATCTGCCGGATACGTTCCGCCAGAGGCGGTACATGCGGCTCAAGCTCCGGGGCCGGTGCATTCAGGGTGAAATTGAAGAACAGCTGATATCCCCGCTCCTGCAACTTGCGATCGAAGCTTCCGCGCAGAAAAGGGCCATAGTTTTTAGACCAGAAAACAATGCTGTGGACGTCTTGGGGGCGCGCCGGTATATGCCGACGATACTGATTGTAGGGGTTGACGACCTCAAAAAAGCCCTTTTCGATGCCGTCCATAAACCAATCCATATAGAAGGCTGGAACATCGGTTCGCCGCGAGGCCGACAGAATTGTTTTGGAGTTTTGCGACACGGGCATAACACATGTTGCTCGGATCATGGGGCAAGACGTCAAGGGCATCGTCAATGATCCATGGTCACGATGTTTCGGGCACCGGCTCACAACCGAAGTGCTTCGATGCCCTAAAGACGATCCGGATCATAATTATTTTTTCAAATCCTTCAGTGAGATGACCTTCCCACCGCCCGAGCGTGCCTGGGACGGGGGGGGCGCATCGGGAACCGGCGGGGTCGTTTCTTCTGCCGGGGAAATCACTTTCTCCAGGCGCATGCGCTGGCCGTTCATCGTATATTCGTGGCCATTGATGTAGACATCTCTCAAAATCCAGGTCACCACTTGGGGCGGCACCTGCAGCATGAGCAGTTTGACATGGTACCAGTCGGGTTTGGCATCCGGCAATATCTCCTCGATGCGTGCAAACATAACCGGTTGGTCCTCGTGATGGATGAGTACGAGATCGTTTTCAACCGCCATTGTGATGCTGCCTTTCCTTAATTTATCGATAAAGACGACGTGGCCGGCCACCGATTTCCGTATATGCGGGGAGTTGGGGCAGCCTTTTCCGCAAGCGGATCACCAACGCTGGTGGAAACCCCTATTGCGCCAACCCAACATAGCCATGATCGGGGCGATGGGAAGCCTGTCATGAATGGTTGACGGCCGCACGGGTTTTTACCCACATTGATCTATCGCGAGCAGTGCGCTCTTTGATAAAAAAAATTCGCCAATTGATCAAGTCCTGTGGCTGGGTCGGCAGTGAATAAATCCGCACCGGGGAGCTGGATCCGCCGGTAAAAATCGTCCCTGCATCGGGTCCGTTCGGTTTGCGTCGCCTTTGTATATGGTATATACAATGTCCCGAATCGGGAGGGTCTGTTATACCGAAAAATCTTGCGCGTCACTTGTCGGGCATTCCATTGCGCTCCATCAAAATCTTTACAGGGAGATCGATTTTCATGTTGATCAGACGACGAATTCTCATGGCGGCCGTTTGGTGGGTTCTGGCGGTTTTTATTACTGGGGGAGGGCTACCGGCCTATGGGCAAACCAATCCGGATGCTGCTCTGCCCAGCCTTCTGATAAAGATCGGCGATATTGATCGGATGCTGCAGGATCTGGAAGCCCTGATGCCTTCCAATCCCGGTGGGGATGCGTCTTCACAAACCGCGATGATCAAAGGGATGCTCCAGGGGACCGACTGGATCGACCCCTCGCGTTCGATCGTGGCCGGCATGCATTACGACGGTCAGGTGACATCCTGGCTGGTCCTCGTGCCGTTTCAGACAC
This sequence comes from uncultured delta proteobacterium, assembly GCA_963850465.1. Taxonomy (GTDB): domain Bacteria; phylum Desulfobacterota; class Desulfobacteria; order Desulfobacterales; family UBA5852; genus JABZFP01. The sequence goes on from CAWKLN010000001.1 coordinate 91,925, forward strand.
CCAATGAAAATTTCCAGGGGGCCTACGGTGCGATCGCCGGAGAAAACTATTATGTGCTGCGTTTTCCGCCGACACCGGAAATGAAGCTGTCTGACCCGGAGCGCGATTACCTTGTGCAGGCATCCCGCCGGTCTTCGGAAGCCAATATCCTGGTGGAACTGGCGGCCCACGATGTGTTGCGCCAATCCGAAAGCCAAATCGAGGCGGCTATCCAGGGAATGGCTGCCAACGCTACGGCCGGTGACGCCCAGGCGCCGTTTACGCCGCAAGAGACGCAGATCATGGTGCGCGATTTCATGGCCGCTTTCAAACAAGTGGATACCCTGCGTCTCGGCCTGAACATTGACGCCGAAGCGCTCATGCTGCTGATGGACGTCAAAAGCACGCAGGCCTCCTATCTGTCCGGGCTGCTGACCGATCAGAAAACGGATATTCGACTTGGCGCTTACCAACCGGACTATCCCATGCAATTCCGTTCACGTGCCTACAATATCGCAGGTGTCATGCAAATGCTGGGTGCCAGCTTCGGTCAGATTTACAAGAAAATGGGGTTTGATTTCAACGAACTGGCTGAGGTTACCAAGGGGTTGACCGGCGAGATGGCCGGCGGCATGGCCCTGGATCAAAACGGGATGACCTTCGAAATGGTTTACGCCCTTCACGACACGGTGAACGGCGAGGAGTATCTGACCCGGGTTTACCTGCCCTGGTTCGAAAAATATAATCTCCGGATGGCGGCCCTGCTGGAGGATCAAACCGGCCAGCCGGTGACACCGCTTTATGAACGCATGCCGGATACCACCGTGGCCGGAAAGAAAGTGATCGGGGTCCGGACCCGGTTTCCCGCCCTGAGCCCGGCTGGAAACCAGGTGCCGGCCGGCGCTATCCTCCAGGACTACCAGACCCGCATGACAACGGTGGGTGACCTGATCCTGGCGGCTTCCAGCGACGCGACCATCGAGAAAATGATCAACCAGGTGGATGGGTTCCGCAAGGCACCGGCCAAAGGACCACTGGCAGAGTTTTCAATGGATATGGGGGCTTACCTGCGTGGTCTGCAGAGTCTCATGCCGGATGCGGGCCAATCGGTGGAGATTCCGGCCGATATCGGGAATCTGACCATGCAGGCTGCCATGCAGGAAGGCGAATTGACGACGCGCACACGGATCAACGTGCGGGATATTCAGCAGATGGTCACCCTGTTTGCCAGCCTGTCGGCACGCATGGCCGAAGGACACGGCGGGTCGACCGCCGTGGCGACTGAGGTTCAATCCGTTTCCGACACGTCCCGGACAGCGGCGCCGAATGCGACCGTCCTGAGCACGCCCGCCTACTGGATGGACCGTGGCGGTCTGCTGTCGGCCTATGGTAACTACAAGGCCGCTCTGCGTTGTTATCAAAAGGCGTTGGCATTGGCGCCCGACCTGGCGGAGGCGCACTTCCAGCAGGGGGTGGCCTACGGCGAACTGGGTCAGTTCGACGCGGCCGTCCATACGATTTCGCGAGCCATCGATCGGATGCCCACCAATGGCGCCTATTACTATGGGCGTGCCCGTGTCTATCTTCTGGCGGGAGACGAGGACCTGGCCATGAAAGACTTCATGGAGGCGGGTTTTTTAGGGAACGTTGATGCCCGGGCTTACCTGAAAGGTGCGGGCGTGGACTGGAACTGACCCCTTGGTCATCGCTTGTTGAGCGGCTATTTCCGATGAGATACAGCGACGTCTATTCCACTGTGCTTTCAACGCCGAGGGCACGAATGAATTCGCTTGGTTGCCGCACCCACAACAGTTGCCCCAGAGGGATCGGACGGGGCAAACGGGTCTGCAGGGTAATGCGTTTGGGAGTCCGGCAGAAGATTTCCAGCGATCGCCAGACCTCTTGAACGCGCGGGTCTTTTTCGGTTTGCACCCGGCTTCGCAGGTTCTGTAACAGGGCTTCACGAACCTGTTCCGGCCGGCGTTTCTGTTCCCGGGCGGCATCCGTCAGGGCGCGCTCAAAAAGCCCCTGATCTTCGTAGTCGCACGACCCTTGAACCAGTTCGACCGGTGGCAGAACCAGCAGCCAGTTCAAGGGGTTGGCCAGGGCCATGGCCACACCGTCGGCGTTGACTTGGTCCAACCTGATGGACAGGGTCAACCCACCAGCCTCGGCAACCCGAAGGGCCAGATCGATGGCCCATGCTTCCTTGTTTTCGCCGCGCCGCTCCCATTGAATCTGCAGATCACCCGTCAACGTATGGTAGCCCAGGCGTTGCAAGGACTCCCGCAGGGGCGCCATCAGCGGCTGACGGGCCTCCAGCCGGACACCGTAAAAAGCGGCTTCAAGGGCACGCGGCAGCCGGTCACCCGGGCGGAAACGCCGAATGTGAATCGTCTGCAAGGGGATTTCCTCGGCCGTGCCGGCAAAAAGCAGCGATGCGCCATGGATTTGGCACTGGAGCGAAAAATAGGGGATGGCGATCTTTTCATAGCGAATACCGGTGCAACCGGGTATGGCTTGGACGGTTTCCTGCAAATGACGGGCGATGGTCTGATGGAGGACCACGCGAAACAGCCCGAAGAGCAGGGCGGCGGCGATGGTCACAAGCATGGCCACGGCGAGACGTGCGAATCGGGTGGTTAGCATGGCGGCCATGACGGTGCAGTCCTTTGCAGAGACGACCGGTGAGCAGACGAAGTCGTCAGCCGGAGGCCTCCGGCGGGTTTTCACCGGGATCGATAATGATGCCCTCCGAGGATTTGCCGTCCACATACAGTTCCAGGGGGCGCGCCAACTGGATATGGCGCAAATAGGTGGTGCGGGTCAGGGTGGTTTGGTTGGTCAGCCAGTCCCAGCGCAGGAACCCGTGGGCATCACTTTGGAGCGTCAGGTAAAAGATGCCGGATGATGTCAGGTTCTGGAAAAAATGCGACCCCTGCGATGGGTCGGCTTGCAGCGTGGGATGGGATGTTTCGATAATGGCACCGACTCCCGAGATGTCTTTCCAGGTCACCGGAATACCCAGCCAGCGATCGGAGGATCCCCATCGGCCGGGACCGATGAGAAGATAGCGTTTTTGCTGCTGTTGCAGTTCGCTGTTAAGGCGACCGATCTCGGCCGCGATAGCGACCGTGTGAGCGGGATTGAATGTTTCCGGATCCACCAGGATAATATCGACCATGTCGCAATTGTGCCCATTGCCCAACGCCATGCGTGAATGACAGATGGCGGCCGTTTTTTGAGCGTCAGAGATGGACGGGCTGACCTGCTGGTCGAATTGCGGCATGGGGCGGATCTGCAGTAAATGGAATTCATTGATGCTTTTGGCATTTCCGACCAGGTCCACGCCGAATTCGATTTCGACCGGCCCCCCCATACCCTTCTGACAGACTTCCAGCAGATCGGCAAGGATGTCCGCCAGAGGAAACAGCCGGTGTTTGAGAATCGGGGCGAAAGTGAGAACCGGATTGCCTTGCCGTGATATGGAATCCCGAATGCGGTTTTCTTCGGGGATATAGGTGCTGCACATGGCCGCGATGGGCGGATCGTCAAGGCAGTCGTCAATATCCTTTTGCACGATCACGGAGCGGACATCCGCATCCACCTGCTTGCGGGCGGCCTGCATGTCGATGGCATAAAAAAAGCGCTGCGCATTTTTCAGGATATCATCGACGGTGGAAAACTGAGGCAACAGTTGGGGGTGGGCCGGGCAGAAACGCAGGGCGCGGCGTTTGGTTTCATCCGACGCATTGAACCCGAGGCAAATCAGGGCAATGCCTTCTTCGGCCGTCATGCGCGAGACCGGATAAAAATTAAACGAGCTGGCCTGACCGGTAATGGCCGGATAGAACCATCCGTTATGCTCTGTCCCGGTCAGTTTTTGGATCAGAATAGCCATGCGCTCCTGCTCCAGGCGATGACCCGTGCTGCGGGCATAGGTGCGGGAGCGCTTCAGGTAAGTTGAGGCATAGACGAGTTTGATCGCGCGGACCATCTGTCGACGCCGCACCTCAAGGTCGGGATGGCAGTTGGGCAGGATCAACGTGTTATAAAGCCCCGCAAAGGGCTGGTGCTGGGCATCTTCCAGCAGACTGGAGGAGCGCACGGCCAGGGGATAGCGGGCCTTTTCGAGGAACAGGCTGATCGCATTCGCGACGCTTTCGGGAAGATCACTTTTTAGAAAAACATCCGTCACATGGGGGTCGTCCTGATCACAGGAGGCCATATCCCGCAAATCATTCTGATCGATGAAGGCATCAAACCCCTCGGTGGAAACGACCATCGTTTTGGGGACCCCAATCGCCACGTCGGGATAACGCTCGTCCAGATGGCTCAGCGTCCGGATCTGGCTCGCCATGAAAGCCAGCCCCCGGGCCTTGCCGCCCAATGAGCCTCTTCCGATCTTGACGAAATCCGCTTCCGGATCATAGTGCTCGGGATCGAAATCCGTGACGACACCGCGCTGGCGTCCCCGGCGCCGTTCCTTCAGGCAGCCCACCAGGTAATGTTTCAGCTCTTCGGTGTCCGGAAAATCCGATACTTTTACCGGGCGCAGGCGATACGCCATAAAGATTTCCGAACGGGCCATGAGCCAGCCCGAGAAATGATTTCGTTTCGCATGGTAGAGGATCGATTCCTTAGGGATATCCGGCAGGATGGTTTCCAATTGCCTCAGATTGGCGGCGCGACCGACCTCATGCCCGTCCGGCAGGCGGAATACAAAGTCTCCGAAGCCTAAATGTTCCTGAAAGAACCCCCGGATTTCTTGGTGGAGAATCGGGGAGTTTTTGTTGAAAAAGACGGCGGGGATGGCGGAAGCCCGTTCCCGGTTGGACTCCTCGGAACTGAAATTCAGCAGGGGGACATCAGGGGTTTCACGTTTCATCAATTGCAACAGCGCGTATCCGGCATCCGGGTCGATGCGGCCGTTACGCGGAAAGCGCACGTCCGAAAGAACTCCCAACAGATACGGCTGAAAGGTCCGATAGAGTTCCAGGGCTTTTTCGTAGGTGCTGGCAATGAGAATTTTGGGTCGGGCGCGCATCCGGAAAAACCGGTGCTCCTCGTTGAGGGATTCTTCCATAACAGCCTGGGTCTGGGAGACGATCTCCTTGTACAGCAGGGGCAGCAGGGATGAGATATACAGCGGCGAATCTTCCACCATGATGATGACCCGCACCCGTGCCCGTTCCGTATCATAGGCCACGTTCATGGCATCTTCGACGCTTTTGATGATGGCCAGCAGGAGATCGGCGTTGCCGCTCCAGATGAATACCCGGTTGATGCAATCCTCGTTGAAACACTGGGGATCGAGACGCATCCAGTTGGGGTCCGGTGTCAGCAGAAATACGGGGATCCGGAGGTGGTCTTTTTTGATACGCCGCCCGAGCTCATGCACCGGCAAATCGCCGATGCGCGGCATGGTAATGACCATGTCAAAGGGTTTGCGATCCAGTTCCTGAAGGGCTTCCCGGGCGGTCGACACCCAGGTCAGATGGGGGGGACGGGACAGATTGAGTCCGCGATATTCCTGGATGATGCGCTGGGCCAGGCGTCCTTCTTCCTCCATGATAAACGCATCATAGGGGCTGGACACCAGCAGGATGTGATTGACCTTGCGGGCCATCAATTCATGGAAGACTTTGAAGGACAGGTCAAAGACGTCCGTCTGATGATTGGTCTGGAGGGGTGGCTGTTTCATCGGCATCTATCCGATCGTGGGCAACCGGAGTCAAGCGGGAGGCCAACACCTTCCCGGCGGTCAGGGGCATGGTTATGAAGCCTTTGCATAAGGCCGCTTTGTGCTCAGTTTTCTGCGTCCGACGCAAATCTTAGCTATCAAAATACGAAGGGTATTACTTTGGTCGTAACTTTCCGCGTTCCTTGAGCGGGAATACCGCCCGTGTTTTTCTAAGGCATCGCCGCATTCGTCGTTGGTATACCCGATTCAGGCGAATCCCACAAGCGATCCCTTTCCTGCTTTCTAAATGAGGATTGTCGCTCCGGGTTTTTCAGAAAACCCGGCCACCGGCTCACCCGTGCGGGGGGGAATAGTGCAGACCCTGCCGGCTGTCGCGCTGCTCGAATATGCGCTGAATCCAATCGAAGGTTTCACGTTTGCGGAGTGCCCAGTCCGGGGCCACGAGCTCTTTGGGGTGAGGGTCGCCGGTCACACGCTGGATGACCGTCTGGGGCGGGAGGCATTCGATGAAATCGCATACCAGGTCGGCGTATTCCTGTTGTTCCAGACAACGAAAGCGCCCCTGGCGATACAGGGTTTCCAGCGGGGTTTCCCGGACGACATACAACAGGTGCAGTTTGACACCGTCGATGCCCAGATCCGCCAGGAACTTGGCGGTTGCCAGCATGTCACGGCGGGTTTCACCGGGCAGACCCAGAATGACATGCGCGCAGACCGGCAGGCCGCGCTGGCGCGTGCGTTTCAGGGCGTCGCTGAAGCAGGCCACATCGTGGCCGCGATGGATTCGGCGGAGGGTCTGGTCGCAGGCCGACTGCAGTCCGTATTCCACCCATACGAGATAGCGGCGGGCATAACTGGCCAGCAGATCCAGGACCGCATCGTCGGCGCAGTCCGGCCGTGTGCCGATCGCCAGACCGATCACATCCGCGACCGACAGGGCTTCATCATACCGGCGGGCCAAGGTTTCAAGCGGGGCATAGGTGTTGGTGTAAGACTGGAAATAGGCCATAAACTTGCGGGCTTTGAAGCGGCGTGCAACCGGAATTTTGCTTTGTTCCAGCTGTTCCCGGATGGACAGGCCCCGGGCGAAGGCCCCGGTGCCGGACCCCTGCGCATTGCAATAGACACAGCCTGTCGTGGACAGGGTTCCGTCCCGGTTGGGGCAGGTCATGCCCGCATCCACGGTGAGCTTGTGGACGCGATGACCGAATCGTTTCCGGAAGTACGTGTTGAGATCGAGATAGCGTTTTGCCATGGTTTTCAAACCTGATGAACTCGTAAGAAGTCATGTTTTCTACGGTTTTGTAAAACGTTCGAGATACGGCTTGCGAATCCCGAGGAATACCGCTATCGCGGGTGCCGAAGGCAGCGTACTTAGGTACGCCGCAATGACGAGGGACGAAGCGTAACGCGGATATCGGACTTTTTACGAAACGTCAAACCTGCCTTGACCTGTTCGGTACGGCAATACTATACGACGACCATCCACCGCCACCGGTGGGGCCACGGTGCGTGGCGTGGTTTAACGGAACCGTTTCATAACCTGCGGGCGAATGAAAATCAAAAATAAAACAAGAACGGGATGCTGAAAACCCTGTGACATCTTTTTCACGAACATACGACATCATCGTTATTGGCGCCGGGCACGCCGGCTGTGAAGCGGCTCTGGCGGGGGCACGCATGGGATGCGCTGTTCTTCTGGTGGTTATCGATCTGGATAAAGTGGCGGCCATGCCCTGCAGCCCGTCCATCGGGGGGATGGCCAAAGGCCAGTTGGTCAAGGAAATCGATGCGCTCGGTGGCCAGATGGCCCGGGTCACCGACCAGACAGCGATTCAGTACCGCACCCTGAACACCAAAAAAGGACCGGCGGTTCACTCGACCCGCACCCAGAACGACAAGGCGCGTTACCATGCGGCGATGAAAAGCGTTTTGGAGCAGACGCCGCGGCTGGACCTCAAACAGGCCATGATCGAGTGTCTGGTGGTTGAAGACGGGCAGGTCGTGCGGGGTGACCGGATCATACCGGCTTCGGGTATGGCTGCCGGGCGGTTATTCTGGCCACCGGCACCTTCCTCAGCGGACGGGTCCACATCGGCGACCGCTCCATCAAGGCCGGCCGGGCCGGTGAATTTGCCAGCTATGCCCTGCCCGCAAACCTGCGTGACCTGGGCTTTGCCATGGGGCGCATGAAAACCGGCACGCCCCCCCGTCTGCATCGCGCAACGATTGATTTTTCGCGTTTTGAATGCCAGGAACTGCAGGGAGATCCGCGCCCCTTCTCTTTTTTTAGCGACCGCAGTCAATTACCCCAGCAATCCAGCTATATCGGGCACACTTCCCAGCACACCCACGATATCGTTCGCCGGAACCTGAATCGCTCCGCACTATACAGCGGTATCATCAAAGGGACACCCGCGCGCTACTGCCCGTCTTTCGAAGATAAAATCGTTCGATTTCCGGACAAGGACCGTCATCAGATTATTCTGCAACCGGAAGGTCTGGACACGGAGGAAATATACGCCAGCGGGCTGGGCAACAGTCTGCCCGTGGAAGTCCAGCTGGAATTCGTCCACTCGGTGGCGGGGCTGGAGGAGGCTGAGATCATGCGGCCGGCCTACGCCATCGAATACGACTACGTCAATCCGGTCCAGCTCAAGCCGACCCTGGAGACCAAGAGGGTTGCCGGCCTATACATGGCGGGACAGATCAACGGCACCTCCGGGTATGAGGAGGCGGCGGCTCAGGGGTTGTGGGCGGGAATCAACGCCGCCTGCCACCTGCAGGGACGCCCTCCCTTTATCCTGGACCGCTCACAGGCCTACATGGCCGTCATGATCGACGACCTGGTGACCCGGGGAACCCGCGAACCTTACCGCATGTTTACGTCACGGGCGGAATATCGGCTGATTCTGAGGGAAGACAACGCGGATTTGCGCCTGATGGAAATCGGCCATGAACTGGGACTCATCGATCAGGCCACGGTCAATGGTCTTGTCGCGCGTCGTCAGTCCATACAGGATGAAACCCGACGCCTAAAACAGACTGTGATCAAGCCGCTTCCGACCGTCAACGCCTATCTTGAAGAAAAAGGCACCCCCGCCCTGATCAGCGGTGTCGCCCTGGATCAATTGCTGAAGCGGGCCGAATTGACCTACGATGCGGTCGAAACGCTGGCACCGCCTGCGGCACCTCTTCTTCCGGCGGTTACCCGCCAGGTGGAAATAGAAGTGAAATACGAGGGATATATTCAGCGCCAGTTGAAGGAGGCGGAAAAGCTCAAGGATATGGAAAAGGTTCGCATCCCCGACAGTTTTGATTTTCGGAAGGTGCATGGGTTGTCCAACGAACTCAAAGAAAAATTGTCCGCCATTCACCCCACCTCCATCGGTCAGGCGTCTCGGATCGAAGGAATTACGCCGGCCGCCATCACGGCTTTGATGGTAACGCTGCGGTCCCTTTCATGAAAATCCATCGTCTGCGCCGTTCTTGTGCGAACGCCCTGGTTGTCCCCTCCGAGGCAACTGAATGCTGAAACACGCGAGAAACCATCGCGACACGCCTGGCGTTTGGTGCAGAATGGTATTGGGACCTTCCCGGCATCGTGCGGGGCACCTACCGCGGTGGGTTGATCCCGATCACCCAGCCTTTGGCCTCTGCCGAGGGCTCGGCGACCACCACCGGTACCGCCCGGACAGCCAGCCGCCATTCGTCGGGATGCGAGCAGGTTTTATCGTTAACCGCAGGTTCCATACCATCCGAATTGGGTTGATGTTGCATTGACAGAATAGAAATGCCGATTTATTTTAAAGAGTTATGATATATAATAACGTTTGCCGCCCTGTCCTCAGAAGACCGGGCGGCCCGATCGACAACGGCATTGCCGACAGTCCCCATGAAACCATCCGGGGAGAGGAAGGAATCGTATGGCAGATACGGATTATTATGCGGTTTTAGGCGTCAAAAAAGACGCTTCCGATGAAGAAATCAAGAAAGCTTACCGCCGTATGGCTTTGAAATACCACCCCGATCACGCCAAGGGGGATCCGCAAGCGGAGGACCAGTTCAAGAAGTTAAGCGAAGCCTACGCGGTTCTGAGCGATAAGGAGAAACGTCGTCAGTATGATCGCTTCGGTTCAGAGGGGTTTCGCCAACAGTATTCCCAGGAAGACATTTTCCAGAATTTCGATTTCGGCAATATATTTCGCGAATTCGGTTTTGGCGGCGGTTTTACCACCGGCAAGCAGGGCGGTGTGCGATTTTCTTTCGGGCGTGGAGATTCACCTTTTGACTTCGGCGCGGGGGGGCGTCCGGCCGCCCGAGGCTCCGATTTGGAATATGAGTTGGCGTTGACCATACAGGAGGTTGCCACCGGAACCAACAAGACGCTGGACTTTCAACATGAAGGACGTTCCGAACGTTTGACGGTTAAGATCCCTAAAGGCATGATCACCGGGAAGAAATTGCGTCTGGCCGGGAAAGGCGCCCCCAGTCCGATGGGTGGTCCTCCGGGAGATCTGTATGTCCGCGCCCTGGTGAAACCCGATAGCCGATATGCGCTTGACGGCTACGATGTGCTTGACTACCGGGATGTCAAATTGACGGAAGCGGTGTTGGGAACCACGCTATCTGTCCCCACCCTGGACGGTAAATCGATGAACGTGAAGATCCCTCCGGGAACCCGGCATGGCACCCGTATGCGGCTTGCCGGACACGGAATTCCACAGATGCGGGATGGCGGACGCGGTGACCTGTTTGTGGTTGTTCAGGTGATACTGCCGAAGCAATTGTCCGAGGAGCAGCAGCAATTGTTCGAAAAATTGGCAGCAAGCGGACTGTAACCAATCAAATTCATTGACAACTCATAGATATTTTAATAACTATAGCGAAGTAAACCATCAGTTTTTAAGCTAAAATTACTGAAGTGTACCCTTACGGAATCGACGAGGGGGGCTGTTGTGTGTATGCGCCATCGATGTCCGGGCAGGGTGATGCAGAAATATTTTTTAGGCGGCCATTCATGTCAAAATCGGCTGTGTGTCATTTGGATCACCGAAACCCTAACGGGTTGTGCTGGCATGAATACCACGCAGTGTTAAAAGCCAATTATGTCTGAATTTATTCCAGTGCTGACCAAAGAAGAGATCGAAGTTCAGGTCAGCCTTATCGCCCAGCGCATTTCAACCGACTACAAGGACCGCGAATTGATTCTTATCGGCATTTTAAAAGGTGCCTTTATTTTCCTGTCCGATCTGATCCGTCAGTTATCCATCCCCGTGAAAGTAGACTTTATGTGTGTTTCCAGCTATGGTGACAGTACGTCTTCTTCGGGCCGGATCAAGCTGACCAAAGACGTCGATATCGAAATAAAAAATAAAGATATCTTGATTGTTGAAGATATTGTGGATACCGGGCTCACGTTGTCGTACCTGGTGGACTATCTTAAAACTTCCGGGGCGGCCTCCGTCCGCATCTGTACTCTGATTGACAAACGGGAAAGACGGGAAACCGATGTGACTGCCGATTATGCCTGCCATACGGTCGAAAAAGGGTTTCTCGTCGGTTACGGGCTAGATTACGCCGAGTTCTATCGAAACCTGCCCGAAGTCTATCACTTGAAATTATAACCGTTGGGGTGTGCCATGATTCTTACCTGCCAGAAATGCAGTACCAGTTTCAGACTGGATGAAACATTGTTGAAGGCGACCGGATCGAAGGTTCGCTGTTCACTGTGTCGGACGATCTGGGTGGCGTTCCCTCCCGAGACATCGATTGAGGACTCCCCGGAGTCCGCCGACGGTGACATCGGGCTCGGTGCGACAGCGTTTGCGGATGCCGGTGCCGATGCGGGGGATACTTTGGCAGGCGCCACGGAAGCATCGGCCAAAAAAGTCGAAGCCTCGGTGGCGGCACCTTCGGAACTGAAGTTTTTTGCCGATGGTGATATCGGGGAGGATCTGTCCGACGATGACGAACTCGTAACCAATGAGATCAATCTTGATGAACTGGATCATCTTCTGACTGAGGAAGGTGATCGCATGACACGACCGCAGCCCGACGAGGATTTCAAGACGGAAGAGCTCAACCTGGCCGATCTTGAAAAAATGCTTGATCTCGAAGCAGACCAGGGACAATCGGAAAAGGAGATTGAACAACCGGAACCCGAAGAACTTGATCTGGGGGATGATCTGACGGACGATCTGGCCTCGGCCGCGCTGGAACGGGAAGATAGTGTCATCGAGGAGCTCAATCTCGACCTTGAGGATCTCGAAACCCTGCTGGAAGAAGATACCGGGTTAAGCGATGAAATCGCCGCTGTGGAAGAGAGCACCGGCGGACTCGAGGAAGATATCGAAGGTTTCGATCTGGATAGCGGTGATTTGGCCGAAGATGATGTCGAGCTGGACATGGCCCCAGGCCTGGAAGAGTTGTTGGAAGATGACGGCAAGGCGCCGGTTGTCGAGGAAACGGAAGAAATCGTTGTGTCGGAGATCGAAGATGCTCTCGAAGAACCGGAGCGTCAACCCGGGTCAAACGCCGGAGAAGACCAGGCAATGGATTTTGAACTGGCGCCGGAACTTGACGGCCTTTTTGATGAAGGTGACGATTTAGAGGTTGCCATCGAAGAAACCGAAGAGCTGGACTTTTCCGAACTTGGTGCTGATTTGGCGCTGGCGGATGAAGAACCTGAAGAAGAGATTGAAAAGGCAAAAGAAACTCAGGACGGAGCGGCTGACGAGGAATATCTGGAACTTGAGCTTGAACAGGACGCCGTATCTGATGATGGTCTCGATGATGAAGCCATGCCTGAGCTTGACCTCTCGGAATTGAGCCAGGCCTTGGAAGAGGGCGGCCCTGAAACGGCTAAAGCTGACGAGAATGTCGAAGAACCCGAGCTCGAGTTGGGAATGGACACGGATGCGGCCGAAGACGGAGATGCGAAAGACCTCGCTTTCGAAATGGAAGATTTTGATCTGACGGATGATGCCGAATCGTCTGAAGCCGTCGGTGATGGCGTCGAAGAAACACGCGAACTGGATATTGACGAGCTGGAATCCCTGCTTGAGGGTTCCGGTGATGCACCGGCTGCGGCTGTTGAAGAATCTTCTGACAGCCTGGAACTGGATATCGATCTCGACGATTTAAACGGGGGTGACGACGATGAAATGGACGACGCCACCCGTGAGCTTGATTTAAACGATATCGAGAAAATTCTGGAGATGGATGCGGCCGGCGAGAAAGCCGATGATGAACCGGTGGATGCATCCCAAGATCTCGATCTCGATCTGGATATGGATATGGACAGTGTCCCGCCCCCCGTGCCGGAGGCAGAAGAAACCGGAGAGGAATCCACAGGCATGGACAACCAGTTGGACTTGTCCGAGTTGGAAAAAATGCTGGACGTGGAAGATACCACCGACTCGCCGACTGATGCTGATGAAGATATGCACGATCTCGATCTCGACTTTGATCTCCAGCCGGCGACTGATGAGAGTGATGATCTTGATCTCGAATTCGACATGCTGGACGAAGAACCGGGAGAGGCCTCGGCTCTGTTTGATACCTCCGAGTCCGAAGACCTGGGTCTGGACCCGGATGACGGCGTCGCGGAAGGTGGCGGTGATAACGATTTCGAGAGTGATCTCGATTTTGAAATCATGGATGAAGATTTTGCTGTGGAAGAGGTTGATCTGGATATTGACGCCGAGGAGATTGGCGCGGCGACCCTCTCAGAACCCATTTCAGCCAGGGCTCGCGGCGGGTCCGGCGATATGCGCAACCGGGACTTGACACAGGAACTCATGGATGAAATGGCCGCGGCCGATACCCAGACCATGGCGGCGCCACCGGTTGAAGCCAAGCCCATCAAACCGCCGCCGCCGATGAAAAAGAAGAAAAAATCGAGCAAAAGCCTGGTGCTCCTCTTCATCCTGATTCTGCTGGGCGGGGCGGGGTATCTGCTGCCAAAATATACGGATATCAAGCTGCCGGCGATCAAGATGCCGGATCTCTCAGGCATTCCTTTTATTGGGGATTTCTTGGGCGGCCAATCGCCGGAGGCAATTGTTGTCGTCGAAGCTTCGCTGCAAGGCGATTGGGTCCAGAATCAGCAGGCCGGAAGTCTCTACAAGATCCATGGGCAGGTGAAAAATACTTACGCCGGCGCGCGCAGCTATATCCGGGTGACCGGGCGCGTATATGCGAACGGGCGCAAGTTTCAGCAAGCGGCCAAGGCCTACTGCGGCAATATCTTGACAGCGGATGAACTGGCCACATTGTCCCTGGCGGATATCCAGAAAAAGCTCAGCAACCGAAGTGGTTCGGACAATAGCAACGTCAAGGTGGCCCCGGGTAAGGAAGTCCCATTCATGGTTGTATTCGGGGATCTGCCACCGGAGATCGAACTGCAGGAATTTGCGGTAGAAATATCCGGATCGTTGCCGGTGGCTGCTTCCAAATGATTTTTCGACTTGACTTCGGCTGGGGGGCCTGTTAAAAGGCTGCTTTTCTCTGGCGATGTAGCTCAGCTGGTTAGAGCATGCGGCTCATATCCGCAGTGTCCGGGGTTCAAGTCCCTGCATCGCCACCAGGTCTATTCAAAGGCTGTAATCCTGACGGGTTACAGCCTTTTTTTTGGCGCGCGCGCGTGATGAAATTCGCGATCGGGTGCGATCTATGGGGCGGTTGACATCCCGGGATAGATTGCATAGTCAATTGGAGGCGTTTTGCCATGATGCCAACGAAAAAGGAGGTTTAGAATGTGGAAAAAGATAGCTGTTGCGTTGATTTGTTCCATTTTTCTTTGTGTGACGCTCACCAGTTGCGGTGGCGGTGGCGCCAAAGTTGAAAGCACGGTAAGCACGCAAACTCTGGGGCAGCAGTTGATCGATCTGGATAAAGCTTACAAAGAAGGGGTCATTACCGAAAAGGAATATAATAAATCCAAGAAAGCGCTGATGGAAAAATACGAATAGAGATCGTGCCAGGTGGCCCGGCAATAATGCGGGCCGCCTGGTGAATACGCCTGCCGCTCGTCGCCTTGCCCCATAAATATCCAATGCCGCCCGCTCTTATCCATCACGGATTGCCATTTTGCCAGGATAACATGAATAAGAGTGTTTTGTCGAAAGCGATGATCTCGACGATGGTGTAACGCGACTACCATATTTAGCCAATTCTTTAGATCTTGAAAATCCTTTCGGCCCTGTATTATAGTCATCACTTATTGCTGGATTTTTGGAAAACCGGATCACGGACGGTTCCACGAGAGGCCGCCACGATCTGAAAGGTGTCCATGTTCACCGGCTTTGAAAATATTGTAGAAGACCGTATACGTCGTGCTCAGAAGCGCGGCCTGTTCGACAATCTGACCGGCGCCGGAAAACCCCTGCCTAAGGATGTTATCGGCGATTCGGTGCCCGAGGATTTGCGCCTGTCCTATCGGATTCTCAAAAATGCGGATTGCCTCCCGCCTGAGGTCGAGGTGCAAAAAGGAAATTCGTCGGACTGAGGATTTATTGGCCGGTATGGGCGACACGCAAACGCGCTATCAGACCTTGAAAAAGCTCAATTATCTTATCCTTAAACTGAATACCATTCGCAATGGTTCCGCCGCTTTGGAGATGCCCCAGCATTATGCCGAGAAATTGGTGGGGCGATTGGAAGAAGATGCTTCAAAATAAGGGGATTGGGGCGACTCCTTTGGTCTCATTTTCTATTACCCCCCTCTAATAGCTCGGCCTTCCCCTTGACTGCCAACGTTCGAGATGATGTAGATCGACATGCCGATATTTAAGAAAAACCATAATGAAGGCCTCATGACAAGCGTCATGATGGCCTACATGATCCTGATTCTGCATATTTTTTTGGTGATGGGGTTGGGCGTTCTCGTGGTTTTTTTTCGTGGCATTGTCCATTACATGCTCTGGATATTTCTGTTTGGGGCGCTCGGGATATTGGCTTCGGGATACTGGTTTTACCGACGGATGAAAGCGGAGGGTCGCAGCCTGCGCGAAACACTTAATTCTCCCCTATTCAGGAATAAAACGGTGGAGGTCAGCCTGCTGGGAGGGTTGGCCCAGTTTCGTGTCGGTCAGTCGAACGCACCACCGCTGCTGGATCAAAATCTGTCCGATGCTTCCCGGCAGCTGGGATGGTCGGGCGACTCACAGGTCCAGGAACTCACGGAACTTGCCCGTTTGCTGCAAAGCGGACTCATAACACCTGATGAGTACGAAAAAGCCAAAAAGAAGATTTTCCAGTCTTGATCGTAGGCCGGCCATGTTGGATAATAGCGCTTAACCCACCTTCTCACCCAAAGGAACCATTGCGATGAAAAAACTCACGATTGCTCTGCTTGCGGGCGGGGTTTCCTCAGAAAGGGACGTGTCCCTTAACAGTGGTGAACAGGTTTTCCAGGCCCTGGACAAAACACGGTATGATATCATCCGCTACGACCCCAAGACCGACTTGCCTAAACTGGTGGCCGATGCCGGCAAGATCGATGCCGCTTTGGTAATTCTGCATGGCCCTTTTGGGGAAGATGGTACTGTTCAGGGTATGCTGGACCTGCTTGGCATCCCCTATCAGGGGGCTGGTGTCCTTGGCAGTGCCGTGGCTATGAACAAGCTTGTGGCCAAACGGCTGTATGAGCACGCCGGCTTGAAAATCCCTCCCTATTGTATCGTCCGGCGTGGTCCCATTCCGGAACTGGGTGGCTGTGTTCAGCACCTTGGCTTGCCGATCGTGGTTAAGCCGGTGGAAGGCGGGTCCAGTATCGGCATGTCGATCGCCGCTTCGGAAAAAGAACTCCACGATGCGGTTGAGGAAGCATTCAAGTTCGATGACTTAGTACTCCTGGAAAAACACCTCACGGGTACCGAAGTAACCGGCGGTGTGCTGGGCAATGATGACCCCGAAGCCATGCCGCTCATCGAAATTATACCCGGCGAGGGGCATGCTTTTTTCAACTACATGGCGAAATACACGGCGGGTGAAACGCAGGAAATCTGCCCGGCGCGTATCAGTGATGCACTTACCGACAAGGCCCAGGCCTGCGCTATCCAGGCCCATGAGGCTCTTTTTTGCCGGGGATACAGCCGGACGGACATGATCATTCATCAGGACGACATCTACGTTTTGGAAACCAACACCATCCCCGGCATGACCGCGACCAGCCTGTTCCCTCAGGCGGCGGCCAAAGCCGGGCTGGATTTTACGCGTTTGCTGGACCGGTTGATTGCCCTCAGTCTGGAAGGGCATGCCGGTCAAAGACCGGGAGCCTGAACACGGTCGTCTGCTTCTTCAAGGTGCTCGGTTAATTTCTAACTTTAGCGAGGTACGAGGGGAGGTCTGTATGAAAGTGCTGGTGATCGGAAGCGGCGGCAGGGAGCATGCCTATGCATGGAAAATTGCGCAAAGCCCCCTGGTCAAGAAAATATTCTGTGCCCCCGGAAATGCCGGCATCGCGTCAGTGGCCACCTGTGTGCCCATCGATGCCGAAGATGTGTCTTCATTGCTGGCATTCGCCAAAAAAGAGAAGATCGATCTGACGATCTGCGGACCCGAAGGGCCGTTGGCCAAAGGCGTCGTGGATATCTTCGAGGCGGAAGGCTTCAAAATATTTGGGGCATCGCAGAAAGCCGCAGAGCTGGAAGCCAGCAAATCTTTTTCTAAATACATCATGGAAAAATACGGAATTCCGACCAGCAAGGGAGAGACGTTTACCCGTATTCAACCGGCCCGCGCTTATGTAAAGAAAATGGGTGCGCCCATTGTCGTTAAAGCGGATGGCCTGGCGGCCGGCAAGGGCGTGATTGTCTGCCAGACGGTAGAGGAAGCACTGGATGCCCTGGACCGGGTCATGGTGAAAAAAGAATTCGGGGCGGCCGGTGACAAAGCCGTCGTCGAGGAATGCCTGGTGGGTGAAGAAGCCTCCTTCATTGCCTTTACGGATGGTAAAACCGTCCTGCCGCTACCGTCCTCCCAGGATCACAAGCCGGTTTTCGATGATGACAAAGGGCCCAACACCGGCGGTATGGGCGCTTATTCGCCGGCGCCGATCGTGGATCGCTATCTTCACGATCGTGTCATGAAAGAGGTCATGATTCCTACCGTGCAGGGTATGGCGGCGGAGGGGCGGCTTTATAAGGGGTTTCTATATGCCGGTCTGATGATTGACGGCGACAAGATCGGCGTCCTGGAATTCAATGCCCGGCTCGGCGATCCGGAGGCACAGCCGTTGCTGATGCGCGTCAAGAGTGACATCGTACCGATCTTGCTGGCGATTATCGATGGCCGTCTGGATCAGGTGCGACTGGAGCTCGATGAACGGGCCACCGTCTGCGTGGTCATGGCCTCCGGGGGCTACCCGGGGAAGTATGGCAAGGGGATTCCCATCAGTGGTCTCGATGCGGCGGGCCGGATGAAGGATGTCGTTGTTTTCCACGCGGGCACAGGAACCAAAGGCAAAAACATTGTCGCCAACGGGGGCCGCGTGCTGGGTGTTACGGCGCTGGGCGACAACGTTGCCGAGGCGATCAATAGGGCTTATGAGGCGGTGGAGAAGATCAAGTGGCGCAAGGTCCACTATCGCAAGGATATCGGTCAGAAAGCGTTGCGGCGGTTCCAGCAGAAACCGGCCGTGGGCATTGTCATGGGAAGTGACTCCGATCTTGGTGTCATGAACGGGGCCGTGGCCATGCTGAAGAAATTTCATGTGCCGTTTGAGTTGACCGTGGCATCGGCCCATCGGACACCGCAACGGGCGGCGGAATGGGCGCGCAATGCGTCGACCAGAGGGATAAAGGTCATCATTGCGGGGGCGGGTCACGCGGCCCATCTGGCGGGCGCCATGGCCGCCCAGACAACGTTGCCGGTGATCGGTGTGCCGATTGATTCTTCATGCCTGCAGGGGTTGGATGCGCTGCTGTCGACGGTCCAGATGCCGCCGGGGGTTCCCGTGGCGACGATGGCCGTAGGAAAGCCCGGCGCTAAAAATGCCGGATTGCTGGCCGTTCAGATTTTGGCATTGTCCGATCCTGAACTCGCGGCACGCCTGACGACCCACCGTCAGGAAATGGCCGATCAGGTCGAACGCAAAGCCGCGGCTCTCCTGCGGGTTGAGTAAGATTGCCACCATCGATCCGGCCGCACCGGATCCTGCGGTAATCCATCAGGCCGTGGACATCCTGCAAAAAGGTGGATTGTTGGTGGTTCCTACGCGGCATCTTTACGGGCTGGGGGTGGATGCCCTGAACCCCCAGGCTGTTGCGCGGGTATTTGCGGCCAAGCAGCGGCCCCTTCATCAACCGCTATTGATACTGGTGGCATCAAAGACCGACGTCTGTAATTATGCCCGCGGCATTGATGGCAGAGCAACGGCCCTGATGGACACCTTCTGGCCCGGCAAGGTGACGATTGTCCTGGAGGCCCGATCGATTCTTCCGATGGTTTTGACCGGCGGCACCGGACGTATTGGTATTCGCGTACCCGGGCATCCCGTGTGCCGGGACATTGTGGGTGCCCTGTCCGGACCGCTGACGGCCACGAGTGCCAACCTCTCCGGCCATCCGGGTTGCCACCGAATCGAAGACTTGCATCCTGATATTGCCGCGGCCGCGGATTTCGTCCTGGATGCCGGCCCTCTGCAACCGGGTCTGGGATCGACGGTGGTTGATATCCGACCATCCGCGGTACATATTTTACGGGAAGGTGCGGTTGCGGCCTCGGATATTCTGAACGCCTTGAGTGACCGGGGCATGACGCAGTGACCGGAGACGTCAACCGATCTGGCGTTGATGGTACGATTGCCATGAAGGATGCCATGCCCATGACAGAGTGTTGATGCGCTTCGGTTTGGGTTGACAATTACAGGCAGGTTGTCTAAGAAATAGATCCTGCTTTGCCGGAGTGGTGAAATTGGTAGACGCGCCAGACTCAAAATCTGGTGGGCCTTGCGCCCGTGGGAGTTCGATTCTCCCCTTCGGCACCAAGTAAATTCGGGGGGGTTACGCTACAAAGCGTAACCCCCTTTTATTTCTGTAATAGCGTGATGGGTACAGATACGGTACACAGTTCTTCTCGACGAATCAAGTTTTCCCCGCCCCGGTACGCATTTGGTACAGGTTGATTTGCGAACTCCGATGCTCATAGGTTCTTTCAAGTCAAAATAGCAGTAGCAAATTTGAACATGGATCTTCCGTCCCTTCATTTCGACAACCTTCTTGAAAATCCTGCCCACCTGAAAGCCTATACGTGGGTACCCAAAGACCCCAATGGACACGAATGACAACATATCTAAAGCCTGGCAGCTATTCGCAGCTTTTTGTTTGCCGCTCAAACGCAAATTGTGATAGAACTTGGTAAGAACCAGCCACGAAGGAATAGACACCGGATTGATAGACTCAGAATTGTTGATTGATTTCGACCCTATCCCTCTGTCCGTAGATGCCAAAACGGGAATGCTGATCATGGCAAAGTCCACCAATCTAAGATACCGGACCCTTTCCAAAGCCTTGGCGATTATCGACCCGGAAAGTATGCTGGTGCCAGGGACTAAGGAGCATAATTGGGTTACGGAAACGATCCTATCTTGGATGTCGGAAATGGAACCTGGCGAGGTGTTCCGGATGTCTAAGGACGCTCGGCACATTTTCAAGCGCGAAATGCGAACTTGGCAATGATACCGCAACGAACAGACGAAAACGACACTTTCTCTAAAGCCTTGGTGATCTTCGACCCCGAAGGCACTCTCACGC
Organism: uncultured delta proteobacterium; assembly: GCA_963850465.1. Classification (GTDB taxonomy): domain Bacteria; phylum Desulfobacterota; class Desulfobacteria; order Desulfobacterales; family UBA5852; genus JABZFP01. The sequence continues at coordinate 112,367 of CAWKLN010000001.1, forward strand.
CAGGGAGCCGAGGATACGATACGATCAGTGCAATGATTCGTGGCTGGATCGATCAATGCGGTCCAGATTATGCGCTTGGCATGGCTCAGACAGGTGCGAAGCACCTGCATAGGTGGCGGAAGTTTCTTTGAGATAGGCGTAATATCCCCCAGGTATCGCCCTTCCTTATCCACGGCATAAAAAAGGCAGAGCCCCACTTAGGGATCTGCCGCTTTCATTTTGTCTAAGGATCTATTCAGTTGTCAGTTCGGATCATCGCACTGGGGGATGGTGCGATATTTTGCTCATGTTATCACTCCTCCACCCCAACCATCCATATCGGGCTATCCAGCCCGATCGTGGCAAGTGTATTTTTGGCTATGTCGAACGATGCCATCCCACTGAAAGCGTTTTTTCTGTGAGAAAAGTACCCCGTAGGATCGACCAGCACTATCTCGATACCCAGTGCGAGTCTGTGCTCAGCGTAGGCTATCCGAAACCCGCAGAAGTCCTTGAACATGTCTTCCACCTTGCCGAACTGAGCTTCAACCTGAACGAGGTTGGTGCCGTATCGTTTTGCGTAGTCGCAGCGCCATCGGGTATCCAGGGTGCTGGATGTCAGGCACAGGTCACGCAGGTTCTTGTCCTTGATGATCTCCATGGATTGCATGATGTCCAGTTCGAAAGGACATTCAGGATTGGTCTTGGCCGGTATGGTGTCGTAGCACCAGTCCTTGTGGGTGAAGAGCCAAAACAGGTCTTCATTGATCAGGGACGGCGTCTTCCTCTTGGGTAGCATACGGATAATAGACGCGATCTCTCCGTGGAGGTCGGGGTGGATGGCGTTGATATACTCTGCGGAGCAATTGTAGTGGTAGGACCTAAGGTTCAAAGCCTTTTCCTCTCTAAATAACGAAACCCCGTCTCCCATGCGCGTATGACGGGGTTTCCAATAGCTGCATACCTACCTCTCCGAGTTAGGGTTTGAGCATATGTTCGGTATCTGATATCTCAAACCAGATCACAGAAACGATGTCAAGCGATCACAGGCTGTTAGGAATGATTACCAGATTGCTATGCCGTTTCCGGTTGGCTGTCTAAACCGTAAACGTGTTTGGCACTTAAACGGGCGCAACTATTTTGACCGGATTGGAGCATGCTAACAATATCTATGATTAAGCGCCACCGGAGGCGGCGGTTAGCGCGTGGTATGCTATATGTAAGAGCAAGGGACGTACCAACAGAAAGAAAACGCTTACCGATGGCAACGAAGCCCAGTGACGAGGAACGGGTCAGTTCTAAAGAGCTGCTCATGGCGGACCCAATCTATTTCGAGGTTCTCGTGTTGCTCCCTCATAGATAAGGGCATCCTGACAAACGAGGCTCGTCTTAAGATCTTGCAACAGGATGAAGCCTCGGCTATCATCATCGCCAGATTGGCTCTGGAGTTTGAGAAAAACCATAAGCTGGGACGTATGAGGAGATAAAGAAGTCTCCATATGGAGGCTCCGGGAAGCCTCAGGGAGGTGGTTATGAAGCCCTTTATGGAGGGTGTTAGGCGACGGTTTGCAATCCCAATCTTACTTCTTCTGCTATCCTTGATCCTCGCTACAAATGCTCTGTCCAATGACCTGCTCACAGCCCGTGTCGTCGGCGTAGCCGACGGGGATAGCATCACCGTTCTCACGCCTACGAACAAGCAGATCTTGGTCAGATTCTACGGTATAGATTGCCCGGAGATCGAACAACCTTTCGGGATGAAAGCCAAGGCGTTCACATACGGTCTGTGCTTCGGCATGACTATTCAGTACCGAATTCTGGGCATCGATCGGTTCGATCGGACCATCGCTACGGTGTTCCTTGAGGACGGCAAGGAGCTTAATATTGAGATCCTCAAGGCTGGGTTCGCATGGCACTTTGAGCGGTATTTGAAGAGGCAGGATTATGCTGACGCTGAGGAGCAAGCCCGAAGGGCAGGGATCGGGCTTTGGGCTGTTCCGAATGCTACGCCGCCATGGGAATGGCGGCGGGATAGGCGGAAGAAGCCATAGATGTCCCTAATCCCAAAAAATAAAAATACCTGACCAGGGCTGACCAGTTCATTATCGATACATAGCTGAGGAGGACATAGTGGGGACTATGTTAGTCAGCTTTCTCAAAAGCCTAAATGCGTTTCCTGAAGCTAATTTTCCTGAAACAGGTTTAACCATGATTTCGGGTGTTGCCAGTAATGGTGGTACCCGGTAACCTTCCTCATCTGGCGGGGGCGTTCAGCCCCCGCCTTTTCCTTAAACCCAATCTGTGGCTGGATATACTGCACGATGATCCGATGGGAGATCTCGAATAAAAAAGTTGCATCGCTGTTTAGAGGTCTTATTGTGATTTTGAGAGATACCACCACCCTTGGTGTTGGTACGCCTGATTACTCTCATACCCCTTGGCGGGGCTTCCCAGCCCCGCCTTTTTTCTTGCCAGTTCTGACAATATGCGGCACTTCTACTGACAAATCGTGTCAATCGCGCACAGGACATTTACTTCCTAAATTTCCATCTTTCTGTTATTCCGAAGGAAATCCGGCATGCGTATCAGTGGCACAGTGATTGCTTCTCTTTTCTATCAAGTGGCAATCATGGGATCGGAAACAATTTTACGATGCCTGACGACCCTGACCACTTTTGATGTTCTCGGTCCCTTGATTGCCGACTAACCTTTCCTTTCACCTCCTTAGCGCCGGGGGCAAGATAGCGGGATCTTGCCCCTTCCCAACTTGATCTGAATGAGCCTATGGACGGACGGTAGGCTGGGAAGATAGTTTGATACATTCTCAGAAGGGGCGGGACCGAATGGTCCCGCCTTTTTCATTCTGTTCCCATCTCGCACACGCATCCCAAGAAAATGACGAAAAATACGTGTGCGGATCAGATGTAAGCCGGGACGAAAAATGTACTGAAGGGGAGTACGGGGGGTGCAGGTATGCCCCTCCGAAGGGGCTGAAATCTAATGTATTGCGACGTGAGGCGTTGCCGCGCCCTTGTTTTCTCGGCCCTTTTTGGATATGATTGCCCAAATCATTGACCATGAAGAGCGTAGATGAAGAACACACACCTCATTGCCTGCCACGAATGTGATTTAATTCATCAACTGGGAGAGGTTCCGCCCGGCGGCGCCGCGCGTTGCGCGCGCTGCGGGTCGTCCCTCTACCGGCCCAAACGCGACAGCATCAATCGCACCCTGGCGCTGACCCTGGCCGGCCTGATTCTCTATCATCATTGCCAACACCCACCCCTTCCTGGGCTTCAAAATCGGCTCCCAGGTTCGGGAAACCACACTGGCGACCGGGATCTACCAGCTCTACCAGCAGGACATGGGGCCTATGGCCACATTGGTGCTGCTGACCGTTGTGGTCGTGCCGGCCGTTCATTTATTGAGCATGCTCTACATCCTGGTGCCGTTGCAAGCGGACCGGGTGCCCCGCTATCTGGCGCACGTGTTTCGCCTGACGATCTTCCTCAAGCCCTGGGGCATGATGGAGGTGTTCATGCTGGGGATTCTGGTGTCGGTGGTCAAGCTGGTGAAAATGGCCACCATTATTCCCGGGGTAGCCCTGTTTACCTTTCTGGCACTGATTTTTGTGCAGGCGGCCATGACCGTAACCTTGGATGACCATCTGATATGGCAACGCATCGACCATCACCAATGACGCAACGACCCCTGACCGCCCGGCGGCTGGGGCTGGTGTCCTGCCATCGCTGCCATCTGTTGTGCCGGCCAGCGGAGGCGGGGCGAGCGGTCTGTCCCCGTTGCGGGGCATCGTTGCACAGCCGCAAGCCCAACAGCATTGCCCGGACCTGGGCCCTCGTCATGGCCGCCGCGGTTTTCTACATCCCGGCCAATCTGCTGCCCATCACCCACACGACCTCCCTGGGCGCTGTGCAGTCGGATACCATCATGAGTGGCGTGATCTATTTCATCCATTCCGGCAGTTGGCCCATCGCGCTGGTGATTTTTGTGGCCAGTGTTTTCGTCCCGCTGCTCAAACTGCTGATTCTATGCTTTCTGCTGATATCGGTACAACGCCGCTGGCAGTGGCGTCCGGTGGATCGCACCCGCTTGTATGGCCTGACGGAAGCCATCGGGCGCTGGTCCATGCTCGATATCTACGTGGTCACCATTCTGGTGGCGCTGGTCCAGCTGGGTGCGCTGGCCAATATCGCGGCCGGGCCCGGTGCCCTTTTCTTTGCCGCCGTGGTGGTGATCACCATGCTGGCGGCCGAAAGTTTTGACCCCCGACTGATCTGGGATGGTATGGAGGATTCTAATGACGGAACACACTGACGGCGCCTCTCTCGCTTCCGCGGCGGCTGTCCCGGAGATCAAGCAGAGCAGGTCATTTTCCATCGTGTGGATCGTGCCCGTGGTGGCCCTGCTGATCGGGGCCTGGCTGGTCTACAAGGCCGTCAGCGAGAAAGGCCCCACGATTACGATCACTTTCGAAATCGGCCGAGGGTCTGGAGGCCGGCAAGACCAAGTCAAATATAAGGATGTCGAACGTCGGCACGGTGACATCGATTGATCTTGAATGACGAGTCTTGCCAATGTGAACGTGACGGTCGACATGGCACAAGGGATCGAAGCTTATCTGACGGAAAAAACCCAGTTCTGGGTGGTGCGGGCGCGGGTGGCGCGCCGGCCAGGTGACCGGGTTGGGAACCCTGTTTTCGGGGGCCTATATCGGCGTCGATACCCGGGACCGAGCGGCAAACCGCAGAAGCACTTTCAAGGGGCTCGAAAAACCGCCCATCGTGACCGGCGAAGATGCCCGGGCAAAGTATACAATCTTAGTGGCGCCACGTCTGGGATCCCTCAATCCTGGTTCACCGATTTATTTCCGGCAGATCGAGGTCGGACAGGTGGTGGACTATCAACTGGACGCCGGCCGGGGAGAACATGACGTGTCGAAATTTTCATCCAGGACGCCCTATCACCAGTTCGTGCGGCGCAATACCCGTTTCTGGGTGGCCAGCGGTCTGGATCTCGATCTGACCGCCAATGGTTTGCGGATCGACACCGAATCCGTGGTTTCTCTCTTGATCGGCGGCCTCGCCTTTGCCAATTTTGACAACGAGGACGCCGGGGCCGGAAGCCGAGGAAGGGACCCGCTTCAAGCTTTATGAAACTTACGAGGAACGCCCGTGACGACCGCTATACGGTCAAGAATGACTATATTATCGAATTTACGGATTCGGTGCGGGGCTTGACCGTGGGTGCACCGGTGGAATTCCGGGGCATGCAGATCGGCACGGTCGTCGATTTCGGGCTGAAAGCCGATTTTGACAAGCTTGAACTTTACCATTCCGGTGCGCGTCCGAATTGAACCCGAGCGACTGTACCTTGCCCGTTGTCAGTGATGAGCAACGGATAGATGAACATGCAGCGTATGGTTGAAAAGGGTTTCCGGGCGCAGCTTAGAACCGGCAATCTGCTGACCGGTCAATTGTTTGTCGATCTTGATTTCTTTCCCGATGCGCCACCGGTTGAGCCGAGCTTCAGAAACGGTCTGCCCGTGGTGCCCAGTTTACCGTCTTCTTCGCAGGAGATCATGCAGGGCGTGGCCCGGTTTGTGAAAAAACTGGACCAACTGCCGCTGGAGACGATCGGGAAGGATTTGCAAAACACGATGGCGGGCATGGATAGATTGGTGAACGGCCCGGATCTGCGCGATGCGGTCAAATCCCTGCGGGATATATTGGATGAACTTGAAAACGACGACGCAAACACTGAATGCCGACACCGTTCCCCGGATCAATACGGCCTTGGCAGAGATGGCAACGGTTCTCAAAGACCTGGATGGTTGGGTTAGTGCGGATGCGCCCCTGCAGGGGGATCTGCGCAAAACCCTGGAGGAACTGGCGGCAGCCGGTCGGGCGATCAGCGACCTGGCCGATATGTTGGAGCGCCACCCGGAGGCATTGATTCAGGGGAAAGGAAGTAAAGACCAATGATGAGTCCACGCATTTGCCGGATATTGATATCGGGATTGATGGTCTTGGGATTTTGTGCGGGCTGCTTTGGAACGACCCCACCGGCGGTCTTCTACAGCCTGACGCCCATCGAGGATACGGCAACGGTCCCGCGGCCTGCGGCCGAGAGTAAGATTGCCATCGGGATCGGGCCGATCAAGTTCCCCGATGAGCTCAATCGCGCCTCCATTGTAACCCGCAGCGGCCGGAATCGATTGGAGGTCAATCCATTTCATCGTTGGGGCGGCTCGCTGGAGAAAAATTTTACGCGGGTGATGGAAGAGAACCTGGCCTTGCTGGTGAAGACCGATCAGGTGATGACACGTCCCTGGGAACGCTATTTCCAGCCGGATGTCCGCATTGCCATGGATATCCGCCAGTTCGACGGCCGTTTGGGCGAGTATGCCTCCCTGAATGTCACCTGGATTATTGTCGGGCCGGAAGGAGACACACCGCTGCTCGTTCGCCGCACCATTATCCAGGAAGCCGCGACCGATGACAGTTACGATGCCCTCGTGGACGCCCAGAGCCGTGCCGTCGCCAAACTCTGTCGGGAAATTGCCGGGGCTTTGTCGGAACAACGGCCTGCTCAATAGGATTGTTGGCCCGTTTCCCCGCAGCGACGCCCCATACGATTGGTGAGCCGCCGCTGCTGACTTTTCTGATGTTTGTTTTGGATTCGCCAGATCGGTGCCTTATTGACGGAAAGGGTTGATACTGGTTCCGATGTCGGAGACCACCTTGCCGCTGACCATATTTTCTACCCAGAACTCATATTCCCGTCCTTTGGAACTTCCTCCCGTGTTCGGTCGGATGCGTGCCCGGTACTGCCGGTTGGCGACCAGCGTTGCTTGAATTTCGGTAAACGTTTTAACACTTGTGATGTGCTGGGGCACAAGAATCAACTTATAGGTGCCCGGCCTCAGAATGGCACGGGTGGTCTTCATCAGGCCGGATTCGGATTCGTGCTTGATGTTGACGACGTGGCCATTGATGGAATAGATTTTCACACCCACATCCGGCACCAGCAGGGCGGTTTCGGTCTCGGGCAATCTTGGCCCGGGGTACCCATAGTACGGTTGGGTGCAGCCGGCCAGCGTGCTGACCAGAAGAACAAAAAAGACCACCCACACGCCGTTCCATTTCCCTGTCATCGCGCCACTCCTTTTCCGAATCCAGCCGTTGTCGTATCGTGTTGCCTGCCATAGATCAGCTTGTCTTCACAAAACCAAAGACCAGGCATTCCTAAAGAAGGTTATTGCCGCTATTGGGTTCGGATCGGTCGCCCTATCCCGCCGGCATCGAGAAGACAGTTATTGCATTACTTTAAAACCTGTTTTATGTTTTGGTAATAATGTACAAGACTCATATTGCTTCATCAGCGAAGGAAAAACCCATGAAGAAAAAAACGATACCGGTTGAATTCGATGAAATGCTCCTGCCGCGGCCGTCATCATCGGATCTGCGCGGCAAACAGTCCGTCCGGGCCACCTTTCGACTGACGGCCCGGGCCATCGACGCGATCAGTGTCGTCGCTGTGCACCTGGGGATCAAGCAGAAGTCGCTCTTCGAGCATCTCATCGAAGATGCCCAGACCCTGTCGCATATTGCCCGCCAGGTTCAGGAAAATACTTTTCAGCCCCGGGAGCGCGTCCAGAAAACCTATGTCCTCAGCCGGCGCACCCTGAATATACTCCAGGACGCCTGCGATGCCTTCGATGCCCCGCGGGATGCCCTGGTGGAGTATTCCATCCTGCGGTTGATGCCGGTCATTGAGGAGGAACGCAAAAAACACCAACGTCGCAAGGCTGTTCTGACGAACGTAGCTCAGCATGTGCGTCAGGGTGAAGCGGTTCTGGCAAAAATCGAGGCTGCGCTGGGCGACGACGATCCGGTTTATCACGGCTACCGCCAGGCCTTGCGCAGTCTCCAGCAGGCCGAGCAGGAAATTGCGGCCTATATCGAAAAGGGCAAAAGCATCGAAACCTATTGAGGACGTCGTTGCGTCGATCCAAAGATGGGGCTGATAGGGTCCCTCCGGCGGCAAGCGGGTGCTGAAAATCCTGCCCGAATACCAGCTTTGAAGCAGGCATGATTTAACCATCCATAATCAAATTCAACGCGCACTGACCCGGTACGGCAACCTGCGCTGCCGTACCGGCATTTACGGTCATTATCCGGAGCGCGGTGTCGTAACGGATTTATCGCCTGACGTTTTTGACCGGGTGATGGCGGTGGCGCCCGGGCCCGGTCGGTTCAATTCCAAGGGTGGGGTAAGTCGTTGCTGCCGGAAGACATCGCCTGGAGCTGATTGCACGGGACAAAGAGGCGCGTGCTGGGGGCCAGGCTTTTCACGGCCTTTGGGTTTCGATAAAAAACTGCCATTCGCGAGGGGTGATTTCACCATTTTTATTATGATCGGCCTCCAGAAAAGCCTTGGCATCGCTGTCCGGGAAATGGGTGATAAATTCCTGCCATTCAATGAGGCCATCACGGTTGTGATCGACCTCGGCGAAAGGGGCGCTATGGCGGGGGAGGGAAGCACAGGCCATCAGCAGGACGGTTGTTATTGCGATCGGCAAGAATTTAGGCATTATTATCCACGGGGAAAAAGGGTGCTTTCAGAATACTTATCGGCAGCATACGCCATCCGGAGGGGATCTGCAAGCACCGTCGGTGGCGCGCCTAAGCCGGATTCCGATCGTGCGTTTTCATAAGCGCGCGCTGGCCGAAATCCAGCAGATTCTCCAGGGTGCGGATAGCCATTTGAAACAGGACAGCGAGCATGCCGCCTGAAACAGATCATCACGCGCGGGAGATTGTCTCGCGGATCGTCCTTAAGGGAATTCCCTGGGATGCGAACAGCTCTTTTTGTCGTGGTGCTTCCGAGGCCCCGAACCATATCCGCAAGGCCTTCCACAGCAGGTCCGCCAACTATTTTTCCGAAAACGGCCTGGATTTTGAAGATCATTCCTTTCTGGAAGACCGGGGCGATCTCCATCTCTCCGGGCAGGAAAGGGCCCTGGCGTTGATAGAACAGGAAGTTGACGGGATTCTGAAGGAAGGCCACCGGCCGTTGCTGCTGGGAGGCGATCATGCCCTGACCTATCCGGCCCTGCGGGCCATGGGCGCGCATTACGCCGATTTGACCGTCATTCATTTCGATGCCCACCCGGATCTTTACGATGAACTGGACGGCAATCGTTTTTCCCACGCCTGTCCGTTTGCCCGGGCCATGGAAAGCGGGTGCGTGGCGCGCCTGATTCAGGTGGGCATTCGTGCCACCACCCGTCATCAAAGGCACCAGGCGCAACGCTTCGGGGTGGAAGTGCATGAAATGCGGCATCGCCCCTGGCGGTTGCCGATGATCTTTAGCGGGCCGATATACATTTCCCTCGATCTGGATGTTCTGGACCCGGCGTTTGCCCCGGGGGTGTCGCATTTCGAACCGGGGGGACTGACGACCCGGGAACTTATCGATATCCTTCAGGGCCTGCAAGGGCGGGTGGTGGGGGGCGATATTGTGGAGTTCAATCCCCGGCAGGATGCTTCCGGCAGGACGGCCATGGTGGCGGCCAAGTTGCTGAAAGAAATGGCCACGCTGATGATCCAGGCGGAAGGTCCCGACGGAAGAGGGCGCCGGACGGAAGCCGGGGGGAGTTGATGTTCATCGTCAGTTGGGGTAAAAGATAACCTCGCATGACGCTGCGTGCCGGTTGCTATTTGAACGCCATTTGTGAAGGAGATCGTAAATGATTTTTATCGGCAAATTTTTCTACCTGACCAACCAGCAGGAAATCGATGAACAAGAACGCCGCCACGGCGAGTTCGACCTGATCGTAGAGGCGCAAGACGGTGAGAGTGCGTTCGTGAAATTCAAGCAACGCATTGGTGAACTGCGGGATAAAGGTGATTTCTTTCAGGGGCAGACGCGTATATTTTTTATTCAGCTGCTCGAGTTCGATCGTTTTCCACGCCAACAGGCGCTCATGCTGAATCTCAAATCGACGGCCGGTGACCCCTTGATGCCCTTTATCGGGTGTTCCATTCCCTCGGATCAGGTCAATGCTTGCCGGATTTATGACTGGAAGAACAACGAGCCGGAAATCGATGGACAGAATGAGAAATTGTTCCTGGAATTCCAAGCCTGAAAGGCATTGCCATACAGGAGACGGAAACGTGTGGGCCGCCATGGCCAAAATTTTTGGCGGAGTGATAGGCGTGGGGCTGATTCTGTTCGGTTGCACGGAACCTCCGGCAACGCCGGGGCCGGCCTCTGACGATCGAATCGGATCCATCGTATCCTATGTCTATGAACCGGACCCCCAGGAATACCTTGCCGCCCCCCAACTGTTTCCTCTGACCCCGGAGATGTCGCCGGCCGAAGCGCTGACGGCTTTGGGCTCCCATCTCAGCCGAAATTACTTCAACAGCGACACCGGTACCGGAGCTCCCTCGATTCGGTTTGAAGTTCTGGCGGTGCATGGTTTGCCGGTGACCCATCGTACCTATCGTCTGGCCGTCATCAACATGATCGACCCGCAACTGGAAGCCCTGCAAGGTTTTTTTCAGGGATCGGCGGGCGGCCAGACGACCTTCTACATGCTGACGGCGACTTTTTTACAACCCCATCTCGAACCGCCGCTGGCGGATGGCCTGATCCTGCTATATAATGGTGAAGAATTTCCAGCGTTTGACCATATTAATTTTCGGGGCATTGTTACGCCGGAAACCATCCGGCCTGTGGTCGACAACGTTCTCTACCGCAACCGCCGGCATGCCCCAGCCGTCACCGGGTGCCTCGGGATTGAGTTTGTCCCCCGCGGGCCCCATGGTCGGTGTCTGGGAATGGTACGATCGGGATTGAAGGCCTCGGCCGGGAGCAAATCCGGGATACCCCTAACGCCATCGAAAGGACGGGACTGTTTTACCCCTATCGCCCGGGGTGACGCCCGCGCGTGTTCTTGATCATGGTTGCGATAGGAATTCTTCCGAAACCGCCATCGCATCGGGAGCTGGCCGATGGATAGTCGCATACTGGCGGATGCCCTGCTGGTCCTGCACCTGCTTTTTATTCTGTTTGCGGTCTGCGGCAGTTTTCTGGCCTTGCGCTGGCCCCGGCTGGTGTGGATCCACTTTCCGGCAGCGGTCTGGGCGGCCTTGATTGCCCTGCTGGGCGGTATCTGTCCGCTGACCGAACTGGAAAACGATTTGCGGCACAGCGCCGGAATGGCCGGGTATTCCGACGGCCTGGTCGGCTCCCTGCTGATTCCTCTGATCTATCCCCACGGCCTCACACGGTCCTTGCAAATCGGACTCGGGGTTGGCGTGCTGCTGCTGAACGGGATCGGCTACGGCCTCCTGTTTTGGCAAAGACGGGCCGCACGGCCTCTGTCATGACCGCATCTCAATCAGTTTGACAGTCCGAACGCCTTCAGGTATCCATCAATGTTTTTATTTCTGCTTTAGTGTGTTTCGAAAGCTTGCCGAGAGCACAGGTACGGGGCTGATATGGCCATACGGACACTTCATAAGATTGACTACGGTTTCGGCGGAAGACCGCTCCTGGCGGATGTTTCGCTGCAAATCGAACCGGGCGAACGGATCGGCATCCTGGGCCGCAACGGGTCCGGGAAGACGACGCTCCTCAAGGTGATCAGCGGGGAGCTGGTGCCGGATAGCGGTACGGTGGAATCGCCTCCGGGTATCCGGGTGGCACGCCTGCCGCAGGGGATACCGGCCCGTTTGACAGGCACCGTTTTCGACGTCGTGGCCGAAGGGCTGGGGGACCGGGGTGCGCTCCTGGCGGAATATCATCATCTGAGCGACCACTTGGGCCGCCGGCCGGAACCGGATGTCGCCCGACGCCTGGATGTCGTCCATCAGGCCCTGGACGCCGCCGAGGGATGGGATGCGGAGCGGGAGGTCAACACCCTTGTGTCGCAGATGTCCTTGCCGGCCGGGGACCTTTTTACCACGCTGTCGGTGGGCCTGCAGCGTCGGGTGCTGTTGGCCAGGGCTCTGGCGGCCAAGCCGGATCTTCTCCTGCTGGATGAGCCCACCAACCATTTCGATATGGATAACATTCAGCATCTGGAAGCCATGATCCTGACCTGGCAGGGCACCCTGCTTTTTGTGTCGCACGATCGTATCTTTCTGCAGAAACTCGCGACGCGTATTGTGGAATTGGATCGCGGCCGACTGCTGTCCTGGCGTTGCGACTATGCCACCTATCTCCAGCGCAAGGAGGCCGCTCTTGAAGTCGAGACTCTCAACAACCATCGCCAGGACAAAAAGCTGGCCGAGGAAGAAGACTGGATTCGCAAAGGGGTGAAAGCCCGCCGACACCGGAACGAAGGGCGCGTGCGTGCGCTCAAAGCCTTGCGAGCCGAACGCCGGGACCGCTTGGAGCAGATCGGCAGTGCCCGGCTTATGGCCCAGGAGGCCGAGCGTAGCGGCAAGCTGGTGATCGAAGCGGATGGCCTTGGCTATGCCTATCAACAGAAGATGGTTTTTGCGGATTTCCAGACGGTGATCATGCGCGGCGACAAGATTGGGGTGATCGGTCCCAATGGGTGCGGTAAATCGACCCTGCTGAAAGTTCTTCTGGGACAACTGGACCCGGGCAGCGGCCGGGTCCGCCACGGCACCCACCTGCAGCCGGCGTATTTCGATCAGACACGGTCCCAGCTCGATGAAAATCGATCGCTTCAGGACAACATCGCCGATGGCAACGACAAGGTGGTCATCGATGGTCGTCCGCGGCATATCATCGGTTATCTCAAGGATTTTCTTTTCCCCCCCGACCGGGCGCGGTCACCGGTACGTGTATTGTCCGGCGGGGAACGCAACCGTCTTCTGCTGGCCAAGCTTTTTGCCAAACCGGCCAACCTGCTGGTCCTGGATGAACCCACCAACGACCTCGACCTGGAAACCATCGAATTGCTGGAAAACCTGCTGGTGGCCTTTCAAGGGACGATTCTTCTGGTCAGCCACGATCGGGCCTTTCTCGACAACGTGGTCACCAGCACCCTGGTATTCGAAGGGGAGGGGCGCATATCCGAATATGTCGGCGGCTACCAGGACTGGCAACGCCAGCGTGCAGCCAATGCGCCTCGCAAACCTGAAAAGACGCCTGACCGCCCGGGCCGACCGTCCCAGCGTGTCAAGCCGCAGGCGCGGAAACTGTCCTATCATGAAGTGCGCGAACTGGAACGGCTGCCGGAGTTGATCGAGCAGTTTGAGCATGAACAGGCGGCGCTATTTGAAAGCCTGGCCGACCCCGCATTCTACCGGTCCGAAGGTAATGCGGTTAGTATGGCCCGGTCCCGTCTGGCGGAAGTGGAAAACGAACTGGCCAAAGCCTATGGCCGCTGGGAAGAATTGGACGCCAAAGATCCGGGCGCCAATTCGCCGGCATCCTGAAAGGAGTGTCAATGTCGTCTATGGAAGATACCCACAGTAAAACGATTGGCTATATCCTGTGGATTTTCGGATTCATGGGTGCGCACCGGTTTTATTACGGCCGGCCCATCAGCGGCACGATCTACTTTTTTACACTGGGGCTGTTTTTCGTCGGATGGATCGTCGATCTCTTTCTGATTCCCGGTATGGATAAAAAGGCCGGCCTCCGGTTTGCTGCCGGGCCTCTGAACTTTAACGTGGCCTGGGCCCTGCTGACTTTCCTGGGAATTTTCGGCGTTCACCGTTTTTACATGGGTAAATGGCTCAGCGGTATTCTTTATTTTTTTACGGGCGGATTAGGATTGATTGGCATCATCTACGACTATTGGACCTTGAACGATCAGCTGACCCTGATCAACAACCGTGCGGCCCGGGCGTGATGCCCTGTAACACTGGCCGAGGCAGGGCGGCGCGATGAAAATTCTGCTGGTCTCATACGGATCGATGGGGGACGTCCGGCCCCTGCTGGCCCTCGGGCAGGCCTTGCGCGATCAGGGCCAGCATGTCCGCGTCTGCGCCCCCCCGGACAGCCGACGATTGTTTACGGCGGCCGGTTTAGTGTTTTCCGCCATGGGAGGAAACGTCCGGCAACTGATGGACGACCGGGCGGACCAGTTTATCGGGCGTCCCTTGGCGGCCGCGGCACCGATGACGCGTGCACTCTGGCAGGAACTGGAAACGCAATTTCGAAGGCTGCCACGGGAGATGGCGGCTGCGGACCTGGTGATCAGCGCCGGCCTGGCCATGGCCGTGCCTTCGGTGGCGGAGGCCGTCGGCGTGCCCTATTTCTATGCGGTCAGCATACCAGCCCTTTTACCTTCCCGTTGCCATGCCCCCGTGACGGTGCCCTGGCAGAATCTACCCGGCTTTTGCAATCTTGCGCTCTGGCGAATCGGAAGTCGGCTGCTCGATCTCGGGTACAAACCGCTTGTGAACCGGCACCGCCGAGTTCTGGGGCTGGCGCCGCTGGATCGTCTGCTGCCGCACGCGACGGCCAATCTGATTGTGTCCGCCGACAAGGAACTGGCCCCCCTGCCGCCGGAAGCGCCATCCGATTGCCGGCAGACCGGCTACTGGCACGTATTGCCGACGGGGGCGCTGCCAGCGGAGATCGAGATCTTCCTGGAAAAAGGTGCGCTTCCGATCTATATCGGATTCGGCAGCATGGGCGATCCGGCACCGCACCGAACGGCGGTACTCCTGCGACGCGCCGCCCGCCTGGCAGGTGTACGGGCCATAATTCAGAGTGGTTGGGCCGGATGGGCTTTTGAAAGCGACGCCGACTGTCTCTGCGTGGCGGGTGATCTGCCGCACGATAAACTGTTTGCCCGTGTGGCCGGCGTGGTTCACCACGGCGGCGCCGGGACGGTCATGGCGGCCGCCCGGGCCGGCGTGCCCCAAATGATTGTTCCCCATCTCCTCGATCAATATTACTGGGGGCGACTGATCGTGAAGCGGGGCATCGGCCCGCAGCCTCTGCCGATAAACCGCTTGAGCGCCGAAAAGCTGGCCAAGGCGATTCAGCAGATGGTGGCCTCTCCGGGGATGCAGTCCCGCGCCCGAGCTCTGGCGGGTCCCTTGCAGCGCCGTGACGGGGCGCAGGAGGCGGCCCGTTTGATAACGGCGGGCGCCTGTCGCTGACGGTCGTTTCACCGCTACCGGCCAGCGCGCCTGCATCCGAAGACGGCGTCTGGCCGGCCCGGGGCTCATTTCTCCCTTGATATCACTCACGGAATGTGTATTGTGCGGTGACCTTGGCGTTTTGACGAACCCGCTTGACAAGCTGGTCGTGAGCCGTATAGTTATTTTTGAGTATACTCCCATTATGGAGGCTTTATATGCGCCCTCAAAAAGATCGTATCGTCGCTTTCAACCCGGATATAAGCTATTTCAAGCCGCGTGGAATTCCCATGCTGGATCTTGAAGAAGTCCGCCTTACGGTGGATGAATGTGAAGCCCTGCGGTTATCGGACCTGCTTGATCTATCCCACGAAGACGGCGGCAAACAGATGGGCGTGTCGCGGGCCACGTTTGGACGGATTCTGCAGCGGGCCCGCAGCTGTGTGGCCGACGCCTTGATCAATGGCAAAGCCATCAATATCGAGGGCGGCAATTATAAAATGACCTCGAAGGAACGCATTTTTGAATGCGACGCCTGCCAGCGGCGCTGGAGTGAGCTTCCGGGCACGGGCCGGCCGGAGCATTGCCCCCACTGCAGCAGCCGTAAACTGTTTCGTATCAGTCAGGGTCATATATCCGCCAAGGACGGTCGTGGCCACGGTTCCAAAGCCCGGGGACCCAAATAAATGCGCTGACCGTCGGATGGCGTCCCGGCCTTCATCGCAGCGGATGGACGCCAGGCGCTGCCCGCCTGATGGATCCTTAACGAAGGCTAACCTCGAAAACGCCTTCTCTGGTGCGTTCAGAGACGTGGGGGCAGGATGATACCTGCGTGGATTGCTGCGCAGTCAATAGATAACAGTTGTTTCAACAGGAGAAGAAGTATCATGGCGCAAATAATGAGTTCTCCGGGTAATGCCAACAAAAAACGGCATAGCCAGGGAGAACAGGATGCAGCATTAAAGGATTCCCTGGACCGGATCAAAAACAAGCTGGTCGTCATGAGCGGCAAGGGCGGCGTGGGCAAAACCAGTACCTCGGTCAATCTGTCGATTGCCCTGGCACGCCTTGGCTATCGCGTGGGTTTGATGGATGTGGACCTCCACGGTCCGGATGTTCCCCGCGTGCTGGGCCTGATGGGCATGATCGGATTGAGCAAGAACAACAAACTCGACCCCATGCGCTTCAACGACAACCTGAAGGTGGTTTCCATCGAGTCCCTGACCGCCAGCAAAGACGACGCCATCATCTGGCGGGGTCCTATCAAATATTCCGCCATACGCCAGTTTATCGCAGACGTTGACTGGGGCGAACTTGATTTCCTTCTTATCGACGCCCCTCCGGGTACCGGCGACGAACCCCTGACCGTGGCCCAGACCATTCCGGATGCCAAGGCCGTTATTGTGACCACCCCCCAGGAGGTCTCCCTGGCGGACGTCCGCAAATCCATCAGCTTCTGCCACACGGTCAAAATGGATATCTTCGGTCTGGTGGAAAACATGAGCGGCTATGTCTGCCCGCACTGTGGCGAACAGGCGGACCTTTTCGGTTCCGGGGGCGGCGAAAGAACGGCCCGGGAGGCTTCCGTGACATTTCTGGGCCGGGTCCCCTTCGATCCGAACGTCGTGACATGCGGCGATAATGGCAAGTCCTATCAGGAGACATACCCGGACTCACCCGTAACCCAGGCCTATGAAAGCATCGCTCGCCGGATGGGGGATTTGATCAAGAAGTGATACGTGGCATTGCGGCCTGCCGTAAGCGAGGAATCTGGTCACCGTCTCGTGCGGTTTCTTCCGGTCCAATCTATAGCCCGGAATGCTTGATGAATCGATAGCAAGGGAGGTCATCGCGATGGAGAAAATCCTGATTATTGGTTGTAAACGCGCCATGGATGATGTCTGTATCGGTTGTTCGCGCTGCTTGGTGGGGTTTAACCGGAAAGAGGGCAGTTTCAATCGGTATGCAGATGAGGCGGTTGAGCTCATGGGGCTCTTGAATTGCGGCGATTGTCCGGGGGCCGCCATCGTGCCCCGTCTGGCGCAGGTCAATCTCTGGAACAAGCCGATGGGCGAACAGGTGACGAAGGTGCATATCGCCCCCTGTGTGGTGGATCATTGTCCGTATAGCGAGACGTTGATCAAGAAGATCAAAGCCAAGGCCGGCGTGGAGGTCGTCATCGGGACGCATCCCTACATTCCCGAGAACATCTTTGCCTCCTGACCACAGGCGGGAAGCGGGCGACCGGCGCGGCATTGAAAAGACAAGCATACGATGAAACGTAAGTGGCTGGCAATTGATCTTCCCCTGACGGATTACGGTCACGCTCAGAGCCTGCAGGAGCAGTGTGTGGCCGCCAAGGCCGACGGGCGGCTGCGGGAAGATCTCATGTTTCTGCTCGAACACCCCGCTGTATTTACGCTGGGGCGCAATGGCGGTCGGGAACACCTGATGGTTTCCGATGCGTTTCTGGACGAGGCCGGCGTCAGCGTCATGCCATCCGAGCGGGGCGGCAACATCACCTACCATGGCCCCGGGCAAATCGTGGGGTATCCGGTGATCGACCTCCAGCGAGCGCGCATGGGCGTCGGGGATTATGTGGGTGCCCTGGAAGATCTGATGCTGGCCGTGGCGCAGGAGTGGGGGGTCGTTGCCGATCGTGATTCCCGCAACCGGGGGATCTGGGTGGCGGGTGCCAAGGCGGGCAGCATCGGTCTTTGTCTGCGGCACGGCATGGCGTTTCACGGCTTTGCCCTGAATGTCAACAATGACCTGACGCCTTTTGAATGGGTCAATCCCTGTGGCCTGGCCGGTGTCCGCATGACCTCACTCCGGCAGGTAACGGGCAACGAAATCCCCATGCATGAACTTCGGCAAACCGTTTGGCAAAAAGTAGCGCAGGTATTTGACGTCACGTTGCAGCCACTCGCGCCCAGCGAATTAGACGGCCTGCTGGCCGGGGCAAAGCCATCGTCAAGGAGGCTTGTTGAATGAGCCGGTCATCATCTCACAACGCACCCGCCCGCAAACCCCCCTGGTTGAAACGCCGCCTGCCGTCCGGACCAATTTATGGCAACATCTGCCAGACCTTGGGGGAGCAGGGACTGCACACCGTCTGCCAGGAAGCGAAATGCCCCAACCAGTGGGAGTGTTTCTCCCGCAAGACCGCAACATTTCTTATCCTGGGCTCGCGCTGCACACGTAATTGCGCTTTCTGCGCCGTCGCCCATGGCCCTTCGGGGCCGCCTGATCCGGAAGAACCGCGGCGCGTGGCCCGGATGGCCCGCGACATGGCGCTAGCTTACGTGGTGGTGACCTCGGTTACACGGGATGACCTGCCGGACGGCGGTGCCGGTCTCTTCGCCGCCACGATTCGGGCCATTCGCGCTGAAATTCCCGAGGCGCGGGTGGAAGTTCTGATTCCCGATTTGCAAGGCCGGCGCGAGGCGATCCAAACGGTGGTGGCCGCCGGCCCGGATGTCCTGAATCACAATCTGGAAACGATCCCCGCGCTTTACGCGACGGTGCGACCGGAGGCGGATTATCAGCGATCACTGGCCTTGCTGCAGACGGTGCGCGATTGCGCGCCGCACATGATGACCAAATCGGGTTTGATGCTGGGGTTGGGGGAGACCCGCGAGGGCGTACGCCAGACCTTGTCAGACCTGCGTGCGGTCGATTGCCGGATGGTAACGCTCGGACAGTATCTGCAACCCTCCCCGGCTCATCTTCCGGTCAAGCGCTATATTCCTCCGGAAGAATTCGACCAGTGGCGCGATGAGGCGCTGCGGATGGGGTTTCAGGAGGTAGCCAGCGGGCCGCTGGTGCGCAGCTCCTATCAGGCTCGGGAGCTTTATCAGGCGACGCAAGGTTAGAAGTGGTTTCAAAACCCCATCAAATGGAGATGGTACATGGAGGACAACGTTTTATTCGCTCTCGGGTTAACCCTTTTCGCAGGCCTGTCCACGGGTATCGGCAGTCTTATCGGATTCATGTCCAAGGAGTTCAACCCGCGGTTTCTGACCATTGCCTTGGGGTTTTCCGCGGGAGTAATGATCTACGTATCCATGATCGAGATATTCGTCAAAGCGCGGGACTCTTTGGCGGTCAACTTCGGCTACAAGATGGGCTACGTGTTAACGGTGGTGTCATTTTTCGCCGGCATCGCGTTGATTGCCATGATCGATAAACTAATCCCCTCGTATGAAAACCCCCACGAAATGAATGTCGAACAGAAAATCAAGGACAGCACGGATGAGCAGAAACGCAAGCTCATGCGCATGGGAATGTTTTCAGCGCTGGCGATCGGCATTCACAACTTCCCCGAAGGACTCGCAACCTTCATGAGCGGTCTGACGAACCCGACACTGGGTGTCAGCATTGCCGTGGCCATCGCCATCCACAACATTCCGGAGGGGTTGGCCGTTTCGGCACCCATTTTTTATGCAACTAAAAGCCGGAAAAAAGCTTTTGTGTTTTCGTTTCTATCCGGTTTGGCGGAACCGATCGGGGCTCTGATCGGCTATTTTGTTCTGCGGACGATTTTCAATGAGACAACCTTCGGGGTCATATTCGCTTCTGTCGCCGGGATAATGGTCTACATTTCCTTGGACGAACTGTTACCCACCGCAGAGGAATATGGCGAACATCACCTTGCCATCGGCGGACTGATCGTCGGTATGTTGGTCATGGCCGTGAGTCTTTTGTTATTTGTTTAGAAGGAAGCCGAAAAACCACCCGAAGCCCTATTCTGAGTGACATCCGGACCTGTCAGGGATGATCGAGAAGCATTATTACTCCATCGCTTGATTTCACCACCCGTCCAAAGGCTAATCGTCTGAGGAATCCGTACGTGCGCCGATCCTCTTTCTCCTTGAAATGGATGAGACAGGCCGGCCGATATTTGCAGTACAAATCCGGATCCTGGCAAGCCAGCCGGTCGCCTTGTTGATGGCGGTTGTATTTCATGCAGAGATAACTGATATTTTCCTCGTCCGCCGTTTCCCCGGCGACTTCTATGCTTTCCTCTTTTTGTTTGCTTGACTTCGCCATAAGGCCTCGGTCATCACTGAACCACAAAGGGTGCCGTGGATGCGCCGCCACCCAGTGCGTTTTTGATGGCCTTTTCCAGCTTTCCACGATTTACCAGACCGGTCATCTGTTCGAAGATCTGGCCATCCCGGAACACCAGTACCGTAGGGACCGAGCGAATGCCGAATTTCCCCGGGATCCCGGGATTGTCATCGACATTGCACTTACCGAAGGTCATTTGGCCATCATAGGCTGCGGCCAGGGCGTCGATCGTCGGCCCGATGGCTTTGCAGGGTCCGCACCACGGTGCCCAGAAGTCCACCAGGACCGGTCGCGTGGATTGCAGGACGGTGGTATCGAAATTTTGATCGGTGATTTCGGTGATGTTGGCATCCATTCGGTATGACCTTTCCATTCGTGGGGTTTGGCTACGTAAATTTGATTAATTCGAAAAATAATAGTGCTCGGACGACGTGCTAAACGGTATGGGTATCACGCGCATTTCTGAAAAAACGCTATCGCAGGTGCCGCCGGTCCTGCATTTATCCTGCGCCGCAATGCCGCGAAATACTGCGCAACAGCAATATGGAACGTTCTACGGATTCGTCAAGTTGCTGAAGCATAAGAGCGGCGTTGCGCCGAAACGTTACACGCTCGCGATTAAAAAAGCCAGTGCGTGTTGACCGATTTTAGGGATAGGGTCAAATCAAGTTCAAGATATCGATGCAAACGGCCGATAACGTCTATCAGCACAGGGCGTTCAAGCATGCCATGCGGCCCGGTCGCAGGCCCCTTCCCGGCATCGGTTCCGCCGGACAACCCTAACGGAAGGTGATACGGTGGTTGATGTCAACGCGTCTTATAAACCGGCCATCCCGCCATCCCGCCAAATGATGCCGGGAACACCGGAAACGGTCATTACCACGGGGAAGCGATTGCCACCACGAATCCTGCTGGTGGCTCAGCCCGGAGAAGCGTGCACGCTTTACGAGGCGGCGCTTGACGGGATCGGCGCCCTGGTGGATACGGTCGCGTCGATTGATAAGTTCTACGGTGCCGTGACCCATTTTGCCTATAATGGCGTCGTCATCGATATTCCCACTAAAATCAAGGCATTGAGTGATCACAAGGATCTTGTTTACAGTATTATGGGGCGGTTTCCCGTGATCCAGGTCAATATTGACCGCCGCAGTGGCCGTGTCCGGGCCCTGCTATACGGCCAGCACGAGCGTACCGGCTCCCTGGAAGATCTGATCCGCGAGACCTGCTGGCACAGCCCGCCGCGCAAACTCCGCTCGGAGGAACGAAAGCCGTTTCATTATAATGTTATGCTGTCCATGACGCGGCAATTCAACCCCCGGACCCTGATCCGCACCGTTACCATGAATGTCTCGCAGAAGGGATGTTTTCTGGTTTCATCAGCCCGGTTTCAGGTGGGGGGACGGGTGTGGCTGCGCATCATGGATATCTACGACCGGACCCCGATTAGCGGCATTGTTCGGCACACAATTAAATGGGGGGAGGCGATGGTTGTCCCCGGGATCGGGGTGGCGTTCGAGACCATTTCCGAAGATCAACGCCGGTCCCTTTTGAATCCAGTCAAACCATCGGCATCGGTGACGGAGGATACCATTGGCCGGTTGGCGGGTGTGCCATGAAAGCCGCCTACATCAATCCATTTGTCAATGCCGTGCGCCATTTGTTTCAGACCATGATGACCATGTCCGTTAAAATAGGCCAACCGGCCTTGAACAAAGATGCGCAGCCGCTTCAGGACGTATGCGGGGTGATCGATGTGTCCGGCGCGGTCAATGGACGCGTCGTCGTGAGTATGTCGGAACCCCTGGCCACCAGCCTGGCATCGGAACTTCTGGGAGATCCCATCGATCGGCTTGATGATGACTGTATCGATGCCGTGGGTGAGATTACCAACATGATTGCCGGCAATGCTAAAACGGATTGGCCCGGCGGGGCCAACGCGATCTCGGTGCCCCAGGTCGTCATCGGCAGGCAGAACGTGCCCTATCCCGTGGCGACACCGGTCATCAGCATCCCCTGTGAAACCGACGAAGGACCGTTTTATATCGACGTTGCTCTGAAGACAACGCCCTGAAAAGAGCGCTGCTCCGCCCGACACGGCTTGCCATTCCCCTGACAGTCATAGCCTCCGCGGGTTGGCCCTTTAAAATGATTCCACATAACCGCTGCCGATGGCTGAAAAGGGGAGGTCCAGCTCCAGTTCGGGCACTTGCTGGGCCACCCAGGCGGTGAAGGTGTTGCTGTTGGGTCCGGGAAAGGCCTTGTAGGTCGATTTCCAGGGGTAGGCCTGGGCCGCCCGGTCGACGGCATCGATCAGTTCGTCGACGCCCGGCCCGCTGTGCTTCTGGAGAAGCCTGGGTTTCTCGCCGTACCAGTAGCGGTCGGGGAGATCCTGCAGGATCCGCAGCACCGGCTGGCCGCGATAGCCGCGCCAACCGACCACGTCGTAGACGGTGTAGGCGGTTTCGCCGGTCCGTTTGGCGGCGATCCAGGTGTGAATGGCAAACCAGCCGCGCCAGCCCCAGGCATCGGCACCGTAGACGTGCAGCACCGCTTCATTGGTGACGGAGGGGTCGGGTGCGATTTCCGCCGACGCGCGGCTGGCGGTGCGCCAGTCCCTGTCGGAGGAACAGCTGAATAGCATCAATCCCATCAGGACAATTGTCGGTATTTGTTTCAGGGGCTTCATAGGACGATGTTTCACCAGACCAAGATGCAAATCAACGGGGTCGTTCAGAAAGATGCGCCTGCCAGGCGTGCCGCTTGGAGACAACAGAATAAACTTAGTTCCTGTCGGTGAATCGTCAAGGTTTAACCGGCATTCGACCTGTTCGTCCTGGCGCCGAGCGGGCGCGTTGCGCGATTTCTTCCTCGTTGTCGGGGGCAACCATATGCAGGCCCCCCTTGGACTTTTGTCGGCGGGCGTATCACAGGAAGACCGAAATGAAGTCGTCCGACAAGGGGCTGACGATCAGGCCGGTTGCTCAACCGGCGTATACACCTTCTGCAGAACAATGGCGGTCGTAAAGGCGACCAGGCCGACCGCATCCAACACGAATCCCGGCCACAACAGCCCGATGGCGGCCACCAGAAACAGGCCGGTTTCCAGCAGCGTGGCCTTGCGGATCAAATAGCGCTCGATGGCGGCCGCAAAGGCGACCAGCCCCAGGGAGGTCGCTATCATGGTGAGCACGACCTGTCCGTTCATCAAGGTATAGGTTTCACCGACGCCCAGCAGGGGGCGGTAGGCCATCACCAGCGGGATAATATACAGTCCCTTGGCCAGTTTCCATGATGTAAACGCGGTTCGCATGGGGTTGGCGCCGGCCACCCCGGCCCCGGCAAAACTGGCCAGACTGACCGGCGGGGTGACATTGGCGTCCTGGGAGTACCAGAAGACGATCATGTGGGAGACCAGCAGGGGAACGCCCATATCCATCAGGGCCGGACCGGCCAGGGTGGCCAGCACGATATAGCTGGCGGTTACCGGCAACCCCATGCCCAGCACCAGACTGGCCGCGCCGATCAACAGGATCGCCAGGGCTTTGATTCCATAGCTCAATTCCAGCACAAGGGAAGAAAACTTCAAACCCATGCCGGTGAGGGTGACCATGCCGACAATAATCCCGGCGGCCGCACAGGCTACGGATACCATGACGGCGTTGCGGGCGCCTTTTTCCAGGGCTTTCAGAATTAGCCGTGTCTGGTCCCGGGTAAACTCAGCGCCATCGGGTCGCGTCTGCGCATATTCAGCGCGTCTCATAACCCATCGCACGATTTGCGCCGCCAGACCGGTGGCCAGCGTGCTGACCACCGCCACGAAACCGGCCATCATGGGAGAGTAGTTGGACACCAGCACGTAGATCAGGATGGCTACCGGAATAACAAAGTGCAGCCCGTCCTTGAGCACTTGCCAGGCCCTGGGCAGGTTTTCACGGGGTTGCCCGGCCAGCCCCATTTTTTTGGCCTCGAAATGCACGAAGCAGAGTACCGTCATGTAATACATACAGGCCGGCACCAGGGCGATTTTAATGATGGTCAGATAGCTGGTGTTGGTAAACTCAGCCATTAGAAAGGCGCCGGCGCCCATGATGGGCGGCATCAGCTGACCGCCGGTGGAAGCCGCGGCTTCGATGGCGCCGGCCACATGGGGACGGTAGCCGACCTTTTTCATCATGGGGATGGTGAATGAACCGGTGGCCACCACGTTGCCCACCGCCGAACCGGAAATGGACCCCAAAAATCCCGAAGCCACAACCGCGGTTTTGGCCGGTCCGCCTGCAAAGCGCCCGGTCAGGGCGTAGGCCAACTCGATGAAAAAGTTGCCCCCGCCCGTGGTTTCCAGAAAAGCGCCAAACAGAACAAAGACATAGACGAAGGTGGCCGCGACACCGATGGGCAGGCCGAAAATCCCCTCGGTGGTGAGCCACAGGGTGGTGGTGATGCGCTCCAGGCTGTAACCTTTGTGAATAATAAGTTCGGGCATGTAGGGACCGAGCATGGCGTAAAGGATCGCTGCCAAACAGATCCCGGTCATGATCCCCCCGATCACGCGGCGGCATGCTTCGAGTACCAGCACGGTGCCTACGATGCTGACGATCCTGTCGGCCGGCAGCCAATCGCCCTGGCGCTCGAAGATTTCGGTGAGGTTGACGCAGATGTACAGGGTGCAAAGCACGGCGGTCGCCGCCAGCACCCAGTCGAGGACCACCCACAGGTTGAGCCGGTCCTTACGCACAAACTTAAAGGGTGGTTTGATTAAAAAGGTGAGAACCAGGATGGCGGCCAGATGGATGGAGCGCTGTACCAGCGCGGTAAGGGTGGTTATTCCGGCGGTGTAGAGCTGGTAAAGGCTCAGGCAGATGGCCACGACGGCCACAACCCTGGCCGTCCTTTGCATCAATGCCGAGGGGCCCGCCGCTGTTGCCCGATCCTGTGGAGAAGTCGAAGTCATTTATTGTCTGGTTCCAATTAGAAGGTGCCGACAAAACGGCACCTTACGATAAACGTTATAATTTTAATGAAACGGCCACCGCTGGCCGTTACGCCGTGCTGCGCGATGGTCGCCGATATCCGCATCCGATCATACCCGCGGGGTGGCGTGGCATGTCGAGAACCGCACGTTTGATTTGGGGTCGGGCGCGCGTTTTTAAATTAGCCGGTCAGGTTTCAGATAGTGGTGCCATATTCGGTACAACAAGCTGACCGGACGGGCGGAAAAGCGAACCGCAACATGCGGTGCCAGGGCGGACAGGTTTATTTCCCGCTTCTGGTGGATCAGCGTATGGTCCACACCGGGCAAACCGATTCGCAACACAAAATCGCCGGTGGGCATGTGCATGTCGGTGATCAGTTCATAGGGTCCCCGACGGACCATGCGTCCGACCCCCGGCATTTTCCCCATGCCGGCGCCGAATTTGAGGTAGCGCTCTTCTTCGATAAAAATGCGGCCGCCGGCATCCACGCTGTGCGTCTCCCAGATGGGGGCGTTTTCCACCGAGTGGTAATACCGGATGGTGAAACGCTCGCCCGGGTTCAGCCACAACGCGGCCAGCGGCGGACCGCCTTTAACCGGCGTTACACTTAAAAGCAAGCCGCCGGGTTTTAGCGCGGCCGAAACCGCGCCGATCACAACCAGGCTGGTGGCAATAACCAGCACCCATCTGAACAGCCGCATTGGATCGCCTGTCCCAGAACCCTAAGGCATCAGCTTGGCCGGCACATCAACCCCTTTTTCCTTGAGGTATTTGACGGTGCCCGGATGCAGCGGAATAGGAGAGTATTTAACTGCGTTTGGCGGTGTCGTGTAAGCGGCCGACGGATGGATTTTAACCAGGTAGTCGTTGTGTTCGTACAGCGCTTTGACCAGTTGGTACACCATGTCGGTGTCCAGGCTGGCCTGGCAGATCATCACATTCCACACGCCGATCGTGGGCACCGGTTGGTCCACGCCTCGGTAGACGCCGCCCCCAAGATCGACGGACGAATAGGTTTCGTTGGCCGCAAGAATTTTCTCAGCCTGTGCGGCGGTGAATCTCGATGATGTGAATATCGTGGGTGGTGGCCAGATCTAAAATGGAGCTGGTGCCCGGCCCCACGGACCAGAAGCCCACGTCGATGGTGCCGTCGCGCAGGGCGTTGGCACTTTCGGTAAAAGAGAGCCGGCTGTCTTTGTAGTCACTTTGTTCTATACCGAGCGCCTTCAATACCGCTTCGGCCATGAAGTTGGTGCCGCTGCCCGGGCTGCCTGTGCTGATGTCGCGCCCTTTGACCTGTTCAAGGCTGGTGATTCCGCTGGATTTCAGCGTGACCACCTGCAGCAGGTTGGGATACATGACGGCCATGCTCAGAATGTCGTGCTTTTTGCCCTGGAATTTGTCAAGGCCCTCATAACCGGCCACGGCCACGTCACCCATGACCTCGCCCACCACGGTCTCGCCCTTGTGGGCCAATTTGACGTTTTCCACACTGGCGCCGGTGACCTCGGCCACGGCTTTGATATCGGGTACATACTTGGACCAGATCTCGGCCACGCCGCCGCCGTAGGGGTAGTAGATGCCGCCGGTACCGCCGGTACCGATGGAGATGAACGTCGTTTTAGCGACGGCTGATGCCGGGAGCAGGAGTGCTCCGATGGCAAAAACCACGATAAGCGTGCGATAGAAATGTCTGCTTGATATCATTTAGGCCTCCTGTTTCCATTCGTTAGTACGTGAGGTCGGGTCTATTAAGCGATGATTATTCGCTGCTCAACGGAACCACGATAACATGGATTTTTTTCGACATGCTGGTGGTTTTGATAAATGGAATCTTAACGGATTCTTCGGCACCCGCCGCCAGCACCGGTGGTTTGCCCGTGCGGGGAACCAGGTGGCCGGCCGCCTTGTCCATGTCCAGCAGAAAGATGTTTAAACGAAACCGCATGTCCTTGTCGCTGACGTTTTTAACACCCACGGTAAACAGCAGGGACGGCTCACCGTCATGCTCCCCCAGGGCACACGCAAAATTAACGATTTCCGCTTCCGGCGCAACTTCCCAGGTAATTTTCGAGGCCTCGCACTGGACTTCTTTGACATTTGGCGGCGGGGCGCTGGCACAGGCGGAAAAAGACAGCACAATCCCCACCAGGGCCAGAAAGACGATGCAACGACCGACGGGATGCTTCCAATGCATAGAATCCTCCTATCTGTTTGTGTTTTTTGTTGGCGATTCAAAACCGGCCGTTTGATTTTTCATTTTCAACGGCCGGTGGGTCTCATTCGTATGATGAACGAATCAAAATCATTGATTCGTTGATCCGTATGCATGTCTGGTCGGTTGAACACGTGGAAAGGACTTGGGTTGCCCTGACCTGTCGCAGGACAAATCAGTGTGGTGATTTTGTACGACCCCTGTCTTTGTTTTGTCAAGCGCTTTGCCGGGGTGACCGAGGGGCGAGGAAACGGAGCGCCTGAATTTTTGCAATAGCGAAGGATTGGGTTGCGTTAGGCCAGGATGATTTCGGGGCAATTCCCAACCAATCGTTAAAGGAGGCATTCAGGCGGCAGGACTGCTCCTGATATTGGAATCTATGATGCCGTGATAGACAGGGCAATTCATGGGCGCGTGCGGGGGAGAAACAAAGCCAGGATGACAGCGGCCAGGGTTGCGGCGGCGCACATCCCAAAAGCGCTCCGGAAGGTGCCGGAACTATCGGCGATAAAACCCGCGAGTGCGGGGCCAAAAATCTGGCCTATCCCAAAATAAAGGGTAATAAAACCGAAAGCCTTGGCGGCCCGGTTCGGTCCGAGATAATCTCCCACGGCAGCGGCCATGATGGTGGGCACACTCCATGCCACAATGCCATACAAGCCAATGGAGGCATACAGCCATATCACCGGAAGTTGCATCCCGACCAGCCCATAAGCGGTGGTGAACAACGTGAAGACCATCAGCATGCCCGCGCGGCGGCCCAAACGATCCGAAAGCCAGCCGAACAGGGGGCCGGAAAAGATACTTAGGGCCCCCACCACCGCCCAGAAATTACCGGCGACCTGTTCCGAAAAACCATATTCGTCCACCAGCGTGGTAACGATAAATGTTGCGTAAACAACATACGTGGCGCCAAAAAGTGCATAAATCAAACCCAGATGAACCATAATCCATCTGGGTTTTCGTCTGAAGATTATCCTGCGTCCTGGCGGTACCGCTCGGGACGGCTTCCGGGCGGCCCATGGGCGTCGTCCCTTTTTCCCCGGGGTTGTTGCGCAGGAGCAGGGCGGACATAAGGGCTACCCCCAGGACAATGATGCCCATGGCGATCCAGCCGTATCGCCAACCTTCGACTCCGAACTGCGTGTTGATCCAAGGTATCAAGAGGCCGGCACAAAGTATCGCGATGCCGTTGCCCGAAATCATGATCCCCGCCGCGCGGCCCCGAGCTTTTCTTTCAAACCAGTGGGACACAAGCCCCATAAGGGGAACGTTGCTTAGGCCACTGCCGACCCCGGTCGCCACGTAGAGGGGCAAGATTTGTAAATAATGCTCCGCACGGCCAACCAGTATGATGCTGCTACCCACCATCACAAGCCCCAAAGCGATGGTCCAACGGGCTCCCAGGCGTTGGGCCACGTAACCGGCAATCGCCACGGCAAACATGTAACCTGTAAAATTACCGGTGCTGATCAACCCCATGCGGGCATAGCTCAAGTCAAGGGCCGTGCCCATGGCGGGCAGCAGCATGCCTAACGCAAATCGACCTAAACCGAGGCAGGCAAAAACCACGGCGGTCCCGGTGATGGCGATTACCCACCCATAATGCAGTTTTGGAGGGCGACGCGTCGAGGTGCTGGGCATGGGATTTCCTGTAATCCGAGGTGATCGACGCAGCAAAAGTGGGGCGCATTCAAGCTTATCAACTGCGGCAGTGAAAGATGCGTTTATTTGGTAACCGTAGCCAGTCATTGCCAAGACATAGCGAATAACCCCGCACGGTTAAGAAAAATTGATCCGGGTAACGATTTCTAACGCCAAGTTCTCCTGGACCGAAGGCTGCAGGCCCTTGGGATCAGGTGCAGCGACAGGCTCGCTTTATCGATATACATTTCTTCTATGTCCAACCTTAATAATCCAAACGGTAAGTTCGTTATCTTGTATGGAATAGACAATGCGATAATTTCCTTGCCGGACACGGTAAAGCTCATGACCAGTGAGTTTTTCACAGCCCGTTGGACGAGGATCGTCTCCAAGGATTTCAATACGAGAAAGGATTCTTTTTAGATCGTTTTTGGGGACTTTTTTAAGCTCTTTCCAAACTGATTCTCTGAAATAGATTTCATATTCGGCCATCGTTTTTAAGCCTTTTAACCATTTCAGAAAAACTAATCAGCGGTTCATTAGCCCTTTCCTCAAACGCTGTGATATCCTCAGCATCCTCGGCAAGGGCTTCCTTGACGGCCGTATTTACAAGTTCAGAAATTGATTTCGAAGTTTCTATTGATTTTAATTTCAATGCCTTATGTATATCAGGATCGAAATACACAGTGGCACGTTTGGCGGGTGTTTCCATAATGTCACCTCCTGTCTGATGTGACATTATAACGCTTTGACGCTTTGACGTCAAATATTCTTTACCGAAAGCGAAGGCAATAATCACCGGACTTGACCGAAGCGAGGAACGAGAGCAGGTAAAGTTCCAGTGCATTGACTCGTTAGAAATTTGTTAATCATCTGGTTGAAATTCAATCCATTGTTTTCTTTAACTTTCGTTTCGGAACCTCATCACCACCATCAATCCAAAGCACCCTGAAGCCAAAATCTGGCTTCAATAAAACCAAGCACTTCTGGAGAACAATTTATGATGATTGTTTTTCAAGAATAACGAATTTTCGATATATAAAAAACTTTCACTTCTTTGGGTGTAGAAATCTTGATTTCATTTTCCACTCGTTTTCCTAACATTGCTTTACCTAAGGGCGAATCCATACTAAGTTTTCCGTCAACAACATTAAACTCATCGGGTCCAACGATACGATATTCGACCTCTTCCCCTTCTTCATCCTCGAGGGTAACGAAAGCACCAAAATAAACTTTATCCTGATCGTCAGGAATACTATTGACCACAGTTATCCCATCGAGACGATTCGTTAAAAATCGAATCCTGCTATCAATTTCGCGCAAGCGTTTCTTGCCATAAATGTATTCGGCATTTTCGCTACGATCACCTTGTGCGGCAGCTTCCGCAACTCTATCGGTCACATGTGGTCGCTCAACTTTCCACAGGTGCTGAAGCTCTTCAGTTAATTTCCGTGCACCTTCCGGGGTGATATACTTGGAACCTTTTTCTCTAGGAGGACGCCATCTACCCATTTTAAACTCTCAGTATTTTAAGGACTATTTTATCCGGGGTCAGCTTTTTGAAGGAACAAACTGATCAATAATAAATGTTGAATAGTCTCACTACACAACAATTCCATCGTATAAGAGTTCAGACGAAAGGTTTGGATTCCTTTCGTAAAATCCATCAAGCTCATCTAAATTGATTTTTCAATTTAAACATTTTTGATCGCTAGTTTCAGATCGCAGGTAAGTTTTTAAACAATCACGGCAGATTAGATAGTCATTAACCGATTTTAATTTTCTTTTCTTTATAGCCAATATCAGTTCGAAAATACCAAAAATTATTAAAAATATTCCAGCAATTTTCGGGACAGGAACATTATAAGTAGAATACCAACCTGTCGAATAGAAAATATAGCCAACAGATATCATCAGAACAGCAAATATTATTTCAGATATAAATTTCATAGAAACATAACGTCAAAAACAGCAGCGAATTTATTTCGTCGGCTGAATTTATTTGTTCGGCAATGCCGTCCAAGCTCACAGTTCCGATCCTTACATCCATTTCTTTCGCCGGAACAGCCAGACCTGCGCGACCGCGATGATCAGCAACAGGCCGCAGAAGATGGTGAAAGCCCAGTGGTTCTCTGTGCCAGGAATGCCGCCGACGTTGATGCCTAGTAGTCCGGTCAGAAGGCCGAGAGGTAAAAAGATTCCCGCGACGATGGACAATACGTACATCGTCTTGTTCATTTGTTCCGCTAAGCGCCCATTGAGTTCTTCCTGCGTTACGGTTGCCCGATCCCGGATCGCATCAAGATCTTCAACATAGCGCGTCGTGCGGTCTGCAATTTCCCTTAGACGCATACGTTCCGCTTCGTTGAGCCAATCCACTTTCTCATTGTGCAGACGCGCCATTACATCGCGCTGCGGCGCAAGATAACGACGCATGGAGATAGCGGCCCGGCGAATATTCGCGATCTTCTGACGTAGCTCATAGGTCTGATCGGCGATCACTTCGTCTTCGAGTGCATCAGCGGTGTCGTCCACGTCGGAGATAACTCCACCCATTCGCTGCACTAGACGATCGGCCAGCTCCTCCAAAAATCCACCTGAACTGACTGGTCCGTTTCCTGCCTCAACGGCCTGACGAAGATCGTCGATCGCCATCACACGACGGTGCCGTAATGTCACTATGCGATCTGAGTCTATCCAGAAGCGAATTGATACCATATCTTCCGGATCCTTGCCCGGATTGAGATTCACGCCGCGCAGAATCACCAGCATGCCTCCCTTGTGCACTAAGCTCCTCGGGCGTGTTTCTTCTGCCGTCAAGGCTTCAACTATGACAGGCTCAATCCCGCTATTGTTTTGCAGCCAGTCCCTCGCGGCACTTCCGGTGTAGTCCAGATGAACCCAGAGAAGGCCGTCCTCTGGACGCCATTTTTTAACACCGTCCAGTTCCAGATGACTGCCACCTCCGCGTCCGTCCAGTGCGAAAGCAAAAATAAGTCCGCTGTTATCGTTCATGGGTCTCTCCTTTTGCGGTCGAACGTTCTGTGTGACCGGACGGGAAAACAGCTGGATCGACCGCAAATGCAAAATTAAATGATGACTGCGCAAGTGGTAAAAGTGGCATCGTTTTCCCGGTCCGCGGTTACGCAGTGGTTATTTTTTACGCTTGTTTGCCTTTCTTTAATCTTTCGGCCGAAAGGACAAACTTTAATGCAAATTCCGCAAATCGATGCATCGATTCCAGGCAGTGCTGCATATTCGATAGTAAGTTTATCCACACATCTTGAAAAATATAAGGCCTCATTCCTATCCTTGTAATGGTCAGTTGTATTTACACCCCGAATTGCTTTCGCCGGGCAAGCATCTCGACACAATGTGCAGCTACCGCACCGGTTCTTTAAAGGTGTATCAACAATTAGCGGCGCCGCTGTGAGAACCGTCACGAGACGCACTCTTGAACCAAATTGAGGTGTAATGAGAAGGAGATTTTTCCCTTGCCACCCCAGGCCAGCCATCCTTGCAACAGCTTTATGGCTGATTGCCGCATACCAATTCTCACGGTCAAGCACCTGGGATGCAGGGATGGGGAGGCTATGATAGCCTTCATTTTGAAACATTACGGCGGTCTTATATGCGAGTTGATCCAAAATAAGATTAGCGGTCTTGTATACTGAACTGTAATTTGGTGTGGGTTTATCCGAAATCGTTTCAAATACCGATATCGGTAGCTGAATAGCAATGGAAACAGCCCGTGAGAAATCTTGTAATAGATTGGGAGGGTTCACGCTTAGTTCATTCAAAGGCTCTATATCAGCCACGCCAACTAAATCTGCGCCCCAGTCAAGTATTTTGGATTTGATTTGGTTTGTATCTTTTTGCGAAATCAACAGAGGATTCCCTTTTTCTCGTCGAATGTAATAAGTAAAATAACGTCTAAGCTGAGACGTGGCAATCGCGCCAGCGTTTTCGGGTCGATTCCAGCGCAAGGTTATACGAAATTCTTTTTATTTTTCGCATTTAAACTCTAAACTGTTCCATCGCCCACCTGAATCGAGACATGCATCAGATTTTATGAATGCTCTCATATATGGTGTGCAGAGTAGGAGCACCGAAACTATAACAAGAACGATTGTAAATCTTCCAAAACTGGGAAATGTTTTTATAATTCTAAATATAGATAGCCCACCAAATAAAAAAACACCCGAAAAGCATAAATGTAAAAGCGCTCGTTGACGCCATGCCTCCGGATATGGCGTTGGTGGACCACCAGATACCCAAGCACTGAAAGCTGCGCTATTCAAATAAAGAGCTGCAGTGACAATTGCCCCGCATAAAATTATCCACCGAGAAATAATGCGAAGCTTGGTATTTCCTTCGGATTTATTCATTCGTACGCCAAGGCTTTGCGGCGAGCGAAGCGAGTCCGTCAACAGACGCTTGTTGGGCTTGCCTAATTTAATGGACTGCTGCCTTCTGAGAGGATACAGGATTTATTAAATTCAGTTGATCGGACTCGGCTTGTTGCGCAAAATAAAGGTCCCACCTTAGTTGCAGATTAAGCCAAAAGTCAGGAGAAACTCCAAAATACTTTGATAACCTTAATGCAGTGCTTGGAGTAACCCCACGACGCCCGTTAACGATTTCATTAATTCTCTGATACGGAACATGTATAGAGTCAGCTAGTTGGCGCTGTGTGAGGCCCATTGGCTTTAAAAACTCTTCAGATAGCATTTCGCCGGGATGGGTTGGCGTCCTATGAGTTGGTATTCTAATCATAATGATCTCCTAATTGTTTGTTTTAATGATAATCTGTAACTTCAACCTCACTTGGCCCCGATTCGATCCATTTAAAACCGATCCTGTATTGGTCGTTAATTCGGATGCTGTGTTGACCTTTACGATTTCCCTTTAACGCCTCCAAATGATTGCCAGGTGGTACACGAAGTTCGTTCAGTGAGGAAACAGAATCAAGTTGATCGCTTTCTCAAGCGCCAAGTTATGCGCGCAAAGCTAATTTATTCAACAACTCAGCTATATACGAAGTCAATATTATCCATCCAGAAGGGTATCATTTGCCCCGGCCTGAACCAGGCTCTGATATTTTTGAATGGGCACAATTTAACCTAAAACCCTAAAAATAGGAAGGGGCCACTCCGCCGCCAGGGTGATTTCATCAAACCTGTCACGCAAGCAAGGGTCAGGACGAAGCTTGATGTGTGCATTAAAATAACATACAAAGAATTTTCCTTACCCGATTGGCAGACGGAGTGAATCGTTTTTTAGACGAGAACGCGCAACGACGCGGAATGAACGCCGAACCATTTCGATCGGGTTCATTCATGGCGGCGCTACCGGAAAATTCATGGCACAACCATCCCCAGACCTCAGCACCCATATTGGCGGGCTAACACTGCGCAACCCGGTCATGACCGCTTCCGGTACATTTGGATACGGCGGCGAATTCCGTGAATTAGTGGATCTCCGACGGCTGGGGGCGATTATCGTTAAAGGGTTGTCCCTTCTGCCGACACCCGGAAATCCACCCCCCCGCATCGTTGAGACGCCTTGCGGCATGCTGAACGCCATTGGATTGGAAAATATCGGGATTGCCGAATTCCGGGCCACCCGGCTGAAATTCCTTCGCAAACTCGGAACACCGATCATTGTGAACATCTACGGTCAACGCCAAGCGGATTATGTCGCCCTGGCCGAAATTGTCGACGATGAACCCGATATTGCTGCGATTGAAGTGAATATCTCCTGCCCCAACGTCAAGGCCGGCGGCATCGCTTTCGGTGTCGATGCCGCAGCCGCGGCCGACCTGACCCGGCGGATTAGGGCCTGCACGACCAAACCGCTGATCCTCAAGCTGTCGCCCAACGTCACCGATATTGTCGAGATTGCCCGTGCGGTTGAAGCAGAAGGTGCCGATGCGGTCTCGCTGATCAATACGATTACCGGCATGGCCATCGATATCGACGCCCGTCGCCCGAAACTGGCCAACGTCACGGGCGGACTGTCCGGACCCGCTATTCGGCCGGTGGCGGTGCGCATGGTGTGGCAGGTGGCCTGCGCGGTGGCTATTCCGGTGATCGGCATCGGGGGTATCATGAACGGGCGCGATGCCTTGGAGTTTCTTATTGCCGGTGCGTCGGCCGTTCAGGTGGGGACCGCCAATTTTGTCAATCCCAGAGCCACCATGGAGGTTATTGACGAAATCCGTGATTTTATGCAAAAGCAGGAGATACCGCAATTGAGCCATCTGATTGGGAGTTTGCGGCTGGATTCATAATGGAGCACTTTGCCGGACTTGGTATTCGTGTTCAGAATGCTTAGGTTTCCAAATCGAGATCGCTGTGACGAATTGAAAGGAGAATCCATGGAATTTAAATCGCTTGGTGATATTTTAGATTTTGCCATTTCCAAAGAGGTCGAAGCCGAACAGTTTTATCTCAGCCTGTGCGAGGAAGAAACGCTATCCGGCAATCGCCAAATGTTCCAAGATTTTGCCAAAGAAGAGCAGAAGCATGTCCATCTGTTGCAGTCCCTCAAGTCCGGTACGGTTGTCGAGGGCGTTGATGATTATAAGTTCAAATGGATCAAGGATATCAAACGCAGCAATCTTGTGCTGGATATCGAATACAAAAAAGGCATGAACTATCGCGATATCCTGATGCTGGCCATCAAGCGCGAAGAAAAAGCCCTCGCCCTTTACAATGAACTGCAGGACCGGGCCGATACCGACGCCAGCAGGAAGGTATTTAAAATTCTCTGTCAGGAAGAGGCCAAACACAAACTGGCGCTTGAATCCATGTACGACGACTACATGGCCGAGATGGGGGACTAGCGCGGCCATCCGCGCGCCAAAGAAACAACCCGGTGACATTTTGCTGAACGGCCTCTGCCGGTCACCGGCCATGACGGTCAATCTCCGGAAGGGCATGCGTCGTCCCCTGATGACTCAGGGGCGGACGCTTCCGGGCGTGATGGTCGATCCCTTTGGAGCGTTGCGGCGGAAGATTCAACACCGGCGTTACCCCGCCGTGTTCGATATCAAAAGGTTTGCCGGACCGCGCCGGTCGCATGGGTCGTGAAGCCGAACAGGTTGTTTTTTTGCTTCCAGCGTACCGGTTGCAATGCCATCAAACGTTTTCAAGAATCTGTCAGCGTTGCTTGTATCGGGCAAAAATTGCGCCGTTTTCCTTTTCCGGTGACCAACGTTTCCCGCCTTTTTTTAACGCGAAAGATTTCGCACGATCAGGAATGCCCTCGACACACGTTTTCTTCCCTGAATCCCCGGCAGTGACAATTTCTTCAGGAGAAGAGGGTGCTTGACATTTGAACGTGATTTAATTAATTTGACGCTCATTCATTTAATGATTTTACTGGCATCAGGAGGCAGTCATGAGGCATGTCATTGGCGGGATGATGGTTCTGGGGATGGTGCTGCTTGGAAGCGGGTTCACACTGGCCGGGACGACTCTGATAGAGGCGGACGCCTTATACGATGCGGGCGGGCTGGAAAACTATCTGGCCGCCATTCCTCTCTACGAGAAGGCGGTTGCCGAAGGCGGGGATGATTATGAAGCCCTCTGGAAATGCGCCCGCGCCCATCGCGACTATGGCAACAAGGTCAAACAGAAGGCCGAAGGCGAATGGGAAGATCTTTGTGCCAAACACGGCAAGGCCGGTATGCAGTTTGCCGAACGGGCGATTGCCCTCGCGCCGGACAAAGTCGAGGCTTATTATTATTACGGACTCAGCGTTGGTATTTACTCGGATGGGGTCAGCATTCTGACCGCCCTCAGCGAAGGCCTGAAAAACAAAACACAAGAGAGCTTCGAAGCCGCATATAAAATTGATAAAAATTACAATCGGGGCGGTCCCATCCTATCCCTGGGGCGCTTCTGGACCGTGCTGCCCTGGCCCATGAGTGATGAAGACAAAGCGCTGGAATACTTTCGCGAATTTCAAGCAGCGGGCTTTCTTGACGATTCGATAGAGGGCAAGATCTATATGTCGGAGTTGCTTATCGATATCGGCGGTAAGGAAAATGAAAGCGAGGCCAAGGCGCTGCTGCAGGTCGCCGTACAGTCCCCTGAGGCCTATTTTTCCAATTGGGCCAAGCGGCTCCTTGAAGATCTGAATTAGCTGCCTTATAACCCGTATCGATTCACCCTGGTGGGATAGACCTTTAATAATGGAAAGGGAAGAGAAAATGACGATTCAGAAATTCATTGCCATGATCGTGGTGGTTGGCCTGCTTCTACTGGGGAGCGGTATGGCCTGGGCCGGTGACATGGAGATTGCCGATGTCAAGTTCCCTGGAGAAAAAGTGGTGGACGGCAAGACGCTCCAGCTGAATGGGGTCGCCCTTAAGGAAAAATTTTTCATCGATGTTTTCGTGGGAGGATTGTATCTCGAGAATCCGACCAAGGATGCCGTTGAGGCCATTGAATCCGAACAGGTCAAGCATTTTTACCTTCATTATCTGACCAGCAAGGCTACCGCCAAAAAACTCCAGGACGGATTCAAGGAAGCGATCGAAGATGCCAATCCGCCTGAATTGGTGGAAAAATATCGCAAAGAAATCGATCTTTACGCTTCCTGGCTGGATCAGGATATGGCCCCGGGCGCCACTTCGGTCACTACCTACGTTCCCGGAAAGGGCTTGACGCTGGTGTTCAAAGGGCAGGAAAAGGGAACCATTTCCGATAAGACCTTTGCCCAAATGTACTTCCGCTACAATTTGGGTGAAGACGCCGATTCTTCGATGCGCGAGGGGTATCTCGGTAAATAATCAGAAGTGATCTCGGATAATCCTTATGCTTGACTCGGACAAGTTGGAAGTTCTGAGTTTCTGAGATTGAGCCGCCTGATTGTATGCCACCCATTTCACCAAAAGAGCTGAGGTACCGTGGTACCTCAGCTCTTTTTATGTTCAGGATGGGGCCTGATGAAGCCTAAGTTTGGTCAGAGTCCCTGGCGGTCTTTGATCGGGTTGGCTTTAAGATATTCGAGACGATTCAGCCCGTTGATATAGGCTTTGGCACTGGCCGTGATGATATCCGGGTCGGCGCCCTTGCCTAGCGCCACCAGGCCTTCTTCTCTGAGACGAACGGTCACTTCGCCCTGGGAATCGGTGCCGCCGCTCAGGGCACTGACGGTGAAGCGCAGCAATTCCGACTGGGTTCCGGTGAGTTTGGCGATGCTGTTAAAGGCGGCATCAATGGGACCATTGCCGTAGCCGGCATCGCGGGCCGGGCGGCCATTAATGGTCAGTTCGACACTGGCCATGGGCAGCACGGTGGTGCCGCTGGTCACGTGCAGATAATCCAGTTTGAAAATATCGGATGTCCTCAAGATGCCTTCCGTCACCATGACTTCAAGGTCTTCGTCCACGATGTGCTTCTTCTTGTCGGCCAGATTTTTGAATTTGCTGAAAATCAGGTCCAGCTCTTCTTCACTCAATTCATATCCCAGCTCTTTCAGACGATTTCGTAATGCGTGCCGGCCGGAATGTTTGCCCAGGACAAGCTGGTTCTGGCTCAGACCGATGGTTTCGGGCCGCATGATTTCGTACGTCATGGGGTTTTTGAGCATGCCGTCCTGGTGAATGCCGGCTTCGTGCGCGAACGCATTGGCACCCACGATGGCTTTGTTGGGCTGCACCATGATTCCGGTGATCATGCTGACCAGGCGGCTGCTGGCATGGATGTGTTCGGTCTTGATACCGGTGTCAAGACCGATGTGATTGTGGCGGGTGTGCAGCGCCATCACCACTTCCTCCATGGACGTATTGCCAGCCCGTTCACCGATGCCGTTGAGGGTGACTTCGACCTGGCGGGCGCCGGCCTGAATTGCCGCCAAGGTGTTGGCTGTGGCGAGCCCCAGATCGTCATGGCAGTGAACGCTGAAAACGGCACGATCAATATTGGGGGTGTTTTTGCGGACATAATGGACCATTTTGGAGAATTCGTCCGGCACAGCGTATCCCACGGTATCGGGGAGATTGATCGTTGTGGCGCCGGCGTCGATGGCGGCCTCGAAAACCCGGCAGAGAAAATCCCAGTCACTACGCGAGCCGTCTTCGGCGGAAAATTCGACATTGTCCGTATAGGACCGTGCGTGTTTGACGGCATCCACGGCCGCCTGGACCACTTCGTCCCGTCCCATGCGCAGTTTGTATTCCAGATGGATATCGGAGGTGGCGATAAAGGTATGAATGCGGGGGTGGGCGGCATGCTTGATCGCCTCCCAGGCCCGGTCGATATCGCTGCGTGTGGCACGCGCCAGACCTGCCACCTGGACGCGTTTTAATTTGGCCGCGATCTGGGATACGGCTTCGAAGTCACCATCGGAGGCCGCCGGAAAGCCGGCCTCGATGACATCGACGCCGAGTTTTTCCAGCTGCACGGCCAACCGTAATTTTTCACCGGCATTCATGCTGGCACCGGGCGACTGTTCGCCATCCCGCAGCGTGGTATCGAATATAATGACGCGCTGGTTATCTTTTTCCATGGTTTTCACTCCTCGTCTGATCATACTTTCTAAAATGAGCTAAGGTTACATTAGGATCCGCCGGGCTTGGGTGCGCGGGTGATACCAATTTTCGGTGGTGTGCATGATGCGTCTTCCCGCGCAGCCGCTTGGTGCGAGCTCAGGTGCGGTTGAGGAGCATAGGCCGCAGAGATTGGCGGTGGCGGCTCCCTGCGGCGTTGGATTTTCTATCGCTTTGTTTGACTTTCATGGGTATGCTTTCTGCGGGGGGATGACCCGGCGTCTCCCCGCGGTATCTGTCGTTCGATGTTACAGCAAGACTCGGTCGGTGTGGCGTGAATCATCGCCGATCACTGGCGTTTTGGTGTCCGCTTTGGATAATTTATATTGAAAGCTGTCCGCCAGGGCATGCCAGCTGGCTTCAATAATATCTTCGGAGACGCCAATCGTACTCCAGATCTCATCATGATCGCGGGATTCGATGAGAACGCGCACCTTGGCCGCGGTTCCATCCCGGCCGTCGATGACACGCACTTTGAAATCCACCAGGCGCATGGTATCCAAATCCGGATAAAAGCGGCCCAGGGCTTTGCGCAGCGCATTATCCAGCGCGCTGACCGGACCCAGACCTTCCGCCGCTGTAATTTCTTCTGAATCGCCGACCGTTAATTTGATGGTGGCGTGGGCCGAGCAGGGCTGGTCCTTGTCTTTTTCGATGGACACCCGGAAGGACTCCAGATCGAACAATGGTTGAAACTGCTCGGTAAACTTTTCCACCATGATCTTGAAGGTGCCGTCAGCCACATCGAACTGGTAGCCCTGTTCCTCCATTTCTTTGATGCGGCTGACGATGACCTGGCTGTCAAAGCCGTTGCCGCCCAGTGTGACACCCAACTCCCGGGCCTTGTATTCCACATTGCTTTTGCCGGACAGGTCGGAAACCAGCACTCTGCGGTTGTTCCCGACCAGTGCCGGATCCATGTGCTCATAGGCCCGGGAATCTTTCATAATGGCACTGACGTGGATGCCGCCCTTGTGCGCGAAGGCGCTTTTACCGACAAAAGGACGACTGTTGCTGGGGACCTGATTGGCCATTTCACTGACGAAACGCGAAAGGCTTTTGAGCTTGGCCAGGTTGGCCTCGGCAATGCACGGTCGTTTCATCTTGACCTGCAACACCGGTATCACCGATGTGAGGTCGGCATTGCCGCAGCGTTCCCCATAGCCATTGACCGTGCCGTGGACCATGCGGGCCCCGGCCCCGATCGCGGACAGGGCATTGGCCAGCGCCAGACCGCTGTCGTTATGGGTATGAATGCCGATCCCGGGAGATGGTTGTCCTGTCCGGGAACCTCCGCGCGTGAGTTGCTCCCGCACAGCGGTGGTGGCCGTTTCCACATCAAAAGGCAGCGAGCCGCCGTTGGTGTCGCACAGCACCACCCAGTCCGCCCCGGCGTCAACGGCGACCTGCAGGGTTTCCAGGGCATACGCGCTGTTTGCCGCATAGCCGTCGAAAAAGTGCTCGGCGTCGTAGACGACCTCGCGGCCATGTTGTTTCAGAAACATAATGGTTTCCCGGATCATGTCCAGGTTTTCCGAAAGCGTGGTTCCCATGATTGTTTCGACATGCAAATTCCAGCTCTTGCCGAAAATGGCCAGCACCGGAGCGCCGCTTTTCAGCAGGGCGTTCAGGTTAGGGTCTTCGGCGGCGGACAGGTTTACCCGGCGGGTGGAACCGAAGGCCGTGAGCCGCGCATGGCGGAACTGTTCACGGCGGGCGAGATCAAAAAAATGCATGTCCCGCGGGTTGGATCCGGGCCAACCGCCTTCGATATAGTGGATACCGATATCGTCAAGGCGCTGGGCGATCGCTATCTTTTCGTCGGCCGAGAAGGAGATATTCTCCCCCTGGGTACCATCCCGCAGGGTGGTGTCATAGAGCAATATGGGTTCCATGATTGTATCCATTTTAACGTGTGTCCATTCCGAAATGGTCTTCTTGTCCTGATTGGCCGATTGCTGCGCGCTCCCGGCGGCGGCATACGCCAGTATGTCTTACGGCAACCCCATGTGCGGTCTTGATCAGGTCAGAAGATCCTCACTTTTGGATCGGACACGTTGGTGACTTCCGTTAGCCCGTGGATGGGCACGCACGAATAACGATTTTAAAGGACCTATTTTCCAGCGCGCCGGTTCTCAGGGCGCAGCGACCGCACGGCCTTACCGGCCTGCCACATTTCAGATTCCCCGAGGACTTGCAATTCGGCCTGGAGTTTTTCCCGGTAATCGTCCGAGCTGCAAGATTCTATGACGCGGCGGGTTTCCTGGCCGGATATCACGCTTTCATAGAGGGTGTCGAAGACCGGCACGACCGCATCGCGGAAGCGCGGCGCCCAGTCCAGCGCCCCGCGCTGGGCGGTGGTACTGCAGTTGGCAAACATCCAGTCCATGCCGTTTTCGGCCACCAGGCGGATCAAGCTCTGGGTCAGTTCTTCGACGGTTTCGTTGAAAGCCTCGCTGGGGCTGTGGCCATGCTGACGCAGCAGGTTGTACTGGGCTTCCATGACACCTGCCAGGCATCCCATCAGAACGCCGCGTTCGCCGGTGAGATCGCTGTGAACCTCGCGCTCGAACGTGGTGGGGAAGAGATAGCCGGAACCGATGGCGATACCGGTTGCCAAGGTCCGTCGTCGGGCGTTGCCCGTAAAATCCTGAAAAACGGCAAAGCTCGAATTAATGCCGCTGCCGTCCAGAAAGTTTCGCCGCACCGTGGTACCGGAGCCCTTGGGGGCCACCAGAATAACGTCGACATTGGCAGGAGGGACAATCCCGGTCTGGTCTTTGTAAACGATCGAGAAGCCGTGGGAAAAATACAGCGCGTCGCCTTCGTTAAGGCAGCCCCTGATCGTCGACCACATGGCCGACTGGCCGGCGTCCGAGAGGAGATACTGGATGATGGTGCCCCGCCGGGCCGCTTCTTCAACCGGAAAAAGGGTCTTGCCGGGGACAAACCCGTCGGCCACCGCCCGATCCCAGGAGGCGCCGCCTTCGCGTTGACCGACAATGACCTGGATGCCGTTGTCGCGCATGTTCAATGCCTGCCCAGGTCCCTGGACGCCGTACCCGAGAACGGTGACGATTTCTTTGCTGAGCACTTCGCGGGCTTCGTCCAGGGTAAATTCTTCGGATGTGATTACCTCTTCGACGGTGCCGCCAAAATCAATTTGAGCCATTGGATTTCCTCCCACAACATTTCAGTAATTTAATTTTTGCCGCCACCAGGTGTGTCGGTCGCTTCCTCTATTTGGGTTCACGCATGAGGGCGATCGCCCCCGTGCGCGCTATTTTCTTGATTCCCATTGGCTTTAACAAATTCAACAACGCGGTCAGTTTGCCTTCGTCACCGGTGACCTCGATGATGAAGTGCTCCAGCCCGACGTCCACAACCTTGCAGCGAAATATATCTACGATGCGTAGAATTTCAGCCCGGTACTCGGGGTTGGCTTTGACGCAGATCAAGGCCATTTCACGTTTTACAGCGTCTTCATGGGTCAGATCCCGCACCTTGATGACGTTGATCAGTTTGTTGAGCTGTTTTTCGATCTGCTCCACCACCGGTGGATTGGCCTTGGTGACAATAGTGATGCGGGAAACGCCTTTTGTCACGGTTTCAGCCACGCACAGACTTTCGATGTTAAATCCCCGGCCGCCGAAAAGGCCCACCACACGCGCGAGTACGCCGGGTTCATTGTCCACCAGCATGGTGATGACATGTTTATCTTCTTTCATAAGTGACCCCGGTTTGGCCTCCGTTATACGTTTTGTCAGCGTGGATCATACGAGCAGCATTTCCGTGATGTTGGCTCCCGCCGGCACCATGGGATACACACTTTCTTCCTTTTCAACCACGAAATCCATGATCACCGTGCGGTCGGATGCCAACCCTTCCTGCAGCACCGCCTCGACTTCATCGGGCCGGGTGGCGCGCAGACCAAGAGCCCCGTATGCTTCCGCCAGTTTGACAAAATCGGGCTGGTGGTCCATCAACGTGCAGGCATAGCGGCGATCGTAGAACAACTCCTGCCACTGGCGCACCATCCCGAGATAACCGTTGTTCAGGATGACGATCTTCACGGGCAGGCAAGACTGAACGGCCGTGGCCATCTCCTGAATATTCATCTGAATGCTGCCGTCTCCTGCGATATCCACGACCTGGCGATCGGGGCAGGCCGCTTTGGCGCCGATGGCGGCCGGAAGGCCGAACCCCATGGTGCCCAGACCGCCGGATGTGATAAACTGGCGAGGGCCGTCAAAATGGTAGAACTGCGCTGCCCACATCTGGTTCTGACCCACCTCGGTGGTTATGATGGCGCGCCCTTTGGTGAGCTCGAAAAGTTTGTCGATGACGAACTGCGGTTTGATGATCTCTTCACCCTGATCGTAAGCCAGGCGAAACTGGTTTTTCCATTCCTCGACCTGGGCCAGCCATTTCCGGTGCTTTTCACCGAAACCGCTGATATCTTCTTCGGCGATCAATGCATTGAGCCGTTCCAGGGATTCCCGGCAGTCGCCGACGACCGGAACGGCAACCTGGACGTTTTTGCGGATCGAGGTGGGGTCGATATCGATGTGCACGATCTTGGCCTTGCCGGCAAAGGTATCGGTTTTGCCGGTGACCCGGTCGTCAAACCTCACACCGATGGCGATCAAAAGATCGCAGTTGCCGGTGGACATGTTGGCGCGATAGGTGCCGTGCATGCCGATCATGCCCAGCCAGAGGGGGTCGGAGCCCGGGAAGGCGCCCAGCCCCATCAAAGAGGTGGTCACCGGTGTTCGGGTTTGCCGTGCAAAATTGGTGAAGGCTTCGGACGCATCGGATAAAATCAAACCGCCGCCGCCGAAGAGCAGCGGGCGCTTGGCCTTCTTGAGCAAGTTGATGACCTTTTTCAATTGCTTCATGTTGGGTTTGTAATTGGGCTGATAGGATTTGATGCGTACCTGGGTGTTTTCGTCCCACTTGGTGCGGGTGTTGGCGACGTCTTTGGGAATGTCCACCAGAACCGGTCCGGGGCGTCCGGAACTGGCAATATAG
This sequence comes from uncultured delta proteobacterium, assembly GCA_963850465.1. Lineage (GTDB taxonomy): Bacteria > Desulfobacterota > Desulfobacteria > Desulfobacterales > UBA5852 > JABZFP01. Next base: position 156,947 of record CAWKLN010000001.1, read on the forward strand.
AACGCTTCCCGCATCACGCGGGCCAGATCGTCGACGGATTTAACCAGATAGTTGTGTTTGGTGCAGGGCCGGGTGATCCCGGTGATATCCACTTCCTGGAAGGCGTCGTTGCCGATCAGATGGGTGGGGACCTGGCCTGTAATGACGACCATGGGAATCGAGTCCATATAGGCTGTGGCAATGCCGGTTACCGTGTTGGTTGCGCCCGGCCCCGAGGTTACCAGACAAACGCCGGGGCGCCCGCTGGCCCGGGCGTACCCGTCGGCGGCGTGCACGGCACCCTGTTCGTGACGAACCAGAATGTGCCGAATGTCGGTTTTTACCAGTTCATCGTAGATATCGATGACGGCGCCTCCCGGGAAACCGAAAATGGTTTCCACGCCCTGCTCCTTCAATACGGCCATCAGAATTTGGGCTCCGGTCATTTCCATGATTTGTTCACCTCTGGTTCTAAGGTTATTCGACAATAGCGCCCTGGGCGGCCGACGACACCAACTTGGCGTAGCGGGCCATGTATCCACCGGTAATCCGGGGTTCCGGCGCCTGCCAGTCCCTGCGGCGGCGCGCCAGCTCATTTTCATCCACCTTGAGAGTAATGGCTTTGCCGGGAATATCAATGGCAATGCGGTCGCCTTCTTTCACCAGGGCAATAGGACCGCCCTGCATGGCTTCCGGCGACACATGGCCGATGGAGGCTCCCCGGGTTCCGCCTGAAAACCGCCCGTCGGTCAAAAGGGCCACGTGGGCGTCCAATCCCATGCCGGCAATGGCCGAGGTCGGTGTCAGCATTTCCCGCATGCCGGGCCCGCCTTTCGGGCCCTCATAGCGGATGACGATAACATCGCCCTTGCGGATGGCGCTGTCCATGATGGCGCGCGAGGCATCTTCTTCGGTGTCGAAGACCCGCGCCGGTCCCTCATGCCGCAGCATTTCTTCCCTGACGGCCGATTGTTTGACGACGCAGCCATCCGGTGCCAGGTTCCCGAACAGCACGGCCAGCCCTCCCACTGCGTGGTAGGGGCGTGCCATGGGCCGGATCACTTCGGCGTCCCGCACGATGGCGTCCGACAGATTTTCTTCCAGTGTCTGGCCGGTGACCGTCAGCACGGTTTGATCGATGAGCCCGGCTTCCCCAAGCGTCTTCATCACGGCCGGGATACCGCCGGCCCGATGCAGATCCTGGATATGATGGCGGCCGCCGGGGCTCAGGGAACACAGATGCGGCGTCCGGCTACTGATGTCGTTGATCATATCGAGATTCAGCGGTACGCCCGCTTCATGGGCGATGGCCGTCAGGTGCAGGACGGTATTGGTGGAACATCCCAGCGCCATGTCAACGGTCAGGGCGTTGCGAAAGGCATGGAACTGTCGCCGAAGACTGGCAGGAGAAAATAGAGAGCGTCACCTCCATTCCTGACGCGCGTCAATTACTCGCCCAGCTCATCAGCGCCAACACACCTCACTGAAAATAATCCGCCTCCCGATGGTATAAGAACCATGATGGAGCAATCCATCACACCTTCTATGGTGGCGCCGAAAGGCGGAGGGTTCGATTCCCCAAGGTGTTTTTTAGCTGGAAAAAATAATCCCTCCCGCCGGTATAAGAAATGTGAGCCGGACTTTATTTATTTTACCTCGGAAAGCGAAAAATCGACATGAAGTACCTCATCTCGCGGACCGAATGGACCGCCGAAGACCTGGAGGCCCTGGACCGAGGGGAGACGCCAGGAAAAGAGCCCTACGAGCCCCGGATCATCCTCTGCAGCGACGAGGGTGGAGCGGTGCCCACCTTTGACAGCGACATCATGCTGGGGGCCGAGGAGATCGAGCCCTTCGAGGGGAGGGAAGAGGACCTGCCCGAGGACCGCTGGATCGTCCACGTCAAGGTCAACCCGGACTGGGGTGAGGACCAATGGAACGTGGAGTACACGGAGGTCAAATACTGGGTCAAATACTGGCGGGAAAGACGCCTACCCCATGACCTCCTTTTCTCCGCTTCCCCCGATATTCACGGCGTTGGCCCGAGCTACGGACTTGACTGGCCTTCTGCGGTACCATCGGAATCGTGAAGACCGTCTCTGGCATCGCCGTCATCGACTGGACCGCGGCGCTCCCCGACTCCTACGCAGGACCAGAGGAAGAGGCCGCGGTCCGAGCACTCCTCGAACACATCCCCCCGGCTGCAACCATCCATCTCTGGGGCCTGGACGCGCCCCCGATCGAGCTCTGGGTCAGCCTGAGCCGGGAAAGCGTCCAGGTCGACAGTGAGGACCTCGCACCCACCCCCAGTGACGGCGTCCCCACCATTCCGGATAACCCCATCCTGCCGGAAAAATAAAAATAATCGGGTAGTGCAGAAAATAAACTGCAGTGGCTGGTATAAGGACCTCGAAGTCATTTACCTGTGGAGGTAGCTCAATGCGCGTACGAGCGATATTTCGGAACAACTTGGAAGAGACGGACCCCGAGAAGAAGTACACGATCATTTACTGGGACGGCCCTGACGTGCCGGAGGGAAAATTGGGCACGCCGCTGGTCAAGCTGCTCAAAACCCTGCCTGACGAGTCTTTTTCCCGCTGCCCCTTTATCTTTGCCGAGGGGTACACCGAGGAGCAGGGCATGCGCTATCTGCGCGGCTGCGAAATACTCGTCAAGCAGCTCCTTTGCGCCCAAGAGATGGGAAAAGAGCTGGTCAGCATGTTTTGCGAAGCCATACACGAGCTGACGACCGAAGAGGAAGTACCGCCAGCTACGGAGGTTAATTGATGGGATGGTTCGTGATCATCCTTTTTATCATTCTGACGATTGACGAAATCGTCAATTACCAAAAACTCATCAATAAATAAAAAAGAGGGGACAGCATGGAAAACCAGCAAGGAACAATTTTTACAGCAACCGACGGGAAAACGCGGAAGTCCTCGAGGACCACGCCCTCTTGGTTGATGAAGCTAGTAACCGGCGATTTACCCTACCTACAAGAAGTAGCCCAGACCGGTGAGGACCGACTGGGGGCGCTCGACGGGCTGCTCAAGCTCTTCTATCTCGACCCCGTCAAGCGCAAGGCGGTGGAGTCCTGGTTCTTTTATTTCGAGTACGATCTCGAAAATCCACCGACAATCCTGATCAGGATCTGCCGTGCAGGAAAGAAGGACGGATGGGAAAATCGTCTCGATTTCTTCCCCGACCACGTCCAGCAATTTTTGAACCAGCGGTTCAATTTGTACCTTCAATCGGATTATCGGGGGTACGCAGTGGCGGATAATTCCACCCTCAAACAGATTTACGACAATTGCAATAAGGCAGTTGTTTTGTACGAGGCGCCACAACCCGAGCCGCGACCGTTAGGTCTGCCGTGCATCCGCTCCTTACGCACCAAGGGCACACTCTTCCGGCCGGAGAGCCCGGAAGTCATTCAACGCCGGACCAAACAAGCCGCCCGCAAGCTGCTCAAACAGCTGGGGGTCAAACTCAAGCGGCCCCCACGCCAACAATCCTGACCCCGAACACGCGGAAGTGAGAAATAAATGCTGAAAATAGTCGATGAGGCACATTTTCACCGTGTACTCCAACAAATAGAGGAGTTGGATAGCAACCTGCGGGTGGGGGGAGTGGAGTTACGCCTCCTGCCGCTTCTGGAAAAGAAGCTCCACTATTTACACCACCATCCCGGGACTGTCGAGCTGGGTTTTGATCGATCCCCCCTCAGCTTCTCCGTGGTTTGGCGACGTGACGGTAGCAATTATAAGAACGGGCGCGGGTTCCTCGCTTTTCATCCTGGGGATGGGGACGACCGTTCCTTCCTACATGAGATCGATCCGCCCCCCGGACCGCACTGGTCGATTCATACCTGACTGATATATTCCACCGGGGGAGCGGGGGGCTCCCCCCTCTTACGCCAGGGCATCGCGGACTCGAACTTGAGCGATGTCGGTTAACAGGAGGAGAGTAATGGGTGATCTACGAGACTGCGGCGGATGCGTTGCCTACGAGGAGATACTTGACCTGGTGGCCCAGGCACTGGGCAAGGAGTTGTTTGCTGCCCACGATGGATCCCACTACGAGGCCGTTCGGTCGCTGGTGTATTCGCACGGATTGATGTCAGAAGACACTGCTAGGATGAGAGCAGTCATTGCCGAGAAGCAGGCCGAGATCGATGCATGGAAGGATGCGTCCCAACTAGAGATTGCGGGCGACCCGGATGGCATTCTGCCGCGGCATCTTGCCGAATACATCGCAGAGCAGGACGCACTTTGCACGAGGCTGGCCAATGCGCGCCACGAGGCTGCCAGGCTGGGATATTGCGCTGGCCATAGTGACACTATTGAGGGCACATACGCCGATCCAGCCGAGGTGGCGGCGGACATCTGCCAAGAGATGGACGATGATGAAAGGATGGTGAAAAATGCCTAATTGCTGCGTTGACGGGAGTTGTATCCCTAACATGGTTGGAGCCACAGAAGATGAGGGCGACTGCATGAAGCTTCCGCATGGTGTTCGCTGTGAGCACTGCGCGAACTTTCCCTTATGCCGCTACCTCGTTGGCAAGAAGGAAACAGATGATGAGTGTGACTGGTTTCCGCGAAGATTCAGGAGGCCAATGCCATGAAATATTCCATGCACGAGTTAAGGTCATCGCTCGTAGCGTGGTTGAGATGGCATGCCGCAACGCGAAAAGAGATCGAAGCAGCGCCAGAATCCTGCCGCCCCATATTAGATGCAATGTCTAGGGCATCTGGGTGCACGCTAGTAGCAAAATTGGCTAGTGAGATCGAGGGAGAGTTGAACAAACTGCAACATGCGCTCCTCACTATTGAGCGCAGCGGTGCGCCCGGCGCAACAATCTGTTCACAGCGAACAGATGGGCATGCGTGTGGTTGGTGCCATGGAATGCTTACTCCGTGTCCGGTGATGATTGCACGGACGGCTCTGGAAAAACATTCAACCCGGTTAACAGCCGAGGCGGTTGACAGCGGGTCGTGTAACGACGGTGGGTTAGGCGAGAAATGCGATCAGAGTTGAACGGTGAAAAATGCCAGGCGCAGCAGGCCTAAAGGAGAACCGATGGAAAAATACATCATTGTAGAAACCGTCCCCTCGACCGCGAAGAAACCTATTGCACTCTACGGAATCTTCGAGCTCGATACCGACTGGACCGTTCGCTGGTACCGCCCCTATAGCACGCTCGAAGATCGCATGACTTTGAGCCAGGCCCGCAAGCGGCTGGAAGAACTCCAAGCTGCTGCGGACCCCCAAGGCTGCAGGGCGCGCTACGAGTTCATCCTGACCCGCGCCCGCGAGCTCGCCGACTCGTACATCAACGGTAACCGCTCGGACGTCCTCGCCGCCTTGCAAGAGCTTCCCCCGCGCGTGTCCCTCGCCGTCCTGGCAACCATCTCCTTCGAGCTCTCCACCCTTGAATTTCAAAGCCTCAAGCGCTACTTGCAAGAAATGGCCTAAGACAAGGAGTACAAATGATTATTCGCATCACCAACCGGTGCAACCAGCGTTGCCGCCACTGTGCCATGGAGCAGGTTGGGCCCGAGGGGGCACACATGGAGCTCGAGCTCTTTGAGGCCTGCCTCGACTTTGCCCGCCGGATCGACTCCCCGGTCCTTATCCTTTCAGGCGGCGAGCCGACCATGCACCCGGGCGTCTTGGCCTTCATCAAGCGTGCCGGCCTCACCTTCACCGTGGTCCTCGCCTCAAACGGCTACTTCCTCGAGGACGAAGAGCTCGCTCAAGAGCTCAAAGCCATCAGCAATCCGCTTCCTTACCTGATCCAGGTGACCTACGATCCCCGCTACTACACCCACCCGTTGCCCCAGGCCGGCCTGTCCTACCTCCCGGAAAAGGTGCACAGCATCTTCCCCTGTGCCCGCACGCGCGAGGCAGGCATTAAATCGACCATCAAGTACCCGGCCTGCTTCAACCTGCGAAGTCTGACCCGCTTTGGTGGGCTCCGCTTCGCCCAGCGGCACTTCAACACCTTGGGTCGCTTCTGCGTCCCTTCGGTCGACGTTGACGGGACTATCCACGCCGGCGAATTCGACGGCTGCCACGCGGTCGGCCACGTGACCGACCCCCTCGAAAAAGTAGAACAGGCCATTCAAAACATGTGCTGCGATAATTGCGGCCTCACCAAAAATCTTCTTCCCGACCAACGCAGGGCCCTCGGACTCCTCGGCTGAAAATCCATCGACTCCCACGGGCATAAGCAATATAGTCGCAGGTGATTTAGCTTTTTTGGGGAGGGTCCAATGCGAGTCAAGTGCGCCGTATGTGGGGAGCTCTGGGACTTTTACGGCACCCGCCAGGGCGAAATGGAACAGTGGGAATATCGACTCTTCCGCATGGGCGCCGGGTGCCCACGGTGCAAAGGAAAAAATTATGGTGCCCCTGGAAAAGACCAGCCCCAGTGGAAAAAGCCAAATTTTATCTGACGGAGGGAAAATGCGTCCGCTCGGCTCAACCCCTGGGAACTGGCTGAGCTCGAGATCAATCGTCTGCTCCTTAGCCGAGCATCAACGCAAACAGCAAACAATACCCTATACAGCAAAACAGATTACTCCATTACCCAGCAGGAGAAGATATAATGCTTGAGAAAGTATATGTGAAAGAATCTGCCGTTGTGTACAAGAACACGAGAAGAAAAATAATGCCCTTCAAACTGACCAGTAAGGAGGATGTTTACAGATTCATTCGCACAATTCTTCCGCCTCAACCACAAGAAAACTTTATAATTATCGGATCCGGAACAGACCTTGTTGTACATGACTGGTCTCTCATCAGTCGCGGAAATCATTGCACCTGTATCGTAGACACTAAAGCTGTACTACGTTGGGCACTGCTAACTGGGTGCTGCAGGTTAATTACTGTGCATAACCACCCAAGCGGAAATCCGACACCGAGTACGGATGATATGAACACGCACGAAAAACTTGAAAAGGCGGCGCAGCTTGTCAGCCTAGAACTCATCGACTCATTAATTGCGGGCGACTCTAAAATCGTTTCTATACTTGAGGTACAAAATCCATGACCTGCATTCGTTGCGGCTACTGCTGCACCCAGCTCTGGGCCGTTGTAGTCCGGGATCCGGAGCGCGAGCCCACCGAGGACAACCTGATGGAGATTGGCCTCCAGGGCGAGCCCGAACGTTGCCCTCACCTACGGGGGGACCGGCCGGGGGAGTATGCCTGCGCGGTCCACGACAAGCCCTGGTACCCGCTCACGCCTTGTGCCCAGTACCAGGAATTCCCCCACGGACATCAGTGTCGTATGGGCCCTATCTGGCTCGAGCACGCTGAAGGTGCCTTCAGCTGCCTCGAGCGTCAGGGCCTTGCAGTACCCACACTCAAGGAGAAGGAAAAGTGACGGAGCCAATGGAAAAGGCCCCAGTGACCTGTCTGCTGGGTGCCGAAGGAGTAGCCGAGACCGAAGGACAGCCCTGGGTCCGACCGGCCACCGAGGAGGAGGTGGCTGAGTTTCGAGAGTCTCTCCTCTCGGCCTTCTTGCCCCGTAGCCAAGAATGTCGGCGCCTGCATGCCGAAGAGCTTGCCCAACGGGAAGACCGCATCTGGAGAGACGTGCAGATTGATAGCACGGGTCGCCCCTACTTCCCGGTAACCGTGCTGTCTGATGCTCCGCAGGAAGCATGGGAGGCCGCTTCCCAGCACATCCGACTGTTGAGGCTCCTGCCATGACCTACTGCACCGTTGTGACCACCAACGGCGTTGAGGAATTTGACGAGCGGCCCATCAAAAAGTTCCTCAGCCTACTCGACGAGGAATCCCAGCCAGCCAAAGAGTGCGAGCTCCTCGGCCAAATGAGTGCGGTGCAACTCAAGCATTTGGCCTCTCGGCTCTCGGTCGAGGTCCGCCGCCTCAACAACCTGGTCGAACGCCTTTACGACGAAATCCATTCCTGAAGCCGTTTTTCGGGAAATAAGTCCATTTCCCGAAATGATAACCCCGCTGAAAGGCGGAAAAAGGAGAAATCGTTATGATTATCTCAGAAGGGAGCACTATCCCCCTCTACGTTCGGTGCCGCTGGTGCCGAGACAAGATGCGCCTCACCTGGGAAAATCCCAACCGGCGTCAACGTGGCCACATCATGAGTTGCAGCACTTGCCTGTCGACCTGCCGAGCCGATGGCAATCAGACCTGGGACTGGCGCCCGGGTATTTCGGTCAGGGAGGTAAAATAAAAACGGGTACCTTCAAATTCCCAACCAGCGAAAGAATTTGAAGGTACCCCGAGGGCCAACCAATGTTTTCGTAGATCCGACCTTGAGTTCACCGTCTCTCCCGCTCGAAAAATGCACGGCCGCATTGCATCGAGCGGGAGAGACGGATCCCTACCAGGATCCAATGGAAACTTCAAGCTCAGAAACTTGGGGTGAGCAGCACGGTAGCTCTCTTCTGAACCTGGAGCCCTGTCTTTTTAGCTGACAGGCAGACCGGGAAGCAATAGAAAAAGGAGGAGCACTAAGAAAATGAACAAATTGCGCTACGCGGAAATCAAGCGAGAGGCTTGGCACACCTTGCTCGAGCTCGGCTATGCCCTCTGGCGAGGTCAGCACCTGCCCGGCGTCCTCCTCTCCCTCAAGCTTCAGGACCTCTTTCACCGGTTGAGCGCGCTTGCGGGTGACTGCCCCCTGGCCGCCCCACATCCTGAACCAACAGAGGTGACGAACGTCATTCCCTTTCCACGGTCGAATTTTCCGAACTAGACGGTTGGAATTTCAAATTTGAGGTGTGTCTCAGGCAGGAAACCCGTGATAGCCTGCGCTATAACCGGGCCGACTAAAGTAAACAGAAAATCCTTTAATTTCTGCTCTCGCGGCAACTCACCAAAGGGCACCAGGCAGGGGTGAGTCTTTTTTTCCACGTCTTTGACCGCCCCGTAGCTCCAGCCTTCACTTGATTTTTCTGGCACCAGCGCTCGTGTGACCGCGCGGGCATCCGGTCAATCAGGGCATACCTCACCCCTTCCCGCGCGCTGTCTTTTTGCCAATCAGGGGCCTGCTCCCAGTGGGGCTGAGAGTCATCGCCCAAGGACAGGCAGTAAACCCGGTTCACCTCATGTGCTGCCTGAGCGGCGAACTCTACGACTTCCTCAAAGTTCATTCTCCTACCTTCCTTTTTTCTCCAGTAAAAAGGTAGTCACACAGCGAAAGGGCTCCCCCGACTTCCCGGGCGACCAGCATGAACAGTTTTTTCCGGCATTTATGCTTTTCCGGCAAGGTGTCAAAGGTGGCCAAGAGCGGATGGGTCTTCTTCTCCCGGTCCTTGACCAACCCGAACGTCCACCCCTGCTCTACTTTGCGACTCATCCACTGACCGTGCGCTTCCTCGGCCGAGGCGCCGTAGAGAGCAAGCCGGACCCAGGAGCGAAAATTCGACTTCCGCCGTGCTGACAGCGCTTCCCAACCGAGCATGCGCTTGCCGCTGAGCGTCCGCTCACAGATACGGATCACTTCGTAGGCCGACGCGGCTGCCGCCTCAACGAGCTCATCGTAGCTCATGCCCGGGCTCCTTTCGTTTTAGGTGCCCATTTTCCCCAATTTATTTTTTACTTTCAAGAGCAACTCCAGGCATATCAGGTAAGATCGATCGCGAAAAATCTGCCAACGAAGAGAAAGCATCACGCACCTCGTTATCTATTTTTCGTAATATAGAAAAATCAAGGCAGGAAAGAAAGGACCTCAGATTTTATTTTTGTAGAGGTCGACCAGCGCGTCGGCAATCTGCTGCCACCAGGTGGTCCGGGCCGAGTAAGGGAGCTCGAGCTGCACACCAGCCGGAGAATACCGATTGACGATATTGGCCGGATCCGTCCCGGCATACTCTCCCGAGGTCATGACTGAAACGGTGAAGGGGAAATTCGTGATGGCCTCGAGTGCTGCCTTGACCTCATTTTTGAGCGTCGAACTGGCCGCGCCACCAATGGCCACATCGGCTTCACCAAAGCCGTGGATCGAAAGTGCGAAATCAAACGAGCGCCCCGCCACATTCCACAAATAGGGAAAAGAGTTGGTCGAGATCTTGGTCGAGGTCACGTGCCAGGCGTCATAAGCCCCGATGGCACTCTGGTACCCAATGCACTTCCACAGGCTTGCGTCCTTCGAGTTGGTCGTGACGAGCCCGTCATAGATCCGCTGAGCCAGCTCGTCGGTGTAGGACTCAACCGCGCCACCGTGAGGGGCCAGGACGAGCATCTTGGTCTGACTCGAGCTCGACTCGGAGAGGAACTCTCCCAGCTTGTTGTTCGAGTTGAGCCACGAGTCCGTCTCCCCGTGCACCGGGGTAAAGAGGGACGCTGCCGCGTCGAACCCATCGGTATAGTCAAACCGGGCCCGGCCCGCGGCGATCATGCGAATGTCATTGTTGTCCGTCCCATCCTCGTAATCCCGGTCGATAGTGACGAGGCCGTACTTCGACGGGGCCGAGTCAGGGGTGAGCAAAAACTGGTCACCCACCGCTGCTCCCAGAGCGGCCCGTGCCTGCGGGTCGATGGTACAGGTTTCCTGTGTCAGGTACTCGAGCATGGCCGTCGTTGCTTTGAGCACATTAATGCTGGTCATTTTCTTTTTTTTCTCCTACCCCCATTTTTTATTGTCCTGCCTGGCCCGCTACTTTGAACCCTGTGTAGCGGAGCTCGCACAGGTGAATGTGCAGCGTGAGCGACGTCGTGTCCTCGGCATGGTCGCCGTTGCGGTACAAGTAAAATGCTATCATATCCACAGACTTATCGAAGTTGGCTGCGGTGATGGTGAAATCCATCACGAACAGCTGATCGTTCGTCCCCAGGCTCTTGGTCTCTTCGACGCCGTACTCGTAATCAGCTGGCAAATCCTCAGTCGCAACGAGGTTCGACCACTTGAGGCCCATCCGCATCGTATTCGAGCCCGGGCTCCCCGCCACCGAGCAGAGAAGGCGCAGCGTGAGATTGCCGCTCGTGTAGTTCTGGGGAGGGCGGACGTTCCATCTATTCCGGCTCTCTCCAGTCGTCGAGAACGTGAGCGAGCAGACCTCGTTGTTGTCCGAGACACTAGCGTTGCCGCCCTTCACTCCGGCGTCCACTGGGAAGCCAATGCGGCAGGTCCCGATAACTGAACTCGAAGAGGCCAAAAGGACGCGCTCGTCATGAATGGCAACGACCTCTCCGTTCGCCGCGACGACGCGAGCGAGCGGTAGGTAGGTGATTTCAATCGGGTAGCCCGTCGTGTTGATGACCAGCGTCGCGTCCTCGTCCAGGTAAACGTAGCTCGTGTCGTCGTCGGTCACCGATTGAGCGACTGCTCCGTTGTACGTTCCGCGATACCCGCCAATGTCATAGCGAAAGCTTTTCACATTGACCTTGAGCGGATCAGGGTGGGCCTCAACCAGTCCAGCGCCCAGCGTCGCTTGAATTTGTATCGTTCCCTCAACCGTAACTGGCATTAGACCGTCTCCGTATATCCCCGCACCACTGCGTCAACGCGCTGAGCCGAGGTGGACAATCGTTCCCGCCGAATGACCAACTTGGTCGTTGAGCCGTCGCCAGCCAGCGTCGTCCCATCCCGGGCTTTGCCTGTGTCGGGCAAGGATAGGTAGACCGTCTCGCCCGTGAGAAATATCCGCTCAATCAAGTGGTCAGTCGGCGTTCCCCCTTCACGCCAATAGACCTCGACCATGCTTCCCCGCTCACTCGGATCGCCCTCTGCTCCTCCGGCCACGAATTGAATGTGCAGATGCTCACCATTGGTAATCGCCGTTGAAACTGTTTCGTGGTAATTGGGCGACGGTCCCACTGAGAGTGGATCGTCCGCTGAAAGGACAAACTCTGTCGTCCCTGGCGGGGGACCAGGCAACGAGGACTCCACCGCCACCTTGCCCAACCCCGAAACACGCACGGCGTAAGACTTGCCGTCCTGTGCCTCTCCCAGGATGAGGATTCCTCGGGTATTGGCGGGAATGGTCGCCTCACGCGCCACGGCGAGCGCGACCTGGTTGACGTCATCGTAGAGGAAGCTCCGCACTCTACCGATTTCGTTCGAGCCCGCTGGCAGCGCATCGACGATCTTCTTGATGCCGTCGGTGTCTTTAATAAGCGCCAGTGTCTCTTGGGTTGCCGGGTTGATTTGCGAGCCCGACGCATTGACAACCTTGTTCACGCCGGCCAATCGATAATCCCCCCCATCACTGACGACGGTGATTGGATTTCCGCTCGCATCGTAGAGCACCGCTGCCGGCGATAGTCCCATGTCAGCTCACCGTGATGGTCCGCGTCCGATTGGTCTCGAACGGACCCGAGTAGGAGATGGCATCGCTCACCGTGGCCAGCACGGTCGACCCATCGGTATCGTACACCTTCCACTCGTCAACTGCCGGCACCGCGCCCGACCAAGTGACCGTTCGCTCGACGATCTTCTTGAGCTTGGCCGACGACTCCCACCAAATGACCGAAGTCGGAAAAGGGCTTGTCGGGCTCACCTCACGGTAAGCACCGCTGGCGAATCCCTCAGCTGGCCCCTCTTCAATGAAGTGGATGAGCTGGCGCAAGACTTTGTGCTGCTCTGTGGTAAGCCCGGTACCGCTCCGCAAGTCAAAAATGCCCGTCCCGTCCATCGCCCGGAACGCACCCCCGTAATAGCGTATCTCTCCCGGCTCCGAGACGTCGGCCGCCGCGGCACCAAACTGAATGCCCTCGTCCTCGAGGAGCTCGCCGTGGTGGGCATCAGGCGTTCTCGGCACCGGGGTCCTCCGCGGGCAAAGGGGCCTCGGCCGGCAGCTTGGTCTTCTTTTTGCGCATCTTCTTTTCCGGCGCTTCGCTCTCGTGCTGGCGCGCCATCTTAAGGGTCGGTCCAGGATGAGCACCTACCGCACGATGCCCCCCAAGAGAAACGGGCTCACCATTTTCGATGATCACTTCTCCAGCTGCTATTTTCGCCTGCAGCGCGGCAATTTTATTTTGCTCCGTATCCCGCACCGATTTGAGCTTCTCTACCGCCCGCTCGAGCCCAGCCCGCTCACCGTCAGCCTTGATGGCCTGATTTTTCGCATTTTCCGCGAGCTCTTTGAGCTTGGCCACTGCATCCTGCACCCGGCCCACAACGAATTTCGCTACGGCAAGCTCATCCTCCGGGTCAAAACTGATCTTCCCCTCATAAAGCTCGTCCCGCACTTTGACCGAGAGGTCAGAAACCGCTTTCGCTGCTTGTGACACCGCCTCGTGAGCCCCCTGGAGTTTGTAGACCCGCACCTGCGCGCCTTCGAGGTCCTGCTCCAAATCTCGTCCAAAACTCTCGGCCATCAGGGCCCGCAACTGACTCTTCTCCACCGTCATTGGCTTCCTCCAGGGGGCTCACGTGTTTCAATCAGGAAATACTACGCGGTCGGCGTGCCCCAGACCACCATGGCGACCACGTCAGGGTCCGTGCCCCCGCGGTACCTGAGCGCATATTCGCAATAAAATGCGCCATCAGCCTGTTCGGCCTCAACTGCGCTCGGATAGACGTCGTTATTCGCCGCCGCATCAACACCCGGGCGCTGGAGCTGCCCATTGATGAAAACTTCGACGTCATTGATGAAGCTCAAGCCCTTATAGCTGGGGAGTTGGGCCGAGATATTGGGCGAACCGGCCGCACCTGTAATGAGCGTGTTGGCCGAAATATCCGCCGTGATGACGTTGGCATAGACCTTGTTCCGCGCCTGCTCGGTGTAAGCCTGCGTAATGGCGTTGAGGAGGCTGACCTCACCGCCGAAGGTCGTCTCGAAAAGATCCCATTCGGCCGTCGTATCTGACAGCTTGATCCCGTCGGTGGCCCAGGTCGACCCAGTGCGGTTGCCATCATCGAGGTAGAGCTCGCCGCCGGCCTGGAGCTCGAAGTCATCCGTCCCTGTGGTATTAATCTGCCCGGCCGTGACCCCAATCTCGATATCGGTCCCATCATCATCGACCGTGAGCGGGCCAGCGAAGAGGTTCGAGACCGCGTTGTTGTCGAACACGTCGACATCCCCGCCCAAGGCCACGGTCGACGTACCGCCAGCCGAGCCCTCCGTGATGGAAAAGAGAGTCGCTTGGGCGTCATCACGGATAGACCAGACCAGGCCGGCGCCCTCCAAGTCGAGGGTTGCGTTGGTGATCAAGTCAACCGGAACCGTACCCTGGTTGTTGTAGACGTCCTGCCGGGTCACGGCGCCGCCACCCGCATCGATGAAGTCATCACCGAGCCAGGCGTGCTCCGGGATGTCCTCGAAGGCGTACCGCTCGACCGGGCTGTAGTCGATGGTCTTACCACCGATGTACTGGCCATCGACCAGAATCAAATCGTCGTTTGTGGAATTGTGAACAACGAAACTCAGCTGGACCCTGTTCGGCGTCGTTTCCGTGATGGTGGTCCCATCAGTAGCGAATTCAGACTGAATCAGCGCGTGAATCTCGTTCGCGGAACCATCCAGAATGGGCTCGCCCGTGGCCGAATCGGCGATCTTGCAGAGGTTCTTCGGGGTCAAGGTGTCGCCGCCGACAACGTCGGTCAGCGTCGCAGTGCCAAAGTTCGCCTCATATGCGACGATAGTGCCCCGCGTCGTCACGTTACCAACGGCAGCAACGAGGTTCCCCGGAAGCTCTCCTGCTCCCAGAATCACAACGTCGCCAGCACCGCCCGTCAAGGTGGCGGCGCCCCACGATCCGTTCGTCAAAGTCTCGGTCGTGGCAATCGTGTTCCCGGCAGTACCATCAACCTTCGCCGTGGCATCCATGGTGTCGCCGGCACCGGCCGCCGCCGTGACAGTCGGGTGTAGCGTCGTCGCGGCAGCATAGAGCGTCCCGGACCCCGCGCCCAAGGTGATGGCGGCGATAAGGTTGTCGAGCGAATCCGAAGCCGTGGCGCCAATCAAAACGTTGCCATCGACGTTGGTCAGCACGGTCTGAAACGTGTAGACCTTGGTACCAATCGTGACCGTTTCCGTGTCGAGAGGCAGACCCGTCAGAGTAAGGACACCCGACGCCGCCACGGCTGACGGGACGACAATGTCTGCGCTGACCACCGCACGGCGCTTCAAAATGCGCTTGCGCTCGATGTCATAGAGGTCGTCATTGACGTCTTGCACACCACGGGCTGCCGCTCCTTCACCCGGAAAGGTCGAAGGGGCGGCCAGAGCCGCCCACCAGTTCGAGTTGCGCACGTCCCGCAATTCGTGCAAGAAGGACCGGATATTGTTGAGATCCTCTTCGAGGGTGACCGTGTTGGTCTCGTACGCTGCCTCGGTCGGGGCGATCGTATCGTCGTACGTTCCCGACCGCCAAACCTGCGTGCTCTGATCAAACCGTGACCTACCCATCTGTGCGTCTCCTCTTTCCCCCGGGGTTACAAGTCAGGGACGTAATCTATGGACCAGTTCGAGTCCGGTGCTGGTGCGAATTCAAGCGTAATTGTATCATAACCGCTTCCCACACCAGCGGACTCTGACGCCACGTAATCGTTACCAGAACCCTCGAGCAGTCTCTGACCATTGTACAGTAATACTTCGGTATCAACGCCCCCGTGCTTGAACGGAAAAGAGGTTTGAAGCGTGCGAGGATCGGGCGTAGCCACCAGTGGTTGTTGATAATACCGACTATCGGCCGGACCCGAGGCACCGAGCACGTCCATGATGTTCACGAGCAGCTCGGAAGTGCCCGTGGCCACGCCGATCTGCTGCACGAGCATGCCGGGAACAGGGTAGTTCCCATCACCAGCCCGCGCCGGCCGGCTATCTGAGCCCACAACGTAGATATCGCCCGGAACCAACGAGGAATAGAGGCTTGTGTAGCCCTGGAACATGATGGTGCAGGCGGTAGGAGAGGACTTTTCGACGATGAAGGCGACAGCTGGCATTTTGTCGCCCTGGGTAGGGTCTACCGCCCCCACGACATAGTCTCTCCCGACCTTCTCGTCCCGGATGTAGACAAAGTCGCCCACGGTATCCGTGGCCAGGCACTGGGCGGAGGCAAAGCGCCACCTCTTCCTTGCTACAACGGCCATCAGCCCACCCTTCTTTCAGATTTCTGGGTATTTTACTCGAGATAGGCCTGGATCTCATCCTCAACGAGCTGACTCACCTGGTCGTTGACCGTCGAGGCGAGCTGGCCGCTCTGGCTGACTCCCTCCTTGACCGAACGCAAGAAGGTGACTTCGTCCTCGAGGCGCTTGATCTCCCGTTCGGACCACTCATCCACCGCTTGTCGGAGTGCCGTGAGTCTCTCCTGCCTGGACATGGCTACCCTCCGTACTGCTTGAGCTTGTCGGCAATGCGCTGGCGTGAACGGCTCACGGCCGAGGGGCTCATCCCGAGCCGCTGGGCAATCTGACCCGGCTGCAGCACGGGCTTCCCGTTGAGCCCCGTCAGGTGCTCCAAGACCTGTTGGTCCTGAGGCCCGAGCTCGTATTGAAGCAACCGGAGGGTCTCAACGTTCTCCGGCGGCTTGTAGGAGACGAAGTCATTGGTCAGCCGGCTGCGCGGAACCTCCTTACGTACCTCCATCTGCATGGCCGTGACCTGCTTGAGCGGCGCCTTGAGATAGTCCGCGATTTCCATCGCCGTTGGTGGGCGGCCGAGCTGATTATCGAGGTCCTTCTCCGCGTCCTTGAACTCCTGCACCTTCCAGTACCGAGTCTCAGGGATCCGCTGCGCCCCGCCGTAATCCGAAATGAGGCGCTGCCCTTTTTTCATTTGGTTGTAGACATGGGTTTTAAGGGCCGCCCCTCGGTTGGGGTCATAGGTCTCAAAGGCATTGATGGCATGGTTCAAAAATTCCGCTCGCACAGCCTCGGGCGGAATATTCGGATTTTTCCCCGCGTACACATTGGCCCGGCTATTAATCAGCCGCTTGAACCGACCCAAGAGCGGGCGCATGGCGTCGGAAGTGCGGCCCTGATTATTCCACTGCTGCCATTGATCGAGGTCATCCTGCTCTCGACTTTGGGCTGCCTGCTTCTCGTGCTCGAAAAACGCTTCAATGGCCGAGGGCATGTCAGATTTCACCTTTTCTAAAAGACTCAAGTATGGCTTTCCGTGCCTCAGGCTTAGACGACTTTCCGTACTCAAAACCAAGCGGTCCCATAGTGTACTCCTCACCTACCCGGTGAGTCTTCATCCGGTGAGCCACTTCGGGACTCAGGGTCGCCACATTTTGACTTTCTCGAAGGATAACTTCGGGTGATGAGTGATTACCCCGCAGGAAGTAACCCTTTTTTGGCGTCGCAGGTAGAGGAATATTTCTCATTTTATCCTTCCATTTATCAGGACTTTTCTCCACGATTTTATTTATCAAATTTACTCGATCATCGGGGGACAGATTTTTAGCCACGACCCTCTCGTAAAAGTTTTTTGGGGGGCTAACTGGTAGATATTTTTTTCTTTTTCCCATTTTATTCCTAATCCTTAATTCATCCAACTCATGACGTATACTCAACGCTTTTATTTGTTCTTGATTTTCCGGAGACAACCCAGATGTAAGCACTTTTCCTTTTTTATTTGTAACAACAACCCCACCCCTCATCGGGTAATGAACGGATGCCAGTCCTCCCCTTGAGGTAGCGTCCCTGAGCTGCTGATTCCATTGAAATTCCGCCAACCTTTGCTTAGCCAGCGCTTTGCTTTCTGGGGTATTTTTTGCCCGGGCTTCCATCGTTATCAAGCCTAACTCTTTCAAGTCTTGCTTGAAGCCCTTGACTTCTTCTATAGGAACATTCATTTTCCTTGCCAATTCCGCATTTCCTCGAGCCAACCCCGCCCCCTCACGTCCGTAATCAAGTAGTCCGACCTGGCGCAATCGAGATCGAGCCGCTGCCCCAATCTCTCCCGTACGCAGCGCATCCTTCCAGCGCACGGCTATTTTCTCGAGCTCCTCCATCATGGAGGTGAACATAACGTCGGCCGCCGTCTTTTTGTACTCACTCCGGGGCTTATTAAACTTGGCCTTGGCTACCTCCCGGCCCTCGGCGGTACCAAAGGGCTCCCGTTTTCCGGTCTGCTTGGAGACGAAGGTCTTGGGGCTTTTCCCAAGCTTATGACTTTGCTGCGTTGCAACCGCGAAGGCAACCTGTTCTGCCTTCTCCGGCCCATAGGTGTCCTTCATCTCTTTTTTGAGCTCCATGGCTCGGTCGTGAATCCACTTGGGCATTTTTCACCCTCTTAGTATTTTTTGAAATTCCCGCGCCATTGAAAAAAGAACTATCTCGGCGGCGCTGCCCGTTTTCTTTTTTTCTTCCAGGTCCTTTTTCATTTCCAACGCATTTTCATAAATGCGCCAGGGCTTGGTTTTTTCAACGACCTCTTCCGCCACGGCGGTCATGTCTTCCGCGCTGGGCAGGCTCATTTCCGGGAGCATGGCTGCGAGGTTCCAGTCCTTGGCCATCTTGACCGGGTCCGCTGTGGGGGGCTCGGCCGGGGGCGGAAGCGCCGTCGGAGAAGAGGTTGGGTTGTGCTGCAGCTTATTTTGCAACTGACTCTTACCCTGGGATAGTAGGACCCCTGGAGCTTGCTCTACCGCCGTTTCCCGCAATACCGGCAACACTCGACCAATCGAAGCCGCCGTCTTTTTCATCTTCCCCTCCATTGTCTCCGGGGTGTTTTTGTCAGGGTGCCAGGCTTTGAAGGCAGGGGCACGAAGCGAGCCACTCTCGAACTTCATGGGGCTTTGCACCTTGGCCACCCGGCCCACGTACTTGTCTGGGTTCTCCGCCATGTCGCGCTTGAGCGCGTGATTGAACCCTGTTCCAACCCGGCCTATGGCGGGCCCGTCGGGCTCGGTCGAGTAGGTGAACCCACCAGCCAGGCCCTGCCGCTTACCCTTCTCCTGGAATATTTCCTTCACGTAGACGTCATGGTCCGGGCGGAAGACGGCCTTGACGGGCTTATCCTTGGGGTCCGACAGACTGCGCAACACCAGCCCTTCCCGGGTCTGAGGCAACTCGCCCGACTCGACCTTGCGCACCAGCTTCGCCTTCTCCTGCTCGGTAAAGGCCATGGGCGGCAGGTCCATGCCGCGGGTCTTCCGGGCCACTTCCCGCATCATAGGGAGCTTCTCGGCAAAGGGCTTACCCTCCACCATCCGCCCCTTGTAGCGCACAATGTCGGTCACGCTGAGGCGCGGGACAACGCCGAGCTCGGCCTGGCGCCCCCGGCTCTTCATCACGCCCGAATTGAGTAGGCTCGCCACCTCATTGACCGGCACGGCTCGGCCCGTCTCCTTGTCAGCGAACCAGACCTCAGCCCGGACAACAGACCCCTTGAGCCCCGGGTCGCTCTTGCGTTTCTGGAAGTCGGGCAGCTTGTAGGTGTACTCGATGAGTCCCGTCTCGCTCTTCTTCGGCTGGCGGTAGGAGTAGACACGCGGATAGCGCCCCTCGCCCTGAAGCGAGACGATGGCGTGGGCCCCATCAATCTTGGCCGTTACGACCTGGTCCCGGTTCTGGTAATCGATAGCTTCGGGCGAGACAGCGCCAAAATCGCGCTTGTATTGCGGAAGCTTCTGCCCCTCCCTCGTCCCCGTATTCTTCGTCGCATTGTGGAGGGCCCAAGTCTTGCCTTCGATCTGGCGGAGGACGAACTCGTCGGTCTGTGAGCCCCGGTGACGTAGGAAACGAACCTTCTGAGGACCCGCCTCCACGACCTCCGTCGCTCCCAGGTGTACTGGCTTGACCGGCTCGCCGGGCCGGGTCCGCCCGTAGCCCTTCTCGATCTCGAACGGTTCTTCCTGCCGGGAGTATTCGCCTGTGTGGGTCGGCTGCTGAATGGCATAGGTGCTCTTCCCTGGCTGGGGCAGTTCGGGCGGGAGCGCCCAAGAGTGTGCCCGGTCCTTTTCGTCAATCAGCCGCAGATCAAAATGGTCCCCCCGCTGGTCCGCCGGATGATGCTGGACGGCGATGCCCCATTCTTTATTTTTCCCCCGCAGAGGTACCTTCGGAATATTTTTAACCACCCGTCCCAAAGGGATGCCAGGAGCAAATTCCTCTTTCGCCTTTTTCATCTTTTTGGCGATTTCCGGAAGGTCCCGAGGTAGAATAATTTCTGTATTTACCTCTTGGGGGATGTTTTTTCGGTACGCCTCCCCCACCAACCCGGGCTGCTCACGGAGCCGCTCGACGACCCGCTTTTGGTGCGGGAGAAGTTCTGTTTTCAGCTCCGCCCCCGTCTTTTCCAAAACATCGAGTGCCAGGGCATAAACCAGAGGGACCATCAAGCGCCTCTTTCAGTGTTTAGTCTTTTCTTTGAACCGGAACACGAATATATATGGCCGGGTTCTTTTTTCTATTGACATACTCCCCCAAACCATAACCTCCAACTGCCCCAGTAATGGCGCCCGGGATTGCATTTACTTTACCGAATGCGCCGCCGGCACCCGCTCTCGGCTTGTAGAGGTGGCGTGATTTTCGGCTCTATTTATTGCAACCTGGCCCTCAAGCGCCGCTGTTTTTTCCAAAATATCAAAAGCGAGCTCAGCTACAAACCACGGAACCGTCAACTGTTCCTCCGCCGCCCTCTTGGCGAATTTCGAGGGCACGATCTTTTTCTGCACCAAATCACTGACCGACTGTTTTCCCACGACCCGACCGAGGAGCCGGTCTACCCCAATGGGCCGCCGCCCTTTGCGGATTTGAAGAAATCCGCCCTCGAGCGCGGAGATGGCTTCTTTTTCAAGACTCACCAAAGAATTTTCCTCCTTTGATCTTTTTTCTCTCCTCCCCGTAATATTCGGGATCGAGCTTTTTCCCCAAAGCAATGCCGCCCGCCAAACCACCGGCCATGCCAGGAGCTGCCCCGGCTCCCATCCCTACCGCTCGTCCGATCGTTTCAACCAAATTAGCCCTTTCCGCTGCAGTGTACGCAAGTGGGCGGCGTGCATTACGACTCAATCTTTTCCCAAGAGCACCGCCGCCCTTTCTTCCGATCGCCGCCCCCAATAGTGCTCCGGCAATCATCCCGGAGGCAGGAAGTACGCGAGCAGCATCATGCCGAACAGCGGATCGCTCTTCCGCCTCCGCCGTTTGAGCCGTTTTTTCCAAAATGTCCAGGCAGAGCTCCCAAACCATCGGTGTCATCCAAGCAACCCTCTACTTTCTTCAAGTTCCCGCATGTACTCTGCGACCTTGGCCGCTTTTTCCGCTCGCTTATCCATCCGCTCCAAAACCTGGCCCCGATCCTGTTCAATATTGAAGCCGAGGATTTGCCGCACGTCCTCATCGACCAAGTTACGCAGATTTCGCCCGAGCTCCCCGTGACCAAAGGCACGGGAATGCAAACCTTCAATTCCCGAAACTACCCGCCCGGAAGCGTCGAGCTCCAAGTCTCGACTTCCCAAGATATTCACCAATGTGGCCATTGGCCTCCAAGTATAGGCGCGGATGAATTCATGTACATCCAAATTGTTGTGGCGTATGGCCGAGTAAGAGCGGACTAAGAGATCAATCGCCCGCTCGACCGTAATCTCGAGCCCGGCGTCAATCACTGTGCGGCCATCCTGCTGAATGGGGTCTGAGGTTGCCAACCTTCGCCGCTCGGCCTCAGCCGCTGCGAGTGCTTCCTCGACCGGGTCAGCCTGGGCCGCCGAGGTCTGATGACCGACCTGGGTCGTGATAGCCGTCGAGTCGGTAATGGCGCCAATGCCGAAGAACTGCTCGTAGGTCCGACCAATGCGGTCCCGCTTCCAAACGTCACTCATCCAGGGCGGGCGCAAGAAGTCCTCAATCGGCACCTCGACCTCCTGGCCGACAAATCGGTCGATGAGCTCGACGATGGAGTAGGCGTGGAGCGTCACTTCCATGAGCGGGTCACCAACTTGACCCACGACCTCATCACCCAGGTCGATGGCTGGGAGCGTCAGACCCACGGGGTAAGTTCGCCGGCGCCGCAAGGGAATGGCGCCAAAATAGGTCCCAAAGAGCGGGAAGGAGCCCGTCTCCGAGCTCTCGACGACCTCGATAATCTCGCCAAAGTTCGGCCCGACCATCCCCACCTGAGGCTGCTCGAGCGCCGCTACGGTCGTCTGTCGGCGAGCTCGGCTATCATCCGGGTCCGCCGTCATCGATTCCATCCGCCCTGGGCCCCGCCGGCGCTGACGCCGGCTCTCGACGACCCGCCCCCGCACCTGATTGACCGCCCGGCGATTGAGTTGCCGCACGTTCGCCCCCAAGAGCTCCTCCCGCTCTCGGTGCATCCGCACATGGCTGAGCTGGGCAGAGGTGGAGGTGGAATTGTGGCTGATCGAGTGCTGCACCGTCTCCATCATTCCGATGAATTGCGTGGGCACCGTCTCCCGTAGCACCTGCCAGGCGTCATACTGCTGGCGGTAGACCTCCTCTTCCATTCCCTCGACGGATCCGTCGGGCGATTCCATCCCTATCGCCCGCACCTCCCCGCCCGACCGCTCGACGTACTCGATGCCGCGGCTCCCAGCGAGCTCGACCTGGCGACGGGTCATGTAGCGGTCGATGATGACGCAAGGGAAACCGACCACGAGGTAGGGGTTGAATTTCCCGGCAAAGGAGAGCTGGCGCTGAGCCCAGCGGTGCTTGAAAAATTGATGGTTCACCGCCCGCATGACGTAGGGAATACGCAAGCCGCGCACGTCCACTTCCTGATTTCCTGAATTATAAATATTTATTTCGTTCAGCCGCTCAAAAACCGGGACCACCCCAGTGTAAAGCTCGTGCTCCATAATTCGTTTGGAAAACGCCGCTCGGCTGAGACTCCGTCCCTGGTTACCGCTCATGGACCCATCACGCAGTTGAGCCGGGGGCAAAGCGCCCATGACCTCGACGTCGGGGGCAAAATAATATTGGTCGAGTAGCGCGTCCGCCCCGAATATTTCATCGGAGACCGTGAGCCGCATCCGGGTCACTTCCCGCATGAAGGTGCGAGAGAATTGAATGGAATTGGCCAGCTCGGGGAAAATGACGTTGCACTTGGGCGGCGAGCACATGTAAATATCGGGACGAATGACCTGCATATTGAGCCGCTCCCCGGCGTTGACATCGTAACGGCTCTCGGTTGTGCGGCTTGTGGTCTGGCTATCGAAAAATGACCGCGCGTCATTGACCCCGGAAAGGGCGTCCTCAGCCCGCGCATTGATTTCCATTTGATTTGCCCGATAAATATTTCGGCTTGTCGCTCCCCGCCCCTCTTGATAAATAGCCCGCAACCGTGTCGACTCATCAGCCGCGACCTGCAGCCGCTCAGCTGGCGTCGAATGCCCGAGCGCATTACAGCGCGCAATGAGCTGCATGCACCGACCATTTACCGATAACAGCTGCGCAGAAATACTCTCCACCGGATAATCCGTCGTCTGGTATTTCATCCGGTTGATCGTGTACTGGAGACTATTTTTGAGCGCCGTCAAGTCCGCCAAAATCTGACGCCCCTGAGTCGTGTTGGCAAAGCGGCCCGTTACCGTTCGCCGCCGAGTCCGGCTGCGATACTGCGGGTGAACGTACCTTGGACCAACCACGGGAAAGACGCTGTGCTGAATGTACTGCATGACCACGCCCAGAATTTCCCGGTAGGAGGCAATCTGACTCAGCCGCGAAGCATATCGCCGACCCCACATGGCAAAAGCCTGCTGGGCGAGCTGGCGCCGAGATGAATCATCATTTTCCGCTGCCGCAATCATGTAGACCAGCTTCAGCCGCAACTCAGCCAGCGAGAAAAAGTCGTTACAGCCGCGGAACCGATGACGGATATTTTGGGGATTGGCCCCGTTCAGGGACTGAGACTCGTTACCCGTGTAGACCCCACCCACGCTCTCAAGCAGCCGCACGATACCCGAGAGAAGCCCGGTCAACTCGGGCTGGGTGATGCTCCGCTGTTGGACGGCGTTCACAATGGTCGAGGTCTCGCCCTCAAAGAACGTGTCGAAGAAGGTCGTCCCCGCCCCGACGAAGGCCGCCATCCCGTCGCCGGTGAGTGAGGCCACATTGACCTTGTACTGATAGGCCGTGTCCCAATAGAGGCTGAAGTCCAAGCAGTGGAGCACGATGGAACGCTGGCTCGCATTCTTGCTGAACTCGATGCCGATGACCTCGCCGCCCACGAGGAACTTCCAGTTCTCGTCCTCGTCAATAAAGGGGATCTCGGCCAACTCTCCGGCCTCGACCTGCGTCTGTGGCCCCTCGCCCTCCGCCGTCGGCAACAGCTGAGGACCTGCTCCCGTCGTGACCGGGTCCTCCGTCGAATCACCCTGCTGCTCGAGCGCGTCCTCAATTGGTGAGACCTGACCACCGGACGCCGTGCGAATGCCTCGAGTAGCCGAGGTTCCCTGCCAGTAGTCCCAGATGAAGACATGGACGAGCGTTCTCGGAGCCAGGAAGAAGGCCTTGTCCGTGGCCGGAATCTGCACCTGGAACGAGCCCGGGCTATTGGCTTGGCCGGCATAGTTACAGGCGATGATGGGCACCTCGATGCCCTCCATGATGCAGCGGAGCCGAAGCCGGTGGGCATAGGGCATCTGTCACCTCTCTCCTTATCGCTGGGCGATGAGCCCAAAAGGTATCTGTCGAATGCTCGAGGGGGCAAGAGAGCGAGCGGGGCCGAAAGAAACACCGCTGCCGCCCAGACGGGGGCCACTCTTCTGCCCCTGCTCGGCCATGGACCGACCACCCCGCCCCAAGAGGTCATAAAACCGACGGTCGGCCTCATCGAGCCCGAGGTTCCCCATCATCCCGTCGACGTTTCGATCCATGGCCAGCCAGCGCTCGGCCATGTTGAGCGGGGCCGCCAGCTCCTCTTCCGTCAACGTCTCCGGACCCATGAACTCGTCGGTGTTGTCGCGAATCATGCCCCGGAGCGGCTGGGACGTCACAAGAGCTCGGCGGTTACGCAGCTTGGCCAGCTCACCTCGACCCCAGCGCTCGAGCTCATTCGGCGTAATAGGCACATCAGCGGGCAACTGCTGGGTCACATAGCCCAAAAGGGCTCCCTGGGAGCGAGCAAGGAACCCAGAGATGGCCGGGTCGGAGATGAGCCCCTCGCGCAGCGCACCAGTCAAGAGCGTGCGGTCACCGAAGTAGGAAAGCTCGCTTGCTCGCCGCACGGCATCCCCGGTGAGCTGCCGCTGATTCGTTGCGCGGTCCCGCTCTTGGGCAGCGGCCAAGGCCCGGTCGTAACTGGTCGGTGACCCATAGTCGATCTCACCCAAAGGGCGGGGAAACTCGGGCGAAGCGATGTTCGAGATGTTCGTATAACCAGTGACAAACATAGTAAATTGCAGCTGCAGGAGCGGATGCTGCGCCGTCTCATCCACTGTCTGAGCCGTGAGCATATAGCCCTCGATGATGAGGTCATCGTAGATGAAGTAGATCCGGGCCCCGTTCTCTACCAGCCGCGTCCCCCGGAAGTACCGCTCGTAGTTCTCCCACCACTCGGCCCGCCAGTTGAAGTCCTTGCTATTCAAAAGGAATCCAGACACCTGCGTAATCCGCGGAGATTCACCGTAGAAGAAGATGTAGGTGTCCCCAAAGGTTTCAACTATTTGCTGCTTTTCTTGACGCTGCTCGACAACCGACTGTACTAAAAAGTTTGAATAATTACAAGTACTTGCGCGATTACTGCCCGAGGGTCCCATGATCATCCCCCCGCTGTCAAGTACCGGAAGGAAAGAACCGTCAGAAAGTACAACCCGCAGCATGGCGTACGAGTCTTCCTTAATCTCGTAGCCTCTGGTTGGCCGTCGAACAGAAGAGAAATCGCGCGCTTGCGTCCTAGCTCGATTTGCCTCTTGACTTCTCACCGCTTCAAAGGGGTCGGTCCTCGCTTCGACAAAG
Source organism: uncultured delta proteobacterium (assembly GCA_963850465.1). Lineage (GTDB taxonomy): Bacteria > Desulfobacterota > Desulfobacteria > Desulfobacterales > UBA5852 > JABZFP01. Next base: position 182,732 of record CAWKLN010000001.1, read on the forward strand.
ACTGCCATCACGCTCCTCCTTCAACCAAGATTGGTCCGGATCAGGTGATCCTTGATGTCCCGGCCCACAGGCGGAGCCGGAAACGGATCCCTCGTGGCAATGTGGTAAGCCTGAGCCCGGGCCAGGTTGACGTACGGGTCTTCCACCGCCAGGTCATAGCGGACGACCAGTGTCACCCGCCGGCCGCCGACAATCGTCTCGGTATAGATCTCCTGCCGGCCGGACACTGTCTCTTGCCGCGGGATGACCTTCTGGTAGACCCGGCCGAAGCCGTCACCAATCGTAGGTAGCGTCGTCATGTGGTCGGTGCCTCCCCACCCCCATAGCCCTCTTTTTTCAAGGAAATATCGAGATCCTTGAGCGCAGATGCCGTCAGGTTCTGCCCCGAGGCTATCGCCGTCATTGCCTTGAGCTGCTTGACCATGAGGTCGATCGACTTCTGTTGGTACTGCTGCGTCGCCGTGACCTCGTTCTTGACCCCCTCAATGGCGAGACCTTGGACCCGGCCTGCGCCAAGCATACCGGCAAACTTGGACCGTTCTCCCTCGTCAATCTTTCCGTCCTTCATCATCTCGACACTGCCGCCGATGAAAGTTTCATACCCCTTAAGCGCTGCGAGCTTTGCTTCGTCTCCTCCCGCCATCTTCCGGAGCGCAGCCATCATTCCTTTCGTGTCCCCCTTCTCCCCCAAGGCAGTCAGGCGCCGGAGCTGTTCCCCGCCCACGGTCCCCATCCCGGCAGACTGGAGGGTCATGCGGAGTAGCCGGGCCGTCTTGGAGAGGCCGCGAGAGGGACCCTCCCCTCTCGGGGAAGCGAGCTCACGGGCAATGACGGTGGCCTCCGCCATGCCGCGGCCGAGGTATTCCAGCCCAGGGGTCTCAGAGAGGACTTTCTGTACGTCGGGATTTTTGAGTGATTCTGGATCCGAGAGGAGCTCACGCTCGAGCGCGCTTGCGTCTTCGTTATTGGCCCGCTTGGCGGCGATTTTACTGGCCAGGTCATGCACCTTCATCAATTTCCGGTCTTCAAATAAATATTTCCCTTTTTCGAGACCGCGCTGCATTTCCCGGCCGACTTCGGCGTTACGCTGCGCGAGAGCCGTCCCTTCCCGATAGGCGCCGGCCTGGTAATATTCGCGCAGCCTATTTTTTATCGACCGCTCGTTTTTCTCCGTTCCCTCGAGGAGCATACCAAGTTGGTTCTTTTGGCTCTCGCTGAGCGTGTCACTCCCTTCGGCGGCGACCTTCATTTTAGAAAGAACGTCCCGTGCCTCGCTGGCGCTCTTGGTGGTGGCCCAGGTCTTGAGCAGCCCGCCCACTTCCCCGTGCTTGACCAGCTCGCCCACAATCGTTGCATCGAGCCGACCCGGGCCTCCGACTATTTGACTCGATGAACCGAAAATATCCGCGTCGCCAAAGCTCCCCACATATTTTTCTGCTGGTCGTCCCGTACCGCCAATATCAATCTTGGCCAATCCCTCAAGTGCCGCTTCCTGTTTCATCCGGGCCAGGCGGTCCATTTTCTCCAGCGCTTGGATCGAGACTCCTGTTCCGCCCATAGCCGGGCCAAAGGCCGTACCGGAAAATCCCCCCTCTTCCGCCAGAACGTTGAAGAGCTGGAGCTGTTTGACAAAATCCGACCCCGCTCGATTAAAGGCCCGGGCAATTTCCGGACTCTTGGATTTCAGGAAATTGATTTGTTCGAGCGTGGCTTGTTTTTTCTGCTCAAGGGTGGCTCCTTCCATCCGCCTTTTGAATGAGGCCAGGTCCGCCCCGCTCTTCCAGCCGGTCATGGCTTGGCGGGCAGCGGTGCCCATGCGAGAGGCCTCGGACTCGCTCAAGCCCATACCCTTGGCGGTAGCCATGTGGATCCGCTCGTTCGCATCCCGGACCATGCCTGAGATGGCGGTTGAATCGATGACTTTCCGATCTTTCCCCGAGCCGGTGTAATATCCGTAGCCGCTCGAATAATTGGCCAACCCGAGCGCTATGGCCTGCTGACCCTCGGTCTCCTGCGAGCGGGTACCCAATAGAACGCCCATGCCCTGTGACATGCGGCCCCAATCTATTCCGCCGCCACCCTTGGCCCGCCACTGCAAGAGTTGGTTTTGATAATTCGTATATTCCGACCCCTGCATAATTCCGGTCGAGCCCTGGCCCGTCATGGCATAGGCCCGGAGCGCCTCTTTGCTCTCGGCGGAAATGGCCAGCTTGACCCGCCCCTCCATCCGGTCCTGCATATCCTCCATGCGTTTGGACCAACTGGTAACGAATCGGTCGCCTGCCTCTCGAAATGGCTCCTCGACGGTGCGGGTCCACCAGTCACTCATTTTCCGCATCCGCCCCTGAATTCCCGTCACCTCTCTAGACTTGGTACCAGCAATATTTTCGATTTCTTGCCGCCGGCCTACTGCGGCCTGAGCTTCAATCTCTGGGGCTTTACGGTACATCTGAAGCTCAGCCTCGAGCCTATCCTGGCTCCAACCTGTACGACGTCGAAGGAGTCGCTGCACGATGGGATCATCAATGCTCGCACCTCGACGACGGGAAAGATGCTCGGCGTAAGCTCCAATTAACATAGACCCACCGCCATGCTGGGTCATGAGGTCACCGCGCAGCCGCTCCTGGTCTCGAAAAAACTCACTATTTCTTCCACCGGTTTCCGCGATATTTCGGCGACCAATCGTACGCAGCTCGTTCATGGAGATAGAGCCTTCGCGCACCCGGCGGAGCAGGCCCTCATCAAATCCGCCCTCCCGGTTCCAGAGGCCAGCCATCATCGCCCGGCCTGCGCCTCGGCTAAGCCATCGCTGGTTCCCTTCCATTGACTGCATCGTCATGGCCTGGACGGCCTCGGCACCCTGCAGCCCACCCGTGGCCTCAGCCACCTGCTCATCCGTGAGCACACCCATTCGCATGGCCTGGGCGATATTGCCACCGATAGAAAGGGCGGCCTGAGCTCCCGACCGGCCCCGCATGCCCATCGCCCGACCCATCTGCGTACCGGTCTGCTGGAGCTGCATCACCTGGTCCATGCTCATCCCGGTCGAGGCCGAAGTGAGCCGGGCTTGCAACATATTTTCGGTAATTTCCTGACCCGTGAAAAAGCCGAGGTTTCGCCCCTGGCTCATAAAGGTCGCCGCCCCCTCGAGCGTCGTCCCCATGATGGTCGATATTTCCTTGAGCGAATCGACGGTCTGCTTGAATTTCGTCTGAAATTCTTTCGCGCTCCGCACGCCCCGGTAAAGCCCCATCTGCGCCGTCTGGTCCATGACCCGGGTCAGTTCTTCAACGTTGGAAAACATGTCGTTATTGGCGAGCGAACGGACCATCTGACTGACCTGGCCCATCTCCCCGCTACTGAAACCCCGGCCCCCCGCTCCTGAGCCAATGCCCGACATGCCGCCAAAGTTGCTCCGCAAGGCCCGGTTGACCTGCACCCGCTCTTGCACCCCAGCACCCATTTGCTGCGCCCCATAAGCGAACGCCCCCACTCCCGCCGCAACCGGTATCCCCCCTAGAGCAGCCATACCCGCTCCACCGATACCCAGCATGGAGGCAATGCCTGCCCCCGTATTGACCCAACCCAGGCCCGTACCAAGTGTCGAGAGGGCATTGGCTCCTGAAGAGGCAATTCTTTCTCCCATCAGCTGCGGCGCCCCTTGACTCCCTCCGCCCATGGACCAGTTCTGCGTCAACCCGACTCCCCCGTAAGGACCCAGATGTCCCACCGCGGGTGCCTGTGGCACCATGGGGGCCGGCCCATAGCCCATACCAAAGGCCTGCGGCGCCATCTGGTAGCCCCCCATCCCCATCCCACCGTAGGCCTGGGGACCCATCTGACCGTAGGGGCTCATGTTCTGCGAAATCGGAGCCATAGCGGCTATCTGGGCACTTGAAATCGGCATGCCTTCTACCCGTGAAATGATGTGATATCAGGATGGTATAAGAAACGTGATGGGTTTGCACCCATCGTGCGCGCTGAGAGCCGCAAGGGCTGCCGCTCGTGGCGGTAAGCCAGGTTCAGGAATACCTGACGGCTCTCACGAGGGGACCCTCACTCTTTTTTAGCCAGCGGCGAATCCTTCGGCGGGCACAGGCGCCACAAAAGGTACATCCGCAACAGCATGACCTCGAAGCGCAAGAGCGGCTCGCCACCCTGGCGGACCATATAATTGGAAAAAGCTTCGATATTATCCATGATGCCCTGGATAATAGCGTCTCTTTCCTCGGTTTTCGGGTCGCAGGTAATTTCTATTTTGAGTGAGACCTGGGTCAGCGGTTCCATCCACGGTAGGATGCCCGAGCGCGAAGGAGTGAGTCAATGAGAGAATTTCGCCGACCAATAGCGGGAAAGGACAAATATCACATCTGGCGCGTGGAGGTCTTGGACGATACGATGGTTGTCGAGCACAGCCCGGCGCCCTACCTGCGCGGGGAAAACCTGGGGCTCAAGAAAATCGTCAAACAATTCCCGCCCAGCCGCACCACGACCGGTGCTGCTTTCGCTCAGACCAAGGCCATGGCTCTGATTGCGGAAAAGCTGAAGCAGGGCTTTGTCGAGGTCAACCAGGAGACGGGCGAGCTCATGGGCACCTTCGATGAGGACCCGCTAGGTGACTTCCTCGCCTTCCCTGCTTCCTTCCGCACCGTGCTGCCCAAGAGCTGGACCGGGGGTGAATTCGGCAACTCAAGAAAAATGGGGACGGAGAAGATATTTCGCTTGCTCCGCCAAGGTAAAATACTGCTCTATCCCAGCCACCAAGGCACTCGGGTCCACCTGATGGTGAACCGGGAAGAAAAAATCATTATTTCCACCAACAGCGGACGCGACATTACCGAAAGGCTGCCTCGTATTGTGGCTGCGCTCGAGCGCGCCCGGCTACCTCGGCGCACCATCTTGACCGGCATCCTGACCGGAAGAAATAAATGGGGTCGAAACGACGGCCGCATTGCCAAGTCCATCACCGCGGGCACGCCGAAAAATGCCCAATCCGCCCTCTTCCTCCTCTCGCATATGCCGGAAATCTACCTCCTCGACATTCTCTTCTGGGACGGCATTGACACCATGACCGGCATCACCTTCCGCCAAAGCCGCCAGCTCCACCGCACTCTCCTCCCTACCCCGCCCCCTTTCTTCCACCTGGAGGAAGAGGTGCGGCTCCCCTGGGAGGAAGCGGTCAGCCTGGCCCAGGAGCGGCGTCACGGGCTCCTCATCTACCAGGCCGACCACCGGCCCAAGCAGACCGAGTGCTTCACCCTCCATGCCCGGAACAACGTGAACACGCACGTCCGCGAATTCTTCCCCCTGCAGGTTGAGGAGTTCATCGCCTATTTCAACCCCGCCCTGGCTTACGGCGGAGGAAAGGTCAGCTTTCATCAAGGAGAAAAGCTGGTCGGGTCCTTCAGCCTCTACGGTCTCAAAGTAAATGAAATATTTTATTTTGGCCCCTGCCGGTTGGGACTCACGGAGCAAAGTAAAAAAGAATTCTTTCTCCTCGCCCAAAAAACCGGCGGCGTCATCGGAAAAATAAAATGTTCCTTCACTGATTTTTCTGGGGCGGTCAGCCAAGAATTCATCGACGAGGGAGTGAAGCCCACTCAAAAAGAGGTGCGGGCCCAAAACCCCTGCCTGCTCGAACTCCTCGAGACCGAGAGCGACGAACTCACGAAGGCGAGAGCCCTTTTGCCGAAATGGGACGGGGAGACTCAGACGAAGTGGGGGCTGAACCAACCTGAACCGGAGGTGGACGATCATCCTCCAGCCGAATGATCCGCTCACGTAGGACGGACAGGAGCTGACGCACCTCGGCCCGCAGGCTGGCTACGTCATCCTCGACCCGGCGAATGCGCTCACTGATGTGAAGCGTCCAGTTGACGTCATTGCTTGCCATGCGCCACCTCGACCCGCTCAATGTTCGAGATCTGGTCCTCGAGATCCGAAATGAGAATGTCCACGTCAGACAAGACATCGTGGAAGTAGCTCACCTCCACGAGCCGCCCATCGGCCAGCCGAAGCCAACTCGCCCGCGCCCGCTCATCCGAATAACACTGCTCGATCCGCTCGAGGAACGAGCGGACCTCTTCCCAGATCCGGTGCTGCTTACGGCAACGGTCCATCTCCGAAAGCAGGCTCTGAAACGTCACCACCCGCTTCGATTCCCCGGAAGCGCCCTTACGCGGTGATGTAGGCGCGGATTCTTTTTTCAACCTCAGCTCCCGCGTTCACGTCCTTGATAATATCGACCAAACGATAGGTGATCGTCCGTCGACTCGACCGCGCTTGATAAAGCGCCTCGCCCCCGCGCTGGGCGGCCAATTCCATCCGGCTGCCCTGCCGTAAATCGCGCTCGGCGATTTTCATAGAAATATCAGCATCACACGAAAGGCGGAAAAATTCACGCGCAATGACGTGCGCCCACTTCTCCGGCGGAAGGTAATAGGCCGTCACTTCCTTGAGTTCATCCCGCTTCCACTTCTGCTGACACTTGGGGCAAATGGCCAAGCCGAGCATCGCCGAAATGGCCGTTGGCTCGATAATTCCCGCACAGGGTTGTCCCGTTAGGTCCCGGGACGGACAAGGATAAAGCACCTCATCGCCTTCACCAGCCAGGCCACTGCCCACTCGAAACAAAACGACCGAACCTGGGAAAGCGCCACGGTTAGTTTTGCGCTTGTCGAAGACCACCTCGATCTTGAAGGTGGCCTGGTACTCATCTTCTGCATCCAGCACCAAAGAAAGAGCCTTGAGCCGCTTTTCAACATCCTCGGCCTCCTCCGCCGTCAACGTGACTTCGGGCGCTTCAAGCGTACTTGGTAAAATTGCTGAGGCTTGCGTCGTCATCGCTTAGGACCCGATCCGGATAAGGTGCGCTCCCTTGCTTCCCTTGTTGAGCAGCGGGGCCGAAGGCTCGTTTCGCCGCCGACCCGAAGCAATGAGCGGTACGGTCTCGACCGTCGTTTTACCATCGGGACTCCGCTCCACTTGCCGCTTTTCCGGTAACTTGGCCCGACGCACCGGTGCCCGTGGACCAGGTCGGGAAGCGATCGAACGGATGACGAGGTCGAGGTGATCCACTGCCCCCTCGAGCGTGACGAGACCCCGCACCTGCACGGCCATGTGCCACAAGTGCTTGAGCGCCCCCTCGTGCCGCAGGTAGAGCTTGCAGACGTGGAGCCGAAACCCAGCCCGCTCCCCGAGGTAGTCCTCTTCTTTGAGCAGCCCATCCAAGTCCTGGAGCCAACGGTGCGCGTCCTGGACCCGGAAAAGGACCTCCATCTGCCGCTCACTCGTGACCTTCATCTCACCGTAGGGTGTCACGCCGGCGAACTGTCCTACTGCCGCTTCGAGCCGGCCCTTGAGCTTCACGGCGAGCTCCGAGACCCGCACTCGTCGCTCCTCTTCCAGCTGCAAGGCGGCCGAAGCCAGGTCGACCTGGGGCCTCAGGCCCTCTTCCAGCTCCGCTTTGTGCTCATCGGTCACGGGTCACCTCCATCATCGTTGAACAGACGGCCACCACGGCTTGCCGCGGTCGGTAGAGCCGGCTCGAGGCGCCAAGTACGATCAGCTTGTCCGCGTTGACCGACTGAACGACATGGACCGGCAGATCGAAAAAAGTCTCGGGAAATTCGTCGAAGCCGAAAAATTCGCAGAATCGCCTGCGGTCCCCGACCACCCAACCAATGGCGTGGGCGTGGCGGCCCGAGAGGTCCATGAGCATGGTATCGACGAGCTCAAGACCCGCCTGAGACAATCGACGCCGCTTGCCTGGCAGGCTCTCGACCATCGTGACAGAGGAGAGAACGCCCTCGATCGTGTCTCTGATCGAAGGCAGCGGGGGCAAGCCCTCGAGCCCCTCGGGGGCGTAGTAACTCACGACGAGCTCGCTCGGGCGGATGACCATCTCGTGGATCGGGTACTTGTGCTGGGACAGGGCGACAATGCGATCGCACAGCTCGTCGACCGTCGTCTTGTCCGACAGCGGCTCCTGCTCCGTGATCAGTCGAGCCATTGCTTTTCTCCCAACTGCGGAGCCTCGGCCAGGGCCGCCTGGTGTTGCTCGTCGAGCTCGCGGATGCTCCCCAGGACCATCGTCACGAGCTGGGTCACGGTCGAACCGTGCCGATGCGCATACTCCCGGGCCCAAACGTAGAGCTCAGCATCCAGCCGCAGATTGATCCGTATTTTTTTCGACACAGAGGAGATCTCCCGTTCTGACAATAAGCATACCTTCTCCAAGGTAGTCTTGTAGTTGGCGGTTTGTCTCGACCTTGGTCAAGAGCCAAAGAGTCGCTTTGATCTTAGGCCAATGCCCGATGCAGATACAGGTTGTTCATGCTTGAACCTCACTAGCGAGCCTGTGCCACACAGCCAACCTGGAAATTGCAGTTTAAGGAAGGCGTCGAGGCCGAAATTACTGTTTTCTCGACATGCCGAGCGTGCGGCGGCTAAACTGAATCCTTGGACAAAGCCGAAAAGCACGGCATTTGACCACCGCCCAGAGCTTTCTACATGGGAAGTGCTTCAAGGCCTGGATGCTAGATGGCATTGACGTAGAGCTTCGCGAAGGCGATGTGCTCGGAAAGAGCTTAGTATGAATCGAAGCTACCTGAATACTTTGCACCAGACGCCGATGTTGTGTCGTCGGCAACGACGCCTTTACATCGAGGTTTTAGAGTCACGACGTCTGCTCAGTGCTTCACCGTCGATTCCGGGAACCGTCGGCTCGTACAGTGTTTCCATCGATCGATCACGACGTCGCCGGCAGAGGTTATCGACGCGTCGCAGCCGGCTTGGGTGGTCATCCATGGTAATGACTCGGCACCGACGACCGACTACATCGACACTCTTGCTCAAGTCGCTTCACTCGGCATCAGGCGGGCAACAAGTCTTGACGCTGGATTGGAGCGCAATTGCCGCTCTTTCTATTGGAACTACAGAAAATCAGATCAAGCCGGTTGCCGAATGGGCGAGTACCGTGCTCAGTACCTATGGCTTCAGTGGTGGAATGCTTAACCTTGTTGGCCACAGCTTTGGTGCCTATGTGGCTGCTGAGATGTCGGAACGAATCGACGTGGGGATTGGAGTCAACACCATTGTCGGACTCGATCCCGCAGCTGATTTTCCCTTTGGCTACAACCCGGTGAGCGAGGTGAACTTTGCCGCGAATTCTCAGTTCTCTTGGACATTCACCGATGCCGATGGCTTCTTTGGTAATGCGACCACGCCTGGCACTGCAGATGAAGCAATTACGGTCCGGGAGAGCACGCACAGTGACGTGGTGAGTCTTTTTCAAATATGCTGAACGGGTTGGGCGAAGCCAGTGTTGCCGCCTACTTCCCAATCCAGAGATTGCTCACTTACTCGGCGGGCCCCTGGGTTTCGAATCAGTATTCGAAGTCGGGAGCGACTTCCAGCTCCGGAATTTTTGAGGCTGTGATCACCGCGGACAATAGCGGCATTGTACCAGTGTCCATCTCCTTCATTGCTGACCCAACCCAAGCCATCCCAGGTTGTCGATGTACAGTTTGGAGACGGCACCGCTCAACGTTCGCATATCGATAAATTAACAGTCACTTTCGATGGACCAGTCGATATTGATTTGAGCGCCTTCTCATTGATAAAACGCGGATCGTCCGGCGGCACAGTCACCACCGCATTCACAACGCAGTACGACAGCAACGGCAACACGGTGGCTACACTGAGTTTCACTGGCAGTTTCACACGCAATGGCGGTGCCTTGCACGACGGCTACTACCAACTGACGATCGACGGATCGAAGGTGACCCGGGCTGGAACGTCGCTGGCTCTGGACGGCGACGGCAATGGTTCAGCAGGAGGCAATTTTATACGAGGGGCAACTGAGACGGACAACTTCTTTGCCTTCTTTGCCGACACCAACGGTGATGGCGTGGTGGGGATTGCTGAATTTGGTCAATTCCGATCGACTTTCGGAAGACCCCCACCGATGAAGGCTATAACCATTTGTTTGATTACGATGGTCTCGGTGTTGGAATCAGCGATTTCGGCCAATTTGGCGCGATTCGGCAAGCCCAAGCTGCCTTTTTAGGCATTGGAAGTGGTGTTTAACGTCGTCTGTCGTGGTGCCCAGAATATAGGCCGCTTTGCGCTAACAAACAAGGGCAGCCGCGTAACGAGGAAACCGCTGTAGCGGCTGGTGCGACTTGATTCAACCGGTTGCTTGGAGGGAAAGGGGGCTCTCAGCAATTTTTATCCGCGTCGATGGTTGCAGAATGCTCTCCGCAAGAGTGTTTCCAAAGTCGAAAGATGTTAATTTGTAAACGATTGCCTACGGGATAATCCGTGGAACGTTGGATTAACGGGATTCGAGCACTATCAAAATGAGCTCGCGGGATCGCATCGTAGAAGAACTAGCTGAAGAATTCGTGGAGCGATTGCGCCGCGGAGAATCTGCAGACCCAGCGGAGTATCAGCAGCGCTATCCAGAGTTAGCCACGGAGATAGGCGAGTTCTTTCCGGCTCTCCGGATGATCGAAGGCGTCAAGACGCTGCCGGCAAGAGCAAAAGCGGGACAAGGCCGCTTGTTGAATGAAGGCGCCAGGCTTGGTGACTATCGCATTGTTCGAGAGCTTGGCCGCGGCGGCATGGGGGTGGTTTACGAGGCAGAGCAGGAATCGCTTGGACGCCGGGTCGCTCTGAAGGTACTAAGTTGGCAGTCGTTGTCCAACGCAAGTCAGCACAAGCGATTTGTCCGAGAAGCCCGAGCGGCCGCTCGTCTGCACCATAGCAATATCGTACCAGTCTTTGGAGTTGGGCAAGAAGATGGTTGCGACTACTACGTCATGCAGTTCATCGAGGGAGTCAGTCTAGACCAAGTCATCTCCCGGCTGCGGCGGTTCATCAGCCGGCCGAAGTCAGGAACCCAACGAATGATGCTCCGTCCCAGATTGCAAGGGCCCTTCAGTCCGGCCATTATGCCAGCTTAGCCAAAGGCGAGCACCTGCGTAAGGATACTGTCGCCAACACCGAGCAATCAACGGACTCCCAGCTGTTATTTCGAAGCCACCGGCGCAGTGGGAGGAGGACCCGGAGACGGATTACTGACGATCTGGAGGGCAAGCTGCAGGCAACAGCCAGCCGAAGTTCTGCTTTTTTCATTGCGTTGCTCGACTAGGAGTGCAGGCAGCCAAGGCACTGCATTACGCACACGAGCAAGGTGTTATTCATCGTGATATCAAGCCTGCCAATCTATTGCTGGACATGCAAGGAACTGTCTGGGTGACCGACTTTGGCGTGGCCAAAGCTCGGGATCAGGAGGAATTGACTCAAACAGGTGATCTGTTGGGGACGCTGCGATACATGAGTCCCGAGCAGTTTGATGGACGCAGCGATGCACGTTCTGATATTTACGCACTCGGATTGACTCTTTACGAGTTGTTGACGCGGAGACCAGCTTTTGACGAGGCGGAACGCAGCAAGTTGCTGAAACAGGTCACGCCGAGGAACCCAAAAGATTGCGGCGTGTGGATGGGGAGATCCCCAAGGATCTCGAGACTATCGTTCACAAGATGATTGAACGCGATGTTACGCGGCGGTACACAATCCGCCGGGGCGGCGGCTGATGATCTTCAGAGGTTTCTGCGACGATCTCCCCATTCGCGCTCGACGTCGTGTCGGTCTTGCATCGCTTCGGGAAATGGGGGAAGCGAAATCCCGCGTCGGCTGCCTTGCTGGCGCTGTTAGTCTTTATCGCCGTTTCCGCACCAGCGTTGGTCGTTTACTGGGTGGGTTGGTCGTGGAAACGAGACGGGCCTATCGACAGTCTGAGCACAATCTTTACCTCGCCAAGCGTTCGGAGGCGACTGCGGGTCTATTCAGTGGTCGACCCGGTCAGCAGTTCAGTACGCTCGACGCCCTTGCGATGGCTGTCGATTTGCATGCCGATTTGGGATGGAGGGTGACGCCATCGACGAGATGCGAAACGAGGCGATCGCTGCTCTTTCTCTAGCAGACTTAAGAGTTGAAACGACATGGAAGTCGGCGGAGCCAGGACGATTGTCTTTGGTACATTTCGACCCTAACTTGCAAAACTACTGTACCATCGACGGCGAAAATCTGAGCATCCGCAGCATGGAAGGAAACCGAGAGCTGGCGAGATTGAAGGTGGGCAATGACTCGGAGAAAGCCCGCTTCAGTCCCGACGGACGGCTCATTTGCGTAACGGGCCAAGGCTCCAATGCTCAGCCTCAAGTGTGGGATTGGCGTGCAGGCGAGCTGATTTATCGAGTGGAAAATGAGGCAACACTTTTTGCATCTGATTTCAGTCCCGACAGCAGACTGCTGGCGATTGGGCACTGAAGACGGCACCGTCTCTCTGCATGATTTGGAGCGCCGGGAGATGGTCGACCGACTGAACACGGCCTCGCCACCGATTCACTGGGCAGTTTCGATCCGACCGAGCCCATTCTAGCCGTCAACTGCATGGAAGCTTACTGTACTGAAATCTGGGATTTTCATCATCGAAAGCGGCTTCGAAGCCTGAATCATCCATCGAACGTTTTTGGCTTGCAATGGAGTCCCGACGGAGAATTGCTCGCCTCCGTCGAGGGCTTTGAGATCTATTTGTGGGATATGAAGGAACCTCATGACGAGCCGCTTTGCGTACTCAAAGGGCACACCTGGGTCGTTTCGGAAATTACCTTTGACCCCAATGGAAGGCTGCTCTATTCACATTCCTCGCGCGAAGGCAAAACGCGTGTCTGGGATCTGCTACGAGGCAAGCAATTGTTCGTCGTCGATGGTTATGCATCGCGTTTTGATCAAGATGGCGGCTATTGGCATTTCGCACCAGCAACGACTCGGTGGGAGTGTGGGAAGTCAGAAAAGGTGCAAGCTATATCTGGCCGGGTTTGCTCGATTCGAAATCGCCTGAAGCAAGTTTCTGCTGCTATAGCCTGGAAGGTGACCTATTGGCTGTGGCCGGAGACGATGGGGTTCACCTGTGGGACACTCGGAATGGAAGTTGCTCAGCGCAGGCTCGACATCTTTCGACCGTATTCTGTGCTGTTTCTTCCTGCTAGTTGCGAGCTAATGGTGGCCAGTGAGGGCGGACTGTTCCGCATCGGTCTAGAGTGGAAGGCAGGGCGGCTGAATATCGGTGAGCGGCAGAGCATTCAGACGCCCGACGAGCTATTTGCTCTGTACCTCTCCCAGGATAGCGACGGAACGACTTTTTTTGCCGAGCTTGCGGGACACGCCCGACACTTCGCGGCCTACTGGCAAAGCCATGCTTTGGCATGAAGATGCATCCGAGGCAATGATCATTGAAGGTGATTCAAGGATGCGTTTCAATTGTTTAACACCGGACGGTCAATGGGCTGTTACTGGGAACTGGTTGGGACGCGATGCTTGTGTGTTCGACACGGCGAATGGTGAACTCGTGAAACGATTGTCCACAAGCAGTAGCACCACTGTGGCTTGCAGCCCCAATCGCAAGTGGCTGGCAACGGCCGGCACAGACGCGCTCTTGCTTGTGGGAAACCGGGACATGGAAGAAGATTTATGAAGTCGGGCGTTCTTCTATCGTCAGCGCAGTGACCTTTTCGGCGGACAGCCGATGGATTGCCGTCAGCACACACGGTGCAGGTGTTCAACTGTACGAGGTGGACGGAGGCCGGTTGTTGGCGACCTTGGCAACCAACGATGAGCCCACTTATATTCGCTGGCTTGCATTTAACCCGAGCGGCACTCAACTCGCCGTTTGTTATGCAGCAGATGGAGTCCGGATTTGGGATCTTGAGCAACTACGGGGGCGATTGCGAAGTATTCATCTGGACTGGGCAACCGCGGAGCACAAAGACTGCGGAATTCCTGAGCGATGAAACGGGAAGCCGCTAAGAGGATGCAATCCGATTTATGGAAGATTCGGGTAAAGTCGAAGACTCATTAGTTAAAGGTGAATCCATGGAGATGAGGAAGCCATCGGCGACGCTATTTAATCTCCATCGGCACCGCTTGAGGCGGATGGTCGAGATCCGGCTAGACCGGCGTTTCGAGGACCGCCTCGATCCCTCGGATGTGCTGCAGGAGGCTTTTCTCGATATGACGAGAGAATTGCCACAGTACTCTCAAAAGCAGAACGTTCCCTTCTTCTTGTGGATGCGTTTGGTTACCGGGCAGCGACTAATGCGACTTCACCGTCAGCATTTAGGAGCGGAGATGCGAGATGCATCCCGCGAGATATCCATACACCAGAACGTTATTCCGCAGGCCGCATCGATGTCCATTGCAGCAAGCCTGGTTGCCAATACGACTTCCGCCTCGAGAGCCGCGATCAGAGCGGAGTTGCAACAAAAGCTGAAGCAGGCTCTGGACGGATTGCAACCGCTCGATCAGGAGATCATCGCCTTGGGGCGAGAATTCTGGAAGAATTGAGTAATCAGGAGGCTGCGGAAGTATTGGGGATTTCGCCGAACACGGCCACCAAACGCTACGTGCGGGCATTGAAACGCTTGCAGACGGCCATGGGCCAAGGTTTTGAGCCCTCCTGAATCCCCAATGCGGTAAGCATTCGCTTGCGGAAGCAATCCGTGGAATTGCCGCGTTGAACACGTTCTCAATACTAGCCACACATGCTGCGCAAACGTCCGCGCGGATCGGCAGCCCGTGCAAGGGATTCAAGCGCAATCCGCCCCATCCGTTCGCTCCAGTATACAAGAAAAAGAACCGGCATCGCCAAACTTGAGAAATTTCGCGTCCAAATCCAGATTCAATA
>CAWKLN010000002.1:0-35049 GCA_963850465.1 uncultured delta proteobacterium
TCGCCCAGAAACCGAACATGGTCGGGAAAATCGGCGGGGCTTTCGGATCCTACACCCACAGCGGCGAGGCCGCCCAGATGATTTTCGACACCATGCAGCACGTCTATAAAATGGACATGGTGGACCTGGGCACCCTGAACTTGAAGGAGCAGGTTGTGATAAGCGCTGAGGGCAATCGCGCCTGCCAGGAGTATGGCAAAGCCATCGGACAGAAGTTTAGCTGACCCCGCTTTTCCCCACGGGCATGGCGCATTGCATGCGCTGTGCCCGCGACCGCCCCGGTTGTCTTTTCTCACCTGTAGGCCCCAGATCCGGATCGATCGCCCAACCGATATAAATCTACAACCCTATGGCAATCCACTCTTATGTGCGTGAATTCCCGCTCGGCCTGCCCCTGCCCTGCCACCTATTTGACAACAAACAGTGCTGCGCTCTGTGAAAAACAGTCAAGTGAAATCGCCGTATGGCCGATATCCTTCATGAGAAGAATAAGGCAGGAGGTGTTCACCATGTTCACGCATATCGATTTCCAGCTTGAAACCGTTTTGATCCTGGCGGCCGCCGGGCTACTGTTCCAAATTTTACAGGGCCGGCAACGCCATACAGCTGACACCCGGGTGGTTTCCGCCGAAGATTACCTGTACAAGATTGCACGCATCACCGGTGCCAGTGAATACGAAATCTTCCGAAAATCCGCTGCAGACTGGCCCGTACCGGAATCCATGGTGAAGGAACATTTCAAGGAATATTTACAGCACCAGGCGACACCCTATTATGTCAATGATTTCGTGAGGAAGCACAAGCAGCAGGTCGACAATCTGGAACTGCCGCCTTTTTAAGGAAGAGCATATTTCAGCAGAAGATCAGCATAAACCCCGGGCTATAGGAAGGAGACTATGAGGGGGTGCGCTCTAGTGTTTCAGCCGCGCCCAGGACGAGGACGGCATCACCGACCTGGACCACACCGCCTTGCAGCACCCGGGCAAAAATGCCCTCGCGGGGCATCACGCAGTCGCCGACCTGTTGGAAAATTTTGCAGTGCTGATGACAGGTTTTCCCAATCTGGGTTACTTCGAGCCGGACCGTGTCGCCCAGTTGCAGATGGGTGCCGATGGGCAATTCCCATAAACAGATGCCCGTGGTGGTCACGTTTTCGGCGAAATCACCGGGGTGAACGTCCATGCCGGCCGCAATGATTTTGGCAATACTCTCGGTCCCGAGCAGGCTGACCTGGCGGTGCCAGTCCCCCGCGTGGGCATCACCGTCCAGGCCGTGGCCGAGGATGAAGCGACCCGAAGGAATATTGGATTTTTTTTCGCCCTTGGTCTGACTGATGGATATGGCGGAAATGGTTCCTTCAACTTTTAACGAATCTTGGAGCATGGCTACCTCTATCGATATGATTGATCATTTCCGGCAAAGGCCGGAAAAACCTGGTTATGAAATCGCGCATCACAACAACGGGCAATGACATGCTATGACAGCTTCACTGAAAGTGCAATTCCGTGAACGATTGATGCGGGACCTGGCCGAGCGTTCGATCCCCGGCATACCTGCGTATATTGCCGCATGGAGCGTCATTGTCTTCGCCACTGGCTTTCATCATACTCATAACGCCGTGGCCTACCCCGCCTGGATTGGTTTTTTCCTCGTCAGCGCATTGCGGCTGATCTATCAATTGGCCTACCGGCGTCTGTACCGCTTCAGCGCGGCCCTGAACTACGGTCTGTTTCTGGTCACCGTCCTGATCCCGGCGAGCCTCTGGAGTGCGCTTTTCATCTATTGCATCGTGGGGCCCAACACCGGCGATATCCGGCCCTTGATGGTCATGGCCACGGCGGGACTCTGTTCCGGGGCCATGACCTCCTTCGCCCCGGACCGGAAGGTGGCCATCGCCTATCTGATGCTGGTCATTCTGCCGGCCTGTGTCAGCATCATCGTATTCAAGCGGGAAGAAATGCCTCTGTTTTACCTGATGATCACTTACATCGGTTTTACCCTGCTCCAGTTGTCCCGGGGGAGTCGCGAATACTGGAGCGCCCTTGAAAACGAGGCGGCCCTGGCCGAAAAAACCCGCCAACTGGAGGATATTTCCAAAATCGATGCCCTGACCGGGATCTACAACCGCCGCCACTTCAATCAGATTCTCGATCTCGAGTGGAAACGCGGCTCACGGGAAAATCGCCTGCTGACGCTGATCATGTTGGACATCGACCATTTCAAGCATATCAATGACACCTACGGCCACCTTGCCGGCGATGACTATCTGAAAAGTGTGGCGGGGATCCTTAAGGGGTCGTTCAAACGCGCCACGGATGTAATCGCCCGCTATGGCGGCGAAGAATTTGCCATTCTGCTGCCGGCAACCCCGCTGGCCGATGCCCTCATTCTGGCCGAAACCCTGCGACAGAAGATTGCCGCACACCGCTCAAAAAGCGGCAAGATCGCACTTCAGGCCACGGTAAGTCTCGGCCTGGCCTGCTGCGTACCGGACCACAAAATCCCGCCCGAACACCTGATCAGCCTGGCCGACAAGGCCCTTTATCAAGCGAAGACCGCGGGTCGCAATCAGGTCCGCTGGATCGATCAACCCCACCTGGTGCCTGCCGGCCTGCCCGGCGGTACAGGACAAGAAAGCGATCCCTGCCCGGAACCATCTCTCGCATTCCCGGCTGTTAAAGTATAGAATTATAGGGCTATCACCGGGAAAGGACGACGGATAGCTGCTGCCGAAGCTGTTTCGTATTTACAAAATGGACTCTTTTGCGTCCCGCCATGCCGGACCCCGATCCGGCATCCAGTCTTGTAACGACTTGAAAAAAATGGATTCCGGGTCAAGCCCGGAATAACGAAAACCCGTTGAATGTTGCTATGTAATCCCGACACAGCCGCTGCGGCCGGAACGGCGCGGCCATTCGCCGGGGGTTTCTGGTTAGGGTCAGGCTGAGAATAAATCCTGCGAACCCCTTGAAAGTCGACCGACATCGTCAGCCGACATCGAAAGTACTTCTGCTAAAAATTGTCACGTTCAGGGCCACACCGCCGGCATTCCACCCATAGCGACAGGGACCTTAGATTAAGGCTGTTTTCTGATGGACGCCACCCGCACCCCGCCCGCCGGCACATGCTTCATAAAATCGATCCAGATCGGAAGCGCCGCCCGGGCCCCGGTTTCTTTCGGACCGATCGACGCGTGGTTGTCACGCCCGACCCAGACGCCCACCACCAATTCGTCGTCAAAACCGATAAACAGGGCATCGACATTGGCATTCGTGGTGCCGGTTTTGCCATAGACTTGGCGACCCAGTGACAGGGCCTGCCGGGCCGTTCCGTTAGTGACGACGGACGCCAGCATCTCACGAATGGCCGCCACCGACGCGGATGGCAGGATCGTTGGCGGCACGCCCCCGGGGTCCCAGATGGATGACGCCGCTTTGTCGATGATACGATCCATGGACACGGGCACAACCTGCCGTCCCGTGGCCAGTGCCCCGTAGGCGGCCACCAATTCAAGCAGGGTTACTTCGGAGGCCCCCAGAACCATGGGATAAACCGCATGCATGGTGCTGCGGATACCGACCATGCGGGCCGTTTCGATGATATCCTTGAGACCCACCTGCAACGCCAGGTTGACGGTTGCCGCATTCAGCGATCGCGTCAGGGCCTCCTTTACGGTGACATCACCGCTGAACCGGCCGGTATAGTTGCGCGGTCGCCATGTCTCCCGGCCGCTATTGACCGGGATCGCGACCGGCATGTCCTGGATGAGTGAGCCCGGCTGAAATCCTTTCTGCAGGGCCGCCATGTACACAATCGGTTTGAAGGCCGAACCCGGCTGTCGCAGGGCCTGGGTGGCACGATTAAATTGGCTGCGATCATAATCCGAGCCCCCCACCATGGCTTTGATGTGGCCGGTATCGAGTGCCACGGCGACCAGGGCCGCCTGGACATCGACGACACCGCGTGCCTCGAGGTCGGCGATGCCTTTTAAAACGGCAGCTTCCGCCGCGGTCTGCAACCGGGCATCGAGCGTCGTATACACCTTTAGCCCGGTCGTAAATAAACGGTCGCCATAAGTTTCCTCCAAGCGTTTTTGACAATAATCGACAAAATAGGGCGATCGATATTTGCGGCCGTGAAAAACCTGGGGAAGCGCCGTCAGGGCGGCACGCTGGTAGGTATCCTGAGGGATAAATCCATTGATTTGCATCCGCCGCAGCACGTGATCCCTGCGCTGGCGGGACCGCTCCGGATTCTGAAATGGAGAATAGGCACTCGGCGCCTTGGGCAGGGCCGCCAGGAGGGCCCCCTCGGCCACGTTCAGCTGGGAGACATCTTTCCCGAAATAGGCTTCCGCCGCCGCCTGGATCCCATATGCCTGAGAGCCGAAGTAGGCTTGATTAAGATAGAGTTCCAGGATCCGGTCTTTGGAATATTTTCGCTCCAGCATTAGGGCAATGGCCATCTCCCTGATCTTGCGGGTGATCGTTTTCTCGGGTTTGAGAAAAATCAGCTTGGAAAGCTGCTGGGTAATGGTGCTGCCGCCCTGGTGATACCCGCCGGCTTTGATATCCGCCCACAACGCCCCCACGATGCGAATGGGATCGATACCGCTGTGTTGGAAATAACGCGCATCCTCGATGGCAATGAAGGCCTGGCGAACATGCGGCGGTACGTCACCCAGGGGCACCGGCGTGCGCCTCTGCTCGTAAAGCTCCGCCAGCAGCTGGTTGTCGTAGGAGTATAATTTGGAGGCCTTGAAAGGCGAAAAGTGATTCAGACGGTCGATGTCGGGCAAGGTCGAAAGGCACCAGAACAGGTAGCCGGCCGCGGCCCCGGCCGTCAAAATCGCGGCGGCCCCGAGCATGCTTCGCATGGGCCGCATCATCGACGACCATTGGGCCACCTTGCGCCACCATCGCCATAGCCCCCGCTCCGGCGCCGACATGGCGCGCTTGAAGACTTTGCGGGCCTGGCACCTGGCGCGCCGGCCGCGCTCGCTCAGCCGCCATCTTTTTCCGCAGGCCTGTCGATCGATCGGCTTGGAATGATCGGCAATGGCAAAAAAAGCATCTACAGCGACGAAAATCTGTTCCGGGTCCAGGGGACCGCTGATGCAGTTCTCCCCATCGATTCCCATTTCCTCCAATGCCGCAAGGTCACGGGGATCCGTGTGGGTCACCAGAAGGCAATCGGCCAGGTGTGTGGCGATGGCCCGCAGAAGATCGACTTCGGCCTGCAAGTGGTTGTTGACGTCCACCACCAGCAAGGTCGCCTCACCCTTTTCTAATTTCGTAATGGCTGCGATCGGGTCTGAATCGAGCGTCGCCGGAATACCACACACCGCAAGCGATCTGGCGATAATCTGCCCGCGGACGGTTTTGGCGGCGTAGATTGCGACACCTTTTTTACGATCAGCTTTCATGGGCGGCGGCCATCATGTATGCGCCTTTGGCAGTGGCAAAAAGCGGATCACGGGCCTGCACGACTTTGGAGATACGGATAGGCATATTGATCTCATTAAGACTCGCTTCAAACCGCTTAAGACTTCCGGGCGGCAGCACCGTACCACCACTCAGAACAATCGGTATGGCCTGCTTCAGACGGGGCACATTATCCGAGCCGCTTAAAACTTTCGCCAGGCTGGCGGCAAGCGTTGTGAACAAATCATCATAGGCGGCATGCAGACCATGTTCGATATTATTCCGGGGCGCGACACCGAGATCCAGTTCCTGTTCTTTGATGCTTTTTATCTTGGTGGCGGATTCCCCCACCGAACGCGCCACGGTCTGATCGATAAAATCCCCCCCTTTCTGGATGCTGTAGGTGACGGCCGGAATGGAAAGGTAGGAGAAGCAGATGTTGCACATCCCCCCCCCCATGCTGATACCGATGCCGGTGGCATGTTGATCGGTCAGTTCGGCAACAACCACGGCCATGGCTTCATTGATGGGCCGCGGCACATAACCACGGCCTTTTAGATAGGTTTTAAATATGGATTCATTGAAAATCGCCGCCCCCTGACGATCAAGAGGATCGCCGGGCACGCTGAACCAGAGGTGATGGTCCTTTTGATCCGGTTCCGGTACCATTGGATCCAGGATGGCCTGAATGACATGAATGCCGTCGTCTTCCCTCAGATTGACCAACCCGTTTTCCATCGGCCGCCGGGTCGCCCCGCCTAAGATATTGGAAAATTCCTCGGCGGCATTCCCGAGAATGTGCAGGCGATCGTCTTTCTCCAAAAACCGGACGGCCTTGCCCTCCAGAATCTTGCGCGTATTCGGCATGGACGGCACGGTGAAAAACGCGTTGGCTTCCATTTGCGTGCCGGCATCCTGGCCACCGCCCGTGAAGACAACGATATTGGCCGTGCCGATGTCCAGCCCGATGGGTTGCCCTTCGCCACCGGAGGACTTGCATTTTTTTCTTTCCGTCATATTGCCAGGGGACATGAATTCACCTCTAAACACACCGCCGGACCGGGAACACCGATCGTCTTCCTAAAGCGAAGCCAGCCGTTCACCGCAAAAACACGCAAAATAGCCTGCGGAATTGAATAGCAAAATTCAAGCCATACCGGGTGCGTCCCCGGATTTTTTAATTATTCTTTATTTTCAATATGTTAATGAAACCACTGACGATATCTTTCACCTGATCTTTTGTCAGAATACTGCCATACGTCATCGCTTTGACATGCTGCCCGCGGAAGCGATCTTGGATTAGAACCCGGCAAGGGCCATTGATCGTGACACCCGGACATCCAACCGACGCGATTGCTCAAAGGCGCTTGCCGCCATACTTCAGAAGTTGCATCCCCCCCCTTGTTTCGGGTAGAGTAACATCGGTTCCGAAATCTTTTCTCTAATGAAGATCGTTTATACCCTTTCGATAACCGTGGGTGCCACCGGATCAGCACCAAAGACCGTCGCCAACGCCAACCGGAATATTCACCACCATGAGCATACGGATTAAATTTTTCATAGTCCTGCTGGCTTTCAGCCTGGTTCCACTGTTGATTATCACGGTCAGCAGCCGTCAAAGTATCACCCGGTTAGGCGCGGATCTCTCCCAGGGAGCCCGAACCCTCCTGACGGACATGATCAGCCAGGACCTGATGAAAAGCGCCCGGGTGACCGCCAATGCCATCAGCCATGACGTTGCCAGCCTGCAACTCTCCCTCCAGTATCTGACCCGTACGGTCGCCCATGCGCTCGCCACCCCGGACGCCCCGCCGGAAGGCCCGGTTTATTCGCCGGAAGATTTTAAGCAACCCGCGACCGCCCCTCCGGATTTGCAGATGTCATGGCGTTACGCCCGCGTCACGGCCGGCGGCGTCCTGATGCCATCGGCCATCAGCACCCATCACCCGGTGGTGGTCGTACCCGCGCACCGAAGGGATGCCATGAGATATCAAATTCAGCAGCTTCAAGTGCTGACCCCGATTTTTCAAGACATCTACCGCATGAACAGCGCGATCGCCCACCGGGTGTATGTGGGGTTCGAAAACGGCCTGCACGTCTCTTTCCCGGGACACGGCCACATAGCGGCGGGATTCGATCCGCGACAGCGGCCCTGGTATACCGATACCCGGCAACGTGGCGAATTGACCTGGCTTACCCATACCGACAGCGCGACCCAGAACGTGGTATTTACCGTCGGCCTGCCGATTCGCGACAAACAGGATCGGTTCGTGGGCGTCGGCGCCATCGACATGCTTCCCGGCGAATTTATGAAGATGGACCAGTTGCGGGCGCAGTGGTCGCAGGACACCCGGGCATTTCTGGTCGTACCGGAAACCAATCCGTCAAACAGCGGCGGGCGCCTTCAGATCATTGCCTGGGGTGATCCCACAAAGGCACAGGCCATTTCCGCGGCGCACACCGCCGAGCATTTCCTGGATTCGGACGATACCGACAACCTCCAGAAGCTTGTCGATGCCATCCATGCGACCGACAGCGGCCACCTGGAGTTGCCTTACGACGGCATTCCCTCGATCTGGGCCTTCGCAAGATTCAAACCGCCGGTGGATGACGCATTGCGAATCGTTTTGATTGTCCCCCAAACGGTGATTTCATCGCTGTCACAGCAAGTCGGTGAAAATGTACTGGATCAAACTCACCATATTTACCGCGTGACCGGCATTACCGCGACCCTGCTCCTGGCATTGGTCCTTCTGGTGGGCTGGGTCGGCACCCGGACGATTCTGCGGCCGCTATACGCCATGGTCCAGGCCTGGGAACGGTTATCGACCGGGGATTTCAGCGTGCGTATCGACTACCGCAGCGGGGATGAACGGGACACCCTGATCACGGCCTTCAACGATATTGTCCCGCGGCTCGAGGCCCACTGGAATCTCAGCCAATCCATGGAACTGGCGCGCCAGATTCAGCGCAACCTGCTGCCCGACCAAACCCCCGCATTGCCCGGGTTGGATATGGCCGGTGACAGCCACTACTGCGATGAAACCGGCGGAGATTACTACGACGTGTTCAAAACCGGTTCGCCCGGAAAGAACTGTTTTGCGGTGGCCGTGGGCGACATCTCGGGCCACGGCGTGGCCTCGGCGCTTCTGATGACCACGGCACGCGCCATGATTCGCAGTATTTCCATCCTCGAAGAAGACACCGCCCGGCGAATCACCCTGGTCAACCGGTTGCTGTACCCGGACACCACGGATACCGGGGATTTTCTGACCCTGTTTTACCTGGAATTCGATATGGCCCGCCGGCAGCTGCGCTGGGTGCGTGCCGGCCACGACCCGGCGATCCTTTTCGACCCTGCATGGCGATCAGTTTTCCGAACTGACCGGTGACGGGATGGCCCTGGGGATTGAGGAAGAATATGAATTCACCGCCCGCTCGATGCCGCTGGGGCAACCCGGACAGGTGATCGTCATCGGGACGGACGGGATCTGGGAAGCCCACAATTCCCGACGCGAAATGTTTGGCAAAAACCGCCTCCGCGCTGTCATCCGCCAGCATCATCAATCCGATGCGCACGGCATACGGGATGCTGTTTTTAAGGCCGTGGCCGAATTTACCGGGCCCGATCAGGACGACGACATCACCCTGGCCGTCATCAAAGTTCTTTGATACATCCCGACTAGCGGCCAACCATTTTTTGATCAGCGACGCAGCCGTTTCACAAAGTATCAGTTGAAGCCCACCGTCAAGAATGATAAAGATGCCACTTCGTCAACCCGTTCTCAATCAGTTGATTAACACCCGATGGACTACACCGACGTCATCCAACTCAAGCTGAAAACACCCGGGGATCTGCGCCATCACCTGCGAACCAATGGCATGGCGCGCCATATTATCCATGACAGCGAATCGGACTGGTGGTGGTTCTGCGACCACCGCGACAAGCTGCTCGAATTCGTATTCAATTCCGGGGTCCCTCTGACTTTCCAGAAAATCGACGACAAGAAAACCGGAGAAACGACATGGGTGCCGGAATGCGACCTGATCCCCCATATGAAGCGCTTTGAGCTGCGCTCAACGTTCATTTATGCGACGATTACCGAGGAAACCCTGGTGGATCTTTTCTGGAATGATTTTCTGAGTCAGGATCTGGGGCAATTCGCCTATTGGGATATCGACACCCCCCAAAACCAGCTGGAAGAATATGTTTTCTATTGGGAAATGCAGGAAACCGGCCTGCATACGGAACCCGCCGCCCCGCCGACAACAAACTAAAACCCGGATAACGGTCGACTTGTCAACCGGTCCATACGTCCTATTATTTAAGACGAGCGCAGCCCTGCAGGCGGCTGATAAACAACCTTGCATCAATCGACAAACTGGGAGGAACCATGAAAAGATCCTTTCATCTGACCCGACCTGGGATCGGTCTGACCCTGCTGCTGCTGCTGAGCGCTGCGGCTGCCGCACACGCCGAAGACCCTAAAGACATGGGGGGCTGGGATAAGGACGCGCCCTACAACCAGCTCTACGACGCCCGCGAGATGGACTCTTTCAAGGGCTATGTCAAAAAGATATTCACCGTGGTCCCCATGCCGGGGATGGCACCGGCCACAGCCATTCTGGTGGAAGAAGCCGAGGATGCTGTCAATCTGGTTCACGTCTGCCCGGAATGGTTTGCCGGGCCCCAGGACATTGGTCTGCGCCGGGGTGACCGGGTGAATGTAAAGGGCGTTTGGGCCGAAATCAACGGTGAGTTCGTTTTTATGGCCGCCAAAGTGAAAAAGGGGGACTTCTTCGAGTTCAAGGTCCGTATATCCAGCGATGGAACCCCTTTCTGGACGTTGTCTCCCGAGGAGCAGGAGAAAAACCGCAATTAACGGATGTTTCGTCCCGCAAAGGTCCTTTCCCCCGATCGTTGTTCGCTCCGGGTTTCCGGCGGCGGCGTACGAAAGTGCGCCGCACCACAACCCCTTGTGCGGCCGTATCGGTACCCAAACCCCTCATTTTTGTATCGGACACGATCCTGACTTCCTTCGAATGCGCCGACGGGCGACAGCGGGATGGCGAAATGAATTTTAGGTGATCCGGCATCTGCCGGCCTCTCGCCCGGCTTCCGATACCCCTGTATTTTTTTACGACGGATCAAGGGTATCTGCCAAAATAGACCGTTCCAAAATGGCATATCCCTAATAACCTATTGCGATTTATATCAATTCACTTCGGACTGTTCCAAATTGGGACAGCCCTCCCCTCTCCCCAGAACCGCACCGGCATTAATTCACCACTGGAAATAGTATATAACTATTTGTTATTTTAATATGATTCAATAAATACCAGATAGACTGAACAGGCTGGCATAATGGTTGCTTTTTGTGCCTGCCAGGTGTTTTCTGCCGTTGAAAACCAGCAGTCCACTGCTGGCAGTCTGCGTTCATTGGCACCACTGAACATCGCCTCCCAAGCGCTATGGACCCATCGTTCAGTGTGCGTTTTCAAATGAGGGCGTGATCTGTTCGTACGTCCTCGCATCCCGCAACGGGGGAGGAACAATTCATGGCCGCACCCGCTATCGACATCAATCCCGACCAAGCCCAACCCTTTCTCAAACAGGTGATGGACCGCTCCGGTCAAAATCTCAGTGCTTGCTATCAGTGCCGCCGCTGTGCCGCCGGGTGCAGTGTGGGGGATGAAACCGACTTTTTTACCCCCAACCTGCTCATCCGGATGGTGGTCCTGGGGGACAGGCAGCGGGCGTTGAGCAACCAACTGGTTTGGAAATGTGTCTCCTGTTACACCTGCGGCACCCGCTGCCCGAATGACATCCAGACCGCACGCATTACTGAGACACTGAAAAAAATGGCCAAGGAAGAGCACTTGGAACCGCTGCAGCCGCAAATTGCCGATTTTCACGACGCCTTTGTCAAGTCCGGCCTGCGCTGGGGACGCGTGAACGAAATGGAATTCATGGGGGCTTACGAAATGAAGTTCGCCCTGCGAAATCTTGCGGCCGGAAAGTTTGGGGCCGTTTTCAGCGAATTGAACACCCAGGCCCGCCTGGGCATGGGAATGATGCGACACCGGCGCATGCATTTCGGGTTCTTGATGTCCAAGGGCCGCAAAGAAATCAAAGCATTGCAACGGAAGTCCAAACAACGCGCCACCAATTAACGCATCGAAGAATAGAGGAGAAGAGGATCACCATGCAATTAGCCTACTATCCTGGATGTTCCCTGCAGCAGTCTTCGGCTCTCTATGACGTCCAGAGTCGACGCATCTTTTCCGAGTTGGGGGCGGAACTCATCGAAATCGATGACTGGAACTGCTGCGGCGCCACTTCAGCGGGCAAAGTGGACGATTTCATGGCTGCCGCCATGCCGGCCCGCAACATCGGCATTGCGGAGCGCGCCGGCTTTTCCGAAATGGTCATTCCGTGTTCGGCCTGTTATTCACGAACCCTGGTGGCCCAAAAACGCATGGAAGACGACGCGGCCCTGAAAGAAGAGATCAATGGCGAGCTCGGCGCCAAAGTTAACGGATCGCTCAAGATCTCCTCCATTCTGGAAGCCCTGGAAGACCGCGTCGAGGCCGGCACGCTCAAAGATCGCGTGGTTCATAAAATGACGGGCCTGCGGCCGGTCTGTTATTACGGGTGCATGATGACCCGCTTCCCCTATGCCGTTGCCGTCCCGGATGACGTGGAAAATCCACAGGGGATGGAGCGAATCCTGAAAGCGTTGAAAATCAAAGCGGTCGATTGGAACTACAAAACCGCTTGTTGCGGTGCCTCGGCGGCCGTGAACGATCCGGAAACGTCGCACAACCTGATGGCCCGCATCATGAAAGATGCCGTCATCCCGCGGCGCCAATTGTTTCGTGACGACATGTCCCATGTGCCAGATGAACCTCGATGTCCACCAGGATGCGATCTGTCGCAAAAACGACATCGAAGAGCGCCTGCCCGTGTTTTTCATTACCGAGATCATCGGCGCCGCCATGGACATTCCGCCGGAGGAGCTGCAGACCGACCGGCACTTCATCGACGGCACAATACTCTTGAAGGAGTTGGAGGAACATGAAGAAAAAGGGAAATAACACCAAACGCGGATCGGTTTTGATTGCCGGAGGCGGCATCGGTGGAATGCAGGCGGCCCTTGATCTGGCGGACAGCGGCTTCAAGGTCCACATGATCCAGAAGGATCCTTCCATTGGCGGGACCATGTCCATGCTGGACAAAACATTTCCCACCGGCGACTGCTCCATGTGCATGATCTCCCCCAAAATGGTGGAGGTCGGACGCCACCCCAACATCGTGCTCCATACCCTATCCGAGGTCACCGGCGTCGAAGGCGATCCGGGCGATTTCACCGTCACGGTGCACGAGCAACCCCGCTATGTGGACGCCGAAAAATGTACCGGCTGCGGTGCGTGCGAGAAAAAATGCCCGAAGCTGGTCGTCAGCGAATTCGAGCAGGGCCTGAGCAAACGCAAAGCCATCTATTCCCTGCTGCCCCAGGCGGTTCCCAACACGCGGGTTATCGACCCCGTCACCTGCCTCTATCTGCAACGCGGCCGCTGCAAGGCCTGCGAGAAATTTTGCGACCCCGGCGCCATCAATTTCGACGATACGGGCAAAGATTACCAGCTCCAGGTGGGGGCAATTATCCTGAGCCCCGGCGCGGATCGCTACAATCCTCAGATACGACCGGAACTGGGCTTCGGTCGCTGGCCCAATGTGGTCACCTCCCTGCAGTTCGAGCGCATTCTGTCCGCCTCCGGTCCTTTCGCGGGCGAGATCAAACGCCCCTCCGACGAAAGGCACCCCCGGAAAGTGGCCTGGATCCAGTGTGTCGGCTCGCGTGACCCGCACAACGCCAACCCCTGGTGCTCGTCGGTATGCTGCATGTACGCCACCAAACAGGCGGTCATCGCCAAAGAACACGACGGTCGCATTCAACCCACGGTTTTTTACATGGAAATGCGGGCCTTCGGTAAAGACTTCGACAAATACGTCGATCGCGCCAAAGACCAGTACGGTGTGGTCTACCGCCGTACCATGATCTCCGACGTCAAGGAAGACCCGGACACCGGCAGCCTGATTCTGCGCTATGCCGCCCAGGACGGCACCCTGATCGAAGAACTCTTCGACATGGTGGTGCTCTCGATCGGGTTTCAACCCCATGCCGATGCCGCCGAATTCGCCCGCACCTTCGGTATCGAACCCAACGTTCACGGGTTTGCCAAGACAACGGCCTTCGGGCCGGTGGAAACCACGCGGCCCGGGGTTTACGTCACCGGCACCTACCAGGGGCCCAAGGACATCCCGGAAACCGTGGCCCAGGGCAGCGCCGTGGCCGGTCGCAGCATGGCCCTGCTGGGAGAAGCCCGGGGTACGGAAATCACCGTTCAGGAACTGCCCGAAGAAAAAGAGGTGGCCGGCGAGGAGCCGCGCATCGGTGTGTTTGTCTGCCACTGCGGGATCAACATCTCCCAGACGGTCGATGTCAAGGGACTGGCGGAAGAAATGCGCTCCGTGCCGAATGTCACCTATTCCGACGACCTGATGTACGCCTGTGCCCCCGACGGCCAGGAAAAAATCAAAGCGTTGATCAACGAACACAAGCTCAACCGTGTCATTGTCGCTTCGTGTACGCCCCGCACCCATGCCCCCCTGTTTCAGGACACCATTCGGGAGGTCGGTCTGAACAAATACCTGTTCGAGTTGGCCGATATTCGCGAGCAGTGCAGCTGGTGCCATATGGGGCAAAAGGAGATTGCCACTAAAAAAGCCACTCAAATCGTCAAAATGAACGTGGCCAAGGCCCGCCATTTGCAGCCGGTGCAAACCGATTCGGTACCCGTCACCCCGGCGGCCATGATCATCGGCGGCGGTGTGGCCGGTATGACGTCGGCGATTGCCCTGGCCGACCAGGGATTTGATATCCATCTGGTGGAAAAGGACGACCATTTGGGTGGCCTGGCGAGGAATGTCTACCGCACCCTGGACGGCAGTGACGTCCAGGCCTTTGTCAAAGAGAAAATCGCCGCCGTGGAAAATCACCCCAAGATCAATGTCCACCTGGGCACGGAAGTGGCGACCACCGGAGGGTTTGTGGGCGGCTTCAAAACCACCCTGGTGGACGGCGCAAAATTCGACCATGGTGCGATTGTTGTTGCATCGGGCGGCGCCGAGTATGAACCCGAAGAGTATGGCTACAAGGATAGCGACCGCGTCATCACCCAGCGCGACCTTGAAAAACAAATCGCCGAAGGGCTCGACCCGGGCCGGAAACACTATCTCATGATCCAGTGCGTGGGGTCCCGCGAGGAGCCGCTGAACTACTGCTCACGGGTCTGCTGCCAGGATGCGATTAAGAACGCCATCGCCATCAAGGAGAAATCGCCGTCGGCCCAGGTCACGATTCTCTACCGTGATATCCGCACCTATGGCCTGCGCGAGGACTACTACCAGAAGGCCCGGGAGATAGGGGTGCTCTTCGTGCGGTTCGAGCCGGAGAACAAACCCCAGGTGGATACCAGCGGTGAACGCCTCCAGGTCACCGCTTTCGACTACGTGCTGAATCAGGATATCCGCCTATCTCCGGATGTGGTCGTCCTGTCGACCGGGCTGCGCCCCCACCCGCTGACGGAAAAAGTGGGCAAACAGTACAAGCTCACCCGCAACCCGGACGGTTTCTTCCTGGAAGCCCACGTCAAACTGCGACCGGTCGACTTTCCCAGTGAGGGGCTCTACGTGGCCGGCCTGGCGCATGCCCCCAAAAATCTGGACGAAACCATCAGCCAGGCCCTGGCCGCGGCCGGGCGCGCGGGTGTGCTTCTCTCCCACGACCGGCTGAGCGTTTCGGGCATCATTTCCAAACACAACCGGGATATCTGTATGTCGTGCCTGGCCTGCTTCAGAGTATGCCCCTTCGGTTCGCCCTTTATCGACGAGGACGGGAAAGTGAGCCACAACGAAGTCATCTGCACGGGCTGCGGCATCTGCGCCGGCATCTGTCCGGCCAAGGCGTTCCAGGTGAACAATTTCACAGATCAACAGATTCATGCCATGATTGATGCCGCCACGGATGATGTCTTCGAAAAGGCGTGAATGAACAACCATTAATCGCACCCACAGGGAGAACGATCACCATGACCGTACAAGCGCAAGCGGCCGTCACGGAGGAAGCCCCCTCCATTGAGCCCTTAAGGGAAATCCCGGCTGATTGGGACCCGAGCATTCTCGCGTTTGCCTGCCATTACTGTGCCTTCGCCGCGGCCGATCTGGCCGGCGTGATGCGATTGTCTTATGCCCACAATGTCAAAATCATCCGCATGCCCTGTACGGGCAAACTGGATCACAGCTATGTGCTGCGCGCATTTGAAAGAGGGGTGGACGGCCTGTTCGTCGCTGGCTGACTGGAGGGCCAATGCCATTTCCTGGAAGGAAATCTAAATGCAGCCAAGCGCGTCAATTACCTGAAAACCCTTCTCCCCAAAGTCGGCATCGATCCCGAACGACTCGCCATGTATAATCTGTCGGCCGCTATGGGACCCAGATGGGCGGAAATCTGCAACGAATTCACGGAAAGGATCCGGCAACTCGGTCCTTCTCCCATACGGCTTGCTATTCAGGCGCAGGAAAGGAGATAACAGCCATGATCGTGGGCGAACAGAAACCTCTTGAAGAGCTTTGGGAGACCATCAAAGGCCATAAAAAGGTCCTGGTGTTCGGCTGCAACACCTGTGTCGCGGTTTGTCAGCAGGGGGGCAACAAAGAAGCCGAAATTCTGGCCTCCATGCTGCGCATGAAGGCCACGCAGGAAGGCGTCACTATGGAGATCCAGGATTCCGGCATCGAACGCCAGTGCGAACACGATTTTTTCGAAAAGACGGAAGAGCGCGTAGGGTGGGCGGACGCCGTCTTGAGCACGGCGTGCGGCATCGGGGTGCAATTCATGGCCGAGAAATACGCCAAACCGGTCTACCCGGGCCTGAACACGACCTTCCTGGGGGCGGTCGAGGAATTGGGGGTGTATACGGAGCGCTGCCAGGCCTGCGGCCAGTGTATTTTAGCCCAGACCGGCGGCATCTGCCCGATTGCCCGCTGTGCCAAACGCGTCATGAACGGGCCCTGCGGTGGCTCAACGAAGGGCAAATGCGAAATCAGCAAAGATGTCGACTGCGCCTGGCAGCTCATTGTGGACCGTTTGAAGCTGCTGGGACGAATGGATGACTACGAAAAGCTTGCCCCCATCAAGGACTGGTCTTCTGATCGCGCCGGAGGCCCACGTAAACTGGTCAGGGAGGATGTGCAGCATGACAGCTAAAACCCCGAGTAAACTGGAAAGAGTCTTGGCTGCGGGTCACTTCGCCGTCACTTCCGAGTGCGGTCCTCCCCGCGGCAGCGATCCGACGGAGATCGTCGAAAAAGCCGAATTAATCAAAAACCACGTGGACGCCATCAATATCACCGACAACCAGACATCGGTCTGCCGCACCTGTTCTCTGGCGGTCTGCATCCGCCTCAAGACTCTGGGGCTGGAACCGGTGCTCCAGATGGTGACGCGGGACCGCAATCGCATCGCCCTGCAGAGCGATATCCTGGGCGCGGCCCACTGGGACATCAACAATATCCTATGTCTGTCAGGCGACCACCAGAGTTTTGGCGACTGCAGCAAGGGGCAGAACGTCCATGACCTGGACTCCATGCAGTTGCTGCAGACCGTGCGCCTCATGTGCGATGAAGGCAAATTTCTGGGAGGCGACGACATCAAGCGGCCGCCCCAGATGTTCGCCGGGGCGGCCGCCAATCCCTTTGCCGACCCCTTTGAAATCCGGGTGGCTCGCCTGGCCAAGAAAATCGAAGCCGGTGCGCAATTTATTCAGACCCAGTGCATTTACAACCTCGACAAATTCGAGGAGTGGATGAAGGGGGTGAGGGAGCGGGGCCTGCATGAAAAGACCGCCATCATGGCCGGTTTGACGCCGATGAAATCTGCCGGCATGGCGCGCTACATGAAAAACCGCGTTCCGGGCATGGACGTCCCGGACGAGGTCGTCAAACGCCTGGCGGACACGCCCAAGGAAAAACAAGCCGAGGAAGGCATTAAAATGTGCATCGAATCCATTCAGCGGCTGAAAGAAGTCGAGGGCGTCCGTGGTTTTCACATCATGGCCATCGAGTGGGAAGAAAAAGTCCCGGGCATCGTCGAAGCAGGTGGACTTTACCCCAGGCCTGAAGTGTAGGAGGCAACATGAAGACCTTTCAAAACCTGATTGAAGAAGTCCAGAAACCCGGACTTTGTCACCACTGCGGTGGTTGCGTGACCTTCTGCACCTCGATCAACTATGGTGCCCTGGAGCTGAGCGAAGAGGGCGTGCCGCGCTTTGCCGACCGGGAAAAATGCATCGAGTGCGGTCTGTGCTACAGCATCTGCCCTGAAATTGACGAACTCCAGGAGGAGACCCGCAAGGTCGCCGGCTGGGAGCCTCCCATGGGACACGTTCTGGACACCACCGTGGCCCGCGCCATCAGTCCCGACATCCGCAAGAAAGCCACCGATGGCGGCGTCGTCACGGCCCTGCTGGTGCACCTGTTCGATCGGGGGCACATCGACGGCGCCATCGTCACCCGCCAAAGCGGCCCCTTTGAGCGCGATCCCTGGCTGGCCACATCGCGCCAGGAGATTATCGACGCGGCCGGCTTTTATCTGGACAGTTCCCACGGCATGAAGCATTTCGGTCACGACTACTCCACCTATGCCCCCTCGGTGCAGGAGTTCCGCCCCATGGTGCAAAAAGGCCTGCGCCGCGTGGCCCTGGTGGGGACCCCCTGCCAGATCAAAGCGTTGCGTAAAATGGAAGCCCTGGGCATCGTGCCGTCCGACTCCATTCGCTATTGCCTGGGGCTGTTCTGTTCGGGCAATTTTCTCTTTGACGCCAAGGAAAAAGAGGAATTGGAAAAAATCGGCGGGTTCAAATGGGAGGACGTGGTTAAGGTCAATCTCCGCAGCCACCTGTCCCTGCGCCTCAACACGGGCGAAAAGAAAATGATCCCCCTGGAAAAGCTTGAATTCATGAAGCGCTATGCCTGCCATTACTGCCCGGATTATTCCGCGGAATATGCCGACATCTCCTTCGGTGGTCTGGGAGCGGAAGAGGGCTGGACGACGGTCATTACACGTTCTCCGGTGGGCCGGGCCATCATGGCGGACGCCAAGGACAAAACCATCGAAATATTCGATTTCGATGCCGCCGCCGACAAATCCGCCAAGATATTCAGCACCATCAAGGCGGCTTCGGACAAGAAAAAAGTTTACTCCAAACAGATGCACGACAAACTGGTCAAGGGGCAATCGGCATAAGTCTCGCCGAATTTCAACGCACAAAATAAAAGGGCCTGGAGGAACACTTTTTCCTCAGGCCCTTTTTTGATGTTGCGCCAAGTTGTCAATCCCACTATTCTCATAAACCCACCCGTCGCATAAGAACGAAAATCCAACCACGGGTTCCCAACAGATTTTTCTCTCCCTTTTTTTGCACGAGCATTTCACGTGACAACCATTCTTATAGGCCAATCACCGGGGTGAAAATTATCAAGGTACCTGCAATTTTACGGGTTGATCATAAGTCCGGATAACCAACGCAGAAGACATGTGGCACTTTGATTCTTAAGGCTATTAAAGAAGGATTTTAAATATTTCACATTGCCTGCATTTTTCTAGTTTCTTCTCCCAGGATTGTTGTGGTTTGCCGTCGCACAAGGTTCCATTGACAAACCAGCACAGCCTCCCCAGATTAAGCTCGTAGGCCGGGCAAAGAGCTCTCTTAGGACGGGGACAATTCTTCTCAGCCCAGCATGGTTTTTGATCCCCGGCGGGAGCCCGCCGTTGATAGATCAGAAAGAGCACTTGCCGTTCAATTGACGGCGGGATATTGCGCCAGCCCTGCTCGTAGCCCTGCACGGCTTTCAGGGATACACCCAACAGCTGTGCCATCTGCTGCTGGGTTTTTTTCATTTCGGTGCGATACGTTTTGAACTGAGGGGCATTCAAGGGAAAGATCTTTCGACGGCTGGTCAAACCATAGAACTTCGATTCCATTCTTGCATAATGTACCACAATGTGGCACATTAATGCAAAGAATCCTTGTGCGTCCTTAAACATCACTTCAAGAACCCTTCATTCTGGTGGGTTGTGACAAAATGCAAGCGTCCCCAAGCAAATCTCATAATTTCTGGATTACGCTGATTGTTTGTCTGATCTTTATGGTCCCACTGGTCGGCTGCGATAGCGCGTCCAAATATCAATACGTTGATTTCAAGGACCATGTCGAGGTCGCCCGTCCAAGCGAATCCACACCCGAAAAGGCGCCTTTGAAAGTCGCGGTCGCCGCCATGATCTCACCCCGGGAAACATTTGAATATTACCAGGCGTTGCTTGACTATCTCACCGCCAAGATGGACCAGCCGATCGAGCTGGTGCAGCGCAAAACCTATGGTGAAATCAACGAACTTTTTCTTAAAAAGCAACTTGATCTGGCCTTCATTTGTACCGGCCCCTACGCCACTTCCAAAGAAATATTCGGGTTTGATGCCATCGCCACTCCCCAGGTTCGGGGCAAACCCACCTATCAATCCTATCTGATCGTGAAAAAAGACAGTGCTTATACCTCCATTGAGGATCTGCGCGGCAAGGAGTTCGCGTTCACCGACCCGGAGTCCAACACGGGTTCTCTGGTGCCCCGTTTCTGGTTGGCTGAAATTGGGGAAAGCCCTTCGTCGTTTTTCCGGCAAACCATTTATACATACAGCCATGACAACTCGATCAAAGCCGTTTCGAAAGGGCTGGTGGATGCCGCCGCCGTTGACGGCCATAAATGGGACTACTACCAGGTTGTCAATCCCAGCCTGACCGAGGCCACACGCATCATCAAAAAATCGGACCCCTTCGGCAGCCCCCCACTCGTAGCCGCTTCCAGCCTGGCCCTGGAAAAGAAAAAGCAGATTCAGACCATCGTGATATCGATGCATCAAGATGAAGACGGTCGGCAGATATTGGAGCGACTCATGATCGATCGGTTCGTGGTGCCGGACGAATCATGGTACGCGTCGGTGAAAACCATGCATCAGGTTTTGCAAGCGGAGGGCAATTTCCCCCATGCTGCCGCAAAGTCTCAGTAAGAAGCTCCTGCTGACGGTCGCCTTGGTGGCCATCGGCATCGGAGCGCTGACATCCCAACTCGTGGCGCACTACTACGGCGAACGCATCATGCACGATGCGCTTTCGGAGACCGAAAACATTGCGCGCAACCTGGCCCTGGATGCCGCCGAAAAGATCCTCATCAACGATCGCGTCGCCTTACAGAAGCTGATCGACGACCAGATGATCAGCACCCCCTTTGTCACCTATATCGTTGTAACCAGGGACGACCGCGTATTGACCCACACTTTTCCTAAGGGCGTCCCCCGGGGTCTGATTGGTGCCAATCAGCTTCAAGGCGGCGACTCCGGGCAACTGCGATGGCTCGTCAATGAGGAAAAAGAACGCTTTTTCGATGTGGCCTGGCCCATTTTCGACGGCAAGGCCGGATTTATCCGCGTCGGTGTCTCCGAAGCGCCATATCGCCAAAAAATTATGAGCCTGCGCATCAGGATGAGCCTGCTGACCCTTCTCATCCTATCGGTGGCGCTTTTGCTTTGCCATTTCTTGATCCACCGCCTCACGCGCCCCCTGCAGATGCTGGCCGATGCGGTCGATAAAATCGACGAGGGCAACCTCGACGTCAACGTGCCGGTGGTGGGCGACATCGAAGTGGCCAAGCTTTCACAGGCCTTCAATCAGATGCTCGTGCGCATCAATGAGCACACCGGCAAGCTGACCGATTATGCCGAGCGGCTCCAACAGAAAAATGCCGAACTGGACCGATCTCATCAGCAGACAAGGGCATCTTTTGAGATTTCGCGAGAAATCGGCGTGTTGCCCAATCTGAGCGATGTCTGCCGCTATTTGATCAATAAGCTGCAAGATGTGGTCACATGCCGGAGCATGCAGATCTTTACCTTCGGCAGCGGCGGCGAGCGGCTCTTTCGATTCAGCGGCAACGCGCTTGTTCAAATGGACGGCGAAAGAAGCCGCGCAGCCCATTCCTATTTAATCCAGATCAAGAAGATGTCGTTTATTCACGATGATCTGGACATTCCGGTTCCGCTGGAGAAGGGCTTGTCTGAAAAAGCCCAAAGCCTCGTGGTTTTCCCCATTCCGTACGAAAACGATCTGCAAGGCGCCATGGTCATTGCCTGCCCGGGCACCTGCAAATGCGTCACAAAGGAATTGGATGTCATTCAGATGATACTGGAGCAGGTTGCCGGAGCACTGCGCCGGGCCATCTTCCAGGAAGAGGAAATCCTCACTTTAAAAAAACATGTCGATCACCCGACGGGCTTTGCAGGGCTGATCGGGCGCGACCCCAAGATGCAGGTTCTCTACAAGCTGATCGATGACATTGCCCCCTCGGATGCAACGGTCCTCATCCAGGGCGAAAGCGGCACCGGCAAGGAACTCGTGGCGCGCGCCATTCACGCACGCAGCCTGCGGCACAACCGACCATTCGTTGTCATCAACTGCTCGGCCTATCCGGCCACCCTGCTGGAAAGCGAACTGTTCGGCCATGAAAAGGGCGCATTTACGGGGGCTGTCCGCCAGAAACCCGGCCGTTTCGAGCAGGCCGACGGCGGCACCGTTTTCCTGGATGAAATCGGGGAAATTTCCCCGACCGCCCAGATCAAGCTCCTCAGGATTCTTCAGAGCAAGAAATTCGAACGCTTGGGCGGCGAAAAGACCCAGAGCATCGATGTCAGAGTGCTTGCCGCAACCAACCGTGTCCTCGTGGACGAGGTTCAGCAAGGTGCTTTTCGCGAGGATCTCTTTTATCGACTCAATGTCATTCCCATCGGTCTGCCCCCACTTCGCAAGCGCCGCAACGACATCCCGCTGCTCGCAAAACATTTTCTGATTCAGTTTGCCACCGAACAGGGCAAAGCCATCGAAGGCTTCGATTCCGAAGTCATGCGGCGCTTGTTCAGCTACGCATGGCCCGGCAATGTTCGCGAATTGGAAAATTGCACCGAACATGCCGTGGTCCTTTGCAAAGGGACCCAAATCACGCTATCGGATATACCCCCCAATATCGTGGATCAAGAACGTGCCCGCTCTGAGCGAACGGCCCCAGCGGACGTCTTGAGCAACACCATCGCCCAGACCGAAAAGGAGAAACTCATCGACGTGTTGACCCAGTGTGGTTGGAACAAAAAGCAGGCTTCCCAAAAATTGGGGATCAGCCGGAGCTCCCTCTACAACAAGCTAAAAAAATATCGTATCGCGCCGCCTACCCTTCATTGATGGATCTACCGCAAATCCATCGTCCCGACAGCGACAACCCTCCTTGTATATCCATACAATGTCCACAATTGACCTGCACATAGGTCGTATGTCCAAATTTTGGACACCTTTATCTATTTGTAATTTAATTGAAAATTTATTTTTGAGATAATGAATGTTCGTGAGTCTGGACACGATTCGGCCTTTAGAGGTTTAAGTCGCTCCGTGGTTCGACCTGCTGCGCGTTTCCCGCTCTTTTCTGTAAATATTAAATTATCGTTACATTTTCAGTTAGTTATTTAAATCCATGTTTCTTCTTCCATTCCCCTTTGTAACACCTGGCATCCCTTTTGCTCAACTCTATGTCGGCAGCATCATACCAGAATAAAAACTATATGATTTCATCATGTTAATCCATATATCCCGTTTCGCGAGAGGGTGCATCGGATGGGGGCGACAATCGTGGTGCTCGACGCGGATGAATGCCAGCGTCACAACCTCTGCCAACTTCTCAGGGAACACCACTGCCCATCCGAATCATTGAAAACGCTTGACGATCTTAACAGGCGGATTGCTGAAAATGATGTGCTTGCCGTCATTATCGATATCGACACGGTGGCGGTGGACAACCGGACCATCCGTGATCTCACCCTCCGGAACCCGAGCATCTACTTTTTCTGTTTGTCGGAGCGGCGGTTTCATCCTGAACTCGAGGATGCCATCTGCTACCACATTTACGCCTGCATCAACAAACCAATCGACCCGGATGAGCTGCTTTTCTGGATTCGCAGCATCCAGAAAGAGGGTGAAACATAAATGAAGGACTTCACGGTAGGAAGCGGCGTTCACCAGGAGCGATCTGGTTTAATAAATCGGCGACGCTTTTGAATAATCGACCAACGATGGGAGGGGAAATGCAAACGCCAAACAAAAGCCGAAAAGGCATGCTGGCAGACTTCCTGGCCAATACCAGTTTGACGCGGCGCAGCTTTGTCAAAGCATCGGCTGCTACGGGGGGCGCATTGGCCGTAAGTGGCCGATTGATACCGACGCTTAAAGCTTTCGCCCAAGCCACTGGCCCGACAGGTGCCGCATTAGGCGAATGGTTGCCGGCGACCTGCCAGGGCTGTACATCCTGGTGCTCCAAGCAGGTCTACGTGATCGACGGACGCGCCGTGAAGATCCGCGGCAACCCCCACTCCAAGGTCAGCGTGGGAGCCGGCTGCCCTCGGTCGCATCTGGCCCTGCAGCAGGTCTATGACCCGGACCGGATCAAAACCCCCATGAAGCGGACCAACCCCAAGAAGGGCCGCAACGAGGACCCCCTGTTCGTACCCATCTCCTGGGACGAAGCCCTCAACACCATCGCCGACAAGATCATGGAGCTGCGCAACAACGGCGAGACCCACAAGTACATGCTCATGCGCGGCCGCTACTCCTACATGCGGGACATCCTTTATGACCGCATGACCAAGATCATCGGCTCCCCCAACAACATCTCCCACAGCGCCATCTGCGCCGAAGCCGAAAAATTCGGCCCTTACTACACGGAAGGTTTGTGGGACTATCGCCAGTACGATGTGGAAAACGCCCGTTTCGTCTTGATCTGGGGTGCCGACCCCCTGGCGGCCAACCGCCAGGTCTCCTACTACTCCAAGGCCTGGGGCACGGTGATCGACCGGGCCCAGATCGCGGTGGTCGAGCCGCGTCTTTCGGCCACCGGCGCCAAAGCCGACATCTGGCTGCCCATCGAGCCGGGGCAGGACGGGGCCCTGGCGGCGGCCATCGCCCATGTGATCCTCACCGAGGGGTTATGGTACCGGGAATTCGTGGGCGACTTCAACGACGGCGCCAACCGCTTCCAGACTGGTCAAACGGTCCTGGAGGAGGATTTCAGCGAAATCCACACTTACGGACTGGTCAAGTGGTGGAATCTTGAACTGAAGGACAAGACGCCCGAATGGGCGGCCTCCAAAACCGGCCTGCCCGCCGACCAGATACGCTATGTGGGCCAGCAATACGGAAAAGCCGCGCCTCACGCCATCTCCTGGGTGGGCGGCGGCCCAGTCATGCAGGTGCGCGGCGGCTACGCCAGCATGA
Organism: uncultured delta proteobacterium; assembly: GCA_963850465.1. GTDB lineage: Bacteria > Desulfobacterota > Desulfobacteria > Desulfobacterales > UBA5852 > JABZFP01. Next base: position 24,908 of record CAWKLN010000002.1, read on the forward strand.
TTTGCCACGCCTTGAACGGCTTAGTGGGGGCTGTGGACAACGTCGGCGGCACTCAGGCCTCCAACAAGGTCTACTCCCAGGACTTCCCCAAGCCCGACGATTTTCTGGATGAGATCGCGCAGAATGGCAAAAAGCATGAAAAAATCGATCACCGCGGCCGGCTTGAATTTCCAGCCCTCAACAGTGGCAAATCCGGTGGGGGCGTCGTCACCAACAACGCCGCCGAAGGCATCCTCAACGAAGACCCCAATGACATCAAGGTCGCCATCGCGTATATGAACAACTTCACCTTCTCCTGTGGCCAACCCGAGCGCTGGGAACGGGCCCTGGCCAAGATTCCCTTCGTGGTGCACCTTACCACCAACGCCTCGGAGTTCTCCTGGTTTTCCGACATCTTGCTGCCCAACACCCACCATCATTTCGAGAAATATGGGTATACCAAGGCCCACGGCAACGGCTACCGGCATGTTACCCTGATGCAGCCCATCATTAAACGCCTGGGAGACTACAAGACCGACGAGACCGAGGTCCCCTGGCTGATCGCCGAAAAGCTGGCCGCGCGGGGCTTCGACAATCTCTTGCGCCATTTCAAGGAGTACAAGGATCCCGAAACCGGCAAGGAGCCCACCAACGAGAAGGAATTCGCGCTTTACGCCCTGAAGTACGCCACCCACAAGTGCTGGGATCCGGCCGAGCACAAGGGCGGAGACAAGTTCAGCGGCTGGGATGAATTCGCCAAGGTGGGGGTGTCCAACTCCGACCCCTACCCCGTCCGCAAGCGCTGGAGCAAGATGAAGACCAAGACTGAGAAGTTCGAGTTCTACAGCGAAACCCTCAAGGAGGCCCTGGAAAAGCATGCCGAAAAGCACGGCGTCACGGTGGACCAAGTCCTGGAGGCTTGCTTCTACCAGGCCCGGGGCGAGCAGGCCTTCATTCCCCATTACGAGGAGCCCCTTACCGACGGTGACCCCAAGGAATACCCGCTGGTGTTCGTCGACTACAAATCCCGGCTCAACAGAGAGGGCCGCTCCGCCAACTGCTCCTGGTACTACGAGTTCAAGGATCTGGATCCCGGTAACGAAGCCTGGGAAGACGTGGTCCAGATCAACCCGGTGGACGGTAAATCGCTCGGCATCGCCAGCGGGGACAAGGTTCGGCTGACGTCGCCGACGGGTCGCATCGAGTGCACGGCCAAACTGTGGGAGGGCGTCCGCCCGGGAACGGTGGCCAAATGCTACGGCCAGGGCCATTGGGCCTATGGTCGGCTGGCGGCCAAAGTGTTCGGCAAGGTTCCCCGGGGCGGCAACAACAACGACTTGATCCCTGCGGTTTATGACCGGCTCAGCGGCAGCACCGTCCGTCATGCCGGGACCCGCGTCAAAATCGAAAAAATTTAGGAGGAATTCCCATGCCCACATACGCCATGGTCATCGACTTGCAGCGTTGCGTCGGGTGCGGCGCCTGCAGCATCGCTTGCCGCAGCGAAAACAACGTCTCTGACGGCATATACTGGTCCAACAAAATTACGGAGACATCCGGCACCTTTCCCCACGTCCGCTACCACTACATCCCTACCCTGTGCAACCACTGCGACAACGCCCCCTGCGTCAGGGGTTGCCCCACCCGCGCCATGCACAAATTGGAGAACGGTATCACCATGCACGACCCCAAGAAATGCATCGGATGCCGCTACTGCATGTTCAATTGCCCCTATGAAGTCATCTATTTCAACTGGCAAAAGCCCCACACGTTCTGGCGCGAATCTAACGCGGTGATAGACGGCGGCACCAGCGCTCCCCGGGATCTGGCGCGGCAAGCGAGCGGTGCCGAGAGGCCGCCCTACTACAACCCGGAACGGGAACGGACGTTGCCGGGAATCAGACCGAATGGGGTTGTTGAAAAATGTACCTTTTGTGATCACCAGATCAAGGAGGGACTGCTGCCCCACTGCGTCGAGGCCTGCCCAGCAGATGCCAGGGTATTCGGTGACCTGGACCAGCCGGACAGCAAGGTGCGCTTTCTCCTGGGAAAGTTCAAACCTTTCCGTCTCAAGGAGAGCATAGGCACCGAGCCCAACGTCTATTACATTCGCAATTTCAACCCGGCCGAGTACGAACGAACAAAAGGGGGGATCTGACATGAAAAGTATCAAGGTTCAATTGTGGTATGGGTTGCTGGGTTTGGGGCTGCTCGTGGGCCTGTTGACTGTTTACAAGGTCTTTACGGTCGGCTTCGTCCTCTACGCCAAGACCGACATCCTGGTCTGGACCCTGCCCGTGGCATCCTACGTCTTCTTTTCCCTGACCAGCACGGGCCTGGCCTTTGTCTCCTCCATCCCCGTCGTCTTCGGCCTCAGGCGCTACCGGCCCATCGAGAAGCGCACGGCTCTGCTGGAAATCGCCGTCCTGCTTGCGGGCTTCACCTGTCTGCTGCTTCATTTGGGCTCACCCTGGAACGTGATCTACTTCGCGTTGTCCCCCAACCTGGCCTCGCCCTTATGGTGGCTGGCCTTGCTGTATAGCATTTACTTCGTCATCCTGGTGATCTCTTTCGCGAGGATGCAGGCCGGCGGGCCAAGCAAAGCCATGGGCCTGGCTGTGTTCGCGATCGCCATCGCCACCGCCACCACTCTGGGATGGCTGTTCGGCCTTCCGGACGCACGCCCCGTTTTCAATACCCAGTTCCTGACCATGTACCTGCCCCTGACCGGTTTTGCCAGTGCGCTGGCCGCGGTGATCCTGGTCCACATGGCCTACCATCGATTTACCGGCACTCCGGCGAGCGAAGGGCAGGTCGCCTTGTACGATGACCTGGCCAAGCTGTTCGGGGGCGTGGTCGGCGCCAACTTGATATTCTTCCTGTGGCGAAGCCTTTCCAGCGGGGTTTCGGCTTCCGGGCTGGAATTTGCCGGCTTTCGGCACACCATGGGGTCAGTGTGGTACCAGTTGGCCTTGTGGGTCGGACTGGTGATTCCGCTGGTCATGATGACCGTGGCCTCCATACGTACGACCCACTGGGGGAAAGCCACGGCCTCGTCCCTGTTTCTGGTCGGAATGCTGGCCGGACGCCTCGAATTCGTGCTGAGTGGATTGGTCATGCCCACCGGCCCCAAAGCCGAAGGGCAGCCGCAGTTCGTGAGTTACTGGCCGACCATCTGGGAGGTCTTCGTGGTCGTGTTCGCCCTGGCGGTGCTGCTGATAGTTTACACTTACGGGGAGCGCAATCTCAAGCTGGAAGCGGTGCACGAACCCTAAACCAAACAGGGCCGGGGGCAAACCCTGCCCGCCCCCGGCCCTGCCGAAGGAGACCATATAAAATGGATGATGCTATTCTGATGTGGCAACGGGAAATCAATCGGGCGGGAGTCTACCGCCTGCTGGCCGATCTCTTCCGTCTACCCCAAACCGGGCTGGATCAGACCTTGGCGGAGCTCGAGGATCGACTGGTGCAGCTGAAATCGGGCAGCCGGAGGGCCGCCGGGGCACTGCGGCGGACCTTTGCGGCCCAGGCCCATGACCTGACCCCCCTGGAAGTCGACTACGCCCAGCTATTTGCCGGACCCTTTCTTGTCCTGGCGCCACCTTACGGCTCCATCTACCTCGATGGGGAGCGCCGTCTGATGGGGCCCTCCACCGTAGACGTCCACGAGCACTACCGTGGTCTAGGGCTTGACCTGGCTCCGGATTTCAAGGAGGCGCCCGACCATGTCGCCGCCGAACTGGAGTTCATGTACGCCCTTATCTGCCAGGCCGCCATCGCCATCCACGAGGCCGATCGGCCTTTGCTTTTGGACAGTCTGGAACGACAGCAGGTGTTTCTGGCCCGTCACTTAGGTGCGTGGATCCCCGACCTGTCGGCCCGGATTTTCCAGCATGCCAAAACGGATTTTTATCGACACCTCGCGGATGCGGTTCAGATCTTCGTGGCCGAAGATCTCGAGGCACTGCCCGAACTACGCCTGACAGAGGCCTCCGCTCCGGCCGCGCCGTAACCTTGAACCACCGTTTAGGAGCCCGCCATGAAGCCCTTCGAAATCCTCCTGCAGGAATCCGCCGCCGCCCATGGCCATCTCTGCCCCGGCCAGGTAGTGGGCGTTCGTATGGCCATGCTGGGCTGCCGCCTGATCGGCCTGGATGAGCCCACATGCAGGGATCAGATCAAGAAGCTGATCGTTTATGTCGAGATGGACCGCTGTACGGCCGACGCCGTGGCCCATGTCACCGGCGCTAAGCTGGGGCGTCGCAGCCTCAAATTCATGGATTACGGCATCATGGCGGCCACCTTTCTCAATCTCGAAACAGGGGCCGCCTTTCGCGTGCTGTCCACCGAGGAATCCCGCGACCTGGCCGCCGTATATGCCCCGGAGGTCGAGGGCAAAGGCGCCCGGCAGTTGGAAGCTTATCGGCGCATGCCGGACAGCGTCCTGTTCCGGGTTCAAAAGGTAAACGTTCGCATCAACGATTGCGATCTGCCGGGGCCGACCCGCAGCAAGGCGGCTTGCAGCCGATGCGGCCAAGTCATTCGCGACCGGCGTGAAGTCATCGATCACGATAAGCCCGTCTGCAAACCGTGTTCTGCAAACTGCTACTTTTCGCATGCCAGGGAGGTCAACTGGAAGGGGATGAACTGGTCCCCTCTTGAAGAAAGAATTGAGCAGAATCGCGTAATGCATCAATCAGACCGCCATGGAAAAATTGTCGCGATTCACTGAGGTCATTCTTACCTGAAAATATCGACCACGAAAGCGAGGTTGCCGTGCTGAAAAAAATAAAAGTCGAAGATGCCGTGGGCACACAACTCGCTCATGATATCACGGAAATCAGACCGGGCGAATTCAAGGGGCCGGCGTTCCGCAAAGGTCATGAGGTTTGCAACGAAGACATCTGCCATCTGCAGAAACTGGGCAAAAACCACCTCTACCTTATCGACCTGGCGGAAGACGAAATCCACGAAAATCAGGCGGCTTCGATTCTGGCGCATGGGTTAGCCGGCGAGGGCATCACCTGGGAGGACGATCCCCGGGAAGGCAAGATCAGTTTCCATGCCGCCAAGGACGGATTGTTGTCGATCAACACGCCGTCCCTGGCCGCCTTCAACATGATCGACGAGGTGATGTGCGCCACGCGCCACAACAACACCCTGGTCAAAAAAGGCGACCAGGTGGCCGCCACACGCGCCATTCCCCTGGTCATGAAGCGGGCGCCGGTGGAGCGCGCCGCAGCTATCGCTGCCCAGGATGGCGGCGTGGTCATCGTTAAATCGCTGCGTCGGGCCCGTGCCGGGCTCGTTATCACGGGCAACGAAGTCTACCATGGCCTTATCGAAGATAAATTTGCACCTAAACTCAGCGCTAAAATTACCGAACTGGCGTCCGAGGTCGGCGGCATCACTTTTGTCCCCGACAATGAGGAGAAAATCGCTGAAGCGATTCGAAATCATCTGGACAACGGATGCGATCTCCTGCTGCTCAGCGGCGGAATGAGTGTCGACCCGGACGACGTGACACGCATGGCCATTCAGCGCGCCGGCGCCGACGAATTTCACTACGGCGCAGCGGTTTTACCGGGGGCCATGTTCCTGGTGGCGTACATCGCTGATGTGCCCCTGTTGGGTGTTCCGGCCTGCGGCCTGCATCATCGGGTGACCGTTCTGGATCTTGTGCTGCCCCGTATCCTCGCTGGTGAACGGATTGGCAAAAAAGAACTGGCTTTCCTGGGACATGGCGGCCTGTGTCACGACTGCCCGGAGTGCACCTATCCCCAGTGCGCTTTTGGTCGAGGGTGCTGAAGTTCTTTTTAGAGCCGCGACTAAAAATTCCGGTAAAGGACGATTCATAACAATGAGCACAGCCACAGCAGTCAAGGGACGGGTCAAAACCGTGTCGGTCAGTCGCAAAAAGGGCGTCAAGAAGACGAATGTTGAACAGGTGCGCATGCTGGTGGACTACGGCATCGAACGCGACGCCCATGCCGGTAAATGGCATCGCCAGGTCAGCATGCTGGCCATGGAAAGCATTTTAAAAATCCGCAATAAAGGGATTGACGTCAATCCCGGCGATTTTGCGGAAAATATCACCACCGAGGGTATTCGACTCTACTGCCTGCCCATCGGCACCCACATGAAGCTCGGCGAGACAGTTCTTGTTGAAGTCACACAAATCGGGAAGGAATGCCACAACCGCTGTGCCATCTTCCACGCCGTGGGCGATTGTGTGATGCCGCGTGAAGGCATTTTCGTTCGGGTTTTGCAGGGCGGTGTCGTCCGCCCGGGCGATGGGATTAGCGTACTTAAGGACAATGTTGATCCACAAAAGGCCGCGGACTCCGGGAGCGCCATACCATGAGATTAATTGATTCGCACAAGCGTGTCATCGACTATCTTCGACTTTCCGTCACCGACCGCTGCAACCTGCAGTGTTCCTATTGTGCCCCGCTTGAAGGGCGCCGGCATCTGGCGCGTAACGAGATCCTCTCTTATGAAGAACTGCTCCGGATCGCCCGGGCCGCTGTATCCGCCGGTATCCGCAAGATACGCATCACCGGCGGCGAGCCCCTGGTCCGGAAAGGCGTAGTCACTTTTTGTGACAAACTCGCCGCCATCCATGGATTGCAGGAGATTTCCCTGACCACCAATGGCGTGCGGCTGAAAGAAATGGCCGCGCCCCTTTTTGAGACCGGCATTCGACGGATTAACGTCAGTCTCGATACCTTGAGACCGGAACGATTTCATGCCATCACCGGTTCTGACCGGCTGCACGACGTTCGGGCCGGTCTGGAAGAAGCGGCGCGGGTTGGATTTGCACCCATCAAGTTGAACGTGGTGGTCATGCGGGGCGTCAACGATGACGAAATTCGACGTCTGGCCGAGCTGACCCATGACAACCCTTTACATGTGCGTTTTATTGAGTTGATGCCGGTCAAACACTGGGATCCCGCGGAATATCGCAAGCGTTTCATGCCCGTCGATGAAATGATGCAGAAGATACCATCACTGCCGTCGGCTCGCGCGGGATTCGCCATGGATACGACTGGACCGGCCCAGATGTACACATTGCCCAAGGCGAAAGGATGTGTCGGATTCATCGCCCCCTTGAGCTGGCATTTCTGCGGGTACCTGCAACCGGTTGCGAACGACGGTCGACGGAAAAATGCGCAGTTGTCTTTTTTCAGAGCACGAACTGGATTTCAAAATGGCACTGCGAAAAGGTGCGACACTGTTTGAGTTGATCCGTATTCTAAGACAATCTGTCTCGCAAAAGCCACGCCGCCATTATTTGGTCGGCGGTACCCGACGCCGTCGAGAAGCGGACCGACGGCGCGCTATGTACGCTATTGGAGGATAGGGCATGCAACATACAGATAACGATCGCGTCAGACCCATCAACGTGAAGCCCGCCCCTCAGGTTCCCTACCTATCCGTCGTGGGTTTCTCCGGTTCAGGTAAAACGACCCTGATGGAACGGCTGATTGGTGAATTGACCCGGCGGGGATTGCGCCTCGGGACAATAAAACACGACGCTCACGGCTTTGAGATGGACCGTCCCGGCAAGGACAGCTGGCGGCATAAACAGGCCGGCGCGACGGTCACCATGATCGCTTCACCCCATCAAATCGGAATGGTGCGGGATGTGGATCACGATCACCGTCTGGAAGAACTGTTGCCGCTTTTACCAAAAGTGGATCTGGTTCTGGCCGAAGGCTTCAAAAGAGGCACGCATCCCAAAATCGAAATCCACCGTCCGGAAGCCAACGCCAAGCCAGCCTGCCAAGGCGACCCTCATCTGATTGCGGTGGTCAGCAATGCCGCCCTGGAGTGGGGGGTTCCCTGCTTTGGATTGGATGATCTTTGTGCGCTGGCGGATTTTATTCAGGATCACTTTCATCTTGCGGAGCAAAGACCGATGGCCTGCGCTGGAATTTCGACTTAAAACGACGATGGACGCAGAAGATAAAAATGGATTTCCTGCAACATCATTTTGTCATCTCAGGCGTTGAGACCTATCTGTGGTTTCCTCCGCTGGTGGCGTTTCTCATCGCTGTCTTCACATCCACAGGCGGTATCTCCGGCGCTTTCCTGCTTCTTCCCTTCCAGATCAGTGTCCTGGGGTTTACGACCCCCGGTGTTACGGCCACGAACTTTCTCTATAACATGGTGGGGACACCCGGGGGCGTCTACCGTTACGCACGGGAAAAACGCATGCTGTGGCCGCTGGCCGTCAGCGTCATCGCCGGGACCCTGCCGGGTGTATTGATCGGATATTACCTTCGTATTCGCTTTCTTCCGGACCCGAAGGTCTTCAAGCTTTTTGTCGGTATCGTATTGTTGTATATTGGTGTGCGCTTGGTAAGCGGATTGCTCCAGGGGCAATCACACCCAACGGTACCCCATCGTAAAGATTTTCACATAGGACCGGTGACCGGCAATGTGAAAGCGTTTCGGTTTGATTTCAATCGAACCGCAGTGGGCTTTAGGCCTTTGGCCGTGTTTTTATTAGGTATCGTCGTGGGCGGTGATCGGCGGGATATACGGCATCGGCGGCGGCGCCATCCTGGCCCCCATTCTCATTACTTTTTTCGGGCTTCCCGTCTATACCATTGCCGGGGCTGTGCTGGCAGTCAACTTTATGACCTCTCTGATGGGTGTTTTGATCTATTGTTCGATCCCGTTTGTCAACGGCCAAACGTCACCGCCGGACTGGCAGTTGGGAGTGCTTCTGGGTGTCGGTGGACTGGCCGGAATGTATCTGGGTGCCAAGTTGCAACGGTATCTGCCGGAAAGAACCATCAAACTGGTTCTGATGACCATAACCCTCATCGTGGCATCGAAATACATTCGGCAGTATTTCTGAGGAAGGACGCGTTGTGATGCGAAAAACATATATCGGTTTTGCGCGGGCATCTGAGCTGATCCTCGAAAACGTCCACACGCTCGAGTCCCGAGCGGCGTTGCCTGACCGATTGTTTAGACGCTATTGCCGCCGAGGACATTCATGCGCTGGTCGATGCGCCATCGGCATCGACTTCGCTCAAAGACGGTTATGCCGTCCGATCAGCTGATATTGCCCGGGCTTCGTCGGGCAACCCCGTAAAACTATCACTAAATGGGGTTTCTGCTGCAGGGGCCCTCGAACAAACAACGGTCCAACCTTACTCCGCCGTGCGCATTCTCACGGGTGGCCGCATCCCCTTGAATGCCGACGCCGTGGTGGCCGAAGAGTTCACGCGTCTGGCAACCGATGGCGTGATCGTTGAAAAAATCACCGAGGCCGGGCGCAATATCTTGACCAGGGGCGCGGATGTGACAACCGGCGAGAAGATTGTCGCGGCTGGTGAACGGCTAACCCCGGGGCGGCTTGGACTCCTTACGGCGGCCGGCAAGTCGCATGTCCGGGTTTATCGGAAACCCCGGATCAGCATTATTGCAACGGGGGATGAAATCCTGCTTCCGGGAAGCCCACTCAAGGCCGGTCAACTGTATGCCAGCAATGCCGTCACGCTCGAAGCCTGGTGTCGACGATTCAACTGTGAGACTGTATTGACCATCGTCCCCGATCAGCGCGATGCGATCATTGCCGTGCTGCGTGATGCCGTCGAGACCCGGGACGCGGTCTTAACCAGTGGTGGTGCCTGGTCCGGTGAACGGGATCTGGTACGTCAGGCACTCGAAGGCCTTGGATGGCAAAAAGTCTTTCACCGCGTCCGATTAGGTCCCGGTAAAGCAACTGGTATGGGACTTGTCGACCACTGTCCGGTTTTCATGCTGCCTGGAGGGCCGCCGTCTAATCTGATCGGTTTCCTGAAACTGGCTCTGCCCGGCATTCTCAAAATCGGCGGACACCCGCAAACCGGTCTCCCGCAACGGGAAGTTCTTGTGTCGGAAACGGTTCAGGGCCAGAATAATTGGACGCAAGCGATTTTCGGGCGTTTGGCGGTTGACGAAGACGGCCGTTGCTTATTTCAGCCCGATCGTCAGACGAGCCGGTTAAAAGCTATGGGCCATGCCGATGCCCTTCTGACGATTCCCGAGGGCGTTGACCGCATCGCCGCCGGTACTTTGCTAGCGGTCGAGATGCTTGTGTGAATATCACCAAAACTTAAAACGGCGCCTCAATCATAGGACACTGACAAAGATGACCAAATGTG
>CAWKLN010000003.1:0-95439 GCA_963850465.1 uncultured delta proteobacterium
CGCTGTTTCATGGTTAATCTCCTGTTTCAAAAATCTGGCTGCCGCAATGCCCGGCAGACGGTACGAAGAGATTATCCGCGAAGTTTACGTATATTAGAAATCGATTGTTAATATCGTTACGATAGTATTTATGAATAGTGAATCAGAGCCGGCGATTTGCTGAGTAATTTGCCGGGCCAGTATGGCTGCATCAGCGCTTGTGCAGCCAGCCGGGCAAAAGGGAGGCAGGTTCGAAGTCTGCCGGCATTTCTTTCATGCTGATGTCGCATTCTGCCAGCCTGCCAGCCAGGCTGCCGTCGCTGTAGGTCGCAAACAGGTCCGTGGCGCCACCGACATGTCGACCGCCGATATAGATCTGCGGAATGGTCGGTGAACCAATCTGGTCCAGCAGCACTGCGCGGATTTTTCCACCGAGGTTGTTTTCCTGGTACTTGACGGAATCCAGATCGATGGCGCGATAGGGGATATTTAGCCTGGCGAACAATTTGCGCACCGACCAGCAGAATTCGCACCACTCCAGAGCGAACAACACGACCGGCTGCGCAGCGTCACTGGTCACCCGCTGGACAAAAGCCAGCGCTTCGTCATCGAGGGCCACCGGCTCGTCAGCCCGGGCAACGGGCTGCGTCTTGCCGGTTCTTGCTGCATCGAAACGATAGTTGGGCGTCGAGCGGGAGATTTCCAGTTCGTCTGTGGACATTTCGACCACGATGTCATCAAACAGCGGCGTGGACAGGTAGCGTTCACCGGTATCGGGCAGCATGCACAGGATATTGCTGCCGGGTGCCGCTTCCTCGGCAACCTGCATGGCGGCCGCGAACGTGGCGCCGCCGGATACACCACAGAAAATGCCTTCTTTCTGTGCCAGCTTGCGGGTGTACTCGAGCGCCTTAGCCCCCGCAATCGGCAGGATCCGGTCCACCATGCCCGCAGCCATCGCGTCTTCAGTCAGCTTGGGTATGAAGTCCGGTGACCAGCCCTGCACCAGGTGTGGGCGGAAATTGGGGTGGCTCCCGGCCGGGCTGCCGTCCGCCTCCCGGGCCTGCGGAATACCGCTACCGAGAAGTTGTGCATTATCGGGTTCACAAACGATGATTTTTGTCGCCGGGCTTTTTTGCCGCAATACCCGGCTGGTGCCCTTCAGTGTGCCCCCGGTGCCGAATCCCGTGATGAAGTAGTCGAGCTGTCCCCCCGGGAAAGCGGCCAGAATCTCTTCTGCCGTGGTATGGGTGTGGGCGTCGGCATTGGCCTCGTTCTCGAACTGCCGGACCAGAAACCAGCCGTGTTTCCCGGCCAGTTCGACGGCCTTGGCCAGCATGCCGCTGCCCTTCAATTCGGCTGGTGTCAGCACCACCCTGGCGCCCAGGAAACGTAATATCTTGCGCCGTTCCACGCTGAAACTCTCGGCCATGGTCACCACCAGCGGATAACCCTTGACCGCGCAGACCATGGCCAGGCCGATACCGGTATTGCCGCTGGTGGCCTCGATGACCGTCTGCCCGGGTTGCAGCTCCCCACTGGCTTCGGCGGCCTCGATGGTGGACAAAGCCATGCGGTCCTTGACCGAACCCATCGGGTTGAAACTCTCCACCTTGACGAACAGGTTCACGCCAGCGGGCGCCAGCTTGTTGATGCGGATGGTGGGTGTGTTACCAATGGCAGCGAGGATGTCTCTGTAAGGTTTGTTCATTGTGTATTTGGTGATTGTTTGCTCCATTAACGAAAGTATAGACACTGCACCGGAATTCGCTGAGCATTTGCAACCCCGGGCCCGCTGATTTACCAGTGTGGGCTCCCGGCCCCACAGCCCTTTGGGCTACCCTCTCCTTCGAGCCGTCTTAACGGGGTCGGTATTACAGCGATCCAGTGCTAAGCCTTACCGGATCGCATCGCACGTCCCTGTGCTCCTTGCGATCTACACTCCATCCATGGAGATAACATTTCTCCCCTGACGACTCTCAGGATTCGGTGCGGGCCTCAATGTCGCCCACACCGGCAAACCACCGGGCTTTAATGTATGCATACCGGACACATCCGTTCGCGATTCAATGTGCAAGAGTATTGCTTAATTGCCCACAAAGTTGTTCCGTGGTGTTCTTGCCCAAGACGATCGGATGCAATCTCGGTCAGGGGAGTAATCTGCTTTTTTCAGGACCTTACGAAACAGGACGTTGAGTAAGAGTCCCCAGGGATGGGTCCACGACGTGTACTGAAAAAATGCAGACACTCACATGACCAAAGCGATTACAATATCTCGCTCGCAAGGCTAGCCAGTAATAGAAATTGATGATTGACAGTACTTTTCCACTCTGCGAACTACACCGTCACCTCGACGGCAGCATCCGCCTGCAGACGATCCTGGAACTGGCTGACCAGCACGGTATACCGCTGCCTGCCAACGACATTGCCGGTCTTGCGCCGTATATCCACGTGGACGAGTCGGCACCCGGCCTGATGGCCTTCCTGGAGCGCTTCGAGCACATGATCGCGGTGCTGGTGGATGCCGACGCCTGCCGCAGGGTGGCCTATGAAAATGTCGAAGACGCACAGGCAGAGGGGATCGATTACGTCGAGTTGCGTTTCAGTCCCTACTTCATGGCCAGGGCGCACGACATGCACATGCAGGAGGTCATGGAAGCCTGCGCGGACGGCGTACGCGCGGCTGAGCGGGACACGGGTGTGCGCGCCAACATCATTGGCGGCCTGAGCCGCACTTACGGTGTTGAGACCTGCATGCGGGAACTGGAGGCCATCCTGGCCGTGCGTGACCAGGTCGCGGCGGTGGACCTGGCCGGCGACGAAGCCGGGTTCCCCGCGCCGTTGTTCGTGAAGCACTTTCGCCGCGTGCGAGACGCGGGTCTGCACGTGACCGTGCACGCCGGGGAGGTGCTTGGCCCGGAGAGCGTCTGGTCGGCAATCAACGACCTTGGCGCCGAGCGTATCGGCCATGGTTACCGTTCCATCGAGGACCCTGCGCTGGTTGACTACCTCGTTGACCAGGGCATCGGCCTGGAATCCTGCCCGACCTCGAACCTGCACATCAGTGCTGTGAAAGATTACGCATCCCACCCGATCAAACCGCTTGCTGACCAGGGTGTGAAATTTTGCTTGAATACCGATGATCCGGGTATCAGCGCCATTGACCTGGCGCACGAATACAATGTCGCAGCACCTGCTGTTGGCTTGAGCGTTACGCAGATTCACCGCTCACAACGCGATGCACTGGACATGGCCTTCCTGTCCGGGCATGAGAAATCGGAGCTACGGCAAAAAGCAGCCAGACGCGGAATCCGTTAAGGATTGCCAGCGATAAAAAAAGCCCGGCATGCGCCGGGCTTTTTGGTTTTGCAAGAAATTATGGATCAATACCGGACACTGAGTTCGACACCCCAGTAGGCGGGCTCGTTGACAAACGCAGTCAGGTTCAGGAAGTCGATGGCGCCGTCGGCGACGATTTCATCGGTGATATTCCTGCCCACCAGCGCGATGTCCATATTGCCTGCCTCATTTCTGAAGCCTGCCCTGAGACCGCCCAGCCAGCGTGCCTCGGCGATAAATTCGACTGATTCATACAGGAAGATATTGGAATCGCCGCGGTAGCTCCAGTCGGTATTGAAATACATCTCGCCTGATTCCAGTGGCACCGTGTAATCGAGCATGACGTTGAAAATCCATTCGGGTGCGCGCGGCAGGGGATTACCATCCACCGATACCAGGGTGACAGGGCCAAAGAAGCCCATGAACTCGTCAACAACAGGGTCCAGGCCGGTACAGTCCGGAATGCCGCCACATTCCTCGGCCAGCAGGTTAGGATCATCGATCTCTGCCTTGTTGTAGCTCAGGTTGCCAGCGATACGCAGACGGTCTGTCAACAGGACTTCCAACTCGCTCTCGATACCCCAGCCCTTGGTCTTGTCGGCGTTCAGGATTTCGTTGGTATTACCGGTACCACCGGTTGCAGTCAGTTGCTGGTCGTCGATACCAAAGGTGTAAATGGCTGAACTCCAGCGTGCCCGCCCATCCATCAGGGTGGCCTTGAAACCACCCTCGAGTGATGTCAGCGTTTCGGTATCTGCTTCGCTCGTGAAACCAAATCGTCCGAGTGTCACCGGGCCACGCGATGCATTACCGAGACGTCCGTACAGCATCCATTCCTCGTTCATTTCGTAGCTCAGCGACAGGTCCCAGTTGAAGTAGCTGTCGTCTTTGCTGATCGTCTGTGGCGGAACTGTGGATCCCGCTCCAGGAATGACCTCGAGGTCCTTGTCATCATCGGTGTAGCGGATGCCGGCGGTAAATGTCATCTGGTCGCTGATGTCATAGGCGATGTGCCCGAAAAGCGCCATGGACGTAGTGCTCTGATCCACGTAGGTGGTCGCGGATTTCATGTCGGTAAAGCTGTCGAAATCGCTGGACTCGACCGTGATATCCTCATCGAAGTAGTAGGCGCCGACCTGGAAGAACAAAGCGTCACGTTGCTGGGCGAGACGGAATTCCTGGCTGAGCTGTGAATGATCGGTGAGACCATCACCGGAGGCAACCGGGAAGCCGTGTTGGTTCGGGACACCGAATTCGCCCCAGACCGTGACGCCGCCATCGATGTCGGCAGACTGGAAGTTCTCCACCGTGTCATAGCCGGTGATCGAGGTCAGGGTCATGTCGTTGTCGAAGGTCCAAACCAGGTTGGCGACACCACCGATGTGATCCATCTCGAAACCGGCGGGACCGTCATGGGCAGCGATTTTTTCGTTGAACCCGGGCCGCAGACCTTTGCGGCCGCGTTCGAAGGCATTGGCGTAGAAAATCTGCGGATGGCTGCCTTCCATGTCGAAGCCGTGCAGCTTGAACAGGCCGCTGAAGCTGTCATTAGGTTCGAACAGGACCTGCAGGCGGAACGCGAATTCGTCGAGATCGCCAAAGTCGTCTCCCTTGCCGTTGACCGTATTGTCAATCCAGTTGTCACGGGTCTGGTATTTCAGTGACAGGCGGGCTGAAACGGTGTCGGACAGGCCGCCGCCAAAGGCACCCTCTGCAATGGTCGTGCCGCGGCTGCCATAGGACAGCGTGGCGTAGCCGCTGTTCTCTGAATCCGGCCTGACGGAGTCAAACTTGACCAGACCAGCCGTGGTGTTACGGCCGAACAGGGTACCCTGCGGGCCCCGCAGTATTTCGACCCGCTCAATATCAAATACCGGGATGGATTTCAGAACCGAGTTTTCCAATGGAACCTCGTCATACACCATCAGCACCGGCTGGTTGGCGTTGACATCGAAGTCGTAGTTACCCAGGCCACGAATATAGAATCGTGGCGCAGTACGTCCGTTGGACGACTCGACTACGAGGCTGGGCGCACGCCCGTTGATGGCGCGGATGTTTTCTGCAGCGGAAAGGAAATCGTGCATCTGTTCACCGGACAGCGCGCTGACGGCAACAGGCACTTCCATCAGTGATTGTTCGCGTTTCTGGGCGGTGACGATGACTTCTTCGAGAATTAAGCTCTCCTCCTGGGCATTTACCTGGCCTGGGAATGCCGTGCCCAGGGCAGCCGTGATTAGAGCGGGTAGAACGAGCGTCTGGATGGGTCTGCGCATGATTCTGATCTCCAATTATCTGGTTGAGTCTGACTGTTCGCGTTTACTTGGTTGTTTTTATAATTTTTTGAAGCACTGTGCAGTGTAATCGAAAACCGCTGAAGAAGAAAAACAATTAGCAGCTGAAATCACAACCACTGGTGTTGCGGATGGGTTTAAAACACAAAATATGGGCAAAACATCGTTCAGCCCACGCTGTCCCCGGATTCAGGTAGCGCTCAATACCGCGAGTGGTGAGTGAGTGACAACCCGCCAGGTTGCAATCATTCCGCTGCTGCCGACGAACACCATGCCCAGCATTGGCCCGGCCAGCCACAGGGCGGGGCTGAAATGGTAGGCCAGGTCATAGACATTGACCGCCAGGTACCAGGCGGCAAGGCTGGCCCCGGTCGCAGCCAGCAGGCCAGCGAGCAGGCCGATGGCCACGAACTCGACCGCCACGCCGGTCAGTACGCGCCTGCGGGTTGCGCCCAGCGCACGCAGTATCGCGCTTTCGAAGCTGCGCTCGTCCAGGCTGGACTGCACCGCGGCCCACAACACGGCCAAGCCGGCGAACAAGGTGAATAAAAACACCGCCTGCACGGCCATCGATGCCTTGTCCATGACATCGCGCACCTGTTGCAGGGATGCGTCCAGGTCAATGACCGTGACGCTGGGGAACTCGCGCATCATTTCGATCAGTTTGCTGTCGTCTTCCGTTCTTGCATACAGGGCGGCGATGTAACTGGCCGGGTAGCCTTCCAGCGTGGCCGGCGAAAACACCATGAAAAAGTTGGGCATGAACGAATCCCATTCTACCGTCCGGAAACTCGTGACCGTGGCGCTGACCGCTTCACCGGCAATGTCGAAACTGATCTCGTCACCCAGTTCAATGCCGAGTTCACGGCCAAAGTCCACCTCCACCGACACTTCGTGGCTGTGTGTCCCGGCCTGCCACCACTCCCCTGCGGTCAACTGGTTGTCGGCCTGCATGGAGGCGGCAAAACTGAGGTTGGATTCGCGTTTCGCCCAACGCTCGCCCTGCGGGTCTTCGAAGCTCATCTGGTTCACGTCCTGGCCGTTGATGGAGGTCATGCGCGCTCGCACCAGCGGCACGAAACGGGGTACCTGCATATCCCGTTGTTCCAGAAACCGCTGCATCAGCGGGACCTCAAACGGCTGGATGTTGATCAGGAACTGGTTCGGTGCATCGGCAGGCAGGCTGTCGCGCCAGCTGTCCATCAGGTCATTCCGCACCAGCGTCAGCAGCAACAGGACCATCAGCCCGAGACCGAAGGCCACCACCTGGAACACGCTCTCCCGGCCGCGCCGGTTCAGGTTCGCCAGGCCGTAGCGCCAGGCAATACCGGCCGCGCCGCGGAAACGGACGGTCATCCTGACCAGCAACCAGCCGGCCAGGCCCAGGATAGTGAAGGTGCCCGCAGCACCCGCGGCAATGCCCAGCACCAGGCCGATATCGCGCACCATCCATTCGAGCAGGGCCAGCACGGCGAACAGCCCGGCCAGGTAGGAGAATCCGTAACGTATCGGTGGCGGATTCACATCCTTATGCAACACGCGCAAGACCGGCGTCCGCCCCATCTGCACCAGGTCCGGCAGTGCAAAGCCGCACAGTATGAACACGGCGGTCACCAAGCCCAGCAGGACCGGCGCCAGGCCCGGTGGCGGCAAATCCTGTGCAATCAGGTCGCGGGTAATCCAGGCCAGGGCTTCCTGCGACAGGTAGCCAAGCACGCTGCCGGCGACGGCACCCATAATCGTTAGCATCAGCAACTGCAACAGGTTCAGCCTGAAGATGAAGCTTTGCTGCGAACCCAGGCATTTCAACAGGGCGACGCGGTCACGGTGGCGGATGGCGTAACGCCGGGCCGCCATCGCCACGGCCACTGCCGCCAGCAACACGCTGACCAGTGACGCCAGGTTCAAGAACCGGCCGGAGCGTTCCATGGCGGAACGGATTTGCGGATTGGTGTCCTTGATATCGTTGAGCTGTTCGCCCGGCGCCAGCGCCGCTTCCAGTTCGGGCTTGAACCCATCGATGTCACTGCGGGAGCCTGCAAACAGCATGCGGTAGGAAACCCTGCTGCCGGGCTGGATCAGGCCGGTGCCTTCCAGGTCGGCCATGTTGATCAGCAGGGTCGGCGCCAGGTCTACGAATTGCCAGCCCTGGTCGGGGCGGAAATCAAGCACCTTGCTGACCCTGAA
Source organism: uncultured delta proteobacterium (assembly GCA_963850465.1). Taxonomy (GTDB): domain Bacteria; phylum Desulfobacterota; class Desulfobacteria; order Desulfobacterales; family UBA5852; genus JABZFP01. Next base: position 7,797 of record CAWKLN010000003.1, read on the forward strand.
GCGGGTCGAGCCGACATCGATCAGCGCGCCCACATCAGCGCCGAGGCGGGCCAGCAGGCGGGTCGTCGCCCAGGCTTCTCCCATCGCCGGTATATTACCGGTCTCTGCCGCGGCGGCCAGCAATCCGCCGGAGACTTTCAGGCGTCCGCGCAACGGATAGCCATCGGTGACAGCCCGCACGGCCGACAGGGTGCTGGTGTCGCCGGCAAACACCACGCTCGGCATGGAGGTCATGGCGGCGGTTTGCAGACCGGCCGCTTCTCCCATGCTGATATAGTCATCCGGCAACGGCTGGCTGGAACCGAGGCGTAAATCGGCCGCCAGCGACTCGGCCGCACGCAATTGCACCGCGTGACCGACCCGGTCGGTCAGAAATGCGACTGCGGTCAGGGAAGTCACCGCGATGACCAGTGCGACGCTCAGCACCGACAACTCACCCGAGCGCCAGTCCCTGAGCAGCAGGCGCCAGGACAAGGCCAATACCCGCTTGTTGACGTAGCGCGCCATTAAACCGTCCTCAGGCATCCTGGCCGGCAATTTGCGGGACGCGGATGCAACCTGCCTCCATGTGGATGATGCGGTCGCAACGCCGCGCCAGGCCCAGGTCGTGACTGACCAGCACCAGGGTGGTGCCGTATTCACGGTTCATGCGGAACAGGATATCGATGACTGTTTCACCCGTTTGCTGGTCGAGGTTGCCGGTGGGTTCATCGGCAAACAGCACCGTTGGCCGTGTCACGTAGGCCCGCGCGATGGCCACGCGCTGTTTTTCGCCACCGGATAGCTGACGCGGATAATGGCCAGCGCGCCGGATCAGGCCGACATTTTCAATCGCCTGCAGGGCAGTGGTTTTCGGTTGATCGTGGCCCGCGATTTCCAGCGGTAGCATGACGTTTTCCAGCGCCGTGAGCGACGGGATCAGGTGGAACGACTGGAATACAAAGCCGACCTGGTCGGCGCGCAGCGCCGCGCGGCCGTCTTCATCCAGGGCCGTGAGTTCGGTATCACCGAGCCAGACCTTGCCGGAACTCGGCAGATCGAGCCCGGCCAGCAGGCCCAGCAGGGTCGATTTCCCGGCGCCGGAAGCGCCGATGATGGCGATGCGTTCACCGTGACTGACTTGCAGGCTGACCTGGTCTAATATGGTCAGCATCCCCGCGGGGCTGGTCACTGTCTTGCTCAGGGCCTCGGCCCTGAGGGCACAACCCCTTGCTTCTTTTACTGGTGTGTTCATGAGAGTCATTTTAGCGGTTTTATTGTCCTTTTTGAGCCTGTTTGCACAGGCCGCGCCAACTGATAGTGCGCCAGTCATTCTGGTCCTCGGCGACAGCCTCAGCGCAGGCTACGGCATGGACCGGGAAGATTCATGGGTCGAGTTGCTCAAAACCCGTTTGCAACGGGAGGGCCACGCCTATTCAGTGCTCAATTCCAGCATCAGCGGTGATACGACCCAGGGCGGCCTGGGCCGCTTGCCGCGCCTGCTGGAGCGCTACCAGCCTGAGTTCGTCATCATCGAACTCGGTGGCAACGACGGGCTGCGTGGCCTCGAACCGGATGTCACGCGGCGGAATATCAGTGACATGATCCGGCTGAGCCAGGCCAGTGGCGCCCGCGTGCTGCTGGCCGGCATCAAGCTGCCACCCAACTACGGCACAGCCTACCTCGAACAATTCGAAACCATCTATGCAGAGCTTGCCGCTGAATACGGCACATTGCTTGTGCCATTTCTCCTAGAAGGGGTCGTATTCGAGCCCGGCATGATGCAGGCGGACGGCATCCACCCGAGCGCGCAGGCCCAGCCGGGCCTGCTTGAGAATGTCTGGCAGGTGCTGGCGCCGAACTGTCTTTGGCTTTCGATAGTGACAATTCGCGTGAAATACGTGCTTTATGACGTTCATCATAACTTTCTATGAGACCGCTAAGCCCTTTTCCATAGCCAGTTATTGAATAGAAAGAAGATACCCCATTTTTATTGCTAATCGCAGCACACTTACATAGACAGCTGCGGTTTTTAGTAAGCTTGACAAATGCTTTTGGTCTTGGCTCGATGCAAATGCCCTTCCATCCAAGTGATTCTTCAAAGAACAATGTATTACTGTTATCGATGCCGTTATCAGCACCTATTTCGATAAATACACCTTTATTTTTCTTACCAACAAAAAAATTGTTGTAAATAATCTGATCCTGACCATTCTGGCTATAAAATTTCATTTAATTCAGTCCTCAATTATCTTTGCGATAACAGCTTGATGGGCACGACCAATAATTTACACGGTTAAAAGATCGGGCTCGTGGTTGAAGAGGTGCTTTAGTAAAAATGGCTCTATCGGTGTTAGCTTCTGAAAGGACTTCGTACACGACGACTTCACAGATAGTACCTTTTGTCATTTGCAATTGTATGTTGTGAATAAAGGATGTCCGCAACATATCGATTCACATCAATAGAGGTTTAAGTGACGGAGCACGTAAGTTTACCCCAACTAAATATCAGCAAATGATGTGCCAAAACTTGTAAAGTTTTAAATTGTAATAAAAACAGTTATAAACATACTAATTGGAATATTTTCGATCGATAGACCGCATCTGTAGAAGGGATATTTTACCGGTGTTCGTCAATTGATTGACGATCCGGCAACGGTTTAAAAAAGGACAGGCAACGCAGGTAAAAGAGGGAATCCTGCCTTACAGAGCATCAGCGAGTGGGGTCGATTTGCCCCACCTACACACAATGACAAAAATTGGTTCGCATATCATTCTGGAAAAACCATATTTACCATTAAGCTTTCTACAAAAAGGCCGATATCGGTAACAGTGATCCATTGCGTTAGTTCGCTTTAAGCTGTGCATCCGGATATGAACGCAGTTGGATGGAGGAACCCATTGAAACGCATCAAAAAAAACGTAAGCCAGACTCTCGATATCGCCACCGAAAAGCTTAACGAAATATCCCTTGAGGACATTGAAATCGAACAGGCCTCGCAGCGCCGTATCTACCAAGCCCTTCATGATATCGCCCAGCTTTCAGACCTGTATAAGTCCAAGCCGGATCCCGAAGAGACCCGTTCGGGCGTGCCTTGTACCGGATTCTGGGTGGAGGACACACGTGAGCTTGTCCTGTTCGCCTGGAGCCAATACAAGACTAAAACCATTGTGGTCCCCTCCGAAGAATGGTTCCTTCGTGAAGATATTACCGTACATTAGTTTGTTATCCTTACCGGGAAGGCATTATGTCGACTGAACAGCTTAACCGAAAAATCATCAACCACATTGACGAAGGCGTTATTACCCTCAAAAACGGGTCGATCATTCATGTAAATAGTGCTGTAGAAACGATGACCGGGATGCGACGGGCCGAACTGGTAAAACTGTCGTTGTCTCAATTGCTTGATCCGCCTCCCCCTGTCAATGCTCAAGTGGAGGGTGATAATCTTACTGAGAAAAAGGGTAGGGCACTTGTATATGAGTCCTCCCTGATCATGGCCGGAGGGCAATCCTGTGATGTGGCGGTTTCGGTTCATGCCGTTCATGATGGAGATGACGGCGTTGAAATTCTCATCGTTCGCGACATTGCGGAACGGAAAAAGATGCAGCAGGAACTGCTGAAATCACGCCAGTTGGAGTCTATCGCGGCGCTTTCGGGAGGCATTGCTCACGACTACAACAACCTGTTGACCGCCATTATGGGTAATATTTCACTGGCGCTGACCAGTATCCCGGAAGACGAACCCATGTATGAATGGCTTTCCCAGGCGCAAGATGCCGCAATGATTGCCAAAGAACTGACCAGTCGGCTGATTACCTTTTCAAAAGGGGGCGTGCCTCAGAAAGAGACCGTCAATATTGCCGGTTTGATTGAAAGCGCGACGGAATTTGCTCTCAGCGGTTCCAACATTATTGCGGAATTCGATATTCCTGCGGAACTGTGGTGTGCCGATGTCGATCGCACTCAGATCGGACAGGCATTCCACAATCTGGTCATCAATGCCCGGGAGGCCATGCCGGACGGCGGCACCATCACAGTCACGGCCGGCAATGAAACGGCCATGCCCGATGGTGACGTGCAACAATACGGGCGCTATGTGGTCGTTTCCATCAAAGATAACGGCAGTGGTATTTCCCCCGAGGCACTGGACAAAATTTTTGATCCGTATTTTTCAACCAAAGTGATGGGCGATCAGCGGGGCATGGGTTTGGGACTGTCCATCGCCAATTCCATCATTGCTAAGCATGGGGGAAAAATTGTCGTCGATGCCCCTCCGGGCGCAGGAGCACATTTTCACGTATTTTTACCGGCATCGGCTGCCAGCTGTGAAGCGGCGGCACGTCCCGAAAATGCCCGTCCGTCCGATAAATCGTTAGGCAGTGGTAAAATCCTGGTGATGGACGACGAGGCCATGATCCGCAAGATCGCCGGGAATATTCTTGGCAAGTTAGGATTTGAAACGGCCTTTGCCTGCACCGGCGAGGAAGCCCTATCGGCCTATGAAGCAGCAATGACTGCCGGCCAACCTTTTGACGTCGTCATTCTGGACCTGACGGTCAAAGGCGGGATGGGGGGGAAGGACACCATCCGCCAGCTGCGTGTTCTTGGACCCGAATGTCAAAGCGATCGTTTCGAGTGGGTATTCCAATGACCCCGGCGTAATCCATTATACCGAACACGGCTTTTGCGGCGTCGTGGCCAAGCCCTATCGCATCGACGAAATACGCCAGCAACTCGAAGAAATTCTTGGTTGAAAGCAGCCTGTCGTTTGTAGACGAGGGTAATCGCTTAACTTCGAATTATCATCCGATGCCCTGGATCCATTGACAAACTGCTTAAATTATAGTTAATAATTATTGACAGACCATCCTGCGGGTTCCATAAACAACTTCTCATGCGCAGGGTTTTCGGGATGGCTGTTCACCTTATTATCCATAGTAACGGAAGGAGTTCCCGAATGTCAGACGGGCTAGATGTCATCATCGTTGATGATGACCCTTCTGTATGTCAGTTGGTCACCGACACCGTCAAATCCTTTTACACGTGGGGCAAAGTCCGGTCTTTTACCGATGCCGACGAGGCCATCCTGTATTGCCTGAGCAGTCCTGTTGGCGTGGGCATTTTTATTGTCGATGTGTTTCTGGGCGGTAAGAGCGGCTTTTTCTTTCTCGATGCCGTTGAAAAGAAATATCCATCGGCCCATAATGATGCGATTGTCGTCACCGGGAATGCCAGTGAAGATGTCGTCAATATGTGCATGGCATCGAATGTCTATTATCTCTTGGAAAAACCGATACGGCCCTTTGCACTGCAATTCGCGGTGCGGGCAATTACCGAAAAATATATCAGTTTTGCCAAACTTTTGATCGAAGACCAGGAATTCGCAAGCAGTGTTGCCAGCCTGGCGCGCTATTCAGGTTGATTGCCTACTTAACATGGCCGACTACGGTAAACTCTCGAAAGAAAAAACAAACCAGCTTTTCAAATATCTCAAGGATCAGCGGGTTCTCGTCAAACTTGTCCTCAAAGGTACGGGCTACGAAGGTGTAACCGTTATCACGGGGATTCGTTCCACAAAAATGCAGGAGCAGTTCCAGATCGATTGTCCCGACGACTTCCAGATTGTTCTAAAAAGCAAAGATTGCGGCAACCTGTATTTCGAGTTCAACGGTCAGGATAAAGTGCTCTATACTTTTGAGACGGCCACCAACCCCGAATGGCAGATCGGGGAGGTCTGGATTCCTGTTCCGGATGAAGTCGATCGAATCCAGCGAAGGCGTAATTTCAGGCTCGAAGCACCCATGGGGACCGAACTCATCCTGCGCCAGTTCGAACCTCCGTTAAAACTTACAGTGCTCGATTTCAGTCTCGGGGGGCTGCTGTGTATGGTGGAATCGGCCCGGGAGAGAATCAAGAAAAACCTGATGCTGACCCGCGGGCGCCACTTGAAAAATCTCGAACTGCTTTTCAGGGACAAGAATGTTACCACCAAAATTCGGATCGCCGAGGCCACCATTGTCCGTTTGGAAACAAACCCCGTAACAGGCTACCGCCAGTTCGCCTTTCAATTCAAAAACATGGATAAAAACGAAGAGAAATCCCTCACCAATGTTCTCTACCGCATGCAGCGCAAGCTCCTCAGGCAGCGCTTGCCCCTCAAAGAATGACGCCATCGTCGCTTCATAATCCATGCCCGCTGCTTATACCGAAGTGTCACACGCGTCCGGTTGGTTTCGGCACGTGCGGCATAACGCATCACTTTTTCGACATATGCCTGTGTTTCCTTGTATGGTGGGACACCGCCGTAGCGGCTGACAGTACCCGGCCCGGCGTTGTATGCCGCCAACGCGGTTTCAATATCACCTTCAAAGCGATCCAGCATTTGCCGCAAGTAGCGTGTCCCGCCATCAATATTCTGCTGGATATCAAAAGGGTCGGTCACACCGAGATCGCCTGCCGTGGCGGGCATGAGTTGCATCAACCCCTGGGCACCGGCGTGTGACAATGCCTCCGGTTTGAAGTTGGACTCACAGCGAACGACACTCTGGATTAAATCCGATGGAATGTTGTACCTTTCGGCGGCACGTTGGATGGCGTGCTCGATGGCTTGTCTTTCCTCAATTGCTAATTGGGCTTGTGGTATGGCGGCCACGGCCGTTTTCTGAGAAGCGGAAACCGCTTTTTCGTCCAATGATGCTTTGGTATTTTGGTCCGGGATGCTTCCGGGCAAGTTGTGATCATTTTTTGAGCGTATCGCGGCCCGGGATGCTTTGGCATCTAAGGGGCGGTTTATATAATCCCTTACGCTGAGTCCTGTACGCTCGCTTTGGCGTCCCGGCGTGTCCCTGTTTAACGCGCCTTGCAGGACGGATCCGAAAGATGCCGTCCTTTCTGTAAGGGCGATGTCTCTTTTCGACGAGACTGTTTTAGGTTTGAAGTAGTCTTGAATTGTTCGGTGTGTCGATCGAATCATTGCGACTTGCCCAATGGCCTCCTCTCAGGATGTAAGCTGCCGATATCCTAAAATATCGATTCGTTTTTAAACAATCGATGTTCAGCAATATACCCCACTACGAAAACGACTGATTTCCAGGGTCGCCGTAACCAATCCCTCGTTAATGATGTGTTTCAGAGGGTTGTCATCCGGCGTTTTTTCGGCCCAATGTGACAGATGGCGATGCTCCTTATCCAGTCGCTCAAGGGCCGGTTGTAGATCTCGCAGATTATATTGAGGGTCTTCGAGACGTTTCTGGTAGTCATCCAAGGAATCAATAAACTGTTCCATTGCCTGAACACCGGAGGTGGAATGTAATGGCTCAATGGTATTTACGGTCAGGGGGGGGAGCGCGGACGAAGGAATGACAACCGACGGTGCAGGTTTCCCCTTTGTCGCTTGATCGAACATCGTATCGAAAACCTGTCTGAAATCCTGACGAGCTTTGCCTGTGAGATGTCTCCGAATGGCGTCGATCCAGTGCGGAGATGTGAGAGGTATCATGTATTTTCATCATGTTATCCTTTATTTGATTCCGTGATGTTTCATTACGTGTGTCGCATGATTGCTACTTCCAGCGGAATAAAAAGCAAACACCATGCCAGGCTAAGAAAATAATATATATGATATAATATCAGTAGTATATAATCTTTTAATCCTGACAGTCAGAGAAATATTTGCCGATAGCAATGCCAAGGCGGCAAAATTTGCCCACGTTGTACCGGTAACCACATCCATCAAGGGGGCGTTTCAAAATGATTGAAACAAAATGGGAGGGGATTGAATATACAACATTGACGAATCGATCGCGATGTCTATTCAGGGGATGCGTCCATTGCGGAGGCACGCTCGGCTGGCATGTCCCTTTTTTTCTAAAGAAAGATTTAGAAGTTTTTTTCAATTCGTCATCACACAGTTCTTACCAGCCTGCTTGGCTTTATAAAGCGCTTGATCGGCACGTTCCAGAACGGTTGCGGCCATGTCCCCATTTTTGAAGGCGGTAGCACCGATGCTGACAGTTAGCGCAAGCGGCGGTTGATCGTCATTTTGATCCAGTGTGTAACGGGTTTTATAGATGGTTTTACAGATCTGTTTGGCTTTTTTGGCGGCATTCCGACGGGAAGCGCCTGGCAATACGATTACAAATTCCTCACCACCGTAGCGTGCCAGAAAGTCATCACTGCGCACCATCTGGCTAAATGTGTTGGCCATAGCCAAAAGGACACGGTCGCCAACGGGATGACCATGGGTGTCGTTTACGGCTTTGAAATCATCGATATCCAGAATAAGCACAGCAAAGCCATAACGGTGAAGCAGGTTGCGTTCCGTTAAAGACTGCAGATAGTCGTCAAATGCGCGACGATTATAAATACCGGTCAATCCATCGCGCATAGATTCCTCTTTGGCCAGTTCCAATTCCTGACTCAACGTTTTAACCTGGCTGGAGAGGTTTTGAATTCTTGCCTGTTCACCGGCTTGTTTGTTTCGTACCGTCTCCCGTAAAGTTTCAACTTCCTTTTCCAGCGCCGATTTGATTTTTCGAATGTCATCGAGCCGGGTGATCCGTTCCATTTTTTCGCTTTGTTCCATAATCTTACGATGATACGCATCGTTCTCGGAATCCACGGAAACCATGGCCCGTGTCAACAGGTCGATGATTTTGCGCAGTTCGTCTTCCCGTTCATTCAAGTAGTTTTTCTGGTTGTCGATAAAAGTGGAAATAATCGTTTTTTGCTTTTCAAAACTGGACAGGATCCGTTTGGGAGCCTTCTGTTCCCAAAACTTTTCGCCGAACCCATCCATAGAAGCATAAAATCGATCGGTTTTTATCTCGGCGATATCCAGTGCGAATTCCTTAATCAGTACCAACAGGATGCGGATGACGGTATTGTAAGCGTTTTCCCGGTTTTCGCTATCCTGTAGACGATTGCTGATATCCACGACATTTTCATTCGAAACTTTTTTGCGACGCCCTAATAACATCCTGTTTTACTCCTGTATCAATATGTTCCGGCACGGCAAGAGAAAATGATGATCGACTCACGGTTAATCGACAATCAAAAGAACCTGACGAAATACGTTATCGTCCAATGCTGGGAATATCTTTAGAAACCACACAACGAAGGGTGACGTGCCGGCGTCAAAGAGATGACGACGGGAATCAATAATTGACGAAAGTCACATTCGCCATCATTTCGTTAAGTTCATTTATTTGATTCCGCAAAATTAACGAACGAATATCCTAACCAACCGAAATTACATAGTAATATACGTTTAACGATGTTCCGGCAAGGAATCGTGTATCGTCGATGGACGAAGATGTTCCCCGGGGAAAAACAATGAATTGGGTGGCATATAGATTGCAAAGATGCTTGACGTTCCAGACCACTAACGCAGGTAATTCAGGGTAACGATTTGGTATGAAGACGAATTTCTTATTCACAGCAAGCACCCATTCGTTTGCGGCGCAACGATCTATATCACCATGCCGCTGTGGGTGGTCGGATACAGAAATTTACCGGTTCGCATTGATCACCTCTCCTTTTTCACATGCCATCTGGACACTATGAACCAGCCTGTCCTCGACATAGAAGCATGCCGATCGCATGACTCCTTATTCTCCTCGATATTGATTGTCGAGGGGGGCCAGGACATTCCGTCGGATGCCATTCGCCGGCTACAGGTGCAGGGCGTGGTGGTGGATGTGGTCGATGACGTGGAAGGAGCCCTTCATATGGTGACGCAGCAGCCTTATGCACTCGCCATGATCGACAGCGACGTAGACGGACAGCAGGGGATGCATCTGCTGGAACGTATGCATAGGGACGCGCCGAATCTCCCTATTGTCTTAACAACGGCCGCCGCCACGGTCAGACACGCGGTCGAGGCGATGCAAAAAGGGGCGGCTGACTACCTTATGAAACCGATCAGTGCCGATGCGTTTGAACGCTGTGTCTTTCAGCTTATGTCCGACAGTGTCAATCCTGTGTCGCAAGACAAACAAGTCCCCCCCTGTGACGACAATCCCTTTATTACCAATTGTCCGGTCGTAAAAAAAATCCTGGAAACCGGCCGTGCTGTTGCCGGTAGTCAAGCCACCGTTTTGATTACGGGAGAAAGCGGCACTGGCAAGGAAGTGCTTGCCTCGTATATCCATCGGCAATCTTGTGGCGCCGGTTCGCCCTATGTTGCCGTGAACTGTGCGGCCCTTCCCGACACCTTGATGGAAAGCGAGTTGTTCGGATACGAAAAAGGTGCTTTCACAGGCGCCATCAACCGCAAAATAGGCAAGTTTGAACAGGCGGGCAACGGTACCCTCGTTCTGGATGAAATTAGTGAAATGCCCTTGGCACTTCAGGCCAAACTCCTGAGGGTTCTGCAAGAGCGACGGATTGACCGGATCGGTAGCGACAGGCAGGTACCTTTCCATGCCCAGGTGATAGCGATTAGCAATCGCAATCTGGACGAGTTGGTCCGCAAAGGGCAAATGCGTGAAGATCTATACTACCGTATTAATGTGGTCCCTTTACACCTGCCGCCGTTGAGGGAGCGACGGTCGGATATTTCTATTCTGACGGACCATTTTCTCCAACGTTACAGCAGTTTGTATCAGCGAAAAAAGCTTGAAATTGATACGGCCATGCGGGACCAATCTTGAGGGAAATTTTTGGAAAGGTAATATCCGCGAATTAGAAAACTGTATCGAACGCGCAGTCCTGACCGGTTCGCTCCCTCCCCTGAACGATCAAAAGGACGATGCGAAACAAATGATAGCGGCCGACCCGACGAGCGTGGTGATTCGCCCCGGCCTGTCCGTTAGGGCCGTTGAAGAGGCGTTGATTAAAAGAACCCTTCATGAAGTGAACGATCACCGTGAACAAGCCGCAAAAATGCTCGGTATCAGCATTCGCACCCTGCGCAACAAACTCAAGGAATACAAAAACCGCACGGAAGAACAGCTTGAAAAGGAAACTTCCCGATGAAGACCAACTTTATCTTCGACAAAAATATGACAGCGCTGGAAAGATCGTTGAATTATCGCTCCATGAACCAGAAATTGATCGTTTCCAATATTGCCAACATGGACACGCCCAATTACAAGGCGTTTAAAATGATGGTGGACGAGAAGATGCAGGCTGACGCCAAGGACAAGCCCCAGTTGAACATGACCCGAACACAAATAGGCCATATGGACATAACGGGCAACGCCAGCGATTTGGGAAATGTCGAGCGTTTGGAAAGCAATCCTCTCTCGTTACGTGGAGATGGGAATACGGTCGAACTGGACACCGAAATGGCGAATCTGGCGGAGAACACCCTTATGTACAATACCGCCACGCGTATCATTTCCAATAAATTTAAATTGTTAAAAGACGTGATCAAAGGGGGGCAATAATAATGAGTTTTCTTGAGGCTCTAAATGCCAGCGCGTCGGGATTGTCGGCCCAGCGTGTCCGCATGAAACTGATTGCCAGCAACCTGGCCAACATGCATACCACACGCACACCGGAGGGTGGGCCTTACCAGCGCCGGGAGCCGATTTTTGCGGCGGAATCACCGGACGGGGAAACATTTCACGACATACTCAAATCCCAGAAAGAGGGAGGAGTCGTCGAAGTCCGCACGGTGCAAGTCATCAAGGACGGTCGGGAACCGATTACAAAATATGAGCCGGATCATCCTGACGCTGACGAAAAGGGGTTTATCGCCCTGCCGAATATCAGTGTGACCGAAGAAATGGTCAATCTGGTATCGGCTTCTCGCAGCTATGAGGCCAATGTGGCCGCGGTCAAAGCCACCAAAAATATGGTGCTGAAAGCTCTTGAAATCGGGAGGTAACGCATGACTGATATGAATATCAAAGCCATTGCCGGGCCATTGACGGCGCCGCAAGTTAACAATCGATCGGCCTCCGCCGATGCTGCTAAGGGCTTTGGTGATTTTCTCAAGGGTGCTGTCGGAGAGGTCAACCTGCTGCATCACGAGGCGGATCAGGCGGTCGAGGCCCTGACCGCTGGCCGCAGTCAGGATGTTCACAATACCATGATCGCCCTTCAAAAGGCCGATGTTTCTTTCCAACTTCTCATGCAGATTCGGAACAAGGTTGTATCGGCGTACGAAACTGTCATGCGCATGCAAATTTAGCGGCCTCAATAGGGAACGTAAACAATGGATAAGCTTTTCGGACAAATCGGGGCGGCAATGGCTGCCATGACATTACGAAAAAAGATCAGCCTCCTGGTACTCATCGGGTTGACGGTGGGCGGCTTGTCTTATCTGATCCAATGGAGCGGTCGTCCGGATTTTCAAAGGCTCTACACGGACTTGTCGATGGACGATGCCGGTCAGATTGTCGAACAGTTGAAAAGCCAGAAGGTGCCATATCGGGTTACGGCAGGGGGTACTTGTATCGAAGTGCCGGCGGGGAAGGTCTACGAACTGCGCATGGCCATGGCTTCCGAAGGCCTGCCACAGGGGTCGGGAATCGGATTTGAAGTTTTTGACAACGCCAAACTCGGCATGACCGAATTCATGCAGAACGTCAACTATCAGCGCGCGCTGCAGGGGGAGCTTTCGCGGACGATTAATCAAATTGATGAAATTGAAAGCTCCCGGGTGCATATCGTCATGTCCACCCAGACGCTGTTTATCGAAGAGGAAACACCGGCCAGCGCTTCCGTCGTATTAAAAATCAAACCGGGCAAACAACTCGGTCAGGGACAAATCCAGGGAATTATTCACCTGGTATCCTCTAGTATATCAGGGCTGAGCACCGAAAACGTCACCGTCGTTGACAATCGCGGTAAATTGCTCGCCGGTAAAGAAGATGGGTCCTCGTTGGCTGCCATGAGTACGGATCAGTTCATGTATCAGAGAAAGATGGAAAGCACCCTCGAGAGCCGAATCAAGACAATGCTCGAAGAGGTCTTGGGTCCCAACAAGGCTATCGTGCGCGTCTCCTGCGAACTGGATTTCATGCGTCATGAACAGACAGAGGAAATGTATCTGCCGGACAACCAGGTGGTGCGCAGCGAGCAGATTCACGATGAAGCCACCAGCGGAAGTCGGAACACGGCCATGGGAATCCCCGGTGTTGGATCGAATATCCAACAAAACAGTATCGGCATCGATGGTGCCAACACCGGGCCAATCTCCAACCAGGATAGCGCCGTGTTCCGCAAACAGGATCAAACAAAAAATTATGAGATCGGCAAAGTGGTCAGCCGCAAAGTCATGCCATCCGGAACCATGCGTCGGGTCTCGGCGGCGGTGGTGGTGGATGGTAATTACCAGATGATACCGAAAAAAAAGGGCAAGACGGAATGGGAATATACGCCGCGCAGCTCGGAAGAAATGGCTCAATTCGAAAAAATCGTCAAGAGCGCCATCAATTTCGATACAGCCCGCGGCGACACGGTGGAAATCGAGAACATTCCGTTTGAAACGGCCAAGCTGGACAATGCCGAAGAAGTTGAATCGACTGTCGGTTGGATTGAAACGGTCCGCCAATTCAAATTTCTTTTCGAATATTTTCTACTGGCCCTTTTTGTTGTCTTCAGTTTTCTTTTCCTGGTCCGTCCCATGGTCCGCTGGTTGACTTCGGAACGGGCCGGTGGCGGTGAAATCATCCGTCAGTTGCCCAAAACGGTCACCGAATTGGAGCGGGAATATGCCCAGGGGGCACAACGCCTGCCGTTTCGGGACCAGGTCCAACAGATGATTGCCAATGATAATCAGAGGTCCCTTGGTGTTATGAAAGAATGGATCAGGGAACAGTAAATCGAACTGACTTTACTACGTGAGTTATTGATATGGATGCGCGAAATCTCCCCGGCTCATTAAAAATTGCGATTCTGGTTCGATCCCTGGGTCCGGATACCTCTCAGATCATCATGAATAACCTGGGCGGTGATGAAAAAAAGGCCGTTATTGCTCATATGGACCAGTTGGGTAATGTCTCGCCGGATCTGGTAGAAAAAATCGCTGAGGAATTTTCAAAAAACATGCAGCGCAAGAACCCGCTAATCGGTGGTGGCGCAATCCCGGGATCTTCCGCCATGGGTGGTGAAAAATCGACCAAAAGCCCATCCGGCGGATCCAATCTTGATGCAATTTTGACACTCGAAGCGGAGCGGTTGTTTAAACTGGTTGAAAACGAACACCCGCAAACGATTGCCATCATCCTTGTTCACGCCAAGACCGAGACCGCCAGCGAAGTCATGTCACGACTGCCGGATGAAGTTAAAACGGACGTGGCACTGCGTATCGCCAAACTGGACAAGGTCAACAGCGGCATGGTGCAGGAGATCAACCGGGTAATCGAAACCATACTCAGCAATAAAGAATCCTCCGAAACGCATGACACCGGTGGTGTTGATCGGCTGGCAGAAATTCTCAACCTTGCCGATGAAATGTCCAGCGAACTGATCATGGGGGAAATCGAGGAGCAGAACCCCGAACTTGCCGCTCAGATTAAACAGAAGATGTTCGTCTTTGAAGACATTGTTCTTGTGGATGATAAGGGTTTCCAGAAACTGCTGCGGAAGGTGGAAACCTCTGAGTTGGCAGTCGCGCTTAAAGCCGCATCGGATGAGGTCAAGGATAAAGTTTTTCATAACATGTCGGCGCGGGCGGGTGACATGCTGCGTGAAGAAATTGCCGATATGGGACCCGTGCGCATGAACGACGTATATGTCGCCCAGCAAAAAATCACCGGATTGATTCAGGATATGGAGTTTAAAGGTGAATTGATTATCAGCGGCCGGCGGGGAGAGGCGCTCGTTGCGTAAGATCATAAAAAACTCGAATACGGAGCAGGTCAATACCTTCCGGCTTCATTATTTTCCCAACATTCCGGTCACGGACGCGTGCAACGGCGGGACTGCGGGTAATTCTGAGGCTGCTGCCCCCGCGGGAAACAGCCGGATCATACAGGGCATGCCGTCGGTTCCGTCCAATCATGAACGCCAGCTGCATCAGGCCGAGATTGAACGCCAGGCGCACGAACAGGGGTTTGCCAAAGGTGAACAGGAAGGGCAAATGGCCGCGCAGCGGCAATGTGCTCCGTTGACGGCCGCGCTGGAAACAACGTTGGTTGAGCTTGATGGCATACGCGAAAAAATTCGGCAACACATGGAGCAGGAAGTGGTGGAACTCGCCCTGCATGTCGCGCGCAAGGTGGTTCGCCATGAACTGACGGTTTCAAAGGATGCCATCGTGTGCGTTGTCAAAGAAGCCATGAATAAATTGGATGACCCCGGGAAAATATGCATTCGCCTGAATCCTGAAGATCTGAAACGGATATACGGCGCCGGTGACAGGTTGAAATCGGTGATGGAGAATCTCGACAGTATCCATTTCGAAGAGGACGCCGGCATAAATTGCGGTGGTTGCTACATTCAAACCGAATACGGTGAAATCGATGCGCGCATCGAGGAACAACTCCGTGCGATCGAAGAAGCCTTTCGTGCTGAAATGCGAAACCCGACGGAACAAACATAGAAGATCTGGGAATGGACTCTTTTATTAACCTGAATCGATATCACGATTGTCTTGAAAACTGTCAGCCCATCCAGGCATACGGTAAAGTCAGTCGCGTTGTCGGGTTCACGGTCGAATCCGTCGGGCCGGAATGTCGCATGGGGACGGTCTGCGATATCTTCGACAAAGACGGCAGTCGTAGTTTTCCAGCTGAAGTCATGGGGTTCAAGGATAATCGGGTACTGTTGATGCCGTTAGAGGAAATTCAGGGCATCGGCCCTGGAAGTCGCGTGGTGGCACGACAGACACAGGCCTATATTCCTGTGGGAAGCCATCTCCTGGGGAGAATCATCGACGGTATCGGGAACCCTATCGATGGCAAGGGACCCATCCATTCCAAAGTGCAATACCCCATCTATGCGACACCGATTAACCCACTGAAACGTAGACGAATTGATGAACCGCTGGATCTTGGTATCCGGGCCATCAACGGTTTGCTCACGATTGGATGCGGCCAGCGGATCGGGATATTTGCCGGATCCGGCGTCGGGAAAAGTGTGTTGTTAGGGATGATCGCCAAAAAAACGGATGCGGATGTCAATGTCATTGCTTTGATTGGTGAGCGTGGAAGAGAACTCAATGATTTCATTGAAAAACAGTTGGGCGAAGACGGGCTGCAACGATCCGTCATCGTCGTGGCGACTTCGGATCATTTACCGTTGATTCGTATGCGGGGTGCCTTCATCGCCACCGCCGTGGCCGAATATTTCCGTGACCAGGGGCTAAAAGTGAATTTGATGATGGATTCGGTGACCCGCTTTGCCATGGCGCAGCGCGAGATCGGACTCTCCCTTGGTGAACCCCCTACGACCAAGGGTTATACGCCATCCGTCTTTACCCTTTTGCCTAAACTTTTAGAACGGGCGGGGACATCTTCCACACGAGGATCAATCACCGGGCTTTACACGGTCCTGGTGGAAGGTGATGATATCAACGAGCCCATCGCGGATGCCATAAGATCCATTCTCGATGGTCATATTGTGCTCACGCGGGAGTTGGCCATGCAGGGGCACTATCCGGCGATCGACGTGTCTCGCAGCATCAGTCGGGTCATGGACGATATTGTTACCGAAAGCCATCGTGACGATGCCCGCAAACTTAAAGCCGTGCTGGCAACCTATCGCAAAGCGGAAGACCTGATCAATATCGGTGCGTATGCTTCGGGCAGCAATCCCGATATCGATTACGCCATCCAGATGATGGGGCGGATCAACGCCTACCTGCGTCAGAAGGTTGAGACAACCGTTTCGTTTCAAAACAGCAAGGCGGATTTGGCTGCGTTGTTTGGCTAGTACATGGCTCTGCGCACGAAAGTCACCCATGGGTCCGAAAGGTAAACGTTTAAATTTTCTCTGGTCAAGACCTCGAAGGGTTCACGGGGTGACGACCTTTTGTTTGGTGCAATCGCAAATGCTCAGAGATCGCTGACCGGGAGAAAAGACCATTTTCGGAAGGATCATAGCTAACGGGAGTTGTTTGAGTGGGCCGTCCTTTTAAATTGGAAGCCGTTTTGAACCAGCGTCAACATCGGGAAGAATCCGCTCGCAAGATTTTTGCCGATGCCGTCCGGGAACTGAGCAGAGCGCAGAAGACACTGTCGGATATGGAAAAGACCCGTGCTCAATATCAACGTGCCATGCGATTGAAACAGGATAACAGCGATTCCGCCATGGAGCTCATCTTATATACGCGTTATCTGGGCCGCTTGGATTCGGAAATCCATGACCATCAGCAAGTGATCGACAGGCTCGCCAAGGACAAGGAAGATAAACATGCTGCGCTCATAGCAACCCTCAAGGACCGCAAGATCATCGAGAAATTGAAGGAACGCTATCTTGCCGACGCCGATAAGAAAGAACGGGCTATCGAACAGAAGTTATTGAATGATGTGGCCATTAGTCGATACCAGCGCAAACAATGAAATGACCGGGACCGATCGGCAGATTCTGCCGGGCCCATGGCAAAAGCTGCCTCCACGTGCTGTCCGGAAAAACAGGCACAAAAACCGGCCGCAGGTCGAAAATTGGTATAGAAGGTTCGCAAGCCCCTTATCTCATAAGATAAAGACGACAAATCAGGGGATGGAATCAGCGTTTGAATCCTGTCGAATATCAATCGTTTTTGATGGCATAAAAAATGCTTCTATGTTGATTCGATACCAACGCATCACAAAGGATGACGAACCATGTTGAATGCCTTGCCATTGCCCATCGGACCGACAGAGACCCCAAGCGCTAGCGCGAAATCGGAAATTAAGCGTAAAGCTCCAGACAGCGGTGCGACTGGGGAGAACGACACCAGTTTCGCTTCGACGCTTGAGGCCGTCCATAAAAACAACCCAACACCCGGACACGGCGTAAAACAAAAATGTGAAGATACGTCCGACACCCAATCGGCATCGGAAGACAAAAGCGTTACGGATGAAACAGAGGATTGTATCGTATCGGCCGACGGCGTTTTCAAACTGATGGTACCTGAACAGGGGATTCCAAACAAAGATTTGGGATATAAGATGTCCACCAAGAATTTTGATGCGAACACGGCTTCAGAAGCAACACCACCAGCTCCGGAAACTGAATTGATGAGTGAAACGGCGGAGTTCCAAAAGAAAACGGTTGTCACGCCACATCGTAATATGCCGGATTTAGTCGTGCCGCGCCAGTCCATCGCTACGAATTCTGACGCTCCGGGAGGGGTGAACGGCAATGAAGCGGCTCAGGATACGCTCTTGCAAGAAGACGCAAAGGCATTCAAATCTGTGAAGGAGGCTGTTGAAGCCGTCAAAGCGAACACGGGGGCGCAAGTATCGCCGAACGCTGTGGCGCAAAGCCATCAGGCATCCCAGGCCATGGAAGGGGAGCCGGACAGTAAAATAGCGCAAAAAACACAGCGGAACGCTTTAGATGGTTTGATAGAAAAGACCGCTAAGGTAGACGCCACGGTGGTCCAACCCGTTATAGATGAGGGCGAAACGCAATTGAGCAACAAAGATAATTCTACCCCCCATCTTCGACACAAGGGAACCGAAAACCAGAAGACAGCGTCGGAAACACCAACACCGGGCAAAATAAAAGCCGAGGTACTTGATTTCCAAACGGTTCGATCCCCGACGGCCGAAGATTCCACCGAGGGTTCCAAGACATTCGGAGCCAAAGTGTCCGAAACACCAATTCCTATAATGAACGACGAGGCAAGTCCCATGGCAGGTCGCCAAGGGGCGCTCGATCAGGCGCTCTCGTTCTCAACGTCACCTGCCGGCGGAAAGGTAGCCATGGCTTCGAGCCACGCTACCACGGCTCCCGTCGCTGCCACAGATATTTTTCATCAAGATAATTTTCATCAGTTGGTCGAGCGGGCCTTGTTCACGGTGCGGGGGGAGCACTCCGAAGCCCGAATCGCTCTGAAACCGGACCACCTTGGGCATGTTCAGTTGAAAATTGTGACCGAAAACAATCTTGTGACGATAAAAATCATCACGGAAACGCCGGTGGCCCGTGATTTGATCGACGCTAATGCCAATCAGCTTAAAACAGAGCTTCAACAGCAGGGCTTAAACGTTGGAAACATAGAAGTTTCGGTATCGGATGAACGACATGATGCCTATCGCCAGGCCCGTCAGAGAGAATCGTTTTTGCGTAAGGCGGCATCTCAGAAGTACGCGTCACCGGAAGAATACGGTGAGAATTTCGAAAACGGACCTTCGCAAATAAAACCAAATAGGAGCAGCGTTGCAGGTATCGATTATTTTGCTTAACGGGCGGATGCACAATTACTTCAGTCGGCGATCGTAGCACCTCCGTTCTTTAGGCGACTGAAATAAACAGGAAGGGCGATGCAATGACCATCGAAGGCGTAACCAACACCAACAGCTATAGCGCGGATGGAAAACCCAGGGCCGGGGCCGAGCTGGGCAAGAGCGACTTTTTGAACCTCCTGGTGACCCAGCTTCAATTCCAGGATCCCTTGAACCCTATGGACAGTGCGGATTTTACGGCTCAGCTGGCCCAGTTCAGCTCGCTGGAGCAGCTGACCAACATGAACAGTCAGTTAACAGAACTGACGGCGACGCAGACGGCCCTTAAAAATTCACAGGCGGTTGCCTACATCGGACGGACGGTGCTTTCCAACGGCAATTTCACCCAAATCACGGACAGTCTTGCGGAACCTCTACAGGTGACTCTGGCGGCTCCGGCAGCCGAGGTTTTCATAAGTGTCTACGACACCACCGGAGCTTTGCGTTCCACTTTCAGTGCGGCTGACATGGCCGGCGGCCGTGGCACCATTGAATGGGCTGGGACCGATCGGGATAACAACCCTCTGCCGGATGGGAACTACCGTTTTGAAGTGGCCGCGGTCGACGGCGCCGGAAATGAAATAGGCGCGTCACCTATGAGCAGCGGCCGCGTGAGCGGTGTCGCCTTCAACAATGGGGAAGCCGCACTGGTCGTAAACGGACATTCAATTCGTATGAATGATGTTATCGAAGTAATTCCGGGGATGGCCCCCGCAGAATCCTGATCGGAACCATGGGACGGGATCGGAACGAACCTTGGATACATTCACGATAAAGCTAAATCACACATTGATGGCGCTCGATTAACCATATTAGGAGGAAATTATGATTGGTTCATTATTCGCAGGAATCTCAGGGCTGAATGCCAACTCGACGGCAATGACGGTAATTGGCGACAATATCGCCAATGTGAACACGACGGCCTTTAAATCCAACCGGGCCTCGTTTGCCAATGTTTTGAGCCAGAGTTTGGGCGGAGGAACGGGGAGTGATATCGGGCGCGGTGTCGATTTCTGGGGAACCACACCGGTCTGGAGCTCAGGGCTCCCTCGAAAATACCAGTGCCCCGATGGACATGGCCATCAACGGACGTGGCTTTTTCCAGGTGGTGGACGATACCGGTTCGGCCTTCTATACGCGGGCGGGAGAGTTTTCCTTCAACCGCAATGGCGATCTCGAGAATCCGGACGGCCTTGTTCTGCAGGGTTACAGTGTACAGTCGGTGTCTCCCACCGGCGCGATGACACTGGGTTCCATTTCAAACATCCAGATTCCCACCGAGAGCACCACGCCGCCGTCCGCCACGACCGATTTTACATTTGACGTCAATCTGAATTCGGCCGCCCTCGATCGGGGATACCTACTCCACCACCCTGACCGTATACGATTCTCTTGGCGGTGACATCCCCATGACCATGGACTTTGTCAAGACCGGCAACAACGCGTGGACCTGGCAGGCCAGTTCTTCGCTGGCTTCCGCTGTCGTGCCGGCGGGACCTACAGCGATTACCTTTGATCCCACCACCGGTGATCTCAACACCGGGGCGGATCCGACCATCAATCTCACCCTGACCAACGGCGCCACCATGCCGGCCCTAACCTGGGATCTGTTTGATGCCGCCAACTTGACCAACGGTGACTTGACCCAATATGCGGCGCCCTCCACCACGACCTTCCAGACCCAGAACGGCTATCCGGCCGGAATGCTGCGAAGCGTATCCGTGGATGAGGCCGGCGTCATTACCGGATCCTACTCCAACGGCCAATTGGTGCCCCTTTTCCAGGTGGCGCTGGTGGATTTCCCGTCCTATTATGGTCTTACCAAAATGGGGAACAATCTCTACAGTTCTTCACTCGAATCCGGTGCGGCCATGCCGGGCATGCCGGGAAGCGGACGATTAGGGAACATCAGCCCGCGCTGCGATTGAAATGTCCAACGTGGACCTGGCCCAGGAATTTGTAAAAATGATTACGACCCAACGCGCTTTTCAGGCCAATTCGCGGGTCATTACGACCAGCGACGAAATTCTCAATGAACTGATCAACATCAAACGATAATGTTCCAGACCTTCCGCCGTCCGGGATGACCTGATCGTTCCAAAGGCCATCCCGGCCGCCGGTATCCGTCAAACCATTTTCATGTCAACGACTTGACGGGCGTCAATCCCTCTTTTAAATCCACTGTGCATCCCTATCAAAACAACGTCGGCACCAAGTGTGAAGATGTCTGCCGATTTACCGCATCGGTGTAAAATAGTGTAATTATTATCAGTTGGATGAAAAATCTTTCGCCCGGTGCCGGGGCAGGTGCGATGTCTCTCCCGATAAAGAAATCCCCATGGCATAATATTTGCTGATCCATCAGTTTAGCGCTGAATGGCGTATTTCGTCTAAGATGACGCATGGGGTTCAAATCGCTACGGAATCAATGATTCACGAAACTGTCCACCCCCAAGAGCATTGGCGCTTCTTCTTTATACATCGAATGAAAATCGCGCCCGCATTCGGCGAGTTGAAATAGTTCTGCTGAAAGGGAAGACCAAATGAATAAAAAAGGGATCATCATCATCACGTCCGTCGCGTTTGTGTTTCTGGCAATCGTGGGTGGCGGCTTCTACGTGATGTGGACGAAAATCGTCAGTCTCATGCCCCCGGAAGAAATTGTGGAAGAAGTACAGGAAGAAGAGGAAGAGGAAACCGTTGTGATCGGTGAGATGTTTCCACTGGACACCTTCGTGGTGAACCTGGCGGACGGCAACGGCAAGCGCTATCTCCGTGCGACGATGCAGCTGGAACTCGCCCCGGAGCAGACCGCGGCAACTTTCGAAAAACGATTGCCTCAGATTCGTGATGTGGTCTTGACGATTCTGCCCACCAAGCAATTCGAGGAGATCCGCACGGTTGATGGTAAAGCGGCCTTGCGTGCGGAAATCTTGAACCGACTGAATGGGCTGATTAATGACGAGGGTGTCATCAATATATATTTTACCGAATTCGTCATCCAGTAGCAGGACGCAACTATCATGGCAGATAACGTACTTTCACAGGATGAGATCGACGCTCTATTGTCCGCTATGGACAGTGGCGAAGTTGACCTGAAAACCAAGAACGAGCCACCCGAAGCCCGGGCGGAAGCCTACGACATCACTTCGCAGAACATAATGCTGCGGGACCAATTTTCGGCTCTGGAGGAAGTGTACGACAAGTTTTCCGGACTTCTCCAGAGTTCCCTGGTGGGGCTTCTTCAGCAATCTTTCGAAGTGCAGTTCGTATCCACGGAAATGGTCAAATACGGTGATTTTATCCAGGCCTTTTCAAACCCGACAAGTTTCAATATTTTCACGATGGACCCCTTGATCGGTTCCGCCCTGCTGGCCATCGAGCCTGGACTGGTTTTTTCAATGATTGACTGCATGTTCGGCGGGAAAGGGGCGCCGCTGAAGCGGGGGCGCGAGTTTACCTCGATTGAAACGGGGATGATCAAACGTTTGAGCCGTGAACTGCTGGGAGATTTTGAACGCGCCTGGCACACGGTGTTTCCTATTAGAATCATGGTAAAAAAAGCGGAGACGAAACCGGAATTTGTCCACTTGGTCAGTCCTGACGAGTTGATGATCGTGATCGTGTTTTCCATCAAAGGAGAGGAATTTTCCGGTAATTTTCATCTCTGCATCTCCTATCGCATGTTGGAACCGATCAAGGACAAGTTATCATCACGCTATCTGCGTGCCAAAGATTCAGAAGCTGCTTTCAGCGACCGCATTCAGAAAAGCCTTGAGAAAACAAAGGTCAATGTTATTGCGGAGCTGGGCCACACTGCTCACACTTTTGGAGATCTGCTCGCACTGCAGATCGATGATATTTTTACTTTGAACACCGGCCCGCACGATCCCATTACCGTCAAAATTGAGAGTGAACCCAAATATCGGGGATATCCCGGCATTATCAATGGCAACCGCGCCGTTGACATTGTCGACATCATATCTCCAGAGGAGGCCGCTACGGAATAATGATGAATCCATCCCGAGACCATAAGAATGTAACCTTGAAGGAAGTATCGGCGGACGGGCACGGCCCTTCAGGCGCTGCCCCGGCCAATGACAGCGGATTCCAGTTTTCAGCACTCCAAGGCAGGAACGCCGCCGCCCGGACTAACAACCTGAATTTTATCCTTGATATTCCGCTGGAAGTCACGGTGCAGTTAGGCCGTACCAATATGATCGTCAATGACCTGCTAAAACTTGGTCAGGGGTCGGTAATCGAACTCGAAAAAATGGCGGGTGAGACCCTCGAAATCCTTGCCAACCAGAAGCTCGTAGCCCGGGGAGAGGTCGTGGTGATTAATGAAAAATTTGGGGTCCGTGTCACCGAGATTATCAGCCCGATGGAACGCGTGGAGAAACTGAAATGATGACCCCCGAACTCGTGGCTGCGGCGTTGAAAATGATTGGCGTGCTGGTTCTCATTGTCGGCGGTCTGCTGGCTTTCAATATGTATTCCAAACGGTTTTTTAAAAACGGCATCGTTGGTGCGGGCCAAAAGTCGGTTCGGGTGCTGGAACATACGCCGATCGGGATAAAAAAATCCGTAACCCTGGTCAAAGTTCCCGGGGCCGTCCTGGTTCTGGGCGTTACCAATGATCGAATCACGCTCCTTGATCGCATGGACGGACAAGATTATGAGGCCTTAGCCGTGGCTCGGCCGTCCGATCGTATGCCGTCTTTCAAGGAACAATTGCAAAAATTTTCGGGCGGCTGGCAGCGCAAGCCCGCTGACGCGGGCCTGGCAGGGTTGCCTGAATGAAAAACGCGCTGCGAAAATTCGGTTGCCCGGCCATTCTGGCCGTCAGCATGCTTTTGATGGCCGTCGGTGCAAGTCATGCCGCCGATCTTCCGGCCGCATCGCTTTTCAGCATTCAAATGCCGGACAGCGAGAATCCGGCCCAAACCTCGGTGGTGTTGCAGATCTTTCTGCTGCTGACGGTGCTTTCGCTCGCGCCGGCCATCTTGATCATGCTGACCTCGTTTACACGCATGGCGATTGTGCTTTCGGTCCTGCGCCAGGCGATCGGCACGCAATCCATGCCGCCCAATCAGGTGATCATCGGTCTGGCGCTGTTTTTAACCTTTTTTGTCATGTCGCCGGTCTGGGAGAAAGTGAACCAGGAAGCGCTAACCCCCTACCTTGAAAGTCAGATCACACAACAGGAAGCGTTGGCGCGCGCGATGGACCCCGTGCGCGATTTCATGTTCAAACAGACACGCGAAAAAGATCTGGCCATGTTGATGGAGATCGCCAAGGCGCCACGACCCAAAAGCCTGGCCGATGTGCCCACCACCGTGCTGATCCCCTCATTCATTATTAGCGAGCTGAAAACCGCTTTTCAGATGGCCTTCATGCTCTATGTCCCTTTTCTGATAATCGATATGGTTGTGGCCTCGGTTCTCCTGTCCATGGGGATGATGATGCTGCCGCCGGTAATGATTTCCCTGCCGTTTAAACTGATGCTGTTTGTCCTAGCCGACGGCTGGCATCTGATCGTCGGATCTCTGGTTAAAGGATTCGGTTGATCAAGGAGATGATGTCATGACCCCTGAATTCGTTACCGGTTTTTTTCTGGAAGCCATCAAGCTGACCATTTTGCTTGCGGCGCCCATGCTGCTGGCCGGCCTTGTGGTGGGCTTATTGATCAGCGTATTTCAAGCGGCCACGCAGATCAACGAAATGACCATGACCTTTATCCCCAAAATGCTGGCCGTGGCTGTGGCGCTTCTGATTTCTTTTCCATGGATGCTGCAGGTGCTCATCGATTTCATGCAGAACCTGATCGTCGGGCTTCCGCAGACGATCCGTTGATGCGCTTGCCGCGTGACGACAAATGATCTCTTTCCAGGTCTCATATCCGCAGGTTCAACTGTTTCTTCTGGTTTTTCTGCGCGTCACCGCTATTTTGATGAGCCTGCCCATTTTCAGCGGGAACAATGTGCCCAATATGTTCAAGGCCGGTCTGTCCCTTGCAGTGGCACTGGCGTTGTTTCCGGTGATCGATCTGGCGGCCCTGCCCGAAATGACCGGATGGATTTTTATGACCCTCGGCGTGATCAGTGAAGTGCTGCTGGGACTGAGCGTCGGTCTCGCGATTCGGCTCATCATGGCGGGAATTCAGATGGCGGGCCAGGTTTCCGGCTACCAGATGGGGTTGGCCATCGCCAACATCATGGATCCGGCCACCAGCACGCAGACGCCCATCCTGGCCCAGGCATTCAATTTGATGGCCATGTTGATCTTTCTCGCCATCGATGCGCACCATTGGTTTTTTCGGGCCCTGGCGGATAGCTTCGTGATTATTCCGCCCTTCGAGTTCGTGCTGTCTTCTTCCTTTATCGGATATCTGATGGAAATGGCGGGGACCATGTTTATCATTGCCCTCAAAATCGGCGCACCGGTGATTGTGGTGCTGATCCTCACCAGCGTATCATTCGGCCTGATGGCCCGCACCGTGCCGCAAATGAATATTTTTATTGTGGCGATGCCGCTGAAAATCGTGGTGGGACTTCTGTTCGTTGTCTTCAGCCTGCCGTACCTCCAGCCTTATCTGCGGGAATTGTTTGATGGTTTTGGGGCCGGACTGGTGCCTTTATTCAGACTGATGGGATCGTAAGGAAACGTCATGGCCCAAGACAGCGGCATGGACCGCACCGAGAAACCGACCGCCAAGAAATTAGCCGATGCCCGCAAAAAAGGCCAGATTGCCCAGAGTCGCGAAATTCCTTCCGCCTTAATTCTTATGACGTCCCTGGCTGTTTTTTACTTTGGTGGCCGCGCGATGTCCCAGCAACTGGCTGATCTGATGCGCATCAGTTTTCGCAACCTGGGAGCTGGCTGGATACAAAACGCAGGGTCGGTCAGCCTTATGATGGGCTGGCTGTTCGATCAGACCCTGTCACTTCTGCTGCCCATGATGCTGGCGCTGCTGGTGATCGGAATTGTCGCCAATGTCGCTCAGTTCGGCTTCAATCTGAAGGAAGATCTGCTGGCCCCCGACTTTAAAAAACTGAACCCCATCAGTGGCGTGAAACGTCTTATATCATTGAAATCGCTGGTAGAACTGATGAAATCCATTTTCAAAATTGGCTTCGTCGGTTTGATTGCCTACCTGATACTTCGGGGGGAACTTGTGACCATTCCGTCGCTGATTCGTATGGAAGTTATCGAAACCGCGGCATATATGGGGGAAGTCGCTTTCAAAATCGCTTTTTTTGTGTGTCTGGGACTCATCGTTCTGGCAACGGCCGATTTTGCCTACCAGCGTTGGCAACACCAAAAAGACCTCATGATGACCAAACAGGAAATCAAAGAAGAACGCAAACAGAGCGACGGCGACCCCCAGGTCAAGTCGCGCATTCGCAGCATGCAGATCGAAATGGCGCAGCGGCGTATGATGGAAGCGATTCCATCGGCGGACGTGGTGATTACCAACCCGACGCACT
Source organism: uncultured delta proteobacterium (assembly GCA_963850465.1). Classification (GTDB taxonomy): domain Bacteria; phylum Desulfobacterota; class Desulfobacteria; order Desulfobacterales; family UBA5852; genus JABZFP01. The sequence continues at coordinate 34,598 of CAWKLN010000003.1, forward strand.
TTGCTATTGCCATCAAGTTTGACCCCGAAGAAATGTCCGCACCCCAAGTGGTCGCCAAAGGTGCGGATTACATTGCCCTGCGCATCCGTGAAATCGCAGAGGAAAATGACGTCCCCCTGGTTGAAAACAAACCACTGGCACGGACGCTTTTCCGCTCTGTTGAGATCGGCGATTTTATCCCCGAGGAACTCTATCGTGCCGTGGCTGAAGTGCTGGCTTACGTCTACCGCCTCAAAGGAATCCGTCATCCGGGCTGACGGTCACCATCCACTTACTTTCGTCGACACCCTATCATCACGGTGGGGCCTTTCTACAAGCAGTATCAATCGGGATTGGTTTAGATCTCAAAGAAGTCTTTTGACTCCCTATCGGGGTTGAACGCTCGTTTCAATTCCTCGAAATATCGATGTATTCCAGAGGCATGGAACTCACGCCCGCCATGCTCTGAAGCCAAAATCAAAATTTTGAGACGTTTGATCGGCGCGCTATTTTTGAGGGCTAAACCGGTTTCGGCGGCACTTTCGGCTACCCGTCCTGTGTTATCTCGATAACCCCGTGCCGGGCAACCGAACAAGCGAGGGGACCTGCCGCGTGCCTTCCGTCAAAAGCTTGACATGCGTCGCTATGTTTTCGGCGTCGATCCGTCAACCGTCTGGATCCAACCGCGCGGATGGGAACCGGTCCTTGGGGTATTTTGCTAAAATTATATTGATATTACGGACCGCTACCAGCGGGGTGTCATAATCGGTCAAGAATGAACGCCATTAGGCATGATTCCTGCAAAAAGCTTCGATTCAAGTTTATACGTGCCGATTAACCCCAATCATCATTAGACGGAAACCGAATGGAATACGCCGATCAGAAGCAGCTTCCCGGACAGCTCGAAGCCCTGACCAACAATTCGGATATTCTCATGGCAGCACTGGTCGTGGGAATTCTGGCCTTCATGATTCTGCCGCTGCCGGCGTTTATTCTGGATTTACTGCTCAGTTTCAATATCACTTTTTCGATCGTTATTCTCCTGGTGGGAATGTACATCGTTCACCCCCTGGAACTGTCGTCGTTTCCGACTATTTTGTTGTTGGCAACCCTGTTCCGGCTGTCACTCAACATCGCCTCGACCCGCATCATTCTTCTGAACGGTGTTGAAGGCACCGGTGCCGCCGGAAAGGTGATTCAGGCCTTCGGCAGTTTTGTGGTCGGGGGGAACTACCTGGTCGGCATCATTGTTTTTCTGATCCTGGTGATCATCAATTTTATGGTCATCACCAAAGGTGCCGGTCGCATTGCCGAAGTCGCGGCGCGATTTACCCTGGACGCCATGCCGGGCAAACAGATGGCCATCGACGCCGACCTAAACGCCGGTCTGATTTCGGAAGATGAGGCGCGCAAGCGTCGCGAAGATATCGCCCGCGAAGCAGAGTATTACGGTGCCATGGATGGTGCCAACAAGTTCGTACGCGGCGATGCCATTGCCGGTATTATCATTACCCTGATCAATATTTTGGGGGGACTGACCATCGGTGTTCTCCAGAATGGCATGAACTTTGGAGATGCGGCCCAGAATTATACCCTGCTGACGGTGGGGGACGGCTTGGTCTCCCAGGTTCCAGCGCTGATCGTTTCCACTTCCGCCGGTATCATCGTCAGTCGCGCCGGATCGAAATCCAGCCTCGGCCGCGACATAACCTCCCAGGTGCTATTTCAGCATCGTGCCATGGGAATCGCAGCGGCGGTGCTTCTCGGCTTCGCCCTGATACCCGGATTGCCGACACTCCCGTTTATTACGTTGGCGGCGACAGCGGCCGTGGTTTCCTATGTGGTCTACAAGGCCGGTCGCGCAATTCCGGAACCTAAAGAAGAAGTTGATCTTCTGCCGGATGGCGAACGTTCCGTGGAATATCTGGAAAATCTGCAGCCGTTGGATATCCTGTCACTTGAAGTGGGCTATGGTCTGATTCCGCTGGTGGATGTCGAGCAGAATGGTGAACTGCTGAGCCGCATCAAATCCATTCGACATCAGGCGGCGGAAGAAATCGGGCTTATCGTGCCCCCGGTGCACATCCAGGACAACATGCAATTACAACCGGGCGAATACCGTATTTTGCTCAAAGGTAATGAAATAGCGCGCGGTGAGTTGACCCTGAACCATTATCTCGCCATGAACCCGGGGGATGCCGCAGGACAAATCGAGGGTATTGCTACCCGTGAGCCGACTTACGGACTTCCTGCGGTATGGATCAAAGAGGCGCATCGTGAAAAGGCCATCGCCGAAGGGCACACGGTCGTGGATCTTGCCACCGTTATGACCACACACATCTCCGATGTCATTACCCGCCATGCCCATGAGTTGGTCGGCCGCCAAGAAGTTCAGCGTATGCTGGATCATTTTAAACAAACCTATCCGAAAGTGGTCGAGGAGCTTATCCCGAATCAACTGCCTCTGGGCGGCGTGGTGAAGGTCCTCCAGAATCTATTGAAGGAGCAAGTCTCGATTCGAGACCTGCTGGTAATTCTGGAAACACTCGCCGACTGGACACCCATGACCAAGGATCTGGATATCCTGACGGAATATGTGCGGCAGGCACTGGCGCGCACGATCGTGAAGCCCTATCTGGGCCCCGATGGTTCACTAAAGGCGGTGACCCTCGATCAGGGGGTCGAAGTTTCGATTTCCGAAGCCATTCAACGAACCGATCACGGCAGTTTTATAGCCATGGATCCGCGTGCTGTGGAAAAGATGGTGCAGGCCTTGGCGAAGCATATCGAAACCTTCGCGGCCCTCAACAGCCAGCCGGTCGTGCTGTGCTCGGCGCAGATCCGGCCTCACTTCAAACGATTGATTGATCGGATGGTTCCCAATCTGGCGGTGCTTTCCTACGATGAGGTCATGACCAACGGGCAGGTCCAAATGATTGGCGCAGTGGAGATTAAGAATGCAGATTAAACGGTTTGAAGCGAAAAACATGACGGAGGCCCTGCGACAGATCAAGCGCGAACTCGGGCCTGATGCGGTGATTTTATCCGCTAAAGATTTACGCAGAGAGAACCGTTTGCTGGGAATTTCACGCAAGATAGGGGTTGAAGTGACGGCCGCCATTGATGAGGACTACCCGGGCATGCCGGCAAACCGGAAACCGGCCGATAGACCCGAAAGGGCCGTAGGAAATCGCAAAGTCCTCCCTCCGATGATGGAACATGGCGCTCCAGATAAGGGATTGCTACATAAAATCAACGATATTGTCCGTCTGAAAGGACATGCCAACCGATCGGACACCATTCCGAAATCTGTTGACCACCGTGAACGGCAAGCCATGGAAACGCAACCGGAGAATGAACGCGCTTCGGCCGGCACGCATCCCCCCTTTTTGCATGCCCATAAGGATTCCGGCCCCAGTCCCATGGGCCGTTATTTGGAGAAGACGGGTTTGTCTGTGGGGATGCTGAAATTGAACAAGACGGCTTCAAACGCGATTGCCTTGGTCGGTAACGCCGGTGTTGGCAAAACCACGACAATCGCCAAACTGGCCGCACAATTTCAATTGGTTCACAAAAAAACGGTCGGATTGCTTTCCTTGGATCGCCGTCGGGTCGGTGGGATCGAGCAACTGCAGTGCTATGCTGACAGCATGCGACTTCCGTTGGAAGTGCCGATGACTGAAAGCGATCTGCCGCAGGCACGAGCGCGTCTGTCGCAATGCCGGATCGTTCTCATAGATACCCCGGCGTTGAATCCAGGTGATCCCAATGGCATCGCCCATATCAAATCCCAGCTTAAGGCCTTGGGGGTGGTAAAAACCCTTCTGGTATTGAGTGCTGAAAGCCGTGAGGAAGACTTGCAGGATACGGCCTTTCGCTACACGACCTTGAATCCTGTCGGTGCCGTAATCACCAAGACCGATTTGACGCGCTCCTATACAGATCTCGTGAATTTTCTTTGCCGTCAAACCTTGCCGGTCTTTTACTTCAGCAACGGCCAGCGGGTCCCGTTTGACTTGACGGAAGCCACGATTGAAAGGCTTGCTGCACGCTTTTTGCAAAATGGGCTGCCGAAGGCGACATACAAAAACGGCGTCGATGAAATAAGAGATGGCGACCTTGTCGAAGCCGGCTCGGGGAATCCGATTTATCTTGCCAACAAGAATTCGGATATATTCCATCGACCAGAGTGTAAGTGGATTCGACTGATCAATCAGTCAAATATTGTGGAATTCAATTCGTTTGCCGAGGCTTTGAACAACCGTTTTAAACCTTGCCGTTATTGCAATCCTCAACATCTTTCAATCACCCGTATGCTGTCTCAGGAAGGCGCCGCCCTGTAGCAAGAGGGCGTTGAACCCATTTCCGAAGGTGAAGGATAGGACGACGATGCCGTACAACGAGAAAGTAATATCACTGAGTACCCGTAAGCCTTTTCATTCTGGAATGGATGAATCCTTATGTTCGACCAAGCGGCATTTTACGCGCATAATTTCGATCACCAGCGGGAAGGGCGGTGTGGGAAAAACCAACATCGTCGCCAATCTGGGTTATCAGTTGAGTCGTGCCGGCAACCGTGTATTGATACTCGATGCGGATCTCGGACTTGGCAACCTGGATATCCTGCTCGGTCTGGCACCGCGCTACAATTTATCCCATGTCTTGCTCGGTGAAAAGCAGATTGGTGATATCGTGATCGAAGGACCGGGACAATTACGTATCCTTCCGGCGGCCTCCGGAATTCAAGAACTGACGCAGCTTTCACGAGATCAGAAAATGGGTATGCTCTACGAATTGGATCAACTCCTGAACTCGGTGGACATTCTTCTTATCGACTCAGCCGCCGGGATATCGGCCAATGTACTTGATTTCAGCGTGTCGGCCCAGGAGATTATGGTCGTTGTGACGCCCGAGCCCACTTCCATTACAGACGCCTACGCCCTGATGAAAGTTCTATCGACCAAGTATGCGGAGAAGACCTGTCGCCTGATTGTCAACCAGGTTACTAGCGAACAGGAAGGGCGGGAAATTTTCCGTCAATTGAACCTGGTAGCCCAGAAATTTTTAGCCATTAGCATGGAATATTTCGGATGTATTCTTCAGGACCCAAACTTGGTGCGCTGCGTCAAGCAGCAGCGGATTATCAGTCAGGCGCACCCGGATTCGCCGGCCACGCGCGGTTTTCGAAACTTGGCAAGGAGAACCAAGGCGTTGCCGAAAATCAAAGCGACCCGTGGAGATTCCCAGCTATTCTGGGGCCATATTTTTCAGGATGGTGCAATTTCAAGTAAGTCATAAAATCAAAACGGCTTAGATGAAATCGAAAATAATAAGACTCAAAGGTGCCCTTATGAAAGCGTTAAACACACAAACCAGTAGTGCTGAGAAAGAACACCCCGAAACGCGTGAAGAATTGATGATGGAATATCTTCCGCACGTCAAGAGGATTGTCAACCGGATGGCGATCCATCTACCTGCCACGGTTGATATTGAAGACTTGTACAACGTGGGGGTTATCGGGTTGATCCAGGCTATCGATCGTTTCGATTCGAACCGGGAGAACAAGTTCATCACCTATGCAACGCACCGCATTCGCGGTGCGGTCCTCAGCGAGTTGCGATCGCGGGATTTTCTTACGCGCTCCAATCGGCGCAAAATCAGGGAGATGGACTACGCGTATGCCATGCTGGAGCAGCAGTTGGGACGCGATGCCGAGGACCATGAGGTTGCCCGAGTTCTGCAAATCGATCTGGATCAGTTCGATGTCATCAAAAAACTATCCAGTATCTCTTTCATCAGTTTCGAGGAAATGGGTTATTCTGATTCCAATGACAAAGGCCGGCTATTAAAATTTGTCACCGATGATGCCATGGATGCCTTTTCGATGGCCAACCTGAATGAGTTGAAACATGCCATGGCCGCGGCCATCGAGCAACTGCCCGAAAAGGAGAAAATGGTTTTATCACTCTATTATTTCGATGAATTGAATATGAAAGAGACCGGTAAGGTTCTTAACATCACCGAGTCCAGAGTCTCTCAGATCCATTCGCAGGCCATCATTCGGTTGCGCAACAAACTTAGGCGCGCCAATATTATCGAGCATTAATGCCATCAGGCTTGGCGCGAAAGGAATGAAGTCCTGCCGGAAGGCATCTGTCTCAATGAGGGGGTAATCATCATGGTAGACAGCATTCACAAAGCCGGCCGCATGGGTGCGGTCCCGCCACCGGGACAACTGCGTAAGGTGGGACACCGCAACCAGTCCAGGAAGGATTCACGTGAAGAAGGGAACACCGAATCACAGACGGCGGAAGAAGAATCGCGGGCCCATGATCCTGACATCGATCAGCAGTCTGTCGATGGCTTGAGCGACATCGCCGCATCATCAGACAACCCGAACAAGAGTCAGACCGGGCGCCGTATCGATGTTAGGATTTAGTCCCGGTCTCAAACCACCCATAGGAATCTCCATGCAAATACTCGCTCTTACAACCGAATTCGGCACGCTACTGGATGTTCTGGCCCTGGCCAGTAGTTTAATCTTAATCCTTTTCTTGATGTGGAATCGTCGCAAATACGGTCACCTACTCCTTAAGGCGAGGCATGTTAAGGGATTTGAGGGTTTTGCCGGTGAAGTTACCCGGCAGATGATTACCCAGCAGTCCCAGAAAGCCTACGAAAATTTACAGCGATCTTTACAGCGGGAATTTGAATCACTTCGAAGGGTAGGGGAGGAATCCCGGCCTGCAACCGTATCGGATCAGACCAGCGCCACGAATATCGGCTCGGGGCATACAACAACGGCAATGGTCCTGGAAAGTCGCAACAACCGTTATCGACTGGCTGACAAAATGATCGCCAAAGGCGCCGGTGTTAACCAGATACTGCAACAATGCGGACTGGCAGATGGCGAGTTGGAACTTTTACAGGGGCTCCGACAGTTCGCACAGGGGACAAGAAGTTAAAATGATCGATACGTCCGTCGATCATTTTTTTCACCGTGAAGAGGCCGGGCGATACAATGTTTTTTCCAAAAAAAAGCGGACGAATGTCGTCGCAATGTTGCCAAAACTAGACATTCTGGTCCATCTGCCGCGAAATCGCCCTATGGGATAAGGGCAGCGGTACCAGGCAATTGGTGCCGATACGATCGGAAAATATTGCCGTTTTTTTCTACCGATGCATCTCAACGTTCTTCCTTTCTGCTCCGCCGTCTGCCGATCGACACCGTTAAGCTGATCTTCGATATAAATGGTCTGGATATTGCATCATCAGCATCCAGAACTGTTTACACTATTTTTCTTTCCGTTTGCTACACAAGGTGTGAGGACAAATTATGAGTGGATCAATTTATATGGCCGCCTCGGGTGCCGAAGCCCAGAAAATCCGTTTGCAGATATTATCCAACAATCTCGCCAATATAAATACATCCGGATTCAAGGAAGATCGCGCGGTTTTCCGCATTCCCGATGATGCTTTGAACCCTGGTGCAGGCCAGGGAGATGCACAGGTAGGGGGCGTCACGTCGTATTCTCCCGTCATTCCCCTGACGTCGCATACGGACTATTCGCGGGGTCCTCTTCAACGTACCGGCAACCCGCTGGACGTCGCCATCGAGGGTGAAGGCTTTTTCAGCATCCAGACCGACCAGGGCATGCGCTATACGCGCAACGGCGCGTTTACGATCAACCCGGAAGGCATCCTGTCTACCGCGGACGGCGATCCGGTCATGGGTGAAGGCGGAGAAATCACCATCGACGGCACTGAGGTCCTTGTCGATGGATCGGGGAATGTCATCGTAGACGGTGCCGTCACCGACAAGCTTCGCGTTGTAAAGATCTCCGAACCGACGGCACTACGAAAGATCGGTAAAACGCTTTTCCAACTGGATGAGAACAAAGGAACGGAAGAAACATTGGAATACAGCGGTGTGCAACAGGGTTTTTTGGAAGGCTCCAACGTTAACGCCGTCAAAGTTATGACGGAACTGATCGAGGTTCAACGCGGTTATGAATCCTATCAGAAAATGATTCAGACCATGGGTGAAATGGCCTCGCGCGTGATTAGCGGCGTCGGCACCACGGAATAATGCGATCATGCCGCCAAGGAGGGAATAATGATTCGAAGTTTATGGACCGCAGCGTCAGGAATGAAATCACAGTCGCTCAATATTGATGTCATCTCCAACAACCTGGCCAATGTGAATACCACCGGGTTCAAATCCAGCCGTGCGGATTTTCAGGATCTTCTCTATGAAACGCTTAGACAGGCCGGCACATCATCTTCCGAAGGCACCGATGTGCCCACCGGCATTCAGGTCGGACATGGCAGTCGCCCGGTTGCCAGTCACAAGATTTTTACCCAGGGGGATTTCCAGCAGACCAAAAATGAGTTGGACATCGCCATTGAAGGTGGAGGGTTTTTCCAGATTATTCAACCCAACGGAGAGACGGCTTATACCCGCGATGGTGCATTTAAAATGGATCGCGACGGACGCATGGTGACACCCGATGGATTTGTGATGGATCCTGAAATTACCATACCGAGTGACAGTATTTCGCTCTCCATTGGACTGGACGGCACCGTATCCGTCATGCAGGCCGGATCGAATACCCCCACGGAGATTGGAACGATCACGCTGGCACGCTTTGTTAATCCGGCGGGACTGCACAGCATTGGGCGCAACCTCTATCTGCCGACGAATGCTTCGGGTGACGCGATTGTCGGAACGGCCGGCACAGACGGGCTGGGAAGCTTGGCGCAGGGATTTCTGGAAATGTCCAACGTGAGCGTTGTGGACGAGATGGTCAAAATGATTACGGCGCAGAGGGCTTACGAAATCAACAGCAAGGCCATTCAAGCGGCAGACGATATGCTCCAGCAGGCCAATAATCTCAAGCGCTAAGGACGATAGAGGGTTCCGATGATACGACCATTATTTTATCATGAACAGCACCGCGGAATGGTTTTTACGATCGTAATGGCATTAACCCTTGCAATCTATCCCGTGCATGCCGACACGGCGACCGGGTCGATTTCCATTTCCATACCGGATAAGGTCGAAATCGACACTGCCAGCGTGGTGTTGGGGCAGCTGGCCCGTGTTACGGGCGTCGATCAAGAACTGACGAGACAATTGGAAGGGGTCATGATTGGGCGCGCACCCCAGGCCGGGGATTCCCGCACCATCAGTCGAGACTATGTCCTGCTGAGGCTGCGTCAAGCCGGCTATGACCCTGCCCTGCTGACGATCAAGGCACCCGAAAAAGTAACGCTTTCGCGCCGTGCCGTAACAATTTCGGCAGCCGACCTGGAGATGATGGTGCGTGCATACGTCACCGCCAATCCGCCTTTTACCGGAGCAGATATGTCCATTACATCTGTGCGTATCCCCGGAGATGTCATGCTGCCGACCGGCGATATCCAGCATGAAATTCAATACCTGCCGCAGAGCCAGGCTTCCGGTACCCTTCCGGTGAACATCTTTTTCAGTATCGATGGCAACCCGGTCAAACGTTTGATGGTAACCGTCAATATCATGCTGATGAAGGATGTGCCCGTAACGCGGCGACCCATTGCCCGCTACCAGATGATTCAGGCGGAAGACCTGATGATGCAAACCATGGACGTTGCCGATCTACCAGCCAACGCGGTTTTTGCATTTGAGGATATAAAAGGGCAACGCGCTCGAAGAACCATCGGGTCCCGGACGGTTTTGCGGAAGGATCAGCTGGAATTCCCGCCGGCGGTGAAAAAGGGAGACCGGGTGTTGATTGTCGCGGAATCCGGTGGATTGCGTATCACGACCGCCGGAGAGGTTAAAAACCCCGGAAAAGTCGGTGACCGGGTAAGGGTGGAGAATCTGGATTCAAATAAGACGCTTTTTGCCCGTGTGATCGATGCCCGAACCGTTCAGGTGGAATTTTAGAAAGGAAGTCATGATGACCTCATTGCGATATCGCCTGTCTATCTATGCTGCCGGTATGAGTTTACTGACGGCCCTGTCGTTCGGTGGCTGTGCCACACCGTATGGAGGCATGACGGTCAGTGAAAACCCGGTAGCGGTAAATGGCCCCTCTCCGCAACCCGTTCCCGTGCAGCAAGCATCCACGGACGACATGTCCCTCTGGTCCGAGGACATGGGTTTCGGCGACCTGTTCAGCGATCCCAAAGCCCGCCGCGCCGGGGATGTCATCACCATCCAGATTGCGGAATCATCGAGCGCTTCCAACAGTGCCGACACATCGACGGATCGTGAATCGTCGCTCAGCGCCGGCATCGGTGAACTGTTCGGTGTCAACACCTCGACCTTGCAGAATCTGTCCGTCAGCGGTGAGATGGAAAGCGGATTTGAGGGATCGGGCAGCACGTCGCGCAGCGGCAAACTGGACGCCTATATTACCGCCCGCGTGGTCGAGGTCATGCCCAACCGCAACCTGAAGATCATCGGTTCCCGAGAGATCATGGTGAATAATGAGAAGCAGATCATGACGATTTACGGGGTCGTCCGTCCGCGTGATATTTCGGAAAACAATGTTGTGTTGTCCACTTTCGTGGCTGACGCGCGTATCGCCTACAGCGGCGCGGGTATCGTTGATGACCGGCAGCGTCCGGGTTGGATCGCGAATGCCCTGAATACCGTTTGGCCGTTTTGACACAATGATACCTTTCACTCAGCTGAGGCGCATCATGGATGTGAAACACCCTGCTAAGAAAACCGACAGAATCCTTGCGGCGGTTTTACTGTTGATCGTGCTGGTGACGGTTGGCACGACGACGGCTCAGGCCGCCCGTATCAAGGATATCGCCAATATCCGCGGCGTTCGGCAAAACCAGCTCTTTGGATACGGGCTGGTCGTCGGACTGGATGGCTCGGGGGACGGCACTAAAACGCTCTTTACCGTCCAATCCCTTTCCAGCATGCTTGAAAAAATGGGCGTGACCATCGATCCCGATGATTTAAAAGTCAAAAACGTTGCGGCGGTGATGATTACAGCCAATTTGCCGCCGTTTGCCCGGACCGGCAGTCAACTCGATGTCCTTGTCAGCTCCATCGGCGACGCTAAAAACCTGCAAGGGGGGACGTTGCTGTTGACCCCTATGAAAGGCGCCGATGGTAAAGTTTACGCCGTGGCACAGGGCCCTGTCAGCACAGGTGGTTTTTCCTACGGGAAGGGGACGGGAACCGGTGTACAGAAAAACTTCCCCACGGTCGGACGCATTGTCGGCGGCGCCTTGATTGAGCGGGAAGTCGCTAACAACTTTAACGAACGTGAGGTGTTGACGCTGGCACTGCACGTCCCGGATTTTACAACGGCCACCCGCATGGCGCAGGCGATCAACGCCGCTTTCGGGGACGCCATGGCAAATGCTCCGGATGCCGGCACCATCCAGGTCAAGGTGCCGGATCTGTACCGCGGTCGGAGCGTGGAACTGGTGGCCCTGATCGAAAACCTCGGTGTCACCCCGGACATGGTGTCCAAGATCATAATCAACGAACGCACGGGAACCGTCATTATGGGTGAAAATGTGCGCATCGCCACGATCGCCATCGCCCATGGCAACCTGAGTATTCAGGTCAACACACAGGAGAACGTGTCGCAGCCGATGCCATTTGCCCGCCGAGGTCAAACCGTTGTTACGTCTGATCGGGAAATGGTCGTCGAGGAAGGACGCAACCCGCTTTTTCTGGTTGAGTCGGGCGTAAGTCTTGGAGAAGTTGTGCGGGCATTGAACGCCCTGGGGGTTTCGCCTCGCGATCTGATCGCGATTTTTCAGGCGCTAAAGGCGGCCGGTGCGCTTCAGGCGGAATTGCAAATCATTTAAAAGGTGAGACGATGGAAGAGATATTTCTGCAACCTGTTCTCGAACGACAATCGACGAGCGCCGACACGCGGGCGATTAGCCGCAAGGCGGGGGCCCCACAAGACGGTTTGGCTTCAGATGAGGTCGATCGGCGATTATCCAAGGCCTGTGCGGATTTTGAAGCCATTTTTGTTCAACAACTATTTAAAACCATGCGGGCGAGTGTGCCGGAGTCGAAATTGTTGGGCGGCGGCCGTGCTGAAGAACTTTACACCTCCATGTTGGATCAGCAAGTGGCCGAGCAAATGGCTCATGGTCAGGGGAGCATCGGCCTGGCAAACCAGATGCGAAACAAATTGGCGCATTATCTGGTGACGGGAACCGTAACGAAAACGAAATAAGGATAAACAACTAAAGCTCCAGCAGGGGGTGACCGATAATCACTTTGCGGATGTAGATGCTTCCGGAGAATGAGCGAAACTTTGCTCGCGGAGGACGCCGCCGATCAGAACCCTTTGTCACAGGATCCGCTGACACACCAGGATTCGCAGCTGGAGGACATGTATGAAAATCAATGACAGTAACGTTCACATTAATTTCGAGGCCTACGCCCAAAAGACCAAAGATGCCGCTGGCACTCAGGAACAACCACCGGTCGTATCCGATGGTAACGCACCGGTTGATAAAGTGGTCTTATCACCCAAGGCCAGGGAAATCCAAGAAGCCCTCCAACAGTTGGATGAAGTCCCGGATGTTGATGAGTCCAAGGTGGAGCAAATACGCCTCCAGGTTGACACGGGGGTCTATAAAATCGACGGCAATCAAATCGCAGAGCGCATGATGCGGGATATGGCGCTTAATAATAGACTTAAATAAAAGATATATAACATACAGTAATATATTGAAATGCGGTTTGTGATGCTCCGATAATTGACGGAGAACGGAATGGAAACTTTGCTGAACCATCTTAACGATTGCATTGACCGGCAGCAAAACCTGTATCGCAAACTGTTGGACCTTTTTATTGAAGAGCGCCGCGCCATTCTTGAGTCAGACCTCGAAACACTCAACAATGTCGTCATGGACAAAGAACTAACCCTCCAAAATATTCGTAAGGAGGAACTCAAGCGTCGGCAAGTCGGTGATGAGATCGCTGTACGGTTGGGAATTGATCCCGAGGCCCTGACAATTACCCAATTGAGCCGGCGGGTCAAAGAACCCTATGCTTCAGAGATGAAGCGCCGGGGCGTCCGACTGCAAACATTAATCGATGAGATTCAGGTCGAATCGGGCCGCAATCGATCGCTTTGCCTCCAGGCTTTGCAGTTTGTGAGTGGTTCCATCAAATTATTGACGACCTTGAAGCATCCCAACCGGGTATACCATGCCACGGGTCGTGTCCAAAACGAGGGACATGTCGGCCGGATGCTATCCGGCGCAGTATAAAACCGACAACTTTTACCCATAACTTAAGGTTGAGATTTCGGATAGATAACCATGACTAAAACAGGATCCAAAGTCATTCCTCAGTTGAATCAATTTGTCGAGAATCTTGACAGCCTCAGTTTAAACGATCGCGAGGCCTGGAGCGGATTTGCCACACAGTTGGCGGCACTGGAAGCAGATATTCCGAAACAAATGAAGCCTTTGTTGTTGTTATTGGGAAGTTGCCGAAAGGGACTTGATGCGATTGCCCAAAAATCACTTGGCGATTATCTGGCCATCATCGATGCCATTGCCGATGGTTTTGCCGCGGCCGTGCATTACCTGGAAAGCGGTCCCGACCGAAAGCCGATCGTTCAGAAGGCCATCGAAACACTGGAAGACCTGCTGACCAGTGACACGCCGGGGGAGGAAACAAACAGCGAACACCCGAATACGATCGTGCCGGAGAATGCGCCCATCAGCATCGATGATGTCGCCGCCATGCTGGTGCAGGCCGGCGGGGACAATCGTGAGGAGTGGCAAACAATTTATGTCGCATTGGGAAAAATCTGCGCGGATGACATCTACCCACCACCCGTTAAAATGCAGCTGCAGGATGCCTCCGGTCTGCTGTCCGAGATGCTGGAAAATGATGATACGCTTCCGGAAGAAATTATCGAAACAATTGGTGAACGGATTCAGGCGGCGATGGATTTATTGATCGATGGGACCAAATGCCCGGAGGCTTCGCGGCCGGCCGAAAACGATGAAACACTTTCGCCGGATGAAGATAATACGGAGCGGCCCATTGTTTCGGAAACGCAGGAAAGCCAGCATGTTGAAACGGATTTGTCTGCCATCCAGGCAAATCCACAAGAAGCCCCAATGGTCGGTGAAAGTAAAGTGACGGCCCAAGATACAACCGATTGTATGCCGGATGATCCGGATCTTGAACTGATCGGTGAGTTTATCGAGGAGGGCAACGATCTCATTGCCCATGCCGAAGAAGCGTTGCTCAAGCTCGAAACCGATCCTGATGATATCGATGCCGTGGGCATGGTTTTCAGGGCCTTTCATACCATTAAGGGGACTTCGGCGTTCCTTGAATTGTCCATCATTGCCGATATGGGCCACCATGCCGAAAGCCTTCTGAGCCGCGTGCGCGATCGCGAAATCCGTTACACGGGCGGCTACGCCGATTTATCGTTGCGGGCGCTGGACATGCTCAAGGAATTGATCGGGAGCATTCAGAAAGCCCTGGCCGGAGGTCCTCTTCTGAAACCGGCAGGATATAATGAACTGCTGAAAGTATTATCCGATCCGGAGGCGGCCGGTATCTCCGAAGACAGCGATGATATCCCGGCACCTCGGGTGGGCGACTTGCTGGTAGCCCAAGGAAAGGTCACCCGCGAAGATGTTGAGTCCGCTGTAATTTCCCCCCGGGTTGGCGATATCATGGTCGCCCAGGGAACCGCTACGCGCGAACAGATCGATCGGGTTGTCGGGCAGGGAAGCGCGGAACCGATCGGTGTAACGATGGTCCGAACGCAGCAGGCCTCGGCCAAAGATGTCGGGCAGGCTTTGCGGACCCAGCAGCGAATAAAGAATCCACAGAATGTTGTGGACAGCTCGGTCAGGGTCAGTACCAGCCGATTAGACCGCCTTATTGATATGGTGGGCGAACTGGTGATTGCACACTCCATGGTGGCGCAAGACGATATTGTCATCAATGGCAACAATCACGAGCTCATCAAGAAAATCAGCCATACGACGAAAATTGTGCGCGAACTGCAGGATATGAGCATGTCCCTTCGGATGGTGCCCCTCAAAGCCACCTTCAGCAAAATGACCCGTTTGGTGCGTGATGTCTCACGCAAAACCGGAAAACAGGTGCATCTGATCACCGAGGGCGAAGAGACGGAAATTGATCGCAATCTGGTGGATGTCATCAATGACCCCCTTGTTCACATGATCCGCAATGCGGTCGACCATGGCATTGAATCGCCGGAGGTGCGTCGGGAGAAAGGCAAAGATGAAACCGGGCAGGTAAAACTGGCAGCCTACCACTCGGCCGGCAACGTGGTCGTGGAAATCCAGGATGACGGCAAAGGTCTCGATAGGGACGTGATCCTGAAGAAAGCGATTCAAAATGAAATGGTCAGTGAAGGGGCGGCACTTAGCGACCGCGAAATTTTCAATCTGGTATTTGAGCCGGGCTTTTCGACGGCGGCGGAAGTGACGGACGTTTCGGGACGCGGTGTGGGTATGGATGTCGTCCGGAAAAACATCGAATCGCTTCGCGGCCAAGTGGAAATTCATTCGGTCAAAGGTGTCGGCAGTACGTTTAAAATGGGTTTGCCACTGACGCTGGCCATCATTGACGGCATGGTGGTGCGGGTCGGGCAAGAAACCTATGTCATACCGACGGTTTCAATTATCAAATCCATCAAACCGGAACCCAACGCCATCTCGACGGTATATGGCCGGGGTGAAATGATCTCGGTGCAGGGCAAACTGGTTCCACTGGTTCGCCTGGTGGATCTATACGGTCTTGGGGGGGCAAAAGTAGATGATGACAACATGATCGTCGTTATCGTCGAAGATGAGCATCATAAAATCGGGCTGGTCATTCACGAATTGATCGGACGACAACAGGTCGTGATCAAAACCCTTGGGGAAACCATGCGCCATATTCCCGGTATTTCGGGTAGTGCCATCATGCCGAACGGTCGCGTGGGGTTGATCCTGGATGTGGGTAGTCTGATGCGCTACGCTAGCAAGGAAAGCCAGGATGGATCCAAAGAAAAGCGACCGATTGAAGTGCAACCGCTTCAGGCCGTCGCCTGAGATAGCGATGTCCTAAACCAGGAAGAATAGGGCTATGACCTTGTTGACCGCCGAACTCGATCGAAATCAATTTCAGGAAATCAGCCGGATTATTTATCAACAATGCGGCATCAGCCTGAAATCCGGAAAGGAAGCGTTGGTTCGTGCCCGCCTCATGAAACGCCTTCGGGCGCTGCAGATTCGTAGCGTGAAAGAATACATGGATCTTATCAGCAGCGAAAAGGGGCGGACGGAAATTGGCACCCTGATCGATGTGATGACGACGAACAAAACCAGTTTTTTCCGCGAATCAGCCCATTTCGATTATCTGGCCGAAGAGATCCTTCCTGGACTTGATCAGCGACGGTTGCGGTTCTGGAGCGCGGCCTGTTCCTCGGGCGAGGAACCGTATACGTTGGCCATGGTGTTGCGGGAGGCGATTCCGTCTATCGATCAGAAAGACATCCTGATCCTGTCGACGGACATCTCCAACGAAATGCTTGAGACCGCACGGGCAGGCGTCTATTCCCATGATCGCATGGCAGGCATTCCTCGTCCCTACGTTCAGAAATACTTTGAACGCGACACCAACGGTTCTGGAGATCACTATCGCGTGGGACCGGGACTGCGCAAACTGATACGACTGGCGCCATTGAATCTGATGCAACCCTGGCCCATGAAAGGATCCTTCAATGTCGTTTTTTGCCGGAATGTCATGATTTACTTCGATCGCCCGACCCAGCAGCGTCTGGTGAACCGGTTCTGGGATCTGCTCGAACCCGGTGGGTTTCTTTTTGTCGGACATTCCGAAGGCCTTTCGGGAATTCACCATGAGTTCCAATACATGAAGCCTGCGATTTACAAAAAACGGTAAAACCTAACAAGGTTCGGATGATATAGATGAAACACGTGGTTGTTGTAGCCGATATGAAACTGGGGAAAAAAGGCGATGTTCTGGTGACACATGCCCTTGGAAGTTGTCTGGGTCTGATGATCTACGACCCCCAGGCGCAGGTGGGGGGGTTGCTGCATGCCATGCTGCCGCTTTCCAAAATAAATCCCGAAAAGGCGGCCAGCAATCCCTATATGTTCGTCGATATCGGTGTGCCGAAACTGTTTAAGGAAATATATCGAATCGGTGGGGAGAAAAGCCGTCTGGTGGTCAAAGCGGCCGGGTGCGGTCAGCCTCTTGGCAAAAATGAAATTTTCAAGATCGGTGAACGCAATTTCACCATATTAAAGAAACTGCTCTGGAAAAATAATGTGCTGCTGGACGCCGATGATATCGGCGGGCCGTCTGGCCGCACGGTTTATTTTGATGTCACCAGCGGTGAGATCAAAATTTCCAGTAACGGGTCAGTGAGTCTGCTATGAAATCTGATTATCTGGATAAAATCATGGCCAAGATCGATGCCTTCCCCAGCATTCCAGGATCGGCTATCAAACTTATTGAATTGTTGGAAAATGAGGATGCGCCGGTCAAGGAAATCGAAGATATTTTAAGACTCGACCCGGGTATGACGGCCAATGTGCTCAAGCTGACCAATTCGGCTTATTTCGGTCTGCCAACGAAAGTGGGGTCTGTCAAACGGGCGGTCATGCTTCTGGGCATGAACAAGATCAAACAACTTGTGATGGCGTCCTGTGTCGGTGCCGTCATGGATGGGCCGATTCCCGGGTATGATCTGCCGGCCGGCGAACTCTGGCGGCATTCCATTGCCGTCTCCGTAGCGGCTGAAGGGTTGAGCCGCGAGCTGAAGATGACGGGGACTGAGGATATTTTTACGGCGGCGCTGGTGCATGATGTGGGAAAACTCATTTTAGGTCAATTTATCCAGGAGGACCTTGCGGCGATCGACGCCGCGGCAGGCAGCAATGTGTCTTTTGAAATCGCGGAAAAGCAAGTCCTTGGCACCGACCACGCTGAAATTGGTGCCCGGATTCTTTCCCACTGGTCGCTTCCGGACGACCTGGTCCATGCCGTCCGGTGGCATCACGATCCGGACGCCGCTGAAGAGCAGAAACGCATCACGGATATCGTGCATGTCGCCAATGTGCTTTGCCTGATGATGGGTATCGGAGTGGGTCGGGAAGGCCTGCAGTATGAACCGTCGCCGACGGTCACGCGTCGTCTGGGCCTCAAACCGTTTCACCTGGAGCACGTTGCGAGCCAGACCCTGCAGTGGGCCGAAGAACTGTCAGACGTATTTTCAGCTGATTAACCGTGTAATGGATAAAGTGTAACGAGGTACTGATATGCCACTCAATGTTCTAATCGTCGATGACAGCAGCGTCATGAGGGCGATGATCATCAAAACCATTCGTATGAGCGGCCTCGATTTGGGTGATGTCTATCAAGCCGCCAATGGACGCGAAGGGCTGGACGCCGCTAGAGAAAACTGGATCGATTTGGTCGTCGCCGATATCAACATGCCCGTTATGAACGGCGAGGAAATGATTGACCAGATGAAAGCCGATCCGGAGTTATCCAAATTGCCGACGATCGTGATTTCTACCGAGGGCAGTGCGACACGCATCGAACGGTTGGAAAACAAAGGCGTCAAGTTTATTCACAAACCGTTTTCGCCTGAGATTATCAGAGACGCCATTCAGGCCCTCACGGGAATAGGAGACAACCATGAATCAGGAGCGTTCTGATCTATTAAGGGAAGTCGCCGGTCAAACGCTGGAACAACTGGCCTTCATTTTCAGTTTTCCGGATGACATGGACCCCGACGCCATTTGGGAAGAAGCGGCGACCGGTTGTCATGTCACATTCAACGGCCCCTCGCAAGGAGAGCTTCTACTGATTATTTCCAATGCGGCCATGCCGGAACTTGCATCCAATATGCTCGGTATGGACGAAGAGGAGGCACCTCCGGAAGACCAGCAAAAAGATGCCTTGCAAGAAGCACTGAATGTTATTTGTGGCAATCTGTTACCCAAAATTGGTGGCACCGAAGCTGTTTTTGATATCCAGGCCCCGAAGATCATTGAAACCGGGGCCGTCAAAACGCTGTTGGATGATTTCAAAGCTGATCCACAAGGGTGTGCATCGGCGTTCTTGAGCCTGGATGACGGCGGATGCCAACTGTACATGCGTTTGAAAAGTGATGCCTGATTGAGCCCACAATTTTTAACGGCCAGTGCCGGAGGGCAAGAGAATACTAATGATTAAGGTGCTGATTGTAGATGATTCCGCCGTTGTGCGGAAAATATTAAGTGATGAATTGTCGCGCTATGAAGATATCGATATCGTGGGCACCGCCGTCGATCCTTATGTCGCTCGGGACAAGATCGTCAAACTTAAGCCAGACGTCATCACATTGGACCTGGAAATGCCCCGTATGGACGGGTTGTCTTTCCTATCCAAACTCATGAAGCATTACCCTCTGCCAGTGATTGTTTTAAGTTCTCTTACGCCGCGAAACAGCGAAACCGCTATCAAAGCCCTCGATCTGGGAGCAGTGGATGTCTTGTGCAAAGCCGGCGCGGCATATTCCACTCAGGACGTGTCCCGCCATTTGGTGCAGGCCATCCGCGTGGCCGCCAAAGCCCGGGTCAGTGCCATGCCTGCCATGGTCGCTGAAGGGCCGCAGGAAAAGGTCAGTCTATCAAGCGGGTTGTTAACCAAGACCACCCATCAGGTCATCGCCATCGGCGCATCAACCGGTGGAACCAAGGCCATTGAAGCGGTCCTCAGTGCCATGCCGGCCGGATCGCCCGGGACCGTCATTGTTCAGCACATGCCCGAAACCTTCACCAAAACGTTTGCCGAGCGTCTGAACAGTATTTGTCCAATGGAAGTCCGTGAAGCCAAAGATAACGATCATGTTGTCCCCGGCCTGGCGCTGATTGCCCCCGGCAACCAGCATATGATGCTGCACCGCAGTGGCGGGAACTACCTGGTTCATATCAAGGGTGGTCCGCGTGTCCATTATCAAAGGCCCAGTGTCGATGTCATGTTTCATTCGGTCGCGAAACATGCCGGGCGGAATGCGGTGGGCGTTATTCTCACCGGTATGGGGGCCGATGGGGCCAAAGGCATGCTGGCGATGCAGAAGGGCGGCGCCTACAATATGGCTCAGGACGAGCAGAGTTGTGTTGTTTTTGGCATGCCTAAAGAAGCCATCAAGTTGGGTGGCGTTGACGAAATCCTGCCTTTGCAAAAAATACCAAATGCTATTTTCAAAGCATTGGCACGCAACGGCAATGCCTCGTGATAAATACGGAAGGTAGGTAAGCCATGCCTGACATTTATGGGATACTGAACACGGCCTCCCGATCCCTGTTGACGCAGCAGAAAGCCATTGACGTGACGGGGCAGAATATCGCCAACGTCAACACGCCGGGTTATTCGCGGCAACGCGTCGTCATGGAACCCAGCACACCGATCAACTTTGAACCGGGCCAGATGGGCACCGGGGTCAAAGCGGCGGAGATTCAAAGAATCTATGACGGCTTTATCGGCGGACAGATCAACGGTGAAAATGCCAAACTG
Organism: uncultured delta proteobacterium; assembly: GCA_963850465.1. Classification (GTDB taxonomy): domain Bacteria; phylum Desulfobacterota; class Desulfobacteria; order Desulfobacterales; family UBA5852; genus JABZFP01. The sequence continues at coordinate 55,134 of CAWKLN010000003.1, forward strand.
GGTCAATGGGAAGCCACGGAAAGCGGTCTGGCGCGCATCGAATTGATTTTTAACGAAAGTTCCGGCGTCGGGCTTCAGCAGGCCATGGGTGAGTTTTGGGGAGCCTGGCAGGATCTGATCAACAATCCCTCCGGATACCCGGAACGCACGGTGCTGCGTTCCACCAGCCAAACACTGGCCCGCACCTTCAATACCATGTCCGCAAACCTGCACCAGATCCAACTGGATTATGATCGGACGATCGTGGGAACGCTGGACGAAATCAATGGCCTGTCCCGGCAGATTGTCGATTTGAATGATAAAATCAGCCAGGTGGAAATCTCCGGACAGAACTCCAATGACTACCGCGACCAAAGAGAGCAACTGCTCAAAGAACTTTCGGGTTTGATCGAGATCAACACGTATGAGAACGATCAGGGCCAGGTCACCGTACTGACAGGCAACGGCAAACCCCTCGTGCAGAGCCCGCAGGCCTACGCGCTATCCACCGTCACCAATGCCAATGGTTTGCAGGACGTCGTCTGGATGGATCGGAGCGGCACGACCATCGATATTACGGCCAGCATCGGCGGCGGGGAACTGAAGGGCTGGCTGGACGTTCGCGACGGATTATGCCCAGGATTACCTGGATCGGCTGGATACTCTGGCCGGAGCCATGATCGCCGAAGTCAATGCCATTCACCAGGGCGGTTATGGCATGACCATCGATCCTGGCACCGGAGCGCCGTGATCGGACAGCCGTTTTTTACAGGCACATCGGCGACCACCATGGCGGTCGACCCGGCCATCGTAGCGGATGTGAATCGCATCGCTGCCGCTACAACCGCAGCCACGGTGCCGGGCGGTAACGGCAACGCCGTGGCCATGGCCAATTTACAGGGGCAGCTGACCATGAATGGCGGCAGTGCCACTTTCGATAATTACTACAGTGCCCTGGCCAGTGGCGTCGGCAATGACGTTCGGAACGCTTCCGCCAATCATGAATATGAAGAGGCCATGATCGACCCATCTTGAGAACTATCGGGAATCGGTATCCGGCGTATCCCTGGACGAAGAAATGATCAATCTGGTCAAATTCCAACATGCCTACGAGGCCGCGGCCAAACTCATTACCACGGTTGACGATATGCTCAGCACCGTGCTGAATATGGTCTAACCACCGGCGGACAGCCATTGATGGCACTTCGCCGAGACATGCGGCGGGAAAGAAACCCGCCACTTGCTGAAGGAGGACACCATGCGCGTCACAAACAGTATGATGACGGCGACGGTAAAACGCAATCTGTTTCGCCAGGCAGAACAACTGGCACGCAAACAGGAAACCATGGCTTCCGGTAAACGGATCAACCGTCCTTCCGATGATCCCCTGGGATTTGGCAAAATTCTGGACTATCGCAAAACGCTTTCATCGTTAGGCCAGTATGATCGCAATATCCAGAACGCCAAGAACCGGACCGAATTTATCGAAACAACCCTGGAAGGTGTCGAAGAACTGGTGCGGGATGCCAAGAATTGGGCCGTCAATCAGTTTGTTTCCGATTCCATGGATCGCGAAGCGGCCATCACCAGCGTCCAGAACATCCGAGAGCAGATGATTCAGCTGGGCAATTCGAAAATGGGCAATGTTTACGTTTTCTCTGGATTTCAGACGCTGACACCGCCTTTTGCTCCGGATGGAACTTACAATGGCGATAACGGATATTACAGCGTCATGACGGCCGATAATATGGAAACACAGATCGAAGCGGACGGAAGTCGTATTTTTCAAGGTGCGGAAGATGTTTTCGATGCGCTTGATCAACTCATCATTGGTTTGCAAACGGATGATGTGACATTGATCCACAGCCAGATCAATCGATTTGAACAGGTACAGGACCAGATCCAGATGGTGCGGGCCGAAAGCGGGGCCAAATATCAGCAACTTGAACTGGTGGAACAACAGACGGCAAAACTGAAACTTACCTTCGAAGAAATGATGGACAACACCGAAAAAGCCAATATCGAGGAAACGATCATCGATTTTAACAATCAGGAACTGGCGTATGAATTGTCTTTGAACGCCGCGGCTAAAATTATTCAACCGACTTTGATGGATTTCTTGAGATAACATGATGAATAGGATGATAAAGACGGCGCTGATCTGTATCTTGATCATTATCAACGCGCCTTGCCAGCTTTCGGCGATGTCATCCAAGGCGCTGGTGGCGCTCAAACAAGCCGGTTTCAGCGATCAGGTGATTCAGGCGGTGGCCCGGGAAAAGGTGATCGAAACCGCCGCCTTCACGGTCGAGGAACTCATCCAACTTAAGCAGGCCGGGATGACGGACGAAACAGTGGAAGTCCTGGTGACGGAACGCTCTTTTATGCGACAGGCCCAGCCCATTATCTATGGCCGGGCAGTGAAACCCTTGAATATGTCGTCGGTACAGGATCTTATCGAATTGAAGCAGTCTGGTATGAGTGACGAAGTCATTCAAGCCATTGTCGTTGCTTCATCACAGCGCCGAGGCGAAGACTATGACCGCGCCTGGGATATGCTGAACGGGATGGGACTCGAAATTAGGGTTCGTCCTTGAGGATGTCCCTGGCCTCCATCACTGACCCCGGGAATAGCGCTGGTCTGTCAAATCCCTGGTGATACCTTATGCAAATCTCAAAGCAGCCCAAACGCGTCCACCTCCGATGCCTTGGATGTTATCATTATTACGTTACCTGGGAGCCCCAACACCCGCATGGGTGTCGGGCGATGGGCTTTAAAAGCCAGCGTCCTCCCTATCTGGAAGTGAGTCGCAGCACCCCCGGTGTTGAATGTCTGCGTTTTCTACCCCGCACATAATACATTTTGCCCTGAAAATTCACTCCTTTCCCATGCTTTAAAATACCAACCGGGTTCGAAGGAACTTCGAAAAAACACCATTTTTTCGGACGAAAGAGGTGAGGGACAGCCGTGCTTTTCGTTTGTTGAAAAATCCGGCCGTGGGCGGACCTGGGTTTTATCCCACCGCCCGGTTCAATCCTGTCGTCTTTCTGACAGCTGTCAAAATTTCGGCGGAATCTTATGCGTCAATGGCGGGTTTGCGACCGATGCCTCGGAGGGGTTGGCCCTTTGGGAATACAGGTACGCCGAGCCGAACCATTAGATCTCTCTTTAGGAGATGCATCGTGATTCCATGGCATTCATCTTGCATTTCATCATGCCGACAGATCTGAATGTGGGCGGAAATGACCGTCCGCGGGCCATCCAATTGTCTCTAAACCAGAACTGAAAGCGTCGTGTGTATGTCACAGGATTCGAACCATGATATTATTTTAGCTGTCCGTGAATCGGTCGTCGATTTGTTCGATACCATGCTGTCCATGGAAGTTCACGCCGGCAATGATGATTCCGTCATCGCCGATAGCGATGAAGTCGTCATGGTAGGATTTGTCAGCTTTGCCGGAAAAGTCAATGGCAGCGTCAATCTTCGTGTGACACAAGCCATGGCAAAAATTATGACCGCCGGCATGCTGGGCATGGAACGCGATGAAATCGAAAGTGACGAAGAAGTCAAAGATGTCCTGCGGGAAGTCTGTAATATTATTGCCGGCGGACTGAAATCGAATTTCTGCGATGCCGGTCTGGCCTGTGAAATTTCCACCCCCTCCATCACTACCGGTAATAACTTTGAAGTTCAAACACTTCATATGGAACGCTACGAACGGTTTGCATTCACCTATGGAGACGAGACCATCCAGGTGGAAGTCGCCGTTAAGTTCGTAATGGAGGATGAGGCCGATCTGCAATCCATCCTGAAACTCAAGAAAATCGATATTTCCAAGTTTCAGCGGCTGGATATCATTTCTTCGGTGGGTGATACCATCATCGAACTCTTCGACACCATGTTGTCGCTAGAAGTGGATTTATCCGATCGGGAACCTTTTCAGAATATCGACGATTTCCGGGTAATGGGCGCCGTGGATTTTGCCGGGGGGGTGCATGGCAGTATTCAATTCCAGGTCTCGAAAATCTTTGGCCGTATGATCACGGCCGGTATGCTTGGGCAGGACCTGGATGAGGTTCAGGATATCGATAGCGTCAAAGATGTCATCGGCGAAATGACCAACATTCTTGGCGGGAATTTGAAAGCCGCTTTTTGCGACACCGGATTAGAATGTAAGATCTCAACACCATCTTTAACGGTGGGGTTGGATTTCAATATCGAAATCCTGAACATGGATCGCTATGAACGCTTTGCGTTTAAATTAAACGATCACGATATTTTGGTCGAAGTGTGCGTTAAAATTGACGAGCCGGATCCGGTACAACCGGCACAGCAAGTGTCCGTTGCCGAAACCGACCATGCGCAGCCACTGGACAATGAAGCGATTCAGGAAATGATAGCCGCCGCCAACCGTGACGATGAAAACGCGGCGAAACCGGCGTCAACATCATCGGTCGACAACGATAATGAAAACCAGCAGCTGGACGATGAAGGCATACAGGCCCTTCTGGCGGCAGCTAAGGGCGGTATCGAAGCAACGCCTAAACCGGTCAAACCTGCTGAAGCCGTGGCCACTGGTGGCTCAACTGTTTCTGATAACACTTTGCCCTCCGCCACGACAGCCCCGCCCTCCGAGTCTGGACCCGTGCTGGACGAAACGTGTCCGAAGCTTCCTGGAAATATGGGGTTCATTAAGGATATCCCCGTTCATATCAGCGTTGAACTGGGAAGAACGAAAATGTATATAAAAGATATCCTGGGCCTTGGAAAAGGATCCGCTATAATTCTTTCCAACTTGGAAGGTGAAACGCTGGATATTCTGGCCAACAACCGTCTGATTGCCAAAGGAGAGGTGTTGGTCGAGAACGATAAATACGGAATACGCATCAGGGAAATCTTAGATGCCAGGGAAAGAGTGGGGCAATTGGTAGGATGACGGCAAGCAGTGAGAGCCTGCTTGGGGAATCCTGACGCAACCGCAGGGCCAAATGCGAACAGAAACCACCGGTTGTATCGAGACTTGCCGGCCCTTTAGCTGCCCGCTATCTGCGATTGATAATGGACGCCATGTAACCGGCGCCAAAGCCATTGTCGATATTTACGACCGCGACATTTGAACTGCAGCTGTTTAACATTGAAAGCAGGGCGGCTACCCCTCCCAGACTGGTGCCATAACCCACGCTGGTCGGCACGGCGATAACCGGACGGTCGACCAATCCCCCCAACGACACTTGGCAATGCGCCTTCCATACCCGCTACGACGACAAGCACGGCAGCGGTTTCGATGATTTCGTGATGCGCCAAAAGACGATGCAGCCCGGCAACCCCGACATCGAAAAGTGAAACGACGGGATTGCCCATAGCTTCCGCGGTAAGCATGGCCTCGCGCGCCACCGGGATGTCGGATGTACCTGCCGAAACAACCAGAATCGACCCCCGCACCTTTGCTTTGGTCGGCGGGTGTCCCCACATGATCATACGGGCTTCTTCGTCGTATTGACAGCCGGGAACGGCATTCATGACTGATTCGGCTTTATCGGGGGTAATCCGGGTCACCAGCACCACGGTTTCCTGTGAAATCATGCGCTCCAGAATGGTGGCGATCTGGAGAACAGACTTACCCTCACCATAGATGACTTCCGGGAAGCCTTTGCGCAGAGATCGGTGGTGATCGATGTGGGCGAATGCAATGTCTTCGTAGTTCAGATGCGATAACCGCTCAGCGGCGGTGTCTACGGACAGTTTTCCATTGGCCACTTGGCTCAAAAGGTCGTTTAAATGTTTACGATCCATGATGTAAGCCTGGTAATAATGGGGGCATCAGATGCCCGATGGGTAACCGGCCGCGAACTGATATTGCTGTCGTTTCAGTTGGACAAATGCGGTACGACCATACCTCAGTTGAGAGTCTGTTCCTGTATACCGGTATTGCCCGGGTTTGTCGTCGACCCGGTTTTCGGTTGCCCGGAAGTTGCTGGCCTTGAAGCCCCGGGCGATGGTTTTATCTCAAGTTTCTCCATCCGTTCTACCAAAAGCCGAATTTGTTTTTCGAGCCCGGAAATTTCCGCCGCAAGATTCTGGCGATAGGCCTTTTTGATCTTGAGCAGTTCTAGTTCCATCTGGTCTTTGTTGACAATTTCGCCGTGAGCCGGGCCAATAATCGCCTTTAGGTTTTCGACGTCCTTCGCATGACGTGCCAGCGATTCGGATAGGGGGGTTACCTGCGTCAGAATTTTCTGTTCAATACCGGCCAGATCGGACTGTATCGACTTTATCTTTTGATCGAGCGGTTCAATGTCTTTGCGTATTTCTTGAAGAACAGCTTTTTGTTCTTTTTTAACGGCACCGGACAAATCCAGTTTTTCAACCATGTCCCGAAGGGTGGCTAAATCCTTCTGCCAAACAACCGTTTTTTGATCCAGAGCAGCCACTTCTTTCTTCAGGGCGTTTTCAAGGTCCTCGGATCTTTTCTGCAATTCGTTGAGACGATCTTCAAATATGGCGGAAATATTTTGGATTTCGCGGGTACCGCTGTTCTTTTGAACCGAAAAACGGTTTTTCAAGTCCAGGTAGCCTACGGTGAAAAGTCCGCCAATGACGAAGATCGTGATAATCAGAAGCCATCGGAAACGCCGGTTCAATTTTTTAACCTGCAACTCGACAAGCTCATTGTCTTCGACAGGTTGAACTTCCCTGGTATCTTCCAGGGTTCCCAATCGGAAACTACCGGTATTCTTATCGGTCATGATACTATTCCCACTCAATGGTTCCGGGCGGCTTGGAACTGATATCGTAGACGACCCGGTTGACGCCATCGACTTCGTTGATGACGCGGTTTGAAATACGGTTGAGTAATTTGTGCGGCAGGCGTGCCCAATCTGCCGTCATGGCGTCTTTGCTGGTGACAGCTCGAATAGCGACGATGTTTTCATACGTCCGCATATCACCCATGACACCGACGCTTTTAAGGGGCAGCAAAACCGCAAAAGATTGCCATAGTTTTTTATAGTAGCCTGCCGCTTTGATTTCCGCCATGAGAAGATCGTCCACTTCGCGCAAAACACTTAAGCGTTTCGGCGTGACGGCTCCGATAATGCGGATGGCCAGACCGGGGCCGGGAAAAGGCTGTCGCCAGTTCATCTCTTCGGGTAATCCAAGCGTTTCCCCAAGTTTGCGAACTTCATCCTTGAAGAGAAATTTCAGGGGTTCAACCAGTTTGAGCTTCATATTTTTTGGCAAACCGCCGACATTATGGTGTGATTTAATGACCGATGTCGGGCCGCCGAATGCGCTCTGGGATTCGATGATGTCCGGGTATAGTGTTCCCTGAGCCAGGAATTCCGCACCCTTAATTTTTTTTGCTTCGATTTCAAAGACGTCCATAAAAATTTTGCCGATGATTTTGCGCTTGCGTTCGGGGTCCTGAACGTCTTTGAGTGCTTTGAGAAATCGCCCGGAAGCTTTCACGAAGCGGATGTTGATTTTGAGGTTCTGTTTGAACACGGTTTTAAGCTTCTGCGCTTCATTTTTACGAAGAAGACCATTGTCGACGAAAATACAGGTAAGGTTTTTACCAATAGCCTGATGAATCAGAAGGGCGGCCACCGAGGAATCGACACCACCGCTGAGTCCCAGAATGACTTTTTTGCTGCCGACGCGGGTGCGGATTTCGTCAATCGCGTGACTGGCAAAAGATTTCATATTCCAGGACATGCGACATCCGCAAATATCGGATAGAAAATTTCGAAGCATCACTTTGCCACGGGGGGTGTGTTCGACCTCCGGATGAAATTGCAGCCCGAACATTTTACGGCGCGGGTTGCTTGCGGCGGCAATGTGGGTATTTTCCGTCGAACCCGTAATGCGAAATCCTGGCGGCAGTTTTGTGATCGAGTCTCCGTGACTCATCCAACAGTTGGTTTGCGCTTCGACACCTTTGAACAAGCCATCGTCCTTTTTCAATTGGAATTCCGCAAAACCATATTCTCTTTTAGCTGACCGGGCCACCGAACCTCCCAGTGTGTGAACCATGTATTGCAATCCATAGCAGATACCCAGAACCGGTATTCCGAGGTCGAGGATGGCGGGGTCAATTTTGGGACTTTGGGGCTCATAAATGCTAGAGGGTCCGCCGGACAGAATAATCCCTTCGGGATTCAGAGCCTTGACCTGATCACAGGAAATGGAGGGGGGCTCGATTTGACAGTACACCCGACATTCTCTCACACGACGGGCAATGAGTTGGTTGAACTGGGAACCGAAATCAATAATCAGGATCATGTCTACCTCTAAAAAAAGGCGCTTCACCAAGGCGCCAGGGGGTTATTGCATGTCTGAAATCGGGCTTTTAAATCATCGTAGGATGGCAAACGCCTATCTTACGTCCGATAGCGGTGGGATGCTGGTATTCGGAATTCCAGCCCCACTTCGGGAGGGGGAAGCCAGCACACACCCTCTGGCTTTTTCTATTTACAGGCGGAAGCGTTGGCATTGTGTCTATCGTTGTTCCTCAAATTAATCCTCGTCTTTAACTTCGGTCAGACCTGTTTGCGAAATCAAGCTGAATATGTTAGAGACCGCACCAAAAGTCAACTGAATTATAGGGTTGCAGCCGGTTGCGAGAGGTGCTGGGCGTGGTTGCAGCACCACTCTACAACCTACTATCGGGAATCGACATTTCTTGATCACCCAGATTTATGAAATCCAAACCCCTGGCGAAGTGGACGCTGTTTGTTCCGTGGGGGTTGATCATATTGGCAGCGTGGTTCTGTCGGGGGAAGACTGGCAACAGCCCATCATCCGCGAAACAGTGCAAACGGTTCAGAATGCCGGGAAAAAAAGTTCGCTGATCCCGCTATTCAATGATCCGGTGACCGTGTTTCAGGCCTTGGATTATTACCGGCCCGATATCGTTCATTTTTGCGAAATGTTGTCGACTGAATTCGAGGGGATGGATGTTTGCCATCGATTGATTGCCCTGCAACAAGAGATCCGAACGCGATATCCGGGCATTGCGATCATGCGCTCCATGCCGATCGGTCGCCCGACTGAAAACTGCGCCGTCCCCACCCTTTTGCTGGCCGATCTGTTTCAGCCGGTAAGTGACTTTTTCCTGACCGATACCGTTTTATCTACAGGAACGACATTGACGAGCCAGCCAGTTGAGGGATTTGTCGGTATTACCGGTGAAACCTGCCATTGGGAAATCGCCAGAGACCTGGTGACGCACTCGGAAATAAGGGTCATTCTGGCCGGTGGCCTGTCGCCGGAGAATGTTTATGACGGCATCCTGACCGTCAAACCCGCCGGTGTCGACAGCTGCACCCGGACGAACCGCCTTGACGACCAGGGGCGTCCGATTCGTTTTCAAAAAGATATTGAGCGTGTACGGCGCTTTGTCGAGGAAGCCCGGCGAGCCGCGGCCGATCTTTCGATCAGCCGGAATATAGGCCGGCCGGCGGGCGAAATGGATTGATGACGATCGAATTGTTATTTTGACCCGTATCCGAATTTTAAAAACGGAGGAGCAATCATGATAGAAGCTGGATCACTGAAAAAAGGCCTGAAAATCGAAATTGATGGAGATCCGTTCATCATTACCCAATTTGAATTTGTGAAGCCGGGTAAAGGCCAGTCGCTTTATAAATGTAAATTGAAAAACATGCTTACCGGCGCCCAGTTCGACAAGACATACCGTTCCGGTGATAAGTTTGAGCCGGCCCGCCTGGAAGAGGTGGAGATGGAATATCTTTACCAGGATGGTGAAAATTATTGTTTCATGAACACCTCCACCTACGACCAGGAATTCCTTTCCGGCGAGCAGGTTGGCGATGCGCGGGCTTTGATCAAGGAAAACACGGTTTGCAGTGTGCTGTTGTTCAATGGACGCCCGATCGGATTGACGCTACCTATTTTTGTCGACCTGCGCATCGCTAAAGCCGATCCATGGGTAAAGGGAGATACCGCCTCGGGTGACACCAAACCGGCGACTCTGGAGACAGGATACGAGTTGCAAGTTCCGCCTTTTGTGGAAGAAGGCGAAAAGGTCCGCATCGATACACGAACAGGACAATATGTGGAACGGGTCAAGGAGTAGGGGCATTTCCGATTGTCTATGAGCGCCAACTATCGCGGGTGGTTGCCGGGCGGGATTTCTCTTCTCGCTTTTCCATGATCGGCAGATCCCATTCGGTGTAAGCGGCTGGAAGTCACGACATGGTTACCGATGATCGTGGGGATATATTTCAAAGAGGCGGCTGGCAGATAAACTGATGACGTTGGGGGAGGGTTCTTCAGTACCGACACGTTTCAAATTTGTCGAACGACATATTTTTTTATGCGCACGCCGTCAACCTCTTTCACGGTGATACGAAAATCATCGATGAGAATCTCCTCCTTTTCATGGGGAATGCGTCCTATCTTGTAAATGACATAACCGGAAAAAGTATCATATTCCTTAGAATCGGGAATTCCAATGGGGATTTCCTGGTTGACTTCGTCTATATCGGCTTTCCCTAACACCTCCCATTCCTTTGCTTTGGTGCTGCTAATATGCTGTTCTTCCTTATCCGTTTCGTCCGATATATCGCCCACAATCTCTTCAAGAGCGTCTTCAAGGGTAATCAATCCTGATACGCCGCCGTGTTCGTCAACAACGACAGCCATGTGATTGCGTCGTTTTTTAAACTGCTGGAGCAATTTATCCAGCTTCTTATGTTCAGGTACAAAATAGGGCGTCCGCATGATTTTACGCACATCAATCGGTTTTTCAGACGTCACCGAGTTGTAATATAGATCTTTGAGGTTGATGATTCCGATGATATGATCGATGTCGCCTTCGATTACCGGGATGCGCGTGTATCCGGAAGCCAGAATTGCACGCAAGTCAAGGGGTTCATTCGCATCAACGACAAACATATCCCCCCTCGGTGTCATAATTTCGGATGCATTGGTGTCGTCGAATTCAAAGATGTTGTGAATCAGGTCTTTTTCCTCTTCCTTAATCTGCCCCTCCTCCTCAACAGCTTCGACAATGGTCATCAATTCTTCTTCCGTCACCCGGGGTGATTTTTTGATTTTACCCGTTACATACGGAATGAAGTTCAGAAAAATGAGAACCGGATAAAACAGGATCGATAACCAGTAAATGGGGTAGATGGTGATCCGCGCAATCAGAATATTATTCCTCGCGGCAATCGACTTTGGAAAAACTTCGCCGAATACGAGAATCAGGAAGGTCATCACGCCGGTGGCGATTCCCACCGCATAGCCGGGAAACAACCCAATAGCAAGGGAAGTCGCCAGAGCAGCAGCCCCCACGTTAACCACATTGTTGCCAATCAGAATGGTTGTCAGCAGGCGGTGCGGGTCTTTTTTCATGTCGCTTATCAGGGTGGCGGAGCGACTGCTGCTTTTCGCTAGATGGCGGGCCTTGGTCTGGCTGATGGAAAATAGCGCGGTCTCAGCGGAGGAAAAAAAACCGGAAAGAAACAGCAAAATGATGAGAATAGCAATTTGATTGTACATTTATAGTTTGGTTGATGGTGGTTCAATGCGCGCCCCACGAGTTTGCCCACAGACCATATTCAGGTTATTTCCACCGGAAGAGGCGATTGATAAGGACTTCAGACACAATCGAGGGGGAGGTAGCCAATTTTTTGTTTCTATCATGAGGGGTTCGCTTTAAACACCATATGTTTGCGGCGCGGTCCGGGAACAGATATTGATCGCGGCATCTTCATGAAATTATAGCTCATTTGGCATGTTTTGCAAGAAAATAAAGCACAAATTGCCCGGCGGATCCTCTCCGTTCCGGTAAAGACCTGATATCATCATTTAATTCAAACGTTTAGATCCAGTCCAGCAATTGTCGCAAATCCGATATCACAAGATCGGGCTGCCTCATCCGGCATTCTTCCAACTCAAGGCGCAATCGGAGGGATCGGTGATCGCCCGCAAAAAGTGTGGTCTGCCAACCGACATTGGCAGCCGGAATAATATCATTCCGCATGTCATTGCCCACATAGACAACGGACGCCGGGGGGAATCCCATGTCTTTCAACCTGCTCGCGCAACGATGGAAAAGTATCGCCGACGGTTTGGCTTCCCCGCACTGATAGGAAAAAATGGTCAAATCGGGCTCGAATCCCAATTCGATCGGGAAAGCGCCTAAAAACCATTTAAATAGCAACGGTGTAAAAAACTGGGCATTGGAAATGATCCCCATCACCAGGCCCCGGTGCCGAATCGTACGCAACGTTTCATCCAAGCCGGGCATGGGGTAACTTGGATTTACCGCCCATTCGTATTCCAGGGCAAATTCACGCGCTCGATTCCGATCCTGCCACCCCAGTACGCTTTGCCAGATCTTGTCAATTTCAATTTCGGGATATGCGATTCCGGCTTTTTTTTTACGTTCGTGCATCGCATGGATGGACTGAAACAACCGTTGTGTAATTTGGTCCGGATAACCATCGATGCCATGGTGACGGCACAAGTCCCCAAGCATTGAAGCGCTCTGGGCATTTTTTTGGGCCGTACCGACATCCCCGGAATCGCTGATAAACAGCGTTCCATAGATATCGAACAGAATGGCCCGAATGGGTTTTATCAGCCGCCCTCCGGTGGGATGCACGCTCGGTATGGGTTCAAGATAATGGATGTGGCGTGGCGCCCGGAACTCAACCATGATAGGGGCTCCATTTCAGGAGACTGAAATTGTGAAAATTTAAAAACGCGGCCAGGAGCGCCTTGCGGTCAATACACTGTTGAACCGGATTTTCCAGTATATGGGTATAGATGTCGATCAAACGTTCTCGATACCGGTCAGGATGGTACCGTGATACGACCTGATCCCGGTTTCGATTGATTATCTCGGATGTATTTTTCATGGAAAACATGGTTTCAAGGATAGGGTTCAACTGGATCATTTCATCGCGCCGTGCTGAATCTTGTCTAATTTTATCGATGATAGTGGTTTGGAAGCGCTCATCCAGCATACCAAAATCAATGGTTTCGCTTTGCTGCAGGGTATGCAGACAGTCTTCCAGCCAGTCGTCCGGCCAAATATCTCCGAAGGCTTGGCGGTTGACCGCAAGGCACGCACGGAATCGATCAGCGATGCGCTGAATCCCAATCCAATCTTGGGGTATCTTAATATCCGCGTATAAATGCTCCAACCGAATACCGTGATTTGAAAATTCCCGGCAAATTTCGGGCAAAATGCGGCCATTCAACAGTTTTCCGGCCGTCCATGGTTCGAGGAACGTAAACCCAAATCCTTCGGCAATGCTTGTGGTCAGGATCCACTGGGCGGCCGCCACCAGATTCTGAAAATTACCGCGCGTTCCCATTTCAAAACAAACGGGCAAATGATGTGTTTCAACATAGGACCGCCAGTGGTTGTAACTGGGAAAATCCGCCGGGCTATTCGGGGGCAGGGTAATATGAATGGCATCATTTTTAGGAAGAAAAAGGGAAATCAAGAGGACTTCTCCAATGTTTTTTCTCCTGATGGCTCTCACCGGATAAAGAACATAGGACGCCGTGCGGGACACCGGTGGAAAAACAAAGGGGACGACACAGTTGGGTAGATGGTGCAAGCCTTCGGGATCAAGTCCGGAATTGATGAGGATATGGTAATCTCTTAAATTAATCACCCCGTAATGACAGTCCTGCGGGTAGTCCACATCGCGGAAATAAACGCCCGGGCGGCCGTCTTCGGCAAAATCGTGAACCTGCAAAAACAATCTTAAACCTGATTGTTGTAGCGACTTAATGATATCGAGGAAAAGATGGTTTTTAGCTAAAATCGGATTGTGGATGTGAAGGAGGTCGCAGGGCCCGCCGAAGTGGTCATGCACGACGGTTTTTATAGCAGCGGCGGTTTTCTCGGGAGGTGCCGCGGCTTCTCCCCCATCGTAGCCGATGCCCGGGATGTGGTATACGGGGCAGGCAAAACTGGATGGAGGCGGGGCGCCGCTCAAAATGATGCAATCGGCGTAACCGACAAGGGCGTCGACCTGGTGTCGCAACACGGTCGTTACCCCGCCAGGCTTCAGATGGTAGTGAAGGAAAGCGATTTTCACGCTTCAGACCTCAGAAGCCGATTGCGCAGGAAGTCCAAGATCAAGGCGCAAAAATTGTGAGGCGCGCGGTGTATAAACATACGCCGCAGCAAACGAGAGGGCCGTGTAACGCAGAGATTGGGTTTCCTGGGCGATCGTCATTCTTTGGTAAAAAACTGCAGTTTGAGCGATCCGATTTCGATCACATCGAATTCGTTCAAAGCAACGGATTGTTTGACGGCTTTGCCGTTGACTTTGGGTTTGGAAAGACCGGTGACGTAGCTCAGCACATAGCCGTTGGGGCGTTTACTGATGGTCGCGGACGTATGTCCCACGGTCAGGCCGCTGACATGGATATCGCTGTTGGAATCTTTCCCGATTTTAACCAGTTTGCGCGCCAATTCGAATTCACCTTCGCCGCCGGCAAGATAGGACAAAACCCCCACAGGCTTGCCGGCTTCTGAAGACAAGCGTCCAGCCGCACCGCTTTTGGAAAGCATGTCGCGGTAATGACCGGTGTCCATAACCATGGTCTGGTCCCGTGCATCGGCCGTCGGGGCCGGGGGGCGCGGTTCACCCTCATCGAATGTAAATTGCAGTATATGTTTACCGATGCTAACGGCGTCGCCATGATTAAGCCAGTGTGACGCCACAAGTTTTTCATTCACAAAACAACCGTTTTTGCTCTGCAGATCCGTCAGGAGATAACCTTCGCCGACGGAGTCGATTTTAGCGTGTCGTCCCGATACGGCAAGATTTTCGATGACGATACCATTGTCGTCCAAGCGACCGATGGTAACGGACTGCCCAGGTTGCAAATGATACGTCCCGATGGCGTTGTTCTTAAACTTGAGGGTGATGGTTGGCATGTTTCTTTCCTCTTAATGTTCTGTGGCCCACCTGCGGAAAGTGAAACCGCAGGGTCAGGATATTCACAGTTGGTGTGAGCTGCCCATATTCCAGTTATCAGAAACGCGTGCATTTCGCACAAAAAATGGCGGCGGTGATCAGGCGTTCGATTTACGGCCCGTTGTCATGCGAGAAAGCCACCGGCTTAATTGCCGGAAGAAAACGTTTTGCGCCGTGACATGCAGGACGACCACGGTGATGTTGTCATCGCCGCCTCTTTGGTTGGCCAAATCAACCAGTGTTTGGCAGGCGTCTGAAGCACTCTTGGATGAAACCACGTCAAGAATCTCTTCCGGCACAACCTTGCCGCTTAATCCGTCGGAACAGACGACAAGGCGATCACCGCTGAAACAGGGGGACTCACATATATCTGGTTTCACCGTGCCTTCTACGCCCATGCCCCGCGTCAGCATGTGCTGCAGATCCGGACCAAAAAGGGCCTGATCTTCCGGGCTTAAATCCTTTTGTTCAGCCATCAGGGTGTGCGGCACGGAAAGCGTTTCGATCGATTTCTCGTGAATCAAATAGATCGGGCTATCGCCCACATTCGCCGCAATAAACGTGTTTTTAACAAACTGGACCGCCGCTAAGGTCGACCCCATACCCTTGTAGGCTTTATTGCCTTCAGCTGCCAAGTATACCTGCTGATTCGCGTAATGAATAGCTTCGCGTAAACGATTGGCGTCAGGCGATAAAAAAGGATCGTTTTGTTCGGTTTCGCTATCGTCTTGGCCGGGAGTGTGGGATGAAAAATACCGGCGAATTGAATCAACCACAAGCTGCGACGCCACTTCTCCCGCTTGATGCCCTCCCATTCCATCGGCAACAATGTAGAGGCGATGGGCGTCATCCATCAAGAAATAGTCCTGATTGGAATGGCGTTTCCGTCCAATGTCGGAAAGACCGGCTGACGCAATATCTATCATGGCCATCCCGTATGGGTCGACGATTTTCGGAAATGCTGGGCGTCGGTTTCAGTCAATTGATTATATAATGATCTCAAATGGTTTAGGGAACAAATGAACAAAGAAATTATAGCAGATACCCTCGACAAGTCAAGCTGTCAGTCATTTGTCTTTTGCCAGTGATAAGGCGTATCGTGTGAGACAGAGAGGAATGGGTTTTCGAGGTCGGCAAAATGGGCCAAACACACTATGACAGCATTAAACCCTATTTCCTAAAAGTATTTTCAGTGCACTGCGGCATGTTCGGTGCGTCCGCTGACGTCAATGGCCGCGGGAAAACCAATTCCCCGCTACCGCATGCAGCTACTCCGAAGGGTTTAGCAAGCGATCTTTGCGAAGAACCGTCACGATACGTTTGTCCAGTCGGAACAAATCGCGGGCCAGGTCTTTAGCGGTTTGGTAGCGGTTATCCCTATCTTTCTCAAGGGCCTTGTCCACAATGCCGACAATGGCCGGTATAACGCGCGGATTGATGGCGCGCGGGTTGGGGTGCGGAAAATTCATGATCTGGTTCATCAACAGGGCCGGGCTATCCGCATAAAAAGGCAGGGTGCCGGTGAGGAGCTGAAACATCGTGGTTCCCAGGGAAAAAATATCAGAACGCCCGTCAACTTTCTGTCCTGAAAATTGCTCCGGCGACATATAGTACGGGGTTCCTTTTACAACACCGGTCTGGGTTTGGGAGGAGGTGGCAAGATGGGCGATACCAAAATCGGTGATCTTTATCTGGTCGGCATGCACTAACATGATATTGGCCGGTTTGATATCACGGTGTGTTACACCCTGGGCGTGTGCGTAATCAAGGGCTTCGGCAACCTGAGCCATATAACGGATAAGTCTTCGTAGCGGCAGGAGACGTTTTCGCCGGGCAAACCGAAGCAGATTGGATCCTTCCAGGAATTCCATGGCGATATAGGCGAAATCGCCATCCTCTCCGGCGTCGTAGATCGTGACGATGTGGGGATGCGACAAGGTGCCCGCGCTTTCAGCCTCGCGGAAAAATTTTGCCTTGATTTGCCCGATGTCATCTTCCGCGAAGCTTTCTTCAAATCGTACCGTTTTAACGGCCGTGAGGCGGTTGATATGGGGATCTCGGCCCAAAAAAACTTCCCCCATGGCACCCTTGCCAATGGAGCGTATGATTTCGTAACGACCGATGGTCAATCCTGTCTCAGCAGGTTGTTCGTTTATGGAACTCGCGGCAGAATCGCTTTCTGACGCGGATGGTTTAAAGAACTGGGCATCAGCGTTCGGCGCATCCACCGGAAGGGGAGTTTCAGAAGATTTTCCCTTAACAACACGATCACGCCTATCTGTCTCGGGCGGTTTAAAAGAAAGTCGAGGCGGAATGGTTGCCGGCCTTTGAAGGGTCCATGCGGTCCACAAACCGGATCCCAGGCAAAGGATCGGGACGCTGCTTGCCATGAGCACATTCATCGTCTTCCAGAAAATGAGTGCGAACCCCAAGATCATCACCATGAGGGCCCCGGATACCGTTAAACACCATAATAGGGGCAATCGGGTGAAAAGCAGGATGCCCAGCAGTCCGGCCAGAATGCACAACACCCATTCGAATAGATCGAAAATTATCGATGACGATCGAACTCCGATATCCGTCATCGTATCATGGGGGGACAAGTTCTGACTTGTGTTATCCACTGCTGTGTGTTGAATCAACCATTGCGAAAGCGGGTCGTTTTGATCTGAACCGACGGGACCGATCAGACATAGGCTCAGGCTGAAAGCCATCGTGAGGATAATTGTTTGAAGGAATGACCTGTTCATAAACCTTTGATCGATGGTTGCCTTTCAGTCATTTTTAAGGGTCCATCCATAAATCGTCCCGTTTCCTTGAACGGCGTTCAGCGTGGGGTGCCGGCTGCAACGCATCAAAGCCCGCCTGACCGCCTTCTCGATTTGAAAACGATTTAAAAAAGTCGAATTGACAGACTTATGGCATGAGTTTTATTGTTCATACAACATCTATTTGGGAAGCTTTGACACCCCGATCAACAGTTTGGGACATGATCCGGATGATGTCTGGTGAATCGAACGTTTTGTCGAGGTTGCCGGCTATACTGTGAAAGACGGGCTTCCGCTATCGTAGACGATGTGGCGTCCCATCTGACGCGGACCATATGATAAGATCGGCACCCGCAGGGGTGCTAAGAGCGGGAAATTCAACCAACTTTATTTGGTGTAATCGTAAACGAATTCAGGCTCCCCAACATTGAATTCGCACGCCCTTATAGAGGAAATAGCCATGGCGATTACCGTTGATCGCATGCGACGACTCAAGAACCCGATACAAAATTACGCCTGGGGATCCAAAACCGCCATCGCCGGACTCACCGGTCGCAACGGACCATCGACGAAGCCGGAAGCCGAAATGTGGATGGGGGCACACCCCAAAGCGCCGTCAATGGTTATTTGCAACGGCGATACGATGACGTTGAGCGACCTGATTGCAACATACCCCAATGAGATACTGGGGGAGGGGGTGGCCCGCCGATTTGGCAATCAACTGCCATTTCTATTCAAGGTCCTGGCAGCGGCTGAACCATTGTCGATTCAAGCGCATCCGAACCAGAAACAAGCCCGAACAGGGTATGAACGGGAGAATCGGGCGGGGATTCCGCTGGATGCGCCCCATCGCAATTATCGGGATGCCAATCACAAACCCGAGATCCTCTGCGCATTGACCGAATTCTGGGGGTTGAATGGATTCCGCACCATTGAAGATCTCCGACGACAATTGCAAGGCTACTGCCCCGATACCCTGGCGATCTTTTTTGCGTCATTACACCGACCTGCCGTTTGAAAACGCGTTGCGGCAGCTGTTCCGTCACATGCTGACATTGCAAGGCCGCGAAAAAGACAACTTGATCGCCGAGGCCATCGAACAGGCTCAAAAAACAGCCCCAGATCCGCTATCACGGTGGTTGCTGAAATTACGCACAGCCTACCCGGGGGACATCGGCATATTGGCACCGATTTATTTAAACCTGGTTCAATTGGCGCCGGGGCAGGCCATGTACCTTCCAGCCGGCCGGCTGCATGCCTATCTGGATGGCGTCGGTGTCGAATTAATGGCCAACTCGGACAATGTGCTTCGGGGAGGATTGACGCCGAAACATGTCGATCGGGACGAATTGATGGGCGTACTTCAGTTTGAAGCGTGTGATCCCGGTGTGATGATCGCGCAATCGATTTCGCGGACGGAAGCCCGTTTCTTGACGCCGGCAGACGAATTCGCCTTGGCCAAATTGACCGTTGCCCCCGGTGCCGTACATGAGGCATCTTACAACCGCAATGTCGAGATACTGCTGTTGACCAGCGGTCAGGCAACGCTGGAAATCAATCGCCACGGGTGAGCAGCTGCACGTGAGTCGCGGCGAAAGCGTATTGATTCCCGCCGCGGTCGGATCCTATCGTATTTCCGGCCAGGCGGAAATTTTCAGGGCAACAGTTCCCGAAACCCTATAGCGCTGATCCAAGGAGCGTTGGTCTTTTGAAAATCAACTACACAGGCATCAATCACATGGCGATGGCCACTGGCGATATCGACGGTACGATAGCCTTTTGGCGCGATCTGCTGGGCATGCGCCTGGTGGCAGGTTTAGGGCATCCGGGGTATCGGCACTACTTTTTTGAGATTTCGGCACACGACATGATCGCCTTTTTTGAATGGCCCGCGGTCGAACCACTGCCGGAAAAGGATCACGGGGTACCGGTGCGGGGGCCGTTCGCTTTTGATCACGTGTCCTTCGAAGTGCTCAAGGAAGAGGATCTGTGGCATTTGAAAGCGCGATTGGAAGGGGCCGGCCAGTGGGTGTCGGAAGTGATCGACCACGGGTTTATCTATTCGATATATACGTTTGATCCCAACAAAATCCCCATCGAATTCAGTTGGCCGGTCGAGGCGGTCAACCTTCGAGAAAAACCCTGTATGGCGGACACCGCGCCTTCTGATCTGGCACGTGAGGGCAGCGAGCCACAGCCGGGACGGTGGCCCGAACCGCTTCCCGCCGCTGCCGGCGCAGAGCGTGTCGTTTATCCCGGAGATGGCCGGGTGCTGCTGGACGAAGATGCCTGTGCACGCACAACGGCGCGACAAATGTCTTGACAAATTTCAGGGGATTATTTACGAAACTCATCTCGATGACACTTTTCAGGAGCGACGACGATCTGATGGCGACGACAAGTGACGGGCACTATTATTATCCGATGGGAATACCCCCCTGTCTGCGGTGTCGCTGAAATACACTTTTCTTGAAGATCGAAGCCGTGGGCACCAAAAATTGCCCGCGGCTTTTTGTTTTTAAGCGACTTCAAATGGATAGAAGTTGACGACAATCACGGAGGCTCACTCAAAACCCATGTTTGTTACCTCATCCAAGCCGGTTGGCAACGCCACCGTCATGGTGCCCGGATCAAAAAGCTATACCCACCGGGTCCTCATCGCGGCCGCCCTGGCCAATGGAAAATCCCTGGTTCAAAATGCCCTGCGTAGTGAGGACACCGAACTCACCCTGGGCGCTTTGCAGCAAATGGGCGTTCAGGTAAAGGAACGACCCTCCGGCATTGAAATCGAAGGCCTCGACGGCCATTTCCGCTCGACGGAAGCGCCGGTATTTTTAGGCAATTCGGGAACATCCATGCGTCTTCTGATCTCGATCGCGGCCCTCGGTCAGGGGGATTACTTGCTGACCGGCACTCCCCGGATGCAGGAAAGACCGGTTCAGGCGCTCATTGACAGCTTGGGGCAAATCGGGGTGTCGGCACGATCGGTCAATCGGAACGGATGCCCACCCCTGATTATTACCGGTGCGGTGGTCAAGGGAGGGCGCGTTGACATCGATTGCTCCGTCAGCAGTCAGTTTTTGTCATCACTGCTGCTGATGGCGCCGATGACGGTTGATGGTTTGAAGATCGATGTCCGCCGAGGCCCGGTTTCCCGGCCCTATATCGACCTGACCGTGGACATCATGCAGCAGTTCGGTGTGACGGTGACGAGAGAAGGGTATGATCATTTTGAGGTTCCGGGCGGTCAGGTTTATCGTGCGGGGATCTACACGGTGGAATCCGACGTTTCCAATGCCTCCTATTTCTGGGCCGCAGGGGCGATCACCGGCAAATCCATCAAGGTTATTGGTATCAGGAAGGATTCCCTTCAGGGAGATTTAGGCATCTTGCATTTGTTCGAAAAAATGGGGTGTCGCGTGGTTTGTGAACAGGACGGAATCACCGTGCGTGGGTCGCTCTCTGAAAAGTATCACGACGGATATGGGTGATATGCCCGATATGGTGCCAACCATGGCAGTGGTGGCCGCATTTGCGCAGGGAACAACCTGTATCCAGAATGTCGCCCATCTCAAGGCAAAGGAATGTGATCGCCTGAGTGCCGTCATTAAGGAACTCGATGCGATGGGAATTGCGGCGCACAGTAATGGAGAGGATCTTTACATCCAGGGCGGTCAACCCCGGGCCGCTGAAATTGAAACATACAACGATCACCGGATTGCCATGAGCTTTGCCGTTGCCGGTTTGCGGGCGCCGGGGACACGCATCCGCAATCCCGCCTGTGTGGATAAATCCTTTCCGACTTTTTGGGAAGTCTACGAGACCCTCTTTATATAGAATATTGCAAGACCCAAGAGCTTATCACCACGAAGGACACGAAGATCACGAAGAAAAAATATTAAAACAGTTGGTTATCATTCCATTTAGAATGTAATGCATTATGTTTTTACCGGCGCAAGCCGGTATACCTTCGTGCTGGTCTTCGTGGTAAATGCTTTTTCGGAATAGAGGAGCAAGCGCATGTCCAGTTCTTTCGGCACACTTCTAAAAGTCAGCACTTTCGGAGAATCGCATTGCAAAGGGGTCGGTGCGATCCTGGACGGTGTTCCGCCCCGTTTATCCTTGAGTGAAAGCGACATCCAACCGCAGTTGGATCGGCGTCGTCCCGGACAAAGCCGCCTGACCACGGATCGCCAGGAAACCGACCAGGTGACCATCCTGTCGGGGGTGGAAAACGGACTCACACTGGGAACCCCCGTCGGCCTTTTTGTCGCCAACAAGGACCATATACCCGGCGATTACCAGGCTATGCAGGACATTCCACGACCGTCGCACGCGGATTATACCTATCAGATGAAATACGGTATCCGGGCCAGTAGCGGGGGAGGGCGATCCAGCGCCCGTGAAACCATCGGGCGGGTGGCGGCAGGGGCCATTGCCGAAAAGTTTCTGCGTGAACAGTGGGGCATCGACATCGTCGCCTGGGTCAGTGCCGTCGGGCCGATAGAACCGCCGGCCATCGATGCGGAGACCGTTACCCGCGACACGGTCGACCGGTTTCTCGTACGATGCCCCCACAAAGAAACGGCCGCCGAAATGGAAAAGCTTATCCTGCAGCTCAAGGAAGAAGGCGACTCCATCGGGGGCATCGTTACTTGCGTATGCCGCCATATACCGGTAGGGCTGGGCGAACCGGTTTTTGACAAACTGGAGGCCAAACTGGCTCACGCCATGCTGTCCATTCCCGCCACCAAGGGGTTTGAAATCGGTTCAGGATTTGCAGGCACCCGGATGCGGGGATCGGTCCACAACGACCCCTTTACCAAAAGAGGGGATGGGTTGGTGCCGTCCCAAAATAACAGTGGCGGGACATTGGGCGGTATCAGCAGCGGGGCCTCGATACTGTTCCGCGTGGCTTTCAAGCCTCCGGCAACAATCAAACTGCCCCAGAAAACGGTCGATTTTACCGGTGCTCCCGCTGTTTTGGAAGCCAAGGGCCGTCATGATCCCTGTGTCGTCCCGCGGGCCATTCCAATCGTTGAAAGTATGGCCGCACTCGTTCTTGGCGATTTTGTGCTGCAGCAGAAAATGCGTGAATAATTGCGCGCCAGTCTGCGGTTTTAGTTTTTAACCCTGAATCCGTCTTGCATGAGTGGGGATTCTATGGGTTTCAGAGTCCAGGGGGTTCAGGAGGTACGCTAACAATCTTCTTTGGCACCTTGGCCCCTGGAATCCTTGGATCCTATCGAGGCATTTTCTTCTATTTAAACTTTATTTAAAAATATGTATCTATCTGATAAAATAAAGAATATTATTCCATCCGGAACCGTGGCCTTTACCGCTTTGATCCAGGAATTACGCGCCGCTGGTCGAGATGTCATCGATCTCGCCGTGGGGGAGCCGGATTTTGCCGTTGACCTTCCCGTGATGAATGCCACCCGCCAGGCATTGGACAACGGATACACGCGCTATGGACCGGTGGCCGGCATACCGGCATTAAGGGACAATCTGGCGGCTGAATTCGAAGGGTATGGTTCTCAAAATATCATTGTGACCAACGGGGCCAAACAGGGCCTGTTTGAGATCTTCCAGGTGATTTGTGATCCCGGCCGGGAAGTGATCATCCCAACCCCCTGCTGGGTAAGTTTCGAGCACCAGGTCAAAATAGCTGGCGGTGTCCCGGTACTGGTCCCGACGAAAAGACATCAGCTCGATGTCGATGCCATTGCAAAGGCGGTGAACGATCGGACCGTTGCGATCTTGGTTAATTCACCCAACAATCCCACTGGAGCGGTTTATGGCTCAGATGCTTTGCGACGTATCGCCGAAATATGCCGCCAAAACGATCTGTGGCTGATTTCAGATGAAGCCTATGCGTCTTTTGTCTATGGGGAACAGCCTTTTTTCAGTTCCTTTGCCTTTCCTGACATCAGGCCGCAGTTGATTGTGGTTCGCAGTTTTTCCAAAACGTATGGCATGACCGGATTCCGCGTCGGCTATGTGGCGGCTCCCAAAGAAATGATTGCCCGTCTGACCACGATCCAAGGCCATTTGACGGGGAATGTGTGCTCTTTTGCCCAGCATGGCGCCCTATCGGCCGCCGAAGTACCCCGTCAACATTTTGGAACTAGGCGTTGCAGTATCGAAACACGACGGGATTTAGCGATGAATCTCTGTGGTGATATGTTTGATGTGATTGAACCGGAGGGGGCCTTTTACCTGTTCCCCAATATCATGCGCTATCAGGAGCGTTTCAAAGACGGTCTGGATTTGGCCCGCTATCTGCTGGAGACAGCCAATGTCGCGGTCGTTCCGGGGGAATTCTTCGGCGCGCCCGGACATATTCGAATTTCATTTGCCACCCGCGCCGATCGCTTGACGCAAGGACTGCAACGCATAAAGGACTTACTATGATCGGCGTTATCGGATTCGGGCGTTTCGGCGCTTTGACCGCCCGCTATCTTGCCCAGGATTACAGCGTGTTCGTCTCTTCGGGCAGTCAATCCGCAGCAGTGATTGAAGCTGTCGGTGCATCCAAAGCCTCACTGGAGGACGTCTGTGCCCAGCCTTTTGTGGTGTTGTGCGTTCCGATCAGTGCCATGCAAGAAACGCTCAAGAAAATCGCTGCGCTTATTGCCAAAGGTTCCGTGGTAATCGATGTCTGCTCGGTAAAAAAATACCCTGTCGATTGGATGCAGCGCTTGCTGCCGGAGCATGTCAACATTCTGGGTACGCACCCCATGTTCGGACCGGACAGCGCTGACGATTCGCTTAAGGATCGCAAAATGGTGCTGTGTAATATTTCGACACCGGAAGGCACCTATCAAAAAATTCACGATTACCTGGTCGGTAAGGGATTGGACGTAATCGAGACGACCCCGGACGAACATGATCGTCAGATTGCCGTCAGTCTGTCACTCACGCATTTTATCGGGAGATCGATGGCGGAATTCGGGGCTGAAAAACTCAGAATCGACACCGAAGGATATCAGCGGTTAACCTATACTCTGGAGGTCGTGGAACACGATACCTGGCAGCTTTTTCAGGACATGCACAAATTCAATCCCTATGCCCGGGGAATTCGTGAGGAATTTATGGCCGCCATGCACCGCATGGATGATAAGCTCAAGCAATATGCTGAAACAAATACTGGCGAAAATTAATCGCTTTCCCTATGTGACGGTATCGTAAACGATCCGAATTCAGACTGCTCTGATAAAAAATCAAGATACGGCGTACAAATCCCGAAGAAGGGGGCCTGCGCATCGGTCGCCGCAGCGATGAGGAATGCCGCACAACGGCGATATTCGGTTTTTTTTTCGTGGGTATCACAAAGCCGTGGACTTCATCAACGCCCAATCATCCCGCATCGTTTTGTCATCCGTGGCCCTTGCTGAATTGTATGCAGGGGTTAAAAGCGACAATGAGATAGTTGCATTAGACCGATTTATATCACTGTTTCGTGTTATTCCTGTAAGTCCCGAGATTGCCAAGGCCGGCGGCCTATACAAACGTGATTATGGCAAGTCCCATGGCGTAGGACTTGCCGATGCCCTTCTGGCTGCGACGGCCGAAATTGAAAATGCCGAACTGACAACACTGAACATCAAGCATTTCCCGATGATCAAGGGCTTGGCGCCGGCTTACCAAACGGAGTGCTAACCCGTTGTTTACGGCGGTTAGAAATCCATAGTTATCCCGATCCGCGGCATACGTTGCAAACCCTTTTTTTCGATAAATGCCGATAGCAGATCTTCCAACAGGTCCGCCGTATCGATACGATAGTGCCCCTTGTCGTTTCTTCCTACGATCTGTTTTGCGGTCTGAACGATGTTTGAAGCGTCTCGCCCGAGATGTCGATGGTCACGTTAACGCGTATGGCACTCCCTTGGTTGTCCATCGTTTTCCTCTCCCTGTCGTTGCTCAATAATCTTTTCACCAGATAACGGGTTTTTCAATACTCCTCAACCATATCGGTGTCCATCCCCAAATGGTAGGTTTTGGCTCAGGGCACGGCCGCAAAGTTTTTGAAACCATAGACATAGCAGTCCCGTCGAGGGCTTGGACTGAAAAATGTCTTTTCTGGATGGACACAGTTGCACGTCTTGCTGGGCATCGCTGCACTGGGATCAGGGCAAATCACCAATAATCTCCAGATGAATTTAAAAAACAGAGAAGGGTGTCTATTACTTATCAAACATTTATTCTCAAAGACGTTATTGGCTCAATAATATTAAGTATCAGATAGTTGAACGCCTAATTAGTGGTAAATGGCAGCGATCGAATATCGAATGTAAACCGGTTTGGAATCTCCTGGCACATATATTGGTAATAGGATCAACCAGTCCTTGTTGGGGTCATGGTTTTTGTCGCCATGTTCAATGTGAACCATGACCAATCTATAACATCGTGATGGAAGGAGAATCGCATGAAAAAGGTACTGGTGGTAATGTTTTTGTTCTGCTTTGTGGCAATGATGACGGCACCTGTGCTCGCCGCCGACGGTGGCAAGGTCAACATCAACACAGCTTCGGTCGAGGAACTGACCCAACTCGAAAAGGTTGGCCCCAAAACAGCGGAGAACATCGTGGCGTATCGCGATGCCAATGGCCCTTTTAAAACAGTCGATGATCTGAAGAATGTCAAGGGGGTCGGGGATAAAATCCTTGAACTGAACAAGGGACGTATTTCGGTTGATAAGAAGTAGTTTGGCGTTCAATGATTGCAGCCACTTGTATTGCAAGTGGCTGCAATCATATTTCCCGCGCGAGAAATCATATCATACCCTCTCTGTCATCCAATAGGACATTCCTTAGTACAAACGCGTATTCCGTAATTTTAAAGGTCTCGGCAAACGTGTTGACATTCTTATCAAAGTATGTTCAAACCACAGCGTTCAATTGCTGAACGTACCTTTAAATTCCCACCCGATCATTGTTTGAATAGTGGTCACCCTTCCTCGGTAGGAATGGGAACCTACCAGGCGGAGCTATACGCCTCGAAAATCCCATCTCTTTAAATAACCAAAAAAAATAGACCTTCTATGAATACGCAGGAAATTCGAACACTGAAAATTCTGGAGGCCATCGACGGCCAAAATGCGCCCAGTCAGAGAGATATGGCGGAATCGCTTAATATCTCTCTGGGCCTCATCAATTCATTTGTTCGACGTTTAGCGAAGAAGGGCTATTTTAAAATCACCCATCTTCCCCGCAACAGGGTACGGTATATTCTGACGCCCAAGGGCATGACGGAAAAAACACGGCTCTCGTATTCTTACGTCCAGCTTTCCTTCCGGTTCTACCGCGATGCCCGTCAAAAAATCAGAGACCTTTATCAACAACTTCAAATTTCTGATTTTGAGCGAATCGCCTTTTTTGGGGTGGGGGATTTAGCGGAAATCGCCTACCTATCATTGCAGGAATCCGACCTGAAATTCGTCGCCATCAGTGATTTCGCCAATAATGGCCAAACATTCTTCGGCCATCGCGTTGTTAGCCTGGATGAATTGCGGCAAATGCAATTTGACGCCTTGATTTTGACCTTGGACCAAGCCGAAGCCAATCTAAAAGACGAATTGGTGATGAAAGGCATTTCTCCAATCAAAGTCAAAACTTTTTAATTTTAAAAGGATTTTAAATGCAATTTATTGACCTCGCCGCACAGCAGAAGCGAATCCGACCTCAATCTCGAAAAACGCATCCGGAATGTCCTGGATCACGGGAAATACATTATGGGCCCTGAAATCGGAGAGCTTGAAAAACAACTGGCCGACTACGTGGGTGTCAAGCACGCCTGGCTTGCGCTTCGGGAACCGATGCGCTTCTACTGGCTTTGATGGCAATGGAAATCGGACCGGGCGATGCTGTTTTCACGTCGCCGTTTACCTTCATTGCCACCGCGGAGGTCGTACAGCTTGCTCGGTGCGACTACCGTTTTTGTGGATATCGACCCATCAACCTTCAATATCGACCCCGATCAGTTAAAGGAAACCATCACCGCCATCCAGGAGAATGACCAGCCGATCATCCTGTCTGCCGTCAGCTTCAATCGGATGAAGTCCTCATCCCGAAGGCGTCATTCCCGTGGATCTTTTTGGTTTGCCGGCCGATTACGACCGCCATCAATACAATCGCCGATCGAATATGGATTGACTGTTATCGAAGATGCGGCCCAGTCATTTGGTGGTGAGTACAAGGGAAGGAAAGCCGGCAGTCTGGCCGATATTGCCTGCACCTCTTTTTTCCCGGCCAAACCATTGGGTTGTTATGGCGATGGCGGCATGTGTTTCACCAATGATGATGATTCTATCGAAATCATGAAATCGCTGCGTGTTCATGGCAAAGGCGGCGATAAATACGATAATATCCGCATCGGCATCAATGGCCGCATGGATACGTTGCAAGCCGCCATCCTTCTGGAAAAATTTGCAATTTTCCCTGAAGAGGTGCGTCTGCGCAATAAGGTGGCCAATCAATACCAAGACACTGTCTTCGAATAAACGGCTGATCCTGCCTGAAGTACCCGATGAGTTCACAAGCGTCTGGGCTCAGTATTCTGTTCTGGCAGAGGATCTTGATCACCGTGCCCGCATGCAGAGCTGCCTCAAAGAAGCCGGGATCCCGACGGCCGTATACTACCCGAAGCCGTTGCATCTTCAGACTGCTTTCAGCGGATTGGGCTATAAAAAGGGCGATTTTCCGATCAGTGAAGATTTTTCCAGTCGGATTTTCAGCCTGCCCATGCATCCTTATCTTGATGCCGCGGATCAGAAAAAAATTGCCCAACTGATTCATCAAATGTAAATAATTTCCCGTATCCTGTGATTCCTTGGATATCAGATGCGGGCGAACATACTTTCGATCTAAATATTCAAGGAGAAGGTACATGGCTGTATGCAAACACGCCCAACCAACCCCAGATCGCCGTCATCGGCTCGGGCTATTGGGGCAAAAATCTTGTCCGCAATTATGCTAATCTTGGCGCTTTGAAGCTTATCTGTGATAAAAACGAAACGATTCTGGAAAGTTTTCAACAGCAATACCAGGTGGATACCTGCCTGGCATTGAATGACGTGCTCTGCGGAAGGACATCCAAGGCGTCGTCATCGCGACACCGGCGGAAACCCATTTTGGAATTGCCCGCGAAGCCTTGCTGGCCAAAAAGCATGTCTACGTCGAAAAACCGCTTGTGCTGAAAGAAGACGAAGCTGAAGAACTAATTCGAATCGCTCGCGAGAAAAAGCTGACATTGATGGTCGGGCATCTGCTCCAGTACCATCCCATTTTCGCACACCTCAAGCAACTCGTCATGTCGGGCGATTTGGGCCGCATCAACTATATTTATTCCAACCGTCTGAATTTGGGAAAAATCAGACGTGAGGAAAATATTCTCTGGTCGTTTGCCCCCCATGACATTTCCATGATCCTTAGCTTAGCAGGGGAGAACCCTGAAACCGTTTCCGCCACCGGCGGCAATTATCTGCATCAGAAGATTGCGGATGTCACGACAACTCACCTTAAGTTCCCTTCTGGAATGCGTGCCCATATTTTTGTCTCCTGGCTGCATCCCTTCAAGGAGCAGAAACTGGTGGTGGTGGGCGACAAGAAAATGGCTGTTTTCGACGACACGTTGCCCTGGAGCGATAAACTGCTGCTTTATCCCCACGAAATCAACTGGCAGGGCAACCTACCGGTTCCAACCAAAAAAGAGGCCGAGCGTGTATCGGTAACCGAAGCGAACCGCTGCGTCATGGAATGCAAGCAGTTCTTGAGTTGCATCCGCAACGACCACTCACCAATAACGGACGGCCAAGAAGGCCTTCATGTTTTAAAAATACTCAATGCCGCTCAGAAATCCATGGATAAGGGTGGTTGTGAGATCCCTTGGAGGTCATCGATGGAACGATTCAGGAAACCCGGCATCGACGGAGGATAAATCAACCGAAAAATCGGGCATTTTTCAGCCACCCTTCCGTTGAAATCGATGCGAATGTCCAATCGGGAAGGGGACCAAAATCTGGCATTTTTCCCATGTGCTCCGAACTCGATCATCGGGGAAAACTGCAATATCGGCCAGAATGTCGTCATCGGACCGGAGGTAACCATTGGTGACGAATGTAAAATCCAGAACAATGTATCGGTCTACAAGGGGGTCACCCTTGAGGATGGTGTTTTTTGTGGACCTTCGATGGTGTTCACCAATATTTACAACCCCAGGGCCGAGATCTCCAAAATGGATCAGGTCCGACCAACCCTTGTAAAAAAGGGCGCGACCATCGGCGCCAATGCCACCATCGTGTGCGGTGTGACCATCGGCAAATACGCTTTGTCGGAGCCGGGGCCGTTGTCACCAAAGATGTTCCTGCTAATGCGCTGGTGGTTGGAAATCCTGCCAGGCAGATTGGTCATGTATGTCAATGTGGCGAAAAACTATCAAAAGATATGTTTTGCCGAATGTGCAAGCGAAAAGCTGAGCTTCAGCTCTGAAAAATCAATCATTGTAAAAAAATGCAAGTGTGAAAAATATCATACGTCTTTTTTAATGACACCTCAATTTTCAATCTGATTTACCTAATGAATTCTGATAGTTTTATTTTGAATCGGCATGGCATAACTTCTGCATTGAATTTGATAAATTATTCCGACTGACAGGTAAAATTGAAATCGACACACAAAATGAATAATAGGATATCGATCATGCAGATACGTCATATGATTAAATTCCTGGTCGCATTGATGATTCTCATCATTCCGGCAACCAGCATGGCCGCTTCGGTCACATTGAGATGGCAAGCCAACCAGGAACCGGACATATCAAGTTATAATGTATACTACGGGACCCAATCGCGTGATTACGGCCTCCCGATTCCGGCTGGTAATGCAACATCTTACACGATCGATAATTTGGCGGAGGGGACCACCTATTATTTTGCTCTTACCGCCGTTGGATACTTCAGGAAACGAAAGTGGCTATTCATCTGAGGTTGTAGCAAATGCAACGTCATCAGAGCCTGCAACTGAAGATTATCAGCTGTTGCTCAGCTACAATTCCAATCGTTCCAATGCAGTGAAATTGGACGGACAAACTATCTCCGGGGATGTTTATATTTTCCTGGATCCTGAAGCGAATGTTTCCCAGGTTGTTTTTTCGATTGATGGACAAACTCACAATACCGAAAATTATGCGCCTTATGATTTGGGGCTTCCATTTGATTCGAGTACGCTAAGCAATGGCTCACATACTATTTCTGCACTGATTAGACACCAGGATGGCTCGAGCCAGACAATAAGTGCAACTTGCTTTGTTGAAAACCAGCAATCTATTCCGACTTCTCCATCTGAATCCGATTTAGATTCAGTAATTTTAGATACTGACTTAAACAGTCCACAACCAGAAGGTCAACAAATAGAACTCATAGCCAATACTGTTGGTGGAAACGGGATTTATGAATATGTTTTCTGGATTAGAAAATCCGGAACAATAAATTGGGATGCCTTGAGAGATTTCTCCAGTGAATCGCAATTTACATGGGATACTACTGGTCAAGCAGGTAAATGGGATTTGAAAGTTCAAGTCAGATCCCAAAATCAATGATCCACAATTTTAGCGGGTTACAAGATCAGTAATTATAAAATCGAACCACCATCTTAGTTCCGTCCGCACCTTCTGGAATAGAATTGGATTCAGTAATTTTAGATACTGACTTAAACAGTCCACAACCAGAAGGTCAACAAATAGAACTCATAGCCAATACTGTTGGTGGAAACGGGATTTATGAATATGTTTTCTGGATTAGAAAATCCGGAACAATAAATTGGGATGCCTTGAGAGATTTCTCCAGTGAATCGCAATTTACATGGGATACTACTGGTCAAGCAGGTAAATGGGATTTGAAAGTTCAAGTCAGATCCCAAAATGATCCATCCACAATTTTAGCGGGTTACAAGATCAGTAATTATAAAATCGAACCACCATATTAGTCCGTCCGCACCTTCTGGAATAGAATTGGATTCAGTAATTTTAGATACTGACTTAAACAGTCCACAACCAGAAGGTCAACAAATAGAACTCATAGCCAATACTGTTGGTGGAAACGGGATTTATGAATATGTTTTCTGGATTAGAAAATCCGGAACAATAAATTGGGATGCCTTGAGAGATTTCTCCAGTGAATTCCAATTTACATGTCAAATATATGCTGGTCAAGCAGGTAAATGGGATTTGAAAGTTCAAGTCAGATCCCAAAATGATCCATCCACAATTTTAGCGGGTTACAAGATCAGTAAATTTGAAATACAGCCGTGAATTCCATAAAGGGCATCTATTTCCTCCGAGTAAAAAAACCACTCAGCCCACAGTCGCTCAACCTGAAGCTGGACAACCTGTCCAGTTTCAGATTGGGCGTTTGCCCCCTCTTTGTAAGCTTCCCCCGTCAAGCAGAGAGTTTATGAGTAGGGCTCCCTGAATAACTGCCAAAGTCCAAGACATCGATGACCCGAGTCTAAGGGTAAAAAGGGTCACGACATCGATGACCCGGTACTAGTTTTACTTGGTCAATCACGCAGCTTGTAGTCAAATGATGTTACCAGTTCTTCACCGAGATAGAGCTGCAATGTGTGGATCTCGGTGACGATGACGGCTTTCACATACGAATAAACCAGATCCTTTGATACTTTGAACTCGTTCGCCGAAAATGTTGAGGATGCGATTGCTGCGGATAAATCGGATCAAAATGATATTGCCATCGGGAATATCCTCACGAGTCGGTATTTTCGTATTGGCCCCCAGTTTCAGTATCGGCAACTGCGCTTTGGCCACAACCTCCATCGGGGTTTTGCCTTTCAAACAGCTATAGCGGTGATGGTTGTTGTGGAACGTCTGGAAATTTTTGCATTGTCTTTTTAACTGAGCATAGCTTTTAAACCATTGGCGACGAAAAAACTTCCTGTTGTATGTGTCGTTGAAGCTTTCGATCACGCCGTTGCGCCAGGGTTCCGAGACCGGGATGAACACGGGCGTAACGCCAAAGTGCAAGCACAACCGGATGACCAGGCCCGGGGAGCGCGGATAGCGGTTGCTGCCGCGAAAACTCAATTCGTTATCAAGGAGCAGAAAATCCGGCAGCCCCACGGCTTTCCAGCAGCGCAGCAGACTGTCCAGCGACTTGCTGATCGGCTTTGGTGCGCTGGGCCTCGACATAAACCCGATGGCTGCAAAGATCGATGACGTTGAATGAATAGAACCTGCCATCGCCTTTTATGTAACGAGGGCCGACAAGATCGGCCTGGTGAATGTGGTTGATGTCGAACGCTTCCGTAAAATACGGATACTCGACCCCTTTGGGGGCGTAACGCGTTTTTTTTAATCAGTCCTTCCTGTTTAAGCACCCGCTTGATGGTGCTGTCGGAAGGCAGCGTGTGGCCGGCTTTGGTCAGCTCCCATTTGATGGCCGATGGGCCGGTCTGAGCATACTTTTGAGACTCCAGGTGAATCCGGGTCTTGATGATGCGTTTGCGATCGCTTGCGGTGATAGCTTTGGGGCGATTAACCGGCGCCCTGGATCGATCCTTATACCAGTTCGGTTCCCCGCTCTGGTAGCGTTTGAGCCATTTGAAAAACCAGTTCTTGGACCGATCAAGATCGCTGTATATGTTTTTAGGGGATTCTCCTTTCAGGTAACGCTCAATTGCCTGTTTACGAAGATCTTGTTCCATCGCGATACTCCTGTGAAGGGTTTTTCACTGATCGTATCAGATCGATGGAATGACTTAAACCGGGTCACCGATGTGTTGACCCTTTCGAGCCTTAAGGGTCATCGATGTCCTGAACCTTCCGGGTCATCGATGTCTTGAGCCTTGTCAAGTAGCAACTAGGAGCTTTCGAGAGGGATTTCTGGGATCTCCATGGGACGCCCCTTCTCTATTTAACCTTACAATTCATCAACTACGATTGAGAACCGCGCCAAGTAATCATGTAGCCTTCTTTTGTCTTCTTCGCTCAACTCAGGACACTGGGTCTCATCCTTGGCGCCCTGAACCACCCAGGTAGCAAACACCATGCAGGTGGGGGCACCGCATTTTTTGCAATTGGTTTTGGGCAGTAGCTTTAAGATCTCGACAACCTGGGGGCGTTCGGTTTTGGTGTAGCGCGGCTCGATGTTCTCTCGGTTTTCCCAGGCATCGTTGATCTCCCGGCGTATCCATTCGACGATCTTGCGGCCCTGGGCCTCGTCCGCCACGGCGTTGACCGTGATCGTGCGCTCCGTGACCGAAATCAGCCTGCCCTCGTTCCGGAAGGTGATCGACGGCGGGTCGGGGGTGAACTGGTCGCCCTCGATGACCGCATTCAGATAGGGGATGGCGCAGCCCACGTCCTGGTCCAGCCGGGCGATGCAGTTGACGCTCTGGGCGGCGGGCATGCAGTGGTTGTTGATGACATCCAGTTGGTAGCTTTGCAGCAGCATTTTTACACCATTCTGTTGTGATGAGAGGCGCACGCAGGGAACCTTTTTAGATAAGAAGCGGCACCAAATTACGACCTCCCGAAACCAGGAGTTTTCAACTTTTGCCATTGCGGCGATAGGAAGGAGTGCCGGCTTTCTGCAGAAATCATTGACACACCTTTCACCTACCACCAGAATCCCCGCTTGTAAAGGACACCACCGTAAAAATCCATCAAATCCTATTGATATTGCTTACTAATACGGTTATTGGTCAATCTTCGGTGATGATCGGGGGCACTTAAAACAAAATGGGGAATTGCTGAAGAGCGGGTTGTCAGACTTCGAGACAAGGATCTGGTAGGAGCCCGCCGCCTGAAGTACCCAGGCAGCGGGCCAATTTCGCAGCCGGCTCAAAACCAGCTGAATCGGTAGGGCATCGACAAGATCAGCATAGCCTTCAGGCGCCGGGCATGCAGACTCATCTGGATGGGGCAAGGGGGATGCGGGTTTAGTCGCGCCCCATTGTCATTCCTCCCAGTGAATGCACTCGACCGGGCAAGATTCTATGGCTTCCTCGATGCAATCTTCCGGCCCGCCTTCGGCCATGATGACTTCCGCTTTCTCCTCGTCCTCGTTGAAGGCAAAGACCTCCGCACACAGTTCCACACAGGTCTCACACCCCGTGCACTCATCGGTATCGATTACGACACGTTTGGCCATTTTGGTTTCTCCTCTGTGTTTCTGGTGGTTCTCCCGGGGAATCAATCCCCCCTGAACATGGTCAGGGCATTGCCAGGGCCAAGGATAGGCATAAATCCGCCGAAATCAGCGCCGCCGTCCTTTTTTAATAAATCTCTTCCCCGCCCGACAGGCCGCCCGAGCCCTGTCCTGTCCTTTACGGGACCGCCAGGGGCTGCTGCTCTGCCGGTTGCAGTTTGTTTTTGCGCTTCTGCCAGAACGCCAGGGCCACCACCATGGCGATGCCCGAGATATCCGTGACCACCCCCGGAATGTAGCACAGGACCGTGGCCACCGCGAAGAACACCCACTCGGCCAGGGTGGTGCGCCGGACCAGATAGCCCATGGTGAGGGCCGAAAAGGCCAGGGTGCCCACCGTCGCCGAGAAGAAGGCGAAGATCACCTCCCACATGGGATAGGCCGTCGGCCGGATCGGTATCCCAGTTCTTGATGCAGGATCGCCGGGGTGAAGGCGAAGAGAAACGGCATCACATAGAGCAACTTGGCGAACTTGAAGCGGTCCAGCCCGTCTTCCAGGGGTCCGAGCCGGCGATGGCCGCGCCGGCATAGGCCGCCACGCACACCGGCGGCGTGATGTTGGAATCCTGGCTGAACCAGTAGACGATCTGTGCGCGCGCAATCAGCACCACGCCCATCTCGGTCAGGGCCGGCACGGCCAGCACCGCGGTGATGAGGTAGGAGGCGGTCACCGGCACGCCCATGCCCAGCACCAGCGAGGCCAGCCCGATGAGCACGATGGCGATCAGCACGTTGCCGTTGCTCAGGGAGATGATGATGTCGGAGAAGCGCAGGCCCACACCCGTCGCGTAGATGGTGCCGACGATGATGCCGATGACGCCGACCGTTGCGCCGATGACCAGGGTGTCGCGTGCGCCGTCGAAGAGCGCTTCGTAGACCAGCCGGATGATGTGCGTCGCCCGGCCAGGCCGCGCATGCGCGTTTCCTGGCGCCCGGCGGCAAAAGCCCACGCTCGGCGCGACGAACATGAGCACAACACACGAAAGGATCGACCAGAAGGCGGCGTAGGAAGGCGAGTAGCCCGGCGATCATCATGACGATGATGACGATCAGCGGCGTCGCCATGTACCACTTCTTTGCGCAGGATCTCGCCGACGCGCACCCCCGTGTCGATCCCCTTCGATCCCCTGCTTCTTGGCCTCGAAGTGCACCATCGTCAGCACCGATAGAAAATAGAGGACAGGCCGGAAAGATGGAAATCAGCACGATCGTGCGATAGGGGATGGCCGGTCAGTTCGGCCATCAGGAACGCGCCGGCGCCCATGACCGGCGGCATGAACATCCCGCCGATGGAGGCCGCCGGCTCGATGGCGCCGGCGACATGCGGGCGGAAACCGGCCTTCTTCATGAGCGGGATGGTGAAGGCGCCCGTGCTCACCGTGTTGGCGATGGCGCTGCCCGATATGGAGCCGAAGAGCGCCGACGCAAGCACCGCCACCTTGGCCGGCCCGCCCGCCGTCCGCCCGGCAATGGCCAGCGGCAGGTCGATGAAAAAGCGGCCGGCGCCGGACTTCTGCAGAAAGGCGCCGAAGAAGATGAAGAGGATCACGTAGCTGACCAGCACGTCGGCCATCACGCCAAAGACGCCGTCCTGGGTCAGGTAGAGGGCATTCACGATGCGCTCGACCCGGAAACCGCGGTGGGCGACGACCTCGGGCATGTAGGGGCCTAAGAGGCAGTAGAGGATAAAGCCGATCCCGACCAGGGTCATCGACCAGCCCAGCACGCGCCGGGTGACTTCCAGGGAAATGACGATCCCGGTCAAGCTGACGTAGAAATCCAGGACGCGGTTTCACTGCCCATGCGGTAGTTGAGGGCTTCGAATTCGATGATCCAGTAAAGCACGACCGCCAGCGGCCGTGATACAAAAAAGGACGTCGGTGAGGTTCGGGCGCGTGGACGAAGCGGCGGTGACCAACCACCGGTCGGCCAGGTAGAGGCCTGCGCCGGCGAGCACCCCGGCCGCCGACGACCCCCCAGAGGTGCCCAAGGCGCCCAGATTCCGGCCGCCAGCCCGCCGTCCTGAAGAGCTTCCTTGACCGCCACAACCCGGGCGTCGAAACCGGCCAGTGTCGAACAGCACGCCAGGATAGAGCCGGCGGCAGGCCAGGCCGACCCCCAGGAGGAGGCACAGCACCGGCCGTGAACCAGCGGGAACCCGCCGGGTAGAAGATGAACACCAGCGCAAAGGTCAGCAGGACGTAGACGCCGCGGTGCATCTGGGCGGAGAGGGGGCTGATGCCCGATGAGTAAAAATAGGTGAGCACCATGGCCACCATGAGGAGCATCGCAGCCAGTGCCAGAACCCGGTGAGCTTCCGCGTGCTTTTCTCTTCCTTTTCCAGGTACTTCTTCACCTTCTCGTCTTGACCGGCGGTTCGTCCGAGCCAGGCAGAATTTTGTCGCCATGTTATCTTCCATGGCGGCGTGCCCTCTGAATGCGCAAGGGATAGGACCGAGATCCCTTCCCTTGCGTAAAAGTCCGGTTGCACAAAACCAGGGTCTTATTTGGCCTTGATGCTCTCGGGGATTTGAAGACCCTTCTCGGTCCAGAACTTGTCGGCTCCCGGGTGCAGGGGTAGGGGAATGCCGCTGAGCACCGCTCTCGACGCTCATCTCCCCGGCCGCCTTGTGGGCTTTTACCATGTGGTCCAACCCTTCGGGCGAATAGACGATGCTCAGCGGCCTGGTAGACGGTGTCAGCGTCCAGCCCTTCACGGGCGCACCAAAGCGTGGAGTCCTTGAAGGTCTGCACCTCCTTGTCCTGCCCCTTGTAGGTGCCGGCCGGTACTTTGGCGGCCGAATAGGCGGGTATTTGTCGATAGAACCCGGCGGCCTCGGCGGTCGCAAAAACGTCGAGCAGGGCGATGTCGTTGGTCGTGCTGGCTTCGATGATGGAAGCGTTGGGGTAGCCCACCAAGACCCAGAAGGCGTCGATTTTCTTGTCGCTCAGGGCGGAAGCCGCCGCTGAATAGCCGAGAAACTGGGGATCGACTTTGTCCCAGATCCCCAGGGCCTCAAACAACCGTTGGGCGGACAGGGCTGCCCCGAACCTGCATTGCCCACCGCGACCTTCTTGCCGGCCAGCTGGGTGACCTCGCGTGATGCCGCTGTCCTGCGCACCACCAGCTGCGCCGGGGCGCCATAAAGGTAAGCCATCGGTTTCACCTTGGCGTAGGACCTTTGGCATCCTCGGGCAACTGCCCTTGGCGCCGAGCCACAGATCGACCGAATAGACGATGCCGTAATCGATATCGCCGGCGTTGAGCCGTTTGAGGTTCTCTGCGGAACCGCCAGTGCCTTCGCTGGAAACCTCCAGGTCCGCCACGTTCTTGGACAGCAGTATGGCGATGCCGTTGGCGAAGTACTGGAATGTGCCGCCGGTGGGCCGCCGCCGAAGGCCATGCGTTTTTTGGCCGCTTCGGCTACCGGCCCGAACATCAACACCGCCGTGATCGCTAAAACGAGAAAACACGCAACACGTCTTTTCATGGTCACCTCTTCTCACTTAGTAAAGGGCACCTCTCCTGGAGATGCGATTGGGTCTATGGAATTGTGGGTTGTTTTGCCGGGTAGATGGGTTTGAGTGGTGTCGTTTTTTTCCTTATCTTCAGGCCGGGAGCCTTTGTAAAGCTGATTCGGGATATTCCCGCAGGCGGTCCGGATTTCTCATATTCCTTTTTAGAATGGGGTTTCGGGTGAAAAAAGAAAACTTATAGAGGAAGCAATTAATATACCATTTTCAGGAAGGCTTGAACGGCGATTTCCGTGGCCGAAAAGCGGCCCTCGGCCTGGAAAATAAAAGACCTGGCGGTTCTCAATTGACGGCAAAACAGGTCAAATGAAGTCTGATTTTGCCTATTGGTGTACCTCACCCCGGCCGCCGGGCGGCAAGCCGCTGCCTGGCCATTGTCAAAGCCCACAACGATGCCATCAAGGCGGACTATTCCCAGGCCGAGATCGAAAGCTTCAGCCGCATCCTTCAGACGACCATCCAGCGTTTCACGGAGGAATAAGCCATGGCCCATGACACCCTTTACGACCGTCTGGCCGATCATTTTGATCATTTCATCGTCGGCGCCCCCCGCACCGATACCCTCATCGCCATCCTGCGGATTCTCTTCCCGCTCGAAGAGGCCGAACTGGCCCTGCACATGCCGGTCATGCACCCCATGACGCTCATCGAATGGCAGGCGGCCGTGCCGCAGAAAACCCACCGGCTTCAGTCAATTCTGGAAAGCATGGCGGCGCGCGGCACCGTTCAAACCGATCGCGGCCCGGGGAAAGAGGACCGCTATTCCCTGTTGCCTTCAGCCAAAGGCTGGTTCGACACACCTTACTGGTCCGGCCGGGAGACCGACGACACGCGCCGGTTGGCCCCGCTATGGTTGAAATACCGCGAGGAAGCCTTCGGCGAGGAACTGGCCCGGGGCGATATGCCCACTTTTCGCGTCGTTCCGGTGGGTCGCGCCATGAAGCATGACCCTGAAATCCTCGCCTTTGAGGAACTGCGTCCCCGCATCGCGGCGCAGTCCTTCGCGGTGGTGTCCTTCTGCCCCTGCCGCCAGATCAAAAACGCCGTGGGGCAGGGCTGCGGGCACAGCCTGGAAGTGTGCTTCAGCTTCGGGTCCATGGCGCGCTACCTGGCCGACCAGGGTATGGGGCGGGAGGTGAGCGTGGCGGAAACGCTGGAGATCGCCAAAGCCTGTGAGGAAGAGGGGCTGGCGCACTGCGTGGAAAATATCGACGGCTACCTGGGGACCCTGTGCAACTGCTGCGGGTGCTGCTGCCTGTTTATCGACACAAAGAAACGCCTGGGGTTCAATGCCCTGGCCCCCTCGGCCCATTTGGCCCAAGTGACGCCAGCCGCCTGCACCGGTTGCGGCGAATGTATCGACCGCTGCCCCATGGACGCCATCGCACAAAATGACGATAACCTTGCCGTAGTGGATGACCGGCAATGCATCGGCTGCGGCCTGTGCTCGGCCCACTGCCCCGAAAAGGCGGTCATGCTGATGCCGCGGGAGCCTGTGAATCATCCCCCGGATGTTGGAAAGTTCCTGGAAAGAAAGCTGGGGTGAAAGATAGCGGGTTCAAGGGGCAAGAAGTACGAGGGTTCAAGGATTCAAGGGGTCGGGGATTCAAGTGAAATGATCCAGATCCTTTTAGATAAGACCGGAAGTCCGAATTATAATTTCTCCCCATTGTCACGAGGCCGAGCATCGGGGTTGCGGCCGATAAAGACGCGGCGACTGTCTGAGCCCGCCGAAGGCGGGCGAGTTTCGGCGCGTCCGGCCGCTATCGCGAAGCGCAGGCGTCCCCGAAGGGGCTCGTGACGCCGGGACGGCGCTGTTGATGCGTG
>CAWKLN010000004.1:0-176722 GCA_963850465.1 uncultured delta proteobacterium
GGAAATGCACCGTGGATGACGTCGTCCGCCCTTGCCGTGGATGGTGTCATCACCACCCAGGCCGCAGATGACGTCGTCGCCGGGGGTCCCCCTCCAGGAGGTCGTCGTCCGGCGTGCCGATGATCACTCGCCGCCGTTGCGGGCTCGAAGCCGGCACCACAGGTCTCGACGCGCGACCAGCTGTGGAGGCGGTCCCCGGCCACGGATCCTGGGACGGGTGCCTTGCCGGTGCCGTCGGCCCCGATCGTCCACATCCCCGCCGCATCCCAGCCGCCCAACCGGGTGCCGTCCGGCGACCACGTCACCGCGCCGTACGCGGCGTCGACCCGCGAGACGTCACCCGCGGCGGTCCGGATGACGGTCCGCATCGACGTGGTCCCCTGGAGGCGGTTGTAGCTGGAGATGAGCATCCGGGTCCCGTCCCGGCTGACCGCGAAGTACGGAGCATGCGAAGGAGTGGTCGGCCGGCGGCACCGTGGAACGAGCTCTGGCCTGTGCCGTCGGCGTTCATCCGGAACACCCGCCACCGGACCCCGGGCAACTGGTCCCCATCGCTGTCCAGCGGCTCGCGGCCATCCGCGGTTCGTTTCCATCGCCCGACCAGTCCAGGCATCGGGTCTTTGCCGAGTGCCATCGTGCCGCAGGCGTTGAACGTGCGGACCACGGCGCCCGCGCCGACGATGTTCACGTCATCCAGGCTCCGGCGGAACGTCTCCGTGTTGGTCAGTCCCCGCTGCATCGTCACCGCGACCTGCGAGCCATCGGGGGACCACGGTACGGAGGACACATACACGGGAGAGCCGACGGGTTCGCGAGCAGGTTGGTGACGCCGCCGCTGGCGACATCCAGCTGCCGCAGCCGGAGGTCTCCTCCGGCCTGCCCCAGAAGGCGATCGTCGCACCGTCGGGCGAGAGGCGGGTGCGGTCGGTGGCGGGAGCGGCCCGAGGTTCCGGCGGTCCTCGCCGTCGCCGTCCGCCACCCACACGTCGGAGGCTCCATGGTCCCTCGCATGAACAGAGAGACGGCCCTCCGAGGTGTCGGCGACGGCCGGCGCCGCCCAGCGGCAGCAGCAGGCCGAGGGCGACCCCCGTGCCCAGCATCACCCCGGATGGATCGTCGCCGGACCCCGTGCCGGTCACGCATGCTCAGCTCCCCCACTCCCCGCGAGCACACCCACCCGTGGGTGGCCGAACACGCGTTCCGCGTTGCCGTGCATCAGCTCCGGGACCAGGTCCCGTGCCTCCGCCGCCTCGAGATACCCTCGGCGACGAGCTCCTCGAGGGTGCGCGCCAGCTCCTCCCGGGCCATCGCCGCGTGCCCCACGACGTTCTCCACCGGGATGTAGTCGCCCCCGAAGCAGAGCACCTTGGACGCGGGCGCCGTGACCAGGAACCGCTTCAGGAACAGGCGCGACGCGATGGGGTCGATGATTCGAGGCCCAGCACAGGTCCGCCACCACGTTCGTGTGGTGCTTGGCGGCCGCGATCACCTCGCCCTCGTAGGGGTAGCCGATGTGCATCAGCGTGAAGGTCGTCGGGAAGCGTCGGGCGAGCCGGCACACGTCCCCACGTTCCGGCGCACCTGGTGCAGGTCCATCGAATCGGTGCCCACGTGGAGGCCGGTGTGCACCTTCACCGCCAGGCCCTGGTCGGCCGCCATCCCCAGCCCCGCCTCCAGGATCGTGTCCTCGATCGACCGGGCGAGGTCGGCGGCCACGGGCTCCCGCCGCAGCCAGGCCCGGAAGGCGTCCGGACGGTCGGGCGAGCGGGCGGGCCGCGTCCCGATCGGACGCGCGTACGCGATGGCCAGCTTGACCGCTGCCGCCTGAGGGCCGAGAATCGCTCGAAGTACGTGCCCATGACCGCCAGCAGGTCCGGCAGGCCGGCGACCTCGTGACCCGTGACCGCCTCCCACTCCGCGACGGACGCCTCGGACGGGAGCACGAAGTCGGTGAGGCCGATGTCCTGCTGCAGGCGCTCCGGGTCCGCGGTCTGGCGGAACGTGGCCTCGAGCGAGTTCACCTGGCAAGCACTCACGCCGGCGATGTCCAGCACGCGACGGTAGAAGCCAGGCCGGCGCAGCTCCGCCATGCGCCGGTCGATCTCCGCCACGGTGTCGCGGCCCAGCTCCAGCCCGAACAGCGTCCGGATGGAGTCGCGCGCAGCGCGCAGGTACGCCGAGTGGCGGGTCCGGCCATAGGCTTCCGCGACCGCGTCCCACTTCTCCGTCGGGCCGGCGTCCGGGGACTCGAAGACCTGGCGCTGCGCCGGCGTGAGGCCTGCGCTGACCAGGTCGTCGAGCGCGTAGTGCCACAGCAGGTAGGCCCAGTCGTCGCACGGGTGCAAGCGGGAGCCGGCGACCGGGGCCTCCAGGCGCAGCGCCTCCTCCGGCAGGTGCTCGTGCGTGTCCAGCCAGGGCGTGGCGGCGATCAGGTCGCGCAGATCGCCGCTCACCGGCCGGTCTCCGGACCGCTCACGTCGCCGCACCCCGGGAGCGGATCGCGGCGATGGCCTCGTGGAACGGCGCCTCCAGCCAGGCCAGGTGGTCCGGGCCGCCGTGGGCGTGCGTCACGTCCGCCTCGGGATACCGAGGCGCCGCCCGCCGGACGTACTCCAGGCCGCCACCGATGAGCGTCAGCAGGTACTGCTCCGTGGCCGCGTCCCGGAGGTCGTAGCGCCCGCCCGGCGCGACGTACACGGGTCCGGTGTGGGCCATGATGCCGCGCCGTCGCTCGTCGAAGTGGCGGACGGCCGATACCCCGGGCCGCCACTGCGCAGCGCCAGCCAGAGTGGGTCCGTCGACGCGCACCGTCGTCCGCAGCCGCAGCGTCCGCGCGCCCGCGGCATCCGCGGTGGCCTCGTCCACGACCCGGCCGCGCTCCACGAGCTGGAGCGTGTGGACCGGGAAGATCGAGCGGACCTCGCCTCGACCTCGAGCGTCGCCCCGACGGGCACGTCGAGGGTGCTGCCGATGGGCCGGCCATCCACGGTGAACCGCAGCAACGGACCGCTGCTGATGAAGGTGCGGCCCCCACGGACCGCCGCCATCCACGCCGCGAACGAGAAGTCCTCGCCGTCCGCGAGCCGGGCGAAGGTACGGTAGAGGCCCACCGGGATCGCCGCGACATTTTGTCGGTGCCGGCCACGAGCGGCAGCCGGTAGCCCGCGTTGAGGTAGCGGTAGTACTCGACGTGCTCGTAGTCGAGCTGGTCGAACATCTCCACCGCGTCCGCGCGCCCGGTCGCCACCAGCGCCGCGGCCTCCGCGTTGGGGGTCGGGAAGTGCGCCAGGATGACGGTCGCGCCGCGCTCGTGTCCCGCGTCGGCCCAGCGCGCCAGCGTGGTCTCCAGGCCGCCACCGAGCTCCGCCTCACCCGGGCCGCCGGTCGCCCGGGCATGACCGGCGCGTTCAGGCCCAACAGGTTGAGGTGGCCCAGGATGTGCTGGCGGTTCTCCTGCGACACCTAGACGACGTGTGGCCGTTGGACGTCACCGGGCCGCCGGTGAAGTCCTCCGTGTTGGTGAACAGGTGGCCCCACTGCGTCTGGAGCAGGTTCACGACCGCGAGGTCTTCCGCTGCCGCCTCGCGCAGTGCCCCCTGCGCGACAGGAAGTGGACGTGCGTGTCGCCGCTGAACCAGCCGTCCGGCCAGGTCCGACCACGCCGCGTGTCAGCCGCAGCTCAGTTCTGGCCGGGCTC
This sequence comes from uncultured delta proteobacterium, assembly GCA_963850465.1. Lineage (GTDB taxonomy): Bacteria > Desulfobacterota > Desulfobacteria > Desulfobacterales > UBA5852 > JABZFP01. The sequence continues at coordinate 3,698 of CAWKLN010000004.1, forward strand.
AATGGTGACGGCGGTGCGCAGCGGCTCGTACTCGAAGCCGCGCGCCACGTCCACGATCACCTCGCCGCGCGGCAGCCACCCCTGGCAGCGGCCATCGATGTAAGCATAGGTGATCTGGCCCAGGCGCAGGTCGCCGCCGTTGTCGCCGTTCCAGTCGCCGAGACCGCTGAATACCTCGCCATGGTGACCGTGGGGCGCGTGCGGGACGCCCTCGGGCGTCTGGAACGCGACGCGGCACGGAATCGGTCGACCGGTATCCGCGTCCGTGACGGTCACCTTGACCCAGTTCCGACCGGGATCGGTCGACCTCCACGCGCGCCGAGCCACCCGCGGCGCTGCCCCCAGCCTCCACATCACCCCAGCGGACGGACCCGGCCGGCTCCCCTCCCCGGGTCACGTCCAGCGTGGCGGACGGCAGCGCGGCCACCGCGAGCTGCCACGCGGTGGGCGCGGCCGGCGGCTCCGCGCCCCAGCCGGGATGGCCGGGCTGCGCGGCGTCGAGCGGCCGATCGGGCAGCGGCTGTGGCCACGACGCGAGACCCCGGTCGACGCGCACGTCCGGTGGCGGCGCCCCTGGTGCCGCAGGCAGCGTGAGCCGGGCGGTACCGGCGTGTCCGGGGTCGCAGCGGTTCCTCGCCCAGCGTCCCGATCGTGATGCCGGCGATCGCCAGCCCGTCCCGCAGCAGGCGCAGCGTGATCCGGTCCAGCGCGACCGCCGGCAGCGGGTTGATCCAGCTCCACAGGTACCACGCGGCGGGCGGCGCCTTGCTCACCTCCGTGCGCCGGAAGCCGATCCGCTCCCACGGCCCTTCGAACCGCGGCTCCAGGACGTCCTCCGTGTCCGGCACGCACAGGAACGGGTACTGGCCCCAGGGCAGCGGGATCGTGCCCACCTCGAACCGCTCCCGGATGGGCACGGCGTGGTCCGATCCGTCCGCGAGGTGGAACGTGTACTCCCCGAAGACCCGGCCCACCGGTGCCCCCTGCCACAGGTCCGACCCGACGATCGCGTGGGCGATCAACACGTCCGTCGCAGGCCCGCCCACGGATACGCTCATTCCCCGGTCCCCGTCGCCCGAGCGCCGGCCCACGAAACAGGGCCCGGTGCCGCCCGCGGCTCCCCACCCGGAACGGGAACCCACGCAGGGTCAGCGCCCCGGTCGCCGGGCGCTCCGCCCGCACCTCCGGGTACGAGACCGCCGCCCCAGCGGCCATGGCCACGACCGCGTCGACATCCAGGGTGCACGCGGCACCCAGGTCGACCGGCCGATATCCGTCCTGCTGCACAGGCACCTCGCTCGAAACGCCAGACGAGCCTTGACGACCCGTGTAGCATCTGGATGCATTCAGTCTAAATCGTTTCAGAGCCCCCGACAACCCCCCATCGGGGGGACCGTTCGGGCATCATGGACGAAGGAGCGTGCACCATGTCGAAGCGCCATCTGCGATCCGGGCGACGGGGGCGACTGGCTGCCATCGCGACGGCGGCGGTCGCCGTCGGAGCCCTGGGCACCGGGGCGTCCGCGCAGGACCCCGTGACGATGGACTACTGGTACCAGTCCAGCGGCCCCGAGGGCCTGGCCATCCACGAGGCCGCGGTCGCCGCCTACATGGAGGCGAACCCGGGCGTGACCATCACGGTCACCCCCTACTCCTTCGACGACATGCAGCGGATCCTGCCGGTGACGCTGGACGGGCGCACGGGACCGGACGTCGGCTCGATCTCCTGGGGTGCCCAGGCGACCGACCTGTTCGCGGTGGCGGGCCACCTGGTCGACCTGACCGATCACGGTGCGGCGGCGGGCTGGCTGGACAGGTACCCCGCCGACCTGCTCGCCTATGCCAACCAGGGCGTCCCCGGGCGCATCTTCGGCGTGCCGCCGGAGCAGGCGACCGTCGGCGTCTACTACAACTCCGAGATCTTCGAGGAGCTGGGCCTCACCCCACCACCACGTTCGCTGAGTTCGAGGCGATCCTGGAGACGATCAAGGCGGCGGGCATCACGCCCATCGCGACCGGCGGCATCGACGCGTGGCCGCTGGCCCATGTGTGGGAGCAGCTCATCCACACCAACGTGCCCTTCGAGCACCTCACGGCGCTCGAGGTCGAGCTGGACCCGGAGGCGCGCTACGACACCCCGGAGATGATCGAGGCGGCCGCGAAGGTGCTCGAGTGGTACGAGAAGGGCTACTTCAACGAGGGCATGCTGGGCACCAGCTACCTGGACGCCAACAGCCTGTTCATCACCGGCCAGGCCGCCATCAACATCGGTGGCACGTGGGCCCAGCCGGAGTTCGCCACGCAGCCCGAGTTCGAGGCGCGCTGGTTCCCGATGCCCCAGATGAACCCGGAGCTCCCCTGGCACTCGGGCGGCAAGGCGCCGTCGGACCTGATCGTCGTGACCAGCTACGCGGAGGACCGGGAGGCGGCGCTCGCGTTCCTGGACTACATGCTCAGCGAGGAGAACGCCCGGCGGCTGTGGGACGCCGGCAAGCTGGTGACGTACCGGTTCGACGAGGCCCCGCCCGCGGTCAACCAGCTCCAGGCGGACATCTACGCCGGCATGCAGCTCACCGGCCCCGGCTACTACATGGGCGTCAGCTGCGTCGAGGTGAACCGCGGCAACTGGGCCGCGCTCCAGGGCATGATCGCCGGTGAGACCACGCCGGAGGAGACCATGGCCATGACCCAGGGCATCTACGAGAGCGAGTGCCCCAAGTACCGCAAGGACGGGTGACGCTTCCCGCTCGACGCGTCGGCGGTGCCGCAGGTCTCCTCACGGAGCGCGGCACCGCCTTCCTGTTCCTGGTCCCGGCGCTCGCCGCCTATCTCCTGTTCGTCGTCTGGCCCACCATCCAGCTGGTCATCTACAGCACCCAGTCGTGGAACGGATCCTGCCGCCGGAGCCGGTGGGCCTGGACAACTTCTTCAAGCTTCTCGACGACCGGGTCTTCGTCCGCGCCCTCACCCACAACGTCGGCTGGATGGCCGCCGCGGTCGTCGTGCCCGTGGGCATCGGCCTGGTGCTCGCGCTGCTCGTCACGCGTGGCCCGATCTACGGCCGGGGGTTCTTCCGGCTGGTGTTCTTCCTGCCCCAGGTCCTCAACCCCGTCGCCGTGGCGATCCTGTGGGGCTGGATGTACGACCCCGCCTCGGGTGCGCTCAACCGCCTGCTGGAGGGGGTGGGCCTGGAGATGCTCACCCACAGCTGGCTGGGCGACACCGCCACGACCCTGCCCGCGCTGTTCGTGGCGTGGAGCTGGCTCCACTACGGGTTCGTGATGATCATCTTCATCGCGGCCATCGACGGCATCGATGAGCAGTACTTCGACATGGCGCGCATCGATGGCGCCGGCCGCTGGGCGCAGTTCCGGGCGGTCGTGCTGCCGTTCATCCGGGGTCCCCTGGGGGTGGTCGTGATGATCACCGCGATCGCCTCGTTCCAGGTCTTCGACCTCGTCTACCTGCTCACCGGCGGTGGTCCCGCGCGTTCGTCGATCGTGCTCCCGCTGCACATGCTGGACCATGCGTTCGTGTTCCGGAACGTGGGCTACGCGAGCGCCATCGCGGTGGTCATGACGCTCGGGGTGCTGCTGCTGTCGATCGTGTTCCTGCGCCGCAAGGGGTCGGCCGATGTCGGTCGCTGAGTCGGGGCTCACCGGATCGCGGGTCGCGGCGCGCGGTCGTCGACGGCGCCCACGCCTCCAGGCCCGGCGGGTCGCGTGGACGCTGGTCGCGGCGCTGTGCTCCCTCGCGACCCTGCTGCCGCTGGCCTGGATCGTCTCGACCTCCCTGCGCACCAACCGGGAGGTGACGTTCGACCCCATCGGGCTGCCGGCCCAGCCCCTGTTCGGGAACTTCATGGACGCCTGGACCACCGCCGACTTCGGCCGGCTGTTCCTGAACTCCACCCTGGTCGCGGTGGGCACGGTCGCCGGGGTGCTGGCGCTGGCGAGCCTCGCCGCGTACGCGTTCGCGGTCATGCCCATGCGCGGCCGCGGCCCGCTGTACGCGCTGTTCGTGGCCGGGCTCATCGTGCCCATCGGTCTGCTGGTGGTGCCCCTGTTCTACCAGATGCGGTCGCTGGGCCTGCTCAACACGCTGTGGGCGCTGACCCGCCCCAGATCGCGATCTCATTGCCGTTCGCGATCGTGCTCCTGCGCGCGTTCATCGTGGAGATCCCCGGGAGCTCTTCGATGCCGCGCGGGTGGACGGCGCGAGCTCGTTGCGGCTGTTCCGAGCGATCGTGCTGCCGCTCATCAGGCCCGCCATCCTGGCGCTGGTGGTGTTCGACGTGATCTGGTCCTGGAACCAGTTCCTGCTGCCGCTGGTGCTGACGCAGGACCCGCGCATGCACACGCTGCCCCTGGGGCTGTCGTTCTTCATGGGCCGCTACGCGGTCGACTTCCCGCGCCTGATGGCGGGCGCCACCATCAGCCTGCTGCCCACCATCATCATCTTCGTGGTGTTCCAGCGACACATGATCCGAGGCATCACGGCGGGGGCGTTCAAGTGAGCGGCAACGGCCGTCCGGTCACCCTCGACGACATCGCGCGCATCGTGGGGGTGTCGCGCGCCACGGTCTCCAACGCGTACAACCGACCCGACCAGCTGTCCGCGGCGCTGCGCGACCGGATCCTGGAGACGGCGCGCTCGCTCGATTACGCGGGCCCCGATCCCGCGGCCCGGAGCCTGCGTCGCGGCGTGGCGGGGTCCATCGGGGTGGCGCTCACGGAGACGCTGTCGTACGCGTTCTCCAATTCGGCGGCCATCCGGTTCCTCCACGGGCTGACCCGACGCATCGAGCCCGACGGCCTGTCCATCCTGCTCATCCCCTTCCTCCTCCCCGACGGGATGCCGCCGCCGTGCGCCACGCGATCGTCGATGGGTTCGTGGTCTATTCCATGCCCGCCGATGACCCCCATGTCGCCGCGATCCGGGCGCGCGGGCTGCCCGCGGTGTTCGTGGATCAGCCGCTGGTCGCCGGGACCCCCTTCGTGGGGGTCGACAACCGGGCCGGGTCACGGGTCGTCGCGGAGCACCTGCTGGGGCTCGGGCACCGGCGCCTGGGGGTGGTCTCGTTCCCCATCCGGTCGGATGTCCTGCGTGGCCGGGCCGACCTGGCGCGCCAGGAGCGGGTCGACCGCGACGTCACGCGCGATCGGCTGCGCGGCTACCGGGACGCGGTGGAGGCGGCCGGCCTCGACTGGTCGGAGGTCCAGGTCGAGGAGCGGCTCCGCTCCGACACCGACGAGGGGCGGGATGCCGCGGTGGCGCTGCTGACCGGGCCGGATCGCCCGACCGGGATCCTGGCGATGAGCGACCACCTGGCGCTGGGCGTGATCGAGGCCGCCCATGCGCTGGGACTGCGGGTGCCCGATGACCTGAGCGTGGTGGGCTTCGACGATATCCCGCGTGCCGGCGCGGATCGAACCCGGCCTGACCACGATCCGCCAGCCGCTCGCGGACGCGGCGAGCTGGCCGGCGAGCTCCTGCTCGGCGCGCTCTCGGGGTCGCCGGGCCCCGGCACGACCTGCGCGTCCTGCCCACCGGGCTGGTGGGGGTCGACCGCGCCGCCCGCCGACCGGGGGTGACCCAATTCCGCGTACCGCCCGTACGTCGAGCCGCCCGGTCCGGCGGCCGGCGCTCCCCGATGGCCGCACCGGGCTGGTCCCACCCGGCACACCAGGCTCCACCGGAGGCCGGAGACGGGCCGCTCGACTCTGGCGGCGAGCCGGCGTCCGGCGCACGCTGCGCGACGGGGGTGTACCGATGGTCGCACGACCGCTCGCCGGATACCGGGTGCTGGACCTGTCGCGCCTGCTGCCTGGCCCGTGGTGCTCGCAGCTGCTCGCGGACCTGGGTGCGGACGTCATCAAGATCGAGACCCCGACGGCGGGCGACTACGCCCGGATGGCGCCCGCGGAGCTGGGCTTCGGAGGCGTGTTCGAGTCGGTCAATCGCGGCAAGCGGAGCGTGGCGGTCAACTACCGGCTGCCCGCGGGGCGCGAGGTCGTGCTGCGGCTGGCACAAGACTCGGACGTGTTCCTGGAGTCCTCACGGCCGGGGCAGCTGGCGCGGCGCGGACTGGGGCCCATCGACGTGCGGCTGGTGAACCCACGTATCGTCTATTGCTCGCTGTCCGGCTACGGTCAGACGGGACCCTATCGTGACCGACCCGGGCACGACCTCGACTTTCTCGCGGTGGCCGGGCTGCTGGGCTTGCTGAACGGGGTCGAAGGACCGCCCGAGCCCCCGGGCATCCAGGTGGCGGACCTCGCGGGCGGGACGCTCGCGGCCCTGGAGAATCGCTCGCGGCGCTGCTGGCCCGGGAACGGACAGGGCAGGGCGCGACGCTGGACGTGGCGGTGCTGGACGCGGTCGTCGCATGGCTCGCGCCGCTCGGGTACCGCCACCGGCGACGGCGCGCCCCGAGGGCGGTGCGCTCGATGGCCGGTACCCCTTATCGACCGGACTTCCTTTGGGCAGATAGGTTCGGATGAGGCTGTAAAGCAGGGTCAGCGAGAGGAGCAGGGCGATATTGATCGCCAATCCGGTGATGAGGGTTTGGGTTTCGATCATCGGGTTACCCCACAGGGATATCAATATGAAATGAGGCCGCTAAAAAAGACCCCATCGCAACATCGGCGTTAATTGGCGATACGCAGCAAGCGTCTGAGCAAAAAGGCGGGGAGCCGTCGGCCAAGGGGAAAGCCGCATGTACTGATGTGCCGCGATCAATAGGGTCAATAAAGCCACAGACGTTCTAAATTTGCAAGGACGGGCAAGGTCAAGCGTGAAATCGTGGGTCAGATGTCGAATTCGTGGGTCAGGGCGAAGGGGTTTGCGCGTGTCCACGTGCGAAGGAATGCCGCCATGCCCTTCGTTTACGCTAAAAATGGCCGGTGGAGGCTCAACGCCATCCTGTGGCTTGCTATTGAGTGTTGAAGGCTGGCGGCATACTATTATGATAATCACGATTCTTGCGGAAGCTATAGCCGAGGGAAAAGGTGCCTGGTCCGACGGCAATAAACCATAGCCTCTGGGGGAACGTCAGTGCAAGCCGCAAACGCCTACCGACATCGTTTGCCTTTTATCGATACATCCCCTCGATGAGATCCCGGAAGGCGTCGTTGACGTAGTTGCGCTTGACCTTCATGGTGGGGGTGACCTCGCCGTCTTCCTCGTAGAGTTTCTTGGGCAGGATGGTGAATTTGCGGACATTTTCCACCCGGGCCACCTGGTTCGTTGACCTGGTCGACCTCGGACTGGATCAGCTTGCGAATCTCCTCATCAAGGGTCAGGTCCTTGTAGGTGGCAAACTGGATTTTGTGGTCCTGGGCGATATTTGACCACGTTGTCTTCGTCGATCATGATCAAGGCGGTCAGGTACTTGCGTCGGTCACCGATGACCACCGCATCGTTGATGTAGGGGCTGGCCTTGAGCTTGTTTTCGATATACTGGGGGGTGATGTTTTTGCCGCCGGCCGTGACGATGATGTCTTTTTTGCGGTCGGTGATGCGCAGGTAACCGTCTTCATCGAGTTCGCCGACATCCCCGGAGTAGAGCCAGCCGTCCTGCAGGGTATCTTTGGTCGCCGCCTCGTTTTTGAAATAACCCTTGAACACGCCGGGTGATTTGACCAGGATTTCGCCGTCCTCGGCAATGCGCACCTCGGTGCCGGGCAGGGGCGGGCCCACCATGCCGAACTTGACCCGGCCGACCCGGGAGATGCAGGTGACGCCGGTACCTTCGGTCTGGCCGTAGCCCTCCACCAGATTGACCCCGATGGACTGGAAAAAGTGCAGCACATCCGGAGCGATGGGCGCGGCCCCGGAATAGGCGATGCGGATGCGGTCCAGCCCCATGCGTTTCTTGAGTTTGCGCAGCACGGCCAAGTGGGCCAGCCCGAACAGCAGACGCAGATGGCCGGGCAGGGACTGGAAATTCATGATCCGGTCGGCCCGTTTTTTGCCGATGGACAATGCCAGGCCAAAAACAAGGCGCTTGAGCCAGGTGGCGTCCGACATCCGAATGGTGGCGGCCGAGGCATATTTCTCCCAGACCCGCGGCACGGCGTAGCCCACCGTCGGGGAGACCTCGATCATGTTGTCGGTGACCGTGTCGGGTTTCTCGACGAAATTGACCACGTAGCCGTGGGTGATGTGCACGAAAACCGAGAAGAGCCGCTCGAAGATGTGGCACAGGGGCAGGAACGAGAGCACTTCGTCATTGCGATCGATGGGGTTGTCCCGGGTGACGGCTTGGGCCATCCAGGTCACGTTGCGGTGGGTCAGCATGGCCCCTTTGGGCGGGCCGGTGGTGCCTGAGGTGTAGATCAGAACGGCCAGATCATCGGGCTGAACCTTTTCCATGCGCTGCATCAGCGCGTCCGGCGCATCTTGCGCGGCCCGGCGGCCCTTTTCCCGAAGGTCCTCGAAGGTCATCACCATGGGATCTTCGAACTGCTGCAGCCCTTCCAGGTCCCACACGATGACCTTGCGCAGGGAAGGGGCCCGGTCGCGGAACATGAGCCATTTGTCCAGCTGTTCTTCGTTTTCCACGAAAAGGTATGCGGCCTCGGCATGGTTCGTGACGAACTCAACCTGAGGCCAGGCATTGGTGGCGTAGATGCCGACCGAAACGCCGCCGGCGCACTGCACCGCCATGTCGGCCAGAACCCACTCGGGGCAATTGTCACCGATGATGCCCACGCACTCCCCGGGCTGCAGCCCCATGGCGATCAATGCCGTACCGATATGCTGAACGCGCTGGAAATAGGACTGCCAGGAAATGTCGTGCCAGAGGCCGAGGGTTTTCTGGCGTATGGCCACCCGGTCCTGATGGCGCGCCACGGTCTGCTGAAAAACCCGGGGGGTTGTATCGACCGTTGTCATATCATCTCCAGCGCCGTTTGCGTTTCCACCGCTGGAAACCTTTGACCGACGTTTCGGACTGCATCCCGAGGTAGAATTCCCGTACATTGGAATCGTCCATCAGTTCCTGGGACGCGCCTTTCATGACGAAGCGCCCGTTTTCGAGGATGAAGCCCATATCGGCGATGTTGAGGGCCATGCGGGCGTTTTGCTCCACCAGCAGGATCGTCACCCCCTCGGTGTTGATCTGGGTGATGATCCGGAAGATGTCCTGGACCAGAATCGGTGACAGGCCCAGGGAGGGTTCATCCAGGCATAGCAGCTTGGGCCGGCTCATCAAGGCCCGGCCGATGGCCAGCATCTGCTGTTCGCCGCCGGAGAGGGTCCCCGCCCACTGGTGGGTGCGGTCGGCCAATATCGGGAAGTAATCGTAGATCCGTTCGAAATCCTGGCGGATGCCGTCGCGGTCCCGGCGCACATAGGCCCCCATGAGCAGGTTTTCACGGACGCTCAGCTCCTCGAAGACTTCGCGTCCCTCGGGCACATAGGAAATCCCCCGGCGGACGATGTCTTCCGTGTCACGGCCGTCGATGCGCTGGCCCGCGAACAAAATAGTGCCCTTGTCGGGTTGGTCTTCGATCAATCCCATCAACGTTTTAAGAATGGTGGATTTGCCGGCCCCATTGTTGCCCAGAATGGCGGTGATGCTCCCTTCGGCCACGCTCAGGGAGGCGCCCCGAATGGCATAGATCAGGTCGTAGTAGGTCTCGATATTCCGTATCTCAAGCAGCGGGTTCACAACATTCCTCTTCTCCGAGATAGGCCTTGAGCACCTCGGGATGCCGGCGGACCTGGTCGGCCGTGCCGATCACGATGGGCTTGCCGAAGTTGATGGCCAGGATGCGGTCGGAAATGTCCATGACCATGCGCATATCGTGCTCGATCAGCAGAATGGTGACACCGAGATCGTCCTGGATGTCCTTGATCCAGAAGATCATGTCCTGTTTTTCCTCGATCGTCATGCCGGCGCAGGGCTCGTCCAGAAGCAGGAGTTTGGGTTCCAGGGCCAGGGCCCGGGCCAGCTCCACCATCTTCTGGGTGCCGTAGGGGAGGCCGCCGACCAGTTTGCCGCGCACGGACTGCAGCTGCAGAAGGTCGATGATTTCCTCCACGCGCCGGCGGTGCGTTTTTTCTTCTCGTCCGGCAAAGGAGCGCCGGCCCCACATGCAGGCTCCCCGGAACAGGCCGGTCCGCATGAACACATGGCGCCCGAGCATGATGTTCTCCATGGTGGTCATGTTGGCGAACAGTTCGATGTTCTGAAAGGTGCGCGCAATGCCCAGCCGGGCGATCTGATCCGGCCGCAGGTTCTGGATGTTCTGTTGACCGAAGCGGATGACGCCGGTGTCGGGGCGGTAGATGCCGTTGATGCAGTTAAACAGCGTGGTTTTACCGGCGCCATTGGGGCCGATGATGGAAAATATCTCCTTTTTCGCACATCGAAGGCGATAGCTTGCAGGGCCTCAGGCCGCCGAAGGCGATGGCGAGATTGTCGATGCTGAAGAAGGTCATAGAATCCTCGTTGGGTGCATGACAATAGCTGTAGTCGGCACGGGCCGAGGAACTATTCCTCAGCGCTGCAGCGCTCCATACGACAGTTGGGTGTTATTCGATGGTGGCCCAGTCGGTCAGCCTTTTGGACTTGCCGTCGTCCATGCATTCCACCAGGAACGTCTGGTTCTGCTCCCTGGCGGCAGGACATGTCGCCGGCGTCACGAAGGGCTTGTAGCTGATCTTGCCGCTGATGCCCTTGAAGTCTTGCAAGCCTTCCATTTCCTGGACAAAGCGCTCGCGGGTCAGGTCCCGGCCGCAGCGCCGGATGGCCTCCACCAGCGGCTCGGCAAAGGCGATGCCGGCATAGTAGAAAAGTCCCCAGCGCTCATCCTTGGCAGCGTATTGATCGAAGGCCTCCTGTTTGTAGGTCTGCAGCAGCGGATAACCGGAATCCGGCAGTTCGGCAAACGTCGCGGCAATCACGCCTTCCCAGGCCCCCTTGCTGATGTGCATCATGAGCGGAAAGTCGGAGCAGGTGCTGGTGCTCATGAACTGGGGGGTAAACTGCATGGCTTTGCTGATGCCGACTGTCATGACGGCATGTTTCACCGTGGTCCAAAGCAGCACCACGTCGGCCTCGGATTTCTTGAGTTCCATGACATGGGGTTTGAGGTCACTGTCGGTGATGTTCACCGGCACCTGGGCGACCAGTTCCAGACCGTGGCGGGCCAGTTCTTCGGTAGCCCCTTCAAGACCGTTTTTACCGTAATCGTCATTCTGGTAGATGATGGCGACTTTTTGCTTCCCCATATTTGCCACGGCGTACCGGCAAAGCGCTTTGGCTTCCAGTTCATAGAGCGGATAGACCGCAAAGAGGTATTTGAAGGGCGGATCGATCCAGTTCGGCGAGCCGGCCGAGGGGCCCACCCAGGGGATCTGGCGTTCCATCAGGTAATCGCGCACCGCCAGACCCGGGGCGGTGCCCACGCCGGAGACCCAGGCAAACATGCCGATGCCTTCCTGCAGTTCCTTGACGCCGGCCTTGGTTTTGGCCGGATTGTAGGCATCGTCGAACATGTGGTGAATCAGTTTGCGCCCGTGGATGCCACCCCGTTCGTTGATCATCTTGAAATAGGCGTCCGTTCCCCGGGCGACGGAGCCCCAGGCCGCCGCCGGCCCGGTCTGGGGCCCCCACTGGCCGATGTGGATTTCCGTGTCGGTGACGCCCTCTTCGGCTGCGGCCCCGGTAACGAGACCCAGCAGGACGATGACGCCCGATAGTAACAGCACCAGTGCATTCCTTTTCATGGTCGCCTCCTTTGTCTGACTGCGATGGGGGAAAATCCGCCCATCGGGGTTAAACTTTCTTGACATAGTGGCGGGCAAACAGGCCGCTCGGACGGATGCACAGCATCAGCACGATCACGACAAACGCCACCACGGATTTGAACTCGATGGAGATATAGCCGCCAAACAGGTTTTCGATGATGCCCAGCAGGTAGGCCCCGAACACGGCGCCCGGCAGGGAGGTCATGCCTCCCATGACGGCGGCGGCAAAGCCTTTCAGCATGGGGTCCCACATCATATAGGGCTGCATGATGGTCGGCGAAAGCAGCAGGCCCGCCGAAGCCCCTACCAGCGACGATATGCCCCAGGTGGCCATCAGGATGCGCCGGGTGCGGATGCCCATGATGCGGGCCGCCACCGGATTCTGCTGGGTGGCTTTCATGGCCATGCCCGAGGCGCGAGAAACGGAAGAACAGGAACAGGACGATCATGGCGCAAAGGGCCACGATCAGGGTCAGGATTTCCAGGGTACTGACGAAGATGTCACCGAACATGACGCTGTCGTAGGGTGAGATGGGAAAGGGCATGGTTTTCTGTTCGGCCCCGAACTTCCACGAAACCAGGCCCATCAGGATCATTTCGAGGCCGATGGTGATGATGATCATTCCGAGAACACTGGGGTCTTTGGCGCGGCGCAGCACGGTGAATTCCAGAACGCATCCCAGCACCACCGCAAACACCAGCGAAAGGGGGAAGGCCAGGTAGCAGGGGAAGCGATATTGTTCGAGCAGCATGTAGGCCAAATAGGTGGCGATCAGGGCCATTTCCCCCTGGGCGAAGTTGGGCACCTCGGAGGTCTTGTAGATGATGACCATGGCCAGGCCCATCAGGGCGTAGGAACTGCCGACGGCAACCCCGTTGATCAGCATCTGAATTAAGTCGATCATGGTAAATCCTTTTTCAGAAGGGCCAGGTTTTCCAGTATTTTTTGGCCCTGATCCAGAAACCGAAAAGCCCCAGCGGTTCGAACAGCATGATCAACACCATGATGATGCCGAAGACGATCAACTGGATATTGGATACCCCGGTAAGGGAAAACCACTCCCGGGACAGCGCCTCCAGCCATGTGCCCAGGTAGGGGATTTCCAGGATGTTGCGCAGTTGCAGATCCAGCCAGCCCAGCAGGCAGGCACCGGTGATGGAGCCCATGATGGAGCCCAGACCGCCCACCACCACCATGGCCAGGAACATGATGGACATGAGCAGGGTGAAAATTTCCGGTTCGATAAAACGCAGCACAAAGGCATAGAGCCCGCCGCCGATGCCGGCGTAGAAGGCGCTGATGGCAAAGGCCAGGGTCTTGTAGCCCATGATGTTGACGCCTATGGTTTCCGCCGCAATTTCCGCATCCCGGATGGCAATCAGGGCGCGGCCGACCTTGGTCTTGGTCAGGTTGCGGGCCGCCAGCGCCAGCAGGATCGTGATCGGGATCAGCAGGAAGTAAAAATCCCGGTCGCTTTCCAGTTTCCAGGGGCCGATCATCAAGTCGGGGGTGTGCAGCCCCTGGCGGCCGCCGAAAAGTTCGATGCGGCCGATGATCTGGGTGATGGTCAGGCCGAATCCCAGGGTGGCGATGGCCAGATAGGGCCCTTCCAATCGCAGGGAGGGTAATCCCAGCAGAAAACCGAAGGCCGCCGCGATCAGACCGGCCAGAAGAAGCGCCGGGATGAAGGGCAGGTGGACCTCGGTCATGAGGATCACGGTGCCGTAAGCGCCAATGGCAAAAAAACCGGCATGGCCCAGGGATACCTGGCCGGCGTAACCGACCAGCATGTTCAGGCCGATCACGACGATGACATTGATGGCCATGAAATTGGCCATGTAGATGGTGTAGGAGGTTGCCACGAAGGGAAAGATCGCCAAGCATACCAAGAGGGCGGCCAACCAGAACAAGACCACGCCCGAGGTGCACAGCTGGACATCCTCGTAATAGTCCCGCTTCATATCCATGATGGCAATTTCCAACTGGGGAGCAGGTTCATAGGGCTTTTTCGTGACGGGGTGGCCGGCTGATCGTTAATTTACGAATTGAAAAGTAGCGGAACTGGTTTAAGTTGTCAATATAATGTCTATTAAAATTTAATTAATGAATATGGTTCATATTTTATCAGGAATAGTCCGAACGGAATTTTATGGAAAAAAGAAAAATCGCGGTACGATTATACCATGCTTCGGAAAGGTCGTTTCATAAGGATGCGCCCCCGAGTGCTTTTGCCGGGATGCTGCGGTTTGACGCCGGTCGGTAATTGCTTTACAAAAGGATGGCCTGGCCCCAGCCTGGCAGGACAGTCGCTATCGCTAAAGCGGGTGGAGGCTTGCAAGCTGCTTAACGATCCGAAAGGGCCGTATCGTCCAAGATGGAGAACGAACCATGACTCACTACAAAATTCATCCCATCGTGCTGGGAACCAAAGTGTTCGACAAGGGCATGATGACCTATCAGCACAATTACGGACGGGAATTCGTGATCCCCATATATGCCTGGTATCTCGAGGGCGGGGACAAAACGGTCCTGGTGGACACGGGCGAGATGAGCCCGATCCAGTCACCGGAGCGCGAAGCCGCCATCGGTGGTAAAATATACACGTTCGAGGACGGGCTGGCCCGCTGGGGGTTGACCCCGGATGCGATCGACATCGTCATTCACACCCATCTGCACAACGACCACTGTGAAAACGACTACAAGTGCCGCAATGCCGTCATCTACGCCCATGCCGAGGAACTGGCGCATGTGCACGACCCGCATCCGCTCGATTTCCGCTATCTGGAAGATTACATCGAAGACATTGAAGAAAACGGACAGTTGCAGATCGTCAATGAAGATTCGGAAATACTGCCCGGCATCCGGGTGATGCACACCCCGGTGCACACGGCCGGCGGGCTTACGGTCATCGTGGACACGGCTCAGGGGCAAGCCGTCATCACGGGATTCTGTGTGATCGAGGAGAATTTCTTTCCCCCCAAAGAAATCCGGGCCATGGAGATGGAAGTGATTCCGCCGGGAACACCGGTCAATGTCTACCGCGCCTACGACATCATGCAGGAAGTCAAAGGCATGGCCGACATCCTGATCCCCCTGCATGAACCGAAGTTCGCGGCCATGGACACAATTCCAGCCTGACGCGGATACCTTGAAAGGTATTGTTGATGCTCAAACTGTTGGACGCCATACCCTACCTGCCGTTGATCCTGCTGGCCGTGTTAATGCTGCTGGCACCGTTCCGCCCCATGCCGCACGTGCTGGAAAAACTGATCATGCTCAAAGACGGCGTGCTGACGCGGCCCCTGGATATTTTTGATCTGTTTTTTCACCTGGCGCCGGCCGCCATCCTGCTGTTGAAATGGATCCGGGGCATGCAGGCCTGACGGGTGGCGCGCAGCATCGCGATCGCTGTCGAAATCGAAACGCGGTGGGGGGCTGGGCACGCGACAGGAACCGATCCCGATCCTGTTAGCGATTTCGGAATCCGATGATATCAACTTCCGAATGGGCCTTAGAAGAGGGGCTTGAGCCTTTTTTCAGCAGGGCGGTTTCAGCTCGGAGCGAACCAGAACATGGCTTTCCTGTCTGGGGTGCTTACCGCTGATGGGGTGATAGAACTCCCGAATGGCAATCATGTCCTGCTCGATATCGCCGGTGGGATAAAAGAGCGGACCAAATCCGCCGACCTTGCGGGCGTAGTCCAGAAAGCCGAGGGCGATGGGAACACCGGCCCCGCAGGCGATATGGTAAAAGCCGGTTTTCCAGTATTGAACCTTTTTACGGGTCCCGGACGGCGGGACGACCAATGCCATTTCCGGGCGCTGCTGGAACATTTCGATGGACTGGGCCACCACGTTGCGGGAGCGGGTGCGGTCGATGGGAAGGGCGCCCAACCACCGGAACAACGGTCCCATAGGCCAGCGAAACCAGGCGTCTTTCATCATGATCTGCGGCGTGAGCTTATAAACGAATGCAAAACACAGCGTGTAGATAAAATCCCAGTTGGAAGTATGCGGGGCCGCGATAATGACGTAGTGGTCCAGATCCGGTTTGTTCCCCTCGGTTTTCCATCCCGTACCCCTTAATACGAACAGCGCCAGCCAGCGCATCAGGGGGCGAATGATCATGGTTTCATGAATGGTCATCGTATATTCCTTTTGCATGCCGCATAAAGTGTCGCTTTTCTATGTGAAATCATCGGCATGGGGAACGTCTAAATGTATTATTACAAATGTTTTACACAGACAGGGATGGTTGTGCGACGACGAATCCGGTCAGCGGGTGCATCGGATTGCGGGCCAAGCACGGGTCCGAAACCCCATCGCGGGTTTCGTGCTAGATCCCGCTCGGTTGGGAAACGCTTTCGCCGTTGTTCAGTCTGCTTCGCGATAGAGGGCCAGAATACCGGAGCGGGCCAGCTTCTTGATCCCCATGGGTTCCAGCAGGTGGACGAGGGCGTTGATCTTATCGTGACGGCCCGTGACCTCGATAATATAATGGTGGGTCCCGGTATCGACGATGCGGCCGCGGAAGGTCTTTACAATGCTGCGTATTTCGGGCCGGTCCGCCGGATCGGCCTTGACGCAGATCAGGGCCATTTCCCGACGCACGGCTGTTTCACCGGTCATGTCGCGCACTTTGATGACGTTGACCAGTCGTCGCAGCTGTTTCATGATCTGTTCCAACTGGTCCGGATTGGTTCGGGTGGTAATGGTAATGCGGGACATCCGCGGATTGGCCGTGGGGGCTCCGCAAATGGTTTCGATGTTGTAGTTGCGGCTGGCAAACAGCCCCGAGACGCGGGCTGTCACGCCCGGTTCATTCTCCACGAGCATGGTCAGGGTGTGGTATTCTTGATCCATTCGGCATCACTTTCGAGGCGGTGGCTTGGAAAATAATAATTTGTAGCAGATATGTCGGGCGGGGGCAAACCCGATCCCCGCCCCGCAGATCCAGCATGGCATTCCATTCCGCGGGGGTACGCTAGGGATTGGCACGACCATCGGGCAGCCATTTAGCCGGTCCGGGGATTGAAGAAAAGCGTTACATGGTCTACGAATACGGTAAAGAATGCCCTCTACGAAAACGCATCACAAAGGCAGGTATTCCATGACCAGGAATGCGACCTTCACCAACCAACACCGGTCGGATCCCCTGGGGATCAGGCTGCTTGTATGGGTGCTCGTGATGGCGGCCGCCACCAGCGGTGGCTGCCAACCCGCGCCGGAAACCGCTGCGATTCAAGCCAAGCCCCCGGGTGTCAGCGCTACCGAAATCCGGATTGGAGCGTCGCTGGCCCTGGAAGGGCATGCCGGTTACCTCGGCACCCAGATGCTGCACGGGGCCATGTCATACATTCAACATGTCAATAGCCGCGGTGGTGTCCACGGCCGTCAAATCAAGGTGATCGCCTATGACGACGGATATGACCCGCCCCGCTGTCTTTACAACACCCAACGCCTGTTGATCGAAGACAATATATTCGCCCTTTTTTGTTACGTCGGCACCCCGACGACCGTCAAGATCATTCCTCTGGTCAGCGAAGCCCGCATACCGCTGGTGGGGATGTTCACCGGCGCCAACGCCCTGCGGGAACCCGTGAACCGCTACCTCATCAATATTCGTGCCTCCTATTACCAGGAAACCGGCGCTATGGTGCAACATCTGGTCGAAGACCAGGGAATTACGCGTATTGGTGTTTTTTACCAGTATGATACATACGGATTCGATGGGTTACGGGGTACCGAACTGGCCTTGCGCAAGTACAATCTCCTTCCGGTGGCCACTGGTACGTATATCCGCGGTACGCTTGCCGTCGAGGAGGGGCTGCAACGCATCATGGACGCCGGGGCCGAGGCGGTCGTGATGATCGGAACGTATGAACCCTGTGCCAAATTCATCCGCCAGGCCAAAAGCAAAGGCTATCATCCCGTCTTCAGCAATGTTTCTTTCGTGGGCGCCGACGAACTGGTCCGTATCCTGGGGGATCAGGCCGAAGGCGTCATTGTCACCCAAGTCGTGCCCCTGCCAAGTTCGCGGTCCGAGGGTGAACGCTTGTGGGGGGTGGATGAATACACGCGCCTGCTGCAGCAATACTACCCGCAGGATCACCCCAATTTCGTGAGTTTGGAAGGCTACCTCAATGCCCGTGTGCTGGTGGAAGGGCTGCAGCGCACGGGTTCGAATCTGACCCGGGAGCGTTTTATCAGCGCACTCGAGTCGGTAGAGGCCTACGATCTCGGTATCGATAACGCGCTGGCTTTCAGTTCCCAGGATCATCAGGGCCTCGATCGGGTTTACTTCACCCAATTCAAGAACGGCCGCTTCATCCTGATCAATGAATAAAAGAAGGTAATCGTATGGCGCACAGAACGGTTCTGGAACGGCTCAACAACATCAGCCTTAAAAACAAAATCTATTTCTCCACCACCGCCGTTATCGTCCTGATCAGCGTGTTCATCGCCTTGTTTACCCGGTGGATCCTCATCTCCAGCCTGACCGGCGAGCAGAAGCTCAGGGGCCTGGGGATTGCCCAGAGCATTGCCGAGAGCAGCCGCGGTTATCTGCTGACCCGTGATATCCCCAATCTGACCAGTCTCATCTTTGATGCCCGTCTCGGCGAGCGCCGCTTTCTGATCAACTATGTGTTTATCACCGACAAGGAGGGGGTCGTGATATCCCACACCTTTACACACCCCTTTCCTGAAATGCTTCGCAAGGTCAATCCCCTTCAAGCGGGAGAGCCCCATGCCGTCGAACTGATCCATACCGGGCAGAAAGATATCTATGATGTGGCCGTTCCTGTATTAGAGGGGATCTATCAGATCGGCAGTGTCCATATCGGTCTGTATAAAGAGCATATCGACAAGCTGATCGGAAAATTACGGATCACCTTTTTAGGCTTTATCTCGGTCGTGGTGGTCATTTTCTTTGCGATCAGCCACGTTCTGGCGCGCTACATCACAAGACCCATCACACAGCTCACCCGGTCTCTCGGACGATATCAGCCGCGGCAACTTCGATATCACGCCCGAACTGATCCGGTATAATCGCTGCTGGCAGATGAAAAACTGCGGTAAGGAAGAATGCCGGGCATACGAGGAAACGGAACTGCCCTGCTGGTATATCGACAAGCGTGTCACCATCCAGGGGGTATCCCCGCCGCACACCATCGCCGATCTGTCACCGGAATGCATGGCTTGTCCCGTTTACCGCGAAGGCGTCAAGGACGAGGTCCGTCAACTGGCCAATTCGTTCATCAACATGACCTACCACATCAAGGCTTCCCAGGCCAAGCTGAAGGAATCCGAAGAAAAATACCGCTCCCTGTTTGCCAGCGGCCCTAACCCGATTTTTGTTCTGGACTGCCGCACCAAGGAAATCCTGGATGCCAATCCCATTGCGGAAGAGACGTACGGTTACCGACGTGAAGAAATTGTGGGACGCCCTTTTACCGATCTCGGCCCCCTCGACCTGGAACCCCTGGCGGATGTCGGCAAGGCGCACAGCCTCAGTTCCAAACGTCAATACTACCGCAAGAACGGGAGTTCGCTGTATGTCAATGTGCACGCCTGTTCTTCGCACTACATGACACGCGAGGTTCTGATCATTGCGACCACCGACATCACGGAAATGGTCGAAAAGGACAGTCTGCTGATCCAGGCCAGCAAAATGAAAAATCTGGGCGAGATGTCGGCCAGCATCGCGCATGAGCTCAACCAGCCGTTGAATGCCATCAAAATGGGCAGTGAATACCTGGAGATGATGAACGAAAAGGACCGGGCTGTACCGGAACAGGATCTCACCAAGGTGATTGTTGAAATAAGTCGGCAGGTTGATCGTGCCACCCAGATCATCAACCGGCTGAGGGATTTCGGGCGCAAATCCGACATGAGCAAAAAAACCGTGAACCTCAACGACGCGGTTCGCAGCGTGATGGCCATCCTGGGTCGCCAGATGAAACTACAGAACATTGTGGTGGAAACCCATCTATCCGAAGCCCTGCCACGCATTCAAGCGCATACCAATCGCCTCGAACAGGTTATCTTCAATCTCCTGACCAACGCCCGGGATGCCCTCAGCCAGAAAACGGACAGCGACGAGAGTGATGGTGAACAGCGCGCTATTCGCGTTGAAACCATCAGCGCAGACGGTCGGGTGTTACTGACCGTTTCCGACAACGGGACGGGAATTCCCGAAGATTTGCATGACCGCATCTTCGAATCCTTCTTCACGACCAAGGAAATGGGCGAAGGTATGGGACTGGGGCTGGCCATCTCGCTGGGAATCGTAGAAGACTACGGCGGCGTCATCGATGTCCAAAGCAAAGACGGGGAAGGCACCCGTTTCCGATTGAGCTTTCCGGTGGCAGCATAACGCGATGAATGCGAGTCCTATTGATGGGGCCATTCGACGGACTTGAAAATGGACTCATGATTCTTATCCTTAACCATTGCCGAATGGCGGCCTATCGACTATCATTTCATCATTATCTGCCGCGTGCGTATTATCGCTTGCCTGCCGTCGCATGAGGCCGGCGACGCCTCGCAACGCAACCATCGTCAACTCAAATTTGAGAGAGGGTTACAATGGAAAACAGAGGTTTCATTTTCGCCGGCGTTTTCGCGCTTCTCGTCGCCTTCAGCCTTCCATCGGCCGCCGTGACAGCCACACCGGCGGCGGGCGAAATGCTCCCCGAAATCAGCCTGGCCATGCCGCAGGATCAGATCCAGCGTGCGTATCTCGGTTTGCAAGGGGGCGACGCATTCAAGATCCCGGAAATCGATGCCGATGTCGTTATCATCGAACTATTCAGCATGTATTGTCCCTATTGTCAGAAAGAGGCCCCCACCATTAACAAGCTCTACCAGAAAATCGAAGGGGACCCGAAGCTCAGGAACGCGGTCAAAATCATCGGGATCGGCGTTGGCAATTCGGCCTATGAAGTGAACCACTTCCGCAAGACTTACGAAGTCCCCTTTCCGCTCTTTGAGGACGGCAATTTCACGATTCACAAACAATTGGGTGAGGTGCGAACCCCATATTTCATAGGTATTCGCATCCAAAGCGACGGCAGCCACGTGGTTTTTTACTCCAAGCTCGGCGGTCCTCGGGATGCCGGCGCCATGCTTGAAGAACTCATCAAAAAATCCGGACTGGCCGAATAGAATAGGAGGTGGTCTTCGTGAGATCCTACTGGAGTGCTCTAGTTGCCGGCGTCTTGTTTTTCTTTTGTTTCAGTGTGTCCGCATGGAGTCTTTCCGAAGCCTTCAAGGAACAAGTTTATAATCCCGGGCAACTGAAACCGATCGACAGCACCTTGAAGGTTCGGGTGGGGGAGCCCGCACCGGATTTTACACTTCCCTCGGTATCCGGAGGGCCGGTTACCCTGAGCCAGTACCGCGGTAAGAATAACGTGGTGCTGTCTTTTGTCCCGGCGGCCTGGACACCGGTCTGCTCCGATCAATGGCCGGGTTACAACATTGTCAAGGGACTGTTTGACGAAAATGAAGCGATTCTGCTGGGGATCACCGTTGACAATATCCCCACCCTTTTCGCCTGGACGCAACAGATGGGTGAGCTCTGGTTCCCGGTGCTCTCAGATTTCTGGCCTCACGGTGAGGTGGCCAATCGCTACGGCGTGCTCCGATCCGACGGGGTTTCCGAACGCGCCCTGTTCGTGATCGACAAGGCGGGTGTGGTGCGCGCCATTCATGTGGCCGACATCAATGTGCGCCCGGACCTGGAATGGTGTGCCATCGAGCTTGAAAAAATCGACCCCTGATCCCTCCCGCCGACACTCCCGGCGCAGCGCGCGCGGGCCGTCGTTTTCCCATGGTGCCGGGGGGTGACACATGAAGAACACCGGCACCTGATAGGGATGGCCTGCGATGCCCCATGTTTACCGTTGTGGTTTCTTCTGCATATGGGTCAGCCTGGTTCTGACAGGGGTGCCCGGGTTTGCCCAGAGCGGCAACCCGGTTCAATCCCTCCCTTTCCAACAGGTGGATGACATCGTGCGCCGGCCCGGGTACACGCTGGTGGTGATCATGGCGGCCTGGTGCCATCCTTGTATCGAAGAACTCCCCAGCCTGAATGCCCTTGATCAAAAGTATCGCCGCCAAGGCTTGCGAACGTTAGGGATAAGCCTGGACTATGCCGGGCCCAAAGCCATGCAGCCGATTATCGACAAGCTCAAGATCGGATTTCCGGTTTACTGGGCCGGCGAGGCGGCGATTGACCCGTACGCAATTACCAAGATCCCGCTTCTATTATTCGTTCGCGACGGGCAAATCGTTCGCCGGATGCAAGGGGCCCGCGACAAGGCGACCTTTGAAAAGGAAATCGTCGGTTTTTTGGGAGACCCGTGACGTTCGTTTGACGCATGCCATTAGGCCCGGAAGGCCTGGGTGCGGTTTCTTTGAGGTGTGCGGCGGCAATCCGGCCAATCACATGCCCGCGGTCGCTTTTTCAACGGCCTGAACGACTTCCGCCGCCGTATAGAACGACCTTTTCCAAGTTTCCCGACCGTCGGGTGCATAAACCACGAGCAGGGGTATGGTCAGATAGCCGGTACGCTTGAGACGCTCTTTGCCGGCCGGGTTGTTGCCGGTGATGTCCACCTTGATCGGCACCACATCTTTTTGCTGCAATCGTTCCGCTACGGTGTCGCTGCGCAGCACACTTTGCTCCAAGGCCTTGCAGTTCAGACACCACTCCGCCGTAAACACCATGACCACCGCCCGGCCCTCATCCAGCGCACTCTGGAAGCGATCTTCCGTATAGTAGATCCAATCGACCGGCCCCCTGTCGGTAAAGCGAAGCCCCCCATAGATCGATGTCGCAAAAATCAGCAGTCCTAAAACGACGCAGACGGCTCTGATCGATTGTACGCTTCGTGATTCGCAGTGTGCGATAGGCGGCCCAGAACCCGGCCGCGGCGGTGCACCCCATGACCCCCCACCAATAGATCAGGGAAGGCGGATCCGGTGCCGTGACCGCCAGCGCACTCAGACCGGCGCCGATGAAATAGACCGCGGCGGCCAGCATGCAGAGCCCCATGGTCTGCTTGATCAAGGCGCCGGCCGGCCCGCTGCGGGGCAACCGGTTTAAAAGGCCCGGGAAGGCGGAAAGCAACAGATAGGGCAGCGCCATGCCCATGCCGATGGCGAAAAAGACCGCCAATGTGAGGTGTGGTTTCTGGGTTGCCGCCCAGGCGGCGGCCGCGCCCATGACCGGTGCGGTGCATGGGGTTGAAAGAATGGCCGCGAGCAGGCCGATTCCGAAAGCGCCGACCAGCGTGCCCTGATCGGGATTGAAACGATACATGAACTGCGGCAGCGGCAATGCAAACGAACCCGACATGCTGATGGCCATGACCGCGATGAGCATGCCGATCAGAATCGTGAAGGGTGGATACTGGAATAATTGATTGGTGGCCGTAACCGCGCTGAAGACCGCAATCGCCAGGCCGAGCACCAACCAGAAGGTCAGCACACCCAGGAAGGTTGCCAAACCCAGTGCCAGACATCGCAACCGGTTCTGGGCGGCATTGGTAAGACTCATGATTTTTACCGGGATCAGGGGCAGTACGCAGGGGGTAAAGTTGAGCAGCAACCCGCCCAGGGCGGCCATCAGAAGAAGCAGCCCGAGCCCGGAGGCCGATGCCGTTCCCCAGGCGATATCCCAACCCAGAAGCGAGAAGGAAAAATCGTGTTGCGGGGTATCCCCCGCCCATACCATGCCCTGGAACAGATCAGGTGCCACGGCCAGGGGCGCGGCGCCGCCGGCCGCGATCGGCAGTTCAGCCGTCAATTTCACGGTTTGGGGCAGCAGACAGGCAGTTGCATCGCAGGCTTGATAGCTCAAGGCGAGCTTGATCCGCAGGAAGTCCGCCGCAAAGTCGGACGGCAAGACCATGGGGAGATAGACAACCGCCTTTCCATCAAAAACCGTCAGGGCTTCCTCGGCAAAGCCGAATTTGATGGCATGCGCTTGGGGAAACCGGGGGGGCGCCACCGCAATGCGAGGGACGATCTCCAGGATCCGCACCTGGGTCGGATAAGGGGTAAAAAGCGGATCCGGGGATAACTGGTCGCGATCCGCATTGATGTGAAAACCCTTGGCGATCTGCAGGACGACCGCCAGTCCGATCTGATCGCCGGGCCGTGCCCTATCCACCGACCAGACGGTGGTGGCGCTGAGCACGGTGTTTTCAGCATCGACCGGGGAGGGGCGCGGGTCATTTCCGGCATGTGTTGGCGCTGAAACGAACAGCAATAAGAACAGCATCCAACCCAGCCTTATTAAACCCCGGCACCTTTCTGTGGGGAGCAGGGCGCAGAGCCTTGGCGGATGCTTGTGCGGTGTTGGGCGTTTCAGTTTTCAAGGTTTAAATGGACACCGCCGGTGAATCCCTTTTCAGCCGCAATCATGTCCAGGTGGAGCGAGGCGACCTGTTCCAGCGGCGGGAAGACGGGACGCGAGGCCTCCCGGTCATCGACCGATTTGAGGTATTTGCGACAGCGATCGCACACGTCGACGCGCAGGTCTTTTTCTTCTTCCGCAAAAAAATAACGCAGCTCGTCGGTCTGGGTATTTTCACAGAATGCACAGAAAATCCGGGGCGCCCGCCATTGGTGCCGGCAAAAACTGCAGGACAGGACCCGCCGGCCCTCTTTTCCCAGCACCGCCAATCCGGGCGCACTGCCGCAGACCGGGCAATGGCCGTGGCGCCAGATGGCCTCGGTATCGAGGTAGTGGGCCAGCTGCGTTGCGCACAATTCGATGGAGGGCTGAATGCTGTGGTAAGCCAGAAAGGCCAGCGCATTCTGATCCGCTCCGATCGCGTTGGCCGTGGTCTGGAAATAGTGGTCAGCGCCTTTGAGGAGATTTTCAAAAAGATCCCGGGCCTGGAAAACCCCCTGGGTCAGCGCTTCGGAAACGGCGGCGGCGGAGGCTTTCATCTTAGTACCATGGCGCGTAATCAGACCGCAAAGTTCGTTTAACAGGCGCTCGCCGGCCTCGCTGTCGAATCTGAAGTCGGATACGTCGATCAGCGGTTGTCCTTCCCGGCGTCTGGATTCCAGTTCCTCCGGTGACAACTGAATCGGCTCCGGGTCAAGATCGCTTTTGGCCGCTTCCTGTGCCGTGAACACGTTTTCATAAAACGCCAGCAAGTCCGCATAGGCAGGGCGCCTTTGCGTCAGGCGGCGGGCGGCTTTGCTGATCTGTGCAATGGTTAGCGGCGGTTTTATCGACATGCGCGCTCCTGCAGGATGGTTAAGGGTAAAGATAGGCAGTCGTTGACGCGTTTCAATCCCCGGACGGGTTTGGCCGTCAATTGATAATGGGGCCAAAAACCCGCATCGATGACCGCTGAAGCCCGTTGATAAAAGATGCGGGGGGAAGCGCTACCGTTTTCTTCCCCCCGCTGTTTAGCTGTTGCTCGGCTTTTTCGTGGTTCAGGCCAAGCGTGACAAGACGTTGCGCAATGGGCGTATCATCCGTTGCAACGCAACCTGGCGCGTTATGTCGAACGATGTCGTCGAGGCGATGGCGTTCGAATGATACAGCAAAGGATCATTGCCCACCAGGAAAATGACGCGAACGTCATCCGGGTCCAGCAGTTGTGCTTTGGGGTATTTCTTTTTGGCCGTGGCCAGGTGGGCTTGGGCCTGTTGCAGGATGGCATCCCGCTCGCCGAAGGCCATGGCACCGGTCGGGCACGTCTTGACACAGGCCGGCTCCAGCCCGTTCTGCACCCGGTCCAGGCACATGTCGCACTTGGCCAGGACGCCGTTCGTCGCGGCCCGGGGAATGTTGTAGGGACAGGAGGCGATGATTTCATCACGGTCCAGTTCCTTGGTGAAGGCCGTGTAAAGCACCGCCCCCGTGGCCGGATCGGAAAAGATCCCCTTGGGGTCGTCGGCCACATCGCGGCAGGGCGGTTCGAGGCAGTGGCGGCACTGATCCGGGAAAAAGAGCCACTCCAGTCGCCCGTCGATTTCCTCTTCCTTCATGCGAACGAGTTTGTAGGTATCAAAGGAAAGATCTTCCGGATTCTGATAACTGCCGCGATTCACCGTTTCTTCGGCCGGAAGGTCATGCCATTGCTTGCAGGCCACTTGGCAGCCCCGGCAAGCCATACACAATGTGGTATCGATCAAAAATGATTTACTCATGAAAGATCACCGCCTTTCTCATATCTTGCTGACATTGACCATGAAGGCCTTGGTTTCCGGAATGCGGGTGTTGGGATCGCCCGTGGAAGGTGTCAGCAGGTTGGCGCTGTCCTCTTTGCCGCTGACGGGCGTTCGCCATCCGTAGTGCCAGGGCATGCCCACCTGGTGAATGACGTTCTTGCCGATTTTAAACGGCTTGAAACGCTTGGTGACGATGGCCGTACATTCCACCTTGCCGCGGGCGGAGCTGGCCATGACCCGTTCACCGTTGGTGATCCCTTTCAGTTTGGCCAACTCTTCGCTCATTTCCACGAACATCTGGGGCTGGAGTTCCATGAGCCAGGGCTGGTTGCGGGTCATCAGCCCGGTCTGCCAGTGCTCGCTCACCCGGTAGGTGGTGGCCACGAAGGGGAAGCGCGGGTCGCATGAAGCATACTCGTCCGCCTGGCCGGAAAAGACCGGTGCCGTGGGGTTGATGCGCTGCTTGTTCATGGCGTTTTCTTCCACCGGACACTCCAGGGGTTCGTAGTGTTCGGGGAAAGGACCGTCGTTGAGGCCGGGGCCGAAGATCTGGGCGTGGCCGTGTTTGCGCATGATAAATGCGTATTTGCTCTTGGGGTCGGGCTTGCCGTCGGTCCCGACCAGCGGCGGCCAGCCGCCGTCGGGTACGTCGCCCGCCCATTTTTCACCGGTCCACGCGATGACCGGCCGGTCTTTGTTCCAGGGCTTGCCCTTGAGATCCACCGAGGCCCGATTGTAGATGATGCGCCGGTTGACCGGCCAGCACCAGGAGAATTCCGGATAGAGACCGATTTCGTTGGGGGCGTCCTTCTGTCCGCGGCGGGCCGCCATGTTGCCCTTTTCCGTGTAGCTGTTGCAGTAGAGCCAGTTGCCCGACGAGGTGGAACCGTCGGCTTGGAGAAAGGCGAAGCTCGGCACCAGCGTGCCGGCTTTGTAGACTTGGTCCTTGATGGTGACGTCTTGCAGGAAATAGCCGTTGATCTCTTTGGCCACCTTGTGGGGATCGTAGGCGCCGTCGGTGAGTGTAATCCCATTTCAGGTTTGCAATGGGCTCGGGGAAGGTGCCGCCCTCGGCGTATAGTTCTTTGAGTTTGCGGCCGAGTTCCAGGATGATGTCGCCGTCGGGCCGGCTGTTGCCCAGGGGTTTGGGGCCCTGGTAGCGCCACTGCATCCAGCGGCCGCTGTTGGTGATGCTGCCTTCCTTTTCCACGGAGGCCGCACGCCGGCAGCATGAAGACTTCCGTCTTGATCTTGGCGGGGTCCATGCCCGGGCCTTTCCAGAAGGAACCGGTTTCGTTGTCGAAGAGGTTGACGTTGACCATCCAGTCCAGGTTGGCCATGGCTTCGCGGTTTTTGCCGGCATTGGACCCCGAGCAGGCCGGGTTCTGCCCCAGGCGAAAAACCCCTTGATCTTGTCGTTGTACATGGCATCGAAAATATCGAGCCAGGAGTAGGGCACGCCGTCGTCCACCTTGGGCAGCCAGTCGTATCCGAATTCGTTTTCCGCGGTCGCTTTGTCACCGAAAAAGGACTTCAGCAGGCTCACGGAATACTTGGGATAGTTCTGCCACCAGTTGGCGCTCAGGGGGTCTTTGCTTACCGGGGTCTACTTTTCGTTGTAGACCGTCAGTGAGGTGTCGGAGGACTCGGGGCGTTCTCAGATAGCCCGGCCAGATGTGCCACAGCAGGCAGTGGTCGGTGGAGCCCTGCACGTTGGATTCGCCGCGCAGGGCGTTGACCCCGCCGCCGGCCACGCCCATGTTGCCCAGAAGGAGCTGGATGATGGCCATGGTGCGGATGTTCTGGGTGCCGACGGTGTGCTGGGTCCAGCCCATGGCGTACATGATGGTGCCCGCCTTGCCGGGCGTGCCGGTGGCGGCGTAGGTTTCGTAAATCTTTTTAAGCATCGGGCTCCGGCGTGCCCGTGATCGCGGATACCAGCTTGGTGTTGTAGCGATCGTAGTGTTTTTGCAGCAGCTGGAACACGCAGTTGGGGTTTTTGAGGCTGCGGTCCATTTTGGGGATCCCGTTGCCGTCCGTTTCAAAGGCCCACTTTGTCTTGTC
This sequence comes from uncultured delta proteobacterium, assembly GCA_963850465.1. Lineage (GTDB taxonomy): Bacteria > Desulfobacterota > Desulfobacteria > Desulfobacterales > UBA5852 > JABZFP01. The sequence continues at coordinate 31,727 of CAWKLN010000004.1, forward strand.
GTACGTCCGCTTCTTGGCGTCGTATCCGGAAAAGAGGCCGTCTTTGAAATCCGAAGTCTTTTCCTACGATAAAGGGGGCGTTGGTGTAGTTGGCCACGTATTCTTCATGGTAGCGCTTGTTGTCGAGGATGTATTTGATCATGCCGCCCAGAAAGGCGATGTCGGTGCCCGAGCGGAGGGGGGCGTAGATGTCCGCCTTCGATGAGGTGCGGGTAAACCGGGGGTCCACGCTGATCAGCGTGGCGCCTTTTTTCTGGGCCTCGGTGACGTACTTGAAAGAGATGGGATGGTTTTCAGCGGCGTTGCTTCCCATGATGAGAATGCAGTCGCTGTTTTTGATGTCGATCCAGTGGTTGGTCATGGCACCGCGTCCGAACGACTCTGCCAGAGCCGCAACTGTGGCGCTGTGTCAGATCCTGGCCTGGTGTTCGATGTACACCAGCCCCAGGGACCGCATGAGGGCCTGTAAGGTCCAGCACTCTTCGTTGTCCAGGGCCGCGCTGCCCACCGAGGCGATGGCGGCGGTGCGGTTGACGACCTGCCCCTTGGCGTTCTTGTTTTCGAAGGAGGCGTCACGGGTGGCTTTCACCCGCTTGGCGATTTCAGTCAGGGCCCAGTCCCAGGATACGGTCTGCCACGCGCCCGAATTGGGCGCCCGGTACATGGGTTCCGTGATCCGGTCCGCGTTTTCGGCGAGCTGGATCAGGGATGCGCCCTTGGAGCAAAGCGCCCCCCGGTTGATCACATGCTCCGGATCACCCTCGATGTTGATCGCGCGGCCATCGCCCCGGGTACTGGTGTGAACGATGGCGCCGCAGCCCACTGCGCAGTAGCAGCAGATGGTGAGGGACTCCTTGGCGTACTGGGTTTTCAGCATCTGGGCATGGACTTTGACCGGTTTAAGGTCGAAGCCCAGCCCGCTGACCGCCAGACCGGCGGCGGCCGCTCCAGAAATCTGCATGAATTCCCTTCGGTCGACTTTCATGTAAAGCCCTCCTGCAATCCCGTGGTAAATGCCAAGGCCGCAGTCTTGTTGCACCAACCGCAGCACTCCTAAATTCTCGGGGGCAGGTTTCCAGCCACAAAAAGGAGGTGCTGATGGACGGACGTTTGCGGCTGGAAACCGCCGGCAACATACAATCCCAAAGCATGTATGCGCTAAGGGTCATTTATATGCAGGGGGTTACAACGGGGTTACAGGGCCGGTTACAGAGGTTACAGCGAGGCCTGCGGCTACTCCGGAAGACTGGTTTTTCGATTGAGGCGATGGCAGATCGACTGGTAGAGACCGGTGGTGGCCTCGTCCGGTTCGGCACCGATGTCCGATTCCAGGTGGGTCCTGAATTCACGGTACACACGAACGGCTTCCTGTGCTCGACCCGCATCGGCCAGGAGCCGCATGAGGCGCCGCTGGGCTTTTTCCTGGGCGGGGTCGATCCGGACAATGCGTCGGTAGCACCTCCGTGCCTCGCTGTATTCATGCTGGTCGAACAGGAGCTGCCCCAGACGATACATCAGTTGAAGGTATTCTTCCCGGAGGGTTGATCGTTTCATCTCCGCCCAGGCCAGGTAGGGTTCTTCCGGTAAAAAATCACCCTGATACAACATTTCCGCCTCACGACTCATTTCCAGCACAGTCTGAGTGTCGAAGCGCGGGTCGATCCGCCGGGCCTGTTTGCACAGACGGTGAAACGCGACCGTATCCACCTGGCACAGATCGGTGTCAAGGGAGACCAGATTGTCCTTCAAATGGATGTAGGCGGATCCTATGGCTGAATTCATATCGGGTTCGAGGAGTTTGCGCAGTCGATGCAGGGTAACCTTGAAGTTGCCGAGCGTATTTTCCGGATGCTGGTCGGGCCAGAGGGCTTCGATCAGGATATCCTTGGGGATGTGGCGTCCGCCGTGCACCAGGATGGCTTTAAACAGAAGGGCGGGCCGGCTTCCCTGCCAGGCGCCGGCATGGATCGGATCGGAGCCGTTGCGCAGAACCTGCAGGCCGCCCAGGGTTCGAATGGTAAGCACGGGTATGCGGGCGCGATAGATGGCGTTGCGGGTTTCCCCGGCATCGATGGATTGGGTAAACGCATCGGCACTTCGGGTGGGTTCCAGAATTTGCGTTTCGACGTCGACCAGGCGGGTGGCCAATAGATGGTGGGCATGCACGACGGCGGAGGGAATCTCCAGCTTAATGCTCAGAACGCAGGCCCGGGCCAGGTCGGCGGGACGGATCACCGGGAGATGCTGGTATTGCCTGGCGCTGGCCGTCTGAAAAGCGACATCGAGACTGTGTCGGGCCGCCTCCGCATCCTGACGGGCATTCTCGACCAGGGCCAGCCCGATGCGGGTTTCGCAGGCGACCAGGGCCAGGCCGGCGTGTTCAAAATAGTGCAGGGCCTGCCGGAAATGCTTCTCCGCCGTGTCGAATTGGCCGGCGTTCAGTGTGATGTACCCCAGCAATTCCTGGTTGCGGGCCTGATCCATGGCCGGCAGGCCCGGGATTTCCAAGGCGCGCCGGATGATGGCCCGGGCGCTTCGATAGCGTCCCTGGTGATAGCCGCTGAGACCGGCCAGCCAAAAGGCGCGCGCGCCGTAGACAGGATTGTTGAGCAAGGTGCCCACATCATGCATGTGCCGGCAGGTTCTCTCCAGCGCGGCATATTGCTTTCCGTAAATCTGCAGCAATCCGGAGGCTTCCAGAAAGGCCGGGTAAAGGATGACCAGTCCAAAAGCGTCGATATCGCCTTCCACGCGCTTCAACAAGTCTGCGGCCGGGGCGATGCGCCCGCCGATCAGCTCCAGATGGATACGTGTCAGATCGCGTAAGGCACCGTATTCCGGAAAGGTCGTCCTGTCATCGAGGTCTTCGGTCGCTTGCAGGTTTTCACGGGCCTGCTCGAAATCGCCGGCCTGGACATGGCCGTGGGCGGCGATGGTCAGGGAATTGACCACCAGGCGCGGTGCATCGATGCGTTTGCCGAGGATGACGGCGTTCTGACAGGCGGACAACCCTTTCTGCAGGTCACCGGCGTTGTCGGAAATTGCGCCAAAGCCGATTTGTTGCCATAGAAGGGCTTTGGCATAGGTGAAATGCGGCAGTTGGCTGGCCTTTTCTAAGAGGGCCTCACCCTCGGCGATCCATTGGGCGCGGGCGGCGGGATCGTAGCCGACGAAAACGGCGGTTTCGATGAGATAGGCCAGGGATAGCATCCTTCCCCTTAGAAGGCCCGCCTGACCAAACTTCTCCTGCAGCTCTTCGAGTTCCCGGATGGTGCGCTGACCGCCTTTGATGCGAAAGGTCACGGCTTTGAGCAGGGCCAGCCAGGGATCGTCTTTCAGGACGGTCGCTGGCAGCATCGCCGTCCAGCGGTTTATATCGGAAAAGCGTCCAGCGATCGACAATTGTTGACCAAGCTTGGTGATGCCCGCAATGGTCGCGGTCATATCCCCGGCTTTGAGGAAGTAATTCACCGCCGTTGCAATATCACCCGCGGCCTCATAGTGGTGGGCGGCTTTGTGCAGAAAACCGTCGATCGTATCTTTTGACAGGGTCGTTTGTCCCTTGGACAGGAGAAAGGCACGGAACAGGGGGGTGAATTGAAAACGCCAGTGATTCGGGTCCGCGTTCAGGATCTGCATGAAAAGGTTCTGTCGGGAGGCTTCGGTAAAGAGGCGGTCCGCTTCGGGCCGGCCCATGTGGTCGCCTATCAAAGTCGCGCAGACCGTGTCGAGCAGGGCGGCCACGACCAGAAAGACCTGCATCGCTTTCGATTGGTTGCCGTAAATTTCTTCTTCGAAGTAGTGGCCGGCTTCGGCTTGAATGCGATCCGGCAGGGCCGGATCGTCTAAAATTTTATCCGGGTCCCCGGGCTGCCGGTGCAGTTCTTCCGCTATGAGTACGAGGCCACCGGCCCAGCCGGCGGTCAGATCATGGATCTGTCGGCAACGGGCGGCATCGAGGGTTACGCCTGAGAGGGTCTGGAAAAAGTCTCCGATCTCATCGCGCGTGAAAGCCAGTTCATCACCGGTCAATAACAGCGCCCGGCGTTGCATGCGGTTGCGTTGCAGGTTGATCGACAGGTTTGCGCGTGAAATAAGATAGACGCAGCCTTCCGCGGGGCGGGCGGCCAGAAGGGCATCGATCCATTCGGCGCTCAGCGCCGATGACCCGAGATGATGCCACCCATCGAAAACGAGGTGGAGATCGGTGGGAAGATTGTCGAATAGATCAGCGATCATCTCGGAGACGGAACGCCCGGCCACACCGGGTTGTGATCTTGCAATCGCCGGATTGGCGTGCGGTGGCACGCGATGGGGGCGGCAGGCATCGCGCAGGTGGCAGCGGAAATGCTCTGGATCGGTATCTTCCGGGCGTATATGGACCCAGCAGGTCCGCGCACCGGTGGTCTCCAGATAATCGGCAATCAGTGTCGATTTACCCTGTGTGGCCTGGGCACTGACGACAACGATACCGGGCGCCACCACATCTTCAAGGCGCTTCAGCAATCGTCTGCGGTGAATGACAGCTGGCAGTTGCGGTGCGCTATCGCTGGTTTTTCCCATGCCGGAGGAATCTCCTTGCGAACCTGCGGGATACCGATAGTCATTATAGGTGGCGAAGGTGAGCGGCACCTTCAGGTTGATCCTACACAGGCTGGCTGCAAAACACTATAACCCATCTCAAAAAAAATCTAAGTGTCCATAGCGGCGTTTCCAGCGCCGCTGGATACCGCATCTTCTTTATGATAGAGGGGCATAACGAACCGGCTCAAAATGCTCACATACTACGTGTATGCTCCGCTTTCTCGCCGTCTCGTGCCTTGCTATGACCCCTAATCTTTATTTTGAGATGGGTTCTAATCATAGCAGATGGCGTCTGTCTCGGAAACGACAAAAAGCCAAACCGATTCGTTGGAACCAGGGCGTTGTCCCGCGACGACAGAATCCTATCCCGCCTGCCGCGGCCCTCTCCGGCCGGCTATGCCGGGCCGCGTTCCCTGGTAAAAAAAAGAATGCATGACAAAAAAAGCATTTTCAGATACGATCGTGTTCCATCCAGCGCCGCGCATTCAGCGGCTTCCTCAAACCCGACGGCCGAGACCACGCTTATGCAGACCATACTGGTCATCGACGACGAAACACCCACACTTACCATGTTTCGCCTTTTTCTGAGTGCCTACGGGTACCGGGTATTGACTGCCGAAGACGGTATCAGCGGCCTGAAAATTATGGAGAAAGAGACCCCCGCCATTGTTTTTACCGACCTGAAAATGCCCGTGATGGACGGATTTGAGGTCATCAAAGCCATCAAGAAGCGGGCCCCCGATACCGAGGTTGTGGTCATCACGGGCCACGGTGACATGGACCTGGTCCTACAAGCTTTGAATTTGGAAGTAACTGACTTTATTAATAAACCAATCGAACGCAAAGCCCTCGAATCCGCCTTGACGCGTGCCAATCTGCGCTTGCAGGATGATCAAGCCGGACGGGAGCAGCTGACGCTTAAGACGTTGCAGAACGTGGCGGTGATGGTCGTGAAGGGGACGCTTTTGGGCGCGCCGGAGTCCCGACTGAAAGCCCTGACCCGCGAGGCCATCGCAAGCAACCGTAACGGGGCTGTGTTCAGCTTCGATCCCGGTGTGGCCGTTACCGGTGCCGGCATGACCACGCTCACCCAGGTTCTGGACGATTTCAGGCAGGCCCACCTGAAAGTCGCTTTCACCGGTTTATCGATGAACCTCAAGACCATATTCGAAATGCTGGGCGTCACACGCTATGTCAACATCTGTGAAACCGAAGCGGAAGCGATTGCATCCGTCCAGAATTAGGCTCGCCCATCGAAACCGCCCGCCATGTGGACCATTCCGGAGGATCTCACCTCAAGGATGAGATCTCGAATCAGCACGCTGAATTTCTTTGGGATCCCCGCGTTTAAGGTTCTTCCGGCTGTTTTCGGGCCGGTCACCCATGGTACTTTTAGCACACCTGATGACCAACAGACTGGATGCGATGGGATTCCTGCCGATCACCGACATTCTCGATGACCTTAAAGATGTTCTTCACCGGAACCACAACGCGGTTTTGCAGGCGCCGCCGGGCGCCGGCAAGACGACCGGCGTACCGCTGGCGTTGCTGGATGCTTCCTGGCTGCAGGGCCGACGGATCATCATGCTCGAGCCGCGCCGGCTGGCGGTGCGTGCCGCAGCCTTCCGGATGGCCGACCTGCTGGACGAACCGGTGGGGCGAACGATTGGTTACCGGGTCCGGATGGACAGCCGGGTGGGCCCGGAGGGTCGGATCGAGGTCGTTACCGAGGGGGTGCTCGTACGCATGCTGCAGGCCGACCCCGCTCTTTCCGATGTGGGGCTGGTTATTTTTGACGAGTATCACGAGCGCAGCCTCGAGGCGGATCTGGCGCTGGCGCTCTGCCGTGATATCCAGGGTGTGCTCAACAACGACCTGCGGCTGCTCGTTATGTCGGCCACGCTTGAAACGGAACCGGTGGCCGAACTCCTGGACAAGGCGCCTGTCCTGACCTGCCGCGGACAGTCCTTCCCGGTGGAAACGCGGTATCGCGGCCTGCGACCGGGGGAGAAGGTGGCGGCGGCGGTTACGGCAACAGTTCGCCACGCCGTAGCGGAGGGGTGCGGCAGCATACTCGTTTTTCTGCCCGGAGCGGCCGAAATCCGGCACGCCGTGAAACGTCTGGAGGCGGCTGCGCTCGGACCGGAATGGCGTATCGCCCCGCTTTACGGCAATTTGTCCCGGGAGATGCAGCAGCGGGCCATCGCGCCATCCCCGGTCGGGCAGCATAAAATCGTGCTGGCCACCTCCATTGCCGAGACCAGTCTGACCATCGAAGGGATCCGGGTCGTGGTGGACAGCGGACTGAGCCGCGTCCCGCGCTTCGATGTGGGTAGTGGTCTCACCCGACTGGTGACCGTGTCGGCCACGCGCGCTTCGGTTGATCAGCGGCGTGGCCGGGCCGGGCGCACGGCACCGGGAACATGTTTTCGCCTGTGGTCCCGGGAGCAGCATGCGGGTCTTGTGACCCAAGCGCGGCCGGCCATTCTGGAGGCCGACCTGGCGCCGCTGGTGCTGGAACTGGCGCTGTGGGGCGTCACGGATGCGACCACCCTCGATTGGCTCGATCCGCCGTCCCCGGCGGCCCTGCAGCAAGGCGGCCAACTTTTGGCGGATCTGGGCGCCATAGACCTATCAGGGCATATCACCGATCATGGTCGTGAAATGGTAACGCTGCCCCTGCATCCCCGACTGGCTCACATGGTCCTCATGGCGGTGTCCATCGGCGCAGGGGACTTGGCCTGCGACCTGGCCGCGTTGCTGAGCGAACGGGATATTCTCCGTTTGGGGCCCGGCGAACGCGATGCCGACCTTCATCCACGACTTGAAATCCTGTCGCAGTTTCATCGGGCAAGGCGTTTCGATACGGACGTGGGCATGGTGGATCCGGAGGCCTGCCAGAGGGTTAGGCGAGTGGCCGATAATCTTTGCCGCCGGCTGGCCATCAAGCGCAAATCTTATGACGCCAAGATGGCCGGTTCCCTCCTGGCATGGGCCTATCCCGATCGCATCGCCCAGGGCCGGGGAGGACAGCGGGGCCGATTTCTCCTGTCCGGGGGCCGTGGCGCTTTTCTGGATCCGGCCGAGCCGCTCGCCGCGGCCGACTATCTGGTGGCGGCGACGCTGGACGGTGATCGACGGGAAGCCCGCATCTTCCTTGGAGCGGCGTTAACCGCCGCCGACCTTCACGATCGATTCGGACCGCAAATGCAGTGGGTCGAAAGGGTGGATTGGGATGCCGAGCGGCAGGTCGTTCTGGCGGAACGGCTTTTGAAACTGGGGGCGTTGTGTCTCAAAACCGAGACCCTGACGGTCATCGATGCGGAAACCCGCGAAGTCGCCTTTCTGAAAGGTATTCGTTCGACCGGATTGAGTTGCCTGCCCTGGACCAAAACGCTGCGGAACTGGCAGGCGCGCGTCCTCTTTCTTCGTCGGTTGGGTGACCGCGAAGCATGGCCGGATGTTTCGGATGCCGGGCTGGTGGAAACGCTTGAGAACTGGCTCAGGCCTTACCTCGGCGGCTTTGCCCGTCTCAAGGATATAAGGCGCATGGATTTGAGCGCGGCCTTGCATGGCCATCTGCCCTGGCGGCAACAGCAGCGCCTGGAACGTCTGGCGCCGACCCACCTGGTCGTTCCCAGCGGGTCGCGCCGTCCCATCGATTACAGCGGGGAAATCCCCGTTCTGGCGGTGCGCATTCAGGAGATGTTCGGTGCCCGCGAGACCCCGACCATTGCCGAGGGACGCCAGGCCTTGTTGATTCACCTGCTTTCCCCGGCCGGGCGTCCGGCGCAGATCACCCAGGATCTGGCCGGCTTCTGGAAAAACAGCTACCCGGAGGTGAAAAAGGAATTAAAGGGGCGTTATCCTAAACACCATTGGCCCGAAGACCCTTTGCAGGCACGACCGACCGCGCGTGTCCGGCCACGCTGATGCGAAGGGTAGAGCCCAGCCGAACAACAAAGGCGGGAACGACCATCCGTCGTCCCGCCTTGGCGTAAAACCGAACCCTGTTGTCAACCCCACCGCCGGTCGTCTGCCCACCGGCAAGCGGCGCGTCTGAACCTGTCATCGGCCGGACCACGATGCGACTTTAGCCGGGATGACCAGAAACGATGCCACCTGTCGCGGCGTTAGCCGGAAATGGGGAATTTTGTCCTTATTTGAGGGAGATATGGTTTACAAGGCAGACCTATTCTGGTAGCCATGATGGGCTGTGACGGGGGCGTGGCAACGATTGGAGATTGTCAGGCCCGAAGGATTCACGGAAGACAAGTGGTAAGGGTCGTTCGATGGACATCTGGATAATCGTTTTGCTGATTCTGCTGCCGACCGCAGCGGCTTGCTGGCTGGCCCGGGAAACCTCCCGTTTGCGCGGGCGGTTGGAGCGATTGAGCCGCACCGCCCAATCCAAACATAAATATTATCAGGATCTTGAGTCTCACCATGAAGGCGAGGCGGATCTTAAACAACGCACCGAGGAAAAACTGCGCAGTTATCTTCAACTGATGGACACCCTCATCAACACCATCCCCAACCCTATTTTTTTCAAAGACGTGGACGGTGTCTTCCGGGGCTGCAACCAGGCCTTTGCCAGAGACATTGTCGGGCTCACGCGGGATCGCATCATCGGTCGCAAAGCCGAGGACCTGGGTGGACAGATCCCGCGCGAACTGGTTGACTGCCTGCAACGCAACGCTGCTCACAGCAAAGCGTTTGAGGCGGAAATTCCCTGCGCGGACGGCCGCCGCCGGGATTTTCTGTTTAACACGGCGCGCGTATCCGGCGAAGGCTTTGAAACGGCGGGCAGCGTCGGCGCGATGCAGGACCTGACGGAAAAAAACCGCGCCGCCCGGGAGCGCGCCCAGAAGGAAAAATTTCAAGGGGTTCTGGAGACCGCGGGAGCGGTTTGCCACGAACTCAACCAACCCCTCCAGGTGATCTCGGGTTACGCCGAACTCATGATGGTCGACCTGTCCGAAAGCGATAAGCACTACGGCCTGGCGGAGCAGATTCTCGAGCAGGTCGAACGCATCGCCGACATCACCGGCAAACTGCAGAAAATCACCCGCTACAAAACCCTCGACTATGACCGGCACACCAAGATCATCGACATCCACCAGTCCTCGGATGCGTGACCGACCAAGATTGTTTAGGACTGAACAGCCCCATTTCCCGCAAAGGGTTCCAGGCGATGCGTGACCGCTGATGCCATCATCTTCAAAATCTGATTGAAGGCGGAATGGCGGCGGTTCATTTTCCGTGCCCAGTGGCCGAAAAGATCGCGCAGCGGATCGATGAAGTGCTCAGGATCGATGCCGGTTTCCTCCACGATAGCGGCGGCTTCATCGGCGGTGGCCTGCCATGCCGGAACAGTGGTTTCCAATGGTTGCGCTGGATTTGCAGTCGTCCGGCGGTCAGCGCCGTAGGTCAATGCGGAGATGCTGGTGGATTGGGCGGCCAGGATCGTCCGGGACTGACGGACATCCACTTCGATGCCGGCCAGTGTGCCCAGTCGTGCCAGGCCTGCCGGTCCATGTCCGCTCCGTCCGCCCGCTTGCAGCCCAAAGGATTTGCCGATCAACCGGTCGATGCGGCGCAGGGCTTTGCGGATATCCTGCATCTCTTCCCGACTGAGGTCGCCTTCGACGGTCACGGTGATTTCCTGGCTGGATTCAAAACCGAACCACTCCCGGGTCTCGGCGGAGATGCGTTCCTGGGCGAATTGATCCCCATCGGCGTTTGCGGCATATTGCTGACCGACGGCCATGCGGGCATCCCGCCCATAGACCGCCACAGTTTCCCGGTCCATGGAAAGCGTCACGGTGTCGCCTTCTTTGGTATGAAGCGTGATGTCCTTGCTGACTTCCGATACAGCGGCCAGGCGCAGGCTCTGGGAGGCCTGGAATTCCTGCCCGGAAAGACTGGACGGGGTAAAAGGATACAGTTCAAGGGTGTTGGGTGAAGCGATGGCAGCAGTCATTCTGACCTCCATATTTAATAGGAATTCTTCCTGGGAGGTATTATCGGTGATTTTCCAGGGAGCATTAGGACGGTTTGGTAAACGTCCCAAATGATATTTTAGAGATCCTTACTATTGCGGCGGCCATACGAAAGCCCGTCGGCGTCAGGCCCAATGCCGTGATCATTTGATTTGTCGCTCGCGGATGAAGATCGACTGGTTTGACAAGGATTGTTATCGTCTTAAAATCGCGTCAGTCCATCGGTTGTCATTTCAAGCAAGGAGATAAGCGCATGAATGTTTTAGTTCTGTATTATTCCAAGGGCGGCAACACGCGTCGTTTGGCGGAGGCCATTGCCGCGGGTGTGGCGCAGGTCGATGGGGCGACAGCCATATTGAAAACGACGGATGACGTCAAGAAGGATGATTTTGTCACGGCGGCCGGCATTATTGCCGGATCGCCGGTTTATTTCGGTACCATGGCGGCGGCGCTCAAGGGCGTGTTCGACGATTTCGTCGGTGTGCGCAAAAAGATGGAAAACAAAGTCGGGGCGGCCTTTGCCACGGCCGGGGATGCCACCGGCGGCAAGGAAACCACCCTGTTTTCGATTATCCAGGCCCTGATGATATACGGCATGATCATTGTCGGCGATCCCATGGCGGCAACGGGGCACTACGGCACGGCCTGTGTCGGTGCCCCGGATGACAAGACCATGGAAAATGGCCGCAAGTTGGGGGAACGCGTGGCGCGTCTGGCCGCAAGACTCGCGGATTGAGTTTGTGGTGTCTCTGCGTCGTGTTTGGAGGAGGTTCCGGCCTTCCAGGCGGTGTCGCAATTAAAAAAGCAACATTTTACAGGTTTACGTCATTCCGGGCTTGACCCGGAATCCAGTTGTTTTCCCAGGTGTTACAGCACTGGATGCCGGATCGGTGTCCGGCATGACGGGACGCAAAAGAGCCCATTTTGTAATTACGACACCGCCGCCTTCGCCGCAATGGCAAACGATCACGTGTCGTCCGGGCGGGAGAAGGCGCGGATGGTGCGGATATCCTTCTGTGGAATGCCCAGGGATTCCAGGAACGTCTGGTGGTCATCCGGGAAAAGCCGTTCGAATTCGATGTGCCAGTGGAGCATATCCTGATCGGTCATGCCGGCGGCGCGCAGGAGCGTTGTCCACTTTTCGCGGCTCAGGCTGGACGGCATGTCGCTAAAGGACGGGTTGCCGATCAGGTTGCGGATAACTTGCTGCTGGTTGTGCAGGGCCTGAATTTGCCGGTCGACCTCCCGCAGGCGTTTTTCCAGAATGGTTTTCAGGCTGTCACCCGGTGAATCAAGGATCTGCTGAATGGCTTTTAGCGACAGTCCGATGCGTCGATAGTGGCAGATTTCTTCCAGCCGCTGGCGGTCGGCGTCGGTGTAGAGGCGATAGTTGGACGGGCTGCGGCCCGAGGGCCGCAGCAGTCCGATCCGGTCGTAATACAGCAGGGTGCTGCGGGACAACTTGAACTGTTTAGCCAGCCGACTGATGGTGGTCACGGTCGAGCCCTTCTTTGATCCGCCGATGGGGCATGCCGATCACATGCGATCGATGGCTCATTCTGGCGGCATGTCATGTTGAGCGCCGTGTCCGGCAGCATTCAGCATGGTGCCGGTTTGCAGGTAGTGATTGAGCATTTCCTCGATGATCCTGATTTCCTGGCTATAGGACGAATCCCCATAGTGATCAATATAGGAATTGCCTTCCGGGCTCAGGGCCGTCATGGTCTGGGTCCAGGTGGCAATCGTGCGGTCGGGCCCGTCACCCGCCAGATGGATATCCAGCCGGGTGATGCGCAGGCCGGGTGCCAGACGAATAAATTCGATGGCGCGACAGGGTTCATAGCGTGTGACGACCCACCATTCCGGCCCCCGGTCTTCACGGAAATCGGTAAAAAAGATGCCGTTATCTTCGGCATAGCCCGTATCCGAATAGATCATGCGGCATTGCCAGATCGGTATCCAATCGTATTCCCTTTTCGGACAAAGCAGGGGGAATACCTGCCGGGGGGATGCCGCCAACGTCATGACACCCGTTTGCACACTGCGTTTCGAATGAAAGTGTTCCATCAATTTCTCCTTTGCTTCGGGGTTAAAACAGATCGATAGGGACTACACTGTGAACCCATAGACGGGTCAAGCCCGATTGGCACTGTATGGCATGGCTGGAGCCGCCCTCCGAATTGTGTTAGGATATAGGCGCCTGTGAAACGGGTGGCATGGTTGGCCGCGCATTGGCGGTGATGCCCGCGGACCAGGACACCGCCGTCCTGCACGGTATTCGCCATTGACGTCGGGGCTTCAGGTTACAAGACAAGTATCACCAGGAGAAGTGATCCATGACCGATGCCGGTCGTGAAAAATTCGATCCGCCGGAACAGACGGATGGTTGTGATGATGACGCAACCGCGATCAGCCTGTCGGCGGGAGACGAATCTGACAGAATCTGCCCCATCTCGGGGTGGAGCGTCCAACGGCGGCCGGCGTGGACCCGTGTCAAATTCGAGCGGGGCTTTTCGATCACCGCGGAAATCATCGGTGGACGCATCCTGCTTACCCATAACCGCGGGCGGGCCACCCTCGAAGGCGTTCGCAAAGCATTTGATTTTACGGATGCCATCATCGAGGAGCACTTCGGCAGCCGCCCATACATTCACATATTGGATTATACCCATCTCGGCGGGACCACCCTGGATGGCCGCCGGCGATTTATCAGGCGCATGCTCAAGCGCCGGCACCAGACCGGTGTCATATTTTATGGCCTTTCGCCCATGCTGCGCATGAGCACCAAACTGGGCAAACGGCTCAATATGATTCCGTTTGATGTTCATATCGCCAAAGACTATCCGGATGCCATCGGCCAGGCGATGGCGCTCTTAAATGAGACGAACGCGACCGCCTCGGACAGCCGTCTGCCCAAGGACAACACGCTCGTTCATTATCGATCGCGCGATGGAATTCAGCATACCATCCTCCGGCGTGCTGACTGGCAACTGGATTTGGACGGGTTTCGCATCGCTTTTGAAATTATTGACGGCCGTATTCTGCATACCGTTTCGGAGGGTTTTTTCCGGGACACCCATTTGCCCAAGTTGATTGCCATGCGGGATCGCGTATACCGATCGCTGCTGGAGCCGCAGGACCCTCACTATATTATCGCCGGTTTTCACGGACTGAGCCGTGTGGGCCGGCGGGCGCGCAAATACTACCTGGATTCGATTTCCGCCTGGCACCGCAAGATGCGGCTGCAAGGGTATATCGCTTACGGACTCAATCCGTTTATGGCGGCCGTAGCTAATTTTTCACGGTTCATTTTGCCTTTTCCGGTCCACGTGGCAAAAGACCTGGACAGTGCCTTGCAGATTACCGCGATGGAAACCAAGGCCGCCCGAGGAAACGATGCCCCCCGACGTAAGACGTCTTTGATATCGGGACACGGCGCCAGGGAAACGACCGATCCTGTCGAACATTTGTTGGAATATATCGGCAGCATCGACTGGGAGCGGGACGGGTTGTCCCTTTCGAAAGCCGTCAAAGCCAACAGTGCTTTCGCGCCTGTTTACGATGCCATCAGCGTGATCAAATCCGAGTTGGACGATCTGTTGCACGAAAAGCTGCATGCCGAAAAGGCGCTGGAAACCGCGCGCGATGAGTTGGATGCCCGTGTTCGGGAGCGTACCGCGGAACTCATCGAGACCAACCGGCGCCTTCAAACCGAAATTACCGAACGCCGCGAAATGGAAGGGGCGCTGCGCGCAAGCGAGAAGAATTATCGAACCCTTGTGGACAGTGTAAACAGCATCATTCTGCGATGGGACGCAGAAGGCAAAATTGTTTTCATGAATCCTTATGGGTTGAAATTTTTCGGTTATGAAGCCGAAGAACTCATCGGGGAGAATGTCGTGGGAAGCATTGTCCCGGAAAACGAGAGTATTTCGCAGCGCGACCTTGCTGATTTGATGCACCAGATTCAGGAGGACCCCGACCGGTTTCGGAACAACGAGAACGAAAATGTTGTCCGGGACGGTCGTCGGGTGTGGATATACTGGACCAACCGGGCCATTACCGATGCCGAAGGCCGCATCGTGGAGATTTTAAGCGTTGGAAACGATATCACCGGGCGGCGTCATATGGAAGCGGAACTTCGCCGGCTGGCAACCACCGATTTCCTGACCGGGGCTTTCAACCGCCGCCGGTTTTTTCAGAAAGCGCGGCAGGAATTCCTGCGGCACCAGCGCTATGGCCATCATTTTGCGGTCTTGCTGATGGACATGGACCATTTTAAGAAAATAAACGATACCCATGGCCATCCTGCCGGTGATACCGTGCTGAAAACATTTGTGGACACGTGCCATAACATATTCCGGGTCACGGATATCTTCGGACGCACCGGCGGCGAAGAATTCTCTGCTGTTCTTCCGGAAACCGATGCCGCCAATGCCGTCCGTGTTGCCGAACGCCTGCGGGATCGCGTGGCGAACACGCGTGTCGATGTCGGGACCGATAACAGTCCCATCCGGTTTACCGTGAGTATCGGGCTAACCGATCTCAAGGAAGAAGATGTGACGCTTGAATCGATGATCCGGCGTGCCGATAAAGCCCTGTATGACGCCAAACGGGCGGGGCGCAACCGCGTGATGCAGGCCTAAATCGTTTCACTCGGGTAGTTGAACGCAGTCATCCTCTCAAGGAGATGCAAAATGGCGACGATTTTGACCGACACCGAGATCCGGATCATAGGCAGCCTGATGGAAAAGGCATTGTCCACGCCGGATTACTACCCGCTCTCCCTCAATGCCCTCACCAACGCCTGCAATCAGAAGTCAAGCCGTGATCCGGTGGTGGCCTATGACGAATATGACGTACAGGCGGTTTTGGATGAACTGGCAGAAAAAAACCTGGTCAACCAGAGCAGGGTGGGGCGTGTCCCCAAATACGAAGAACTGTTTTCACAGAAGCACAACCTCGTTCCCCGGGAAGCGGCCGTCCTGTGTGTGTTGATGCTGAGGGGGCCCCAGACCGTCGGCGAGATTCGTGGCCGGACCGGCCGGTTATGCGTTTTCGACAGCCTGGAGGCGGTCGACGAAACGCTGTCAACGCTAACTGAATGGGGACTTGTCCAGCGTCAGGCGCGTCTTCCCGGCCACAAGGAATCACGCTACGCCCATTTACTGGGCGACGTGTCGGAGCCGCCCGTTGCGGAACAGGACGCCCCTGCCGATGGCGGTGCGCTTGAAAAAGTGAATCGGCTTGACCAGTTAGAAAATGAAGTCGGCCGGCTGCGGGATGATTTCTCGGAATTGCAGCAGGCGTTTGAGGCTTTTAAGAAACAGTTCGAATAGACCTCCGCATCTTTTCCTTCAGCCTGTCTCATGCTCCCGCCTGAGCCCATCAGCCGGTTGAGGATTCACTCAGCGAATCCGGCGCCCATTGAAACCGGCATTATTTGTCCTCAAGTATATTTCCGGACTGTCGATAATTCTATTTAACGATCCGTTTTGCAGGAGCGGTGTGAAAGGGGTGGATACGGTTCGATTTCTGCTCGGGTTTCGCCACCCCCCATTCCGCTCACATGCCGGTGATCGATGAATGATAATTTCAGCAAACAGGTGCATACCATGAAAAAAGTATTTGTAAACGACGATAACAAGGCCACGCTGGCCTGCCCGGCGTGTGAGCGCAGCCGGACCATCGATGCCGAGCCATTTATCTATATGGCACGCGTCGTACGAATAAAGATCAAATGCCCCTGCGGCGTTCACTACCCGGCGGAACTGGAACGGCGGCGTCATTTTCGGAAGGTCGTCAATTTCCAGGGCACCTATTCCCAGACACCCGGCAGCCGGCATGTGGGAAGGGGCGAAATGGCCGTGTTGGACCTGTCCCGCACGGGTGTCAAGATGCGCCTCAGCGGAAATAAGGCGCTCCGCATCGGGGACAAACTCATGGTCCAATTCCAGCTTGACGATACCAAGCGATCAAAGATTCGCAAGGAAAGTGTGGTCCGCAGAATTGACGGGTCGGAGCTGGGTGCCGAATTCACGCCGACAGGTCCGGCGGACCCGAATGCCAAAGCCATCGGGTTTTATCTGTTTGCGGCCTGATCCGCATCCCTGGTTTCTTCGATCTTCCACCAGTGATCAAACAGGCATCTCACCGGACAATGGATCTCCTATCAACGTGGTCCACACGAATAAATAGTAGCCGACCTCCCGCCAATATGCGATATTCTTATCGACGCCCCCTTGGTCATATTTGACATCTCCAGCCCAGACACATCACGTGGTTGCCGTGGGAGCAACCAACGCAAGTCTTTCCAAATAATCCTTAAAATCCAAAGCAACCACTTGCTGTGAGAGATCCATGAACTATACCGCAGTCGGTCGCGTGAACAAACTTCTCAGCATGGCATCAGTCAGGAGGTCGGCTGAAAAGGAGTTGTGATTGCCGCGATAGAAGGCGTTAGGCTGGTATAAGTTAAGGGCGTCCCTATAGTCGGATTTCCCGGTTGAATCGTTCCGGTCCGATAATGAACTTAACCGTCGCCAGTGACCCGAGAATGGCACCCAGGATGCCGGGCGCCATAACGCTCTGGCCGGCCAGGTAGAGCCCTTTGACCGCGGTGCGGTTCAGGACCGCGGCGGACAGCAACTGGCGGCTTGAACGCATGACACCGTAAGCCGATCCATTGGGGCTGTTGACCCAATCCCGGATGGATAGCGGCGTGTAGACATCCAGCAGTTCCATATCATTGAAGGCGCCCGTGATGGGTTCGATCGCACGGATCAGCTTGCGCGCCACGGATTGTTTAAGGCGGTTGTAGTCCTCGCCGCGCTTTCCGGTTCGGGTGTGCTGCCAGGGCTGCCACAAGGCATCGTGGCCGGAAGTCAGCAGGGAGAGAAGAAGATATCCGGGGCGTTCGCATGGCCTTAATTGAAGATAGATGAGATCGTCGACAGCGCCATTTTGTTTGGTCCGGATCGAAAAAATATTGTGGTCGATGGGCTGATGCCCGTTGCGGGGTACCAGGGCATTGACCGCGAACATTCCGGCGGTGTCCTTCAGCCCCGTGATGCGGCGCCGGTAGGAGGGTTTGACATCTTCCGGGGCCAGGAGATCCAGCACGATTTTGGGATGGATGGCGGCAATGACCCGGGTGGCGGCGATCGGCTCACCATTGTCAAGTATAACGCCCGCTACCTGACCCTGGCGGATATCGATGCGCCGGGCGGCATGCCCCGTCACAAGTTTTCCGCCCAATGCCGTCAGGCGCTGATGCAGGACGTCCACCATATGGGTGCCGCTGCTTTGCAACCGCCAGGACGAGAAGAGATAGCTGGCCAGGATCATGGTGTGAAAAAACAAGGGGCACTGGTCCGCCGGCACGCCAATCCATACGGACGGCACGCTGATAACGCTTTTGAGCCCGGGCGAGCACCCGGCGCGATCTAAAAAGGCCCACAGGGGTTCGGTTTGTTCGATCAGGTTGGCCATGGGCTGCGGTTCATAAAGAAAACCGAGGCGATGAAAATCTGCGGCGCTGGCGCGCAACTGTTCCATGAAGGCCTTGATCGGCGCGTTTTCGGCCGGAAAGGCGTCTTTAAGATGGGTTTCATAGGCATCCAGCCCCACCGGCATGTCAAACTGAGCAGGACCATTGGCCGGGTTTGCAAAATAATAGCGGTCGACCGGTGCGTTGCAACCCATGCGTTCCAGCGGCAGATGATCGGTGATGCCAAGGAAATCAAAACAGCGCCGCAGGATTTGCCCCTGATCCAGCGCCCCCAGATAGTGCAGTCCCACGTTGCAGTGCACGCCCTTGCGCACAAAGCTTCGCAGCATGCCGCCGGGCTGCGCGTTTCTTTCAATAACGGTGACGTCAAAACCCAGGGTGGCCAGAATGACGGCCGCGCTGAGACCGCCGATACCCGATCCGATGACCAGGGCGGTTTCTCTGGGTTTATCAACGCTGCGGCATGGAGATTCCTTATTTTTAGCGCGTGGCTGTTTATGACAGGGAAGTAAATCGCCGTGTCTATTTATCCAGGAAGCCTTTAATCCTGACGGCCACCATTTTTTTCATGGCGCCTGAAAGCGTTTCAGGGTGCTCCAGCAGTAACCGGTAGTGTCGGCGCGCATCTTCAGGAGATCCGATCCATTCGTAATTTCCCGCCAGGTGCATCCGGGCCACAAAGTGCTGCGGCCTGATCGCAAGGGCGGTTTTTATCAGGGGAATGCTGGACTGGGGGTCGCCGTTCTTTTCATGAAAGCGGGCCAGGGACATTAGAAGGGCAAAATGCAGATCCGGGTTTTGGCGGACATCCTCCTGTTCCAGCAATTGTTCGACATATTCACCGGCCGACGCGCGATAGTGATCCGGTTGCGAAAAAAGCCGGTTGAGTGCATCCGGGCCGAGGGTGTCACTGACCTGCTGAATAATTTCTTTTTCCAGGCGTTGTTCGTGAAAGGCATATTCCGTCGCACAATCCCGATCGCTGGGGAAGAAATTGGAGCGGATCATGGGGATGGCGATGGATATGACGGCCGCCAGCAAAAGCATTCCCAGAGGATGCATCCGGCCGCTGGCCAGAAGGCTGTAGACAAGATAACTGGCTCCCACAAGCGCTGCCAGAATGGCAAAGGCCATGACGATCAGCTTTTTCAAGCGGCGTTTCTTTTCCTCTTCTACCATGGCGGATTACGTCCTTCAGGATAATGGCGTTAGGTTCCGCTCGGCCCGGGCGCGCAGGGCAAAGGCGCGGAAACGTTCTCCCTCGGCGGCATTGCCCTGGGAGAAATAGATCTGGCTGATGCGGTCGAAATAGACGGCGGCATTGGCCGGGATTTCCCGCGCCAACGACAGATAAAGCTCAAGCACGTCCGATCCTCGATGGCCCCCGGCAAAGGAGAGCTCCGCATACTTGTGTTTGATCTCGGGATCGACGCGGGTGTGACAGCTGCTGCAACGGCCCATGATTTGCCGGTATTGTTCCCGTGCCTCGGAGCGCTCGTTCAAGGCCTCGTGGGTTTTCGCGAGTTCCCGTGCCATGCCGTCGTCCCAGCCATAGGCTGCCAGAAAATGACGGTAGAAATCGCGGGCCTGCTCAAAATGACCGGCCCGGTAAAGGGTTTCACCCCGCAAGTGCATGACCGCCCTGGACTGTGCCAGGTGGGGCGGAAGCGATGCCAGCAGGGCTTCGGCCTGTGCTGTTTCACCTTGCTCCCAGTAGATGTCGCACAGCAACTGGTAGGCCGGCAGGGCTTCGGGGTGATGCATGCGAACCTGTTCCAGCAGTTCCCGGGCCTCATCCAGCCGGCCGTTGTTCACATAGGCGGTGGCAAGCTCCAGGGGGATAAAGCTGTCCGGCTGAGGGGTGACGGCCATGGCCCGTTCCAGTTGCGTTATGGCGGTATCGAAATCACCATTGTTGAGCGCGATATAGCCGTCGATGAAGTCCTCGCCATAGCCTTGATAGGCTTCCCCCACCTCTTCCGGCAGGGTATGGCACAGGGCCTGGAAATACTCATCTTTCGATACGGCCGGACCGGATGTCATTTCACTGTCATCCAGGGCAGGCGCTTCAACCGGCATCATCTCGAGTGCCTCATAATCGGCCTCGGGTCGGGCGTTCAGGGTCGCAAGCTGCTCTGTCAATTCATCCCGGAATCTCGCATCGCTGCTGATTTCCAGGGCCAGGGTCAAGGCCGCGCGCGCTTCATCCGCATAGCCGCCGTCGAGATAGTTCAGGGCATCTTCCTGATGACCACGCGCCAGGGCGTCGCATGCTTGCCGGATCTTGTCCTGAAGCTGTCGCTGCCGGCCTGGCTCCGTTTCCGGCGCTTTTTCAAGTTTGTGGAGGGCGCGTTCATAGGCCTGCTTGGCCTGACCCCACAGGCCGGACGCAAACAGGGTGTCGCCCTTGGTTTCCAGTTTTTCAGGGGTTGGGCCGGAAAACAGCTTCATCAGGGACATGGTCGTACGCTCCTGCAGGTGGTCGGGGCCATCCGCCCCGGAAAATCATCGCAGGGGCACCATACCATTCAGCGTCAGCGAGGGAAAGAGAGGGATTGGATAGGACCGATAAGCCGCTTCGACCTGAACCAATTGGCAAT
Source organism: uncultured delta proteobacterium (assembly GCA_963850465.1). Taxonomy (GTDB): domain Bacteria; phylum Desulfobacterota; class Desulfobacteria; order Desulfobacterales; family UBA5852; genus JABZFP01. The sequence goes on from CAWKLN010000004.1 coordinate 52,423, forward strand.
GCGTCCGTGTTCTGGTAGAAGCAGGGGGACCGACAAGATAGGCCATCGCGCAAGGGGTTGCCGTGAGGCAGGTTTTTAACGTCGGTCGCTGGCGCGAACGCTTAGCTCCCGGTACAGGAAAGGACTCCCGGACGTGTCGCTACCACCTGCCCAGCGCGTGACCGTTATCGGGTCGGCACTCCTGGCACTGTTTCTGGGGGCGCTGGATGCCCTGGTCATGTCGGCCGCCATGCCCACGATCGTTGCCGACCTGGGCGGGCTGCAGCTCTACAGCTGGGTCTATTCGGCCTATTTCCTGGCCCGTGCCGTCTCCCTGCCCATTTTCGGAAAACTCGCCGATCTGTTTAAAACCCGCCGCCTGTTTATCGGGTCGATCGTATTGTTCAGCCTTTCTTCAGCGGCCGCCGGGTGCGCCGTGAACATGGTCACCTTGATTATGGCACGGGTCATACAGGGTATTGCGGCCGGGGGGATATTCGCACTGGTCTATATCGTTCTGGCGGACGTATCGTCACCGGAAACCAGAGGCCGCACCCTTTCCCTGGCAAGTTCCATCTGGGGTATTGCCAGTGTACTGGGGCCGACCCTGGGCGGGTTTATCGTGACGTATTTTTCATGGCGCTGGATTTTCTTTATCAACATCCCCCTGGGCGCCGTGTCCATGTGGGGCATCGGAACCTACCTGGTCGAGCTGCGACCCAAAAAAGCGAACGTGTCCTTGGATCTGCTGGGGGTTGCCACGTTGTCAACGGCGATCCTGGCGTTTTTGTTTGCATTTCTTCTGGGGGGGCGGACCTATCCCTGGGCGTCGGCGCGCATCATCGGTTTGTTCGCCGTGTTTATCATCGGCACGGCCGCCTTCATCCTGGTCGAGAAACGCGCCCGGGACCCGATTCTGCCCATGGGGTTGTTTCGCAACCGGGGTTTCAGTGCCGGCAATGCGGCCGTTTTCCTGAGCAGTTTTGCCATCTTTTCCATGTTTGCCTATGCCCCGCTGTTCATTCAAGGGGTCCAGGGTAAATCCCCCATGCAGGTGGGGGTTGCCATGCTGTCCCTCAGCCTGGGCTGGTCCATCGGGTCTATCGCCCTGGGCCAGGTGATCGACCGCATGGGCCGGAAGTTTGTCGCTGTGGCCGGGGCCTTGTGCCTCGTTGGCGGGTGCGCCATGACGTTGGCCTTTAATCCGGAAACGACGACCTATTTTAGTTTTGTGACCTTTTTTATCATCGGCATTGGCATGGGTTTCGTGGCGCTGGCGACGCTCCTGGTGGTGCAATCCGCGGTCTCCTTGCAGGACCTGGGTGTTGCCACGGCATCCAACCAGTTTGCCAGAACCCTGGGCGGCACGGTGGGCGTCGGCATCGGGGGCAGTTTCATCGCCGCGCGGTTTGCCGAGTTGAGCCAAGCGGTCCAAGACCGGGGGCTTTTGGAGGGTCTGCCCCCCGGCCTGGCCGACAAAGGGCTTGACCAGCTTGAGGGGCTCTTGCGTCCTGATGTTTTAGCCGCGTTGCCGGACGATATCAGGCTCTGGGTGCAGGCCAGTGTCGGCCAGGGGGTGACCGAAGTGTTCTGGACGGTGTTGCTGGCGGCGGTCCTGTGTCTCCTGTTTTGCGGGTTGATCCCGCAGGGGCCCGCTTCCGCCGGGCGCCGCAAGCCGTAAAATGAGGATCGTGACCCGCATGTTGTTACGGATACCACGGGGCATGATGGGTTTTACCGGGGGCTCTTTGTGACAGGCAAAACGCTTTGATTTCCTGCCGGGCATATAGTACGACGCACTGCCTGATAGGTTATCGTGTTGCGATTGATTTGAATGACGCATGATAAATGACGACAGGATGAAGCGATGAAGAAAATTGCGGTATTGCCGGGAGACGGCATCGGACCGGAAGTGATGCGGGAAGCGTTGAAGGTTCTCGACGCTGTGCGGGCCAAATATGATTTTGCGTTTACCTACCAGGAAGCGGATGTCGGCGGATGCGCCATCGACCGTCATGGTGAGGCCCTGCCGCCCGATACCCTGGCGCTGTGTGAGAAAAGCGATGCCATTCTTTTCGGGTCGGTGGGCGGCCCCAAATGGGAATCCCTGCCGCCGGCGGAACAGCCGGAACGCGCCTCGCTGCTTCCGTTGCGAAAACATTTCAGCCTGTTCTGCAACCTTCGGCCGGCCCGCGTCTTCAAGGCCCTGGCGGCCGCCAGTCCGCTGAAACCGGAAATTGTGAAGGATGGGTTCGATATCATGTGTGTGCGGGAGCTCACCGGGGGAATATATTTCGGAACACCCAAAGGCCGGGAAGGGCAGGGGCCGGAAGAAAAAGCGTTCGACACCATGGTCTATACCCGTGCCGAGATCGAGCGCATTGCCCGGACCGCGTTCGAGATTGCGCGCCTGCGGCGCAAAAAAGTGACCTCGATCGACAAGGCCAATGTCCTCACGGTGATGGTGCTGTGGCGCGATGTGGTGAAGGAAGTGGCGCAGGATTATCCGGACGTCGCGCTTGATCATCTTTACATCGACAACGCCACCATGCAATTGCTCGTCGACCCGCAGCGGTTCGATGTTCTGCTGTGCGGCAACATGTTCGGCGACATCATTTCCGACGAGTGTGCCATGCTGACGGGATCCATGGGCCTGCTGCCCTCCGCCAGCCTGAATGAGAATCGATTCGGGCTTTACGAACCGGCGGGCGGATCGGCGCCGGACATTGCCGGGAAGGGCGTGGCCAATCCCGTGGCCCAGATCTTATCGGCGGCCATGATGCTGAAGTACAGCTTTGACCGGGAAGACGCGGCCCAGGCTATCGAAAAAGCGGTGGCCGGGACCCTGGCGGCAGGGCTGCTTACGGCCGATATCGCCCCGGACAAGGCCAAGGCCGTGGGAACGACCGCGTTGGGCGAGGCGATCGTGCGCCGGATTATGGAAGGCTGATGCCGTAGCCCGCCTATCTTATCCCGGCACCCTATTGACAAGTGCGCCCGCCGAACCGACCTTTTGTCAGAATGACAACTGCCAAGAGGTCAAAAAAATGATAAATGCATTGATCTTATTCGGGTTGGCACTGGCGTACGCCCTGCTCAAAATCTTCCTGGAAAAGCGCCTGGCCCCCCTGGACGATGTGGGTGACGAGCGGCATCTTGCCGACCTGGCGTTTGCTTGCGGATGCAGTGTTTTAGACTTGTTTCGATCGGCGGGTGACCGTTGGAATTTTTCGGATCAGAAAGTCAACACCGATTTCCGAAACTATCTCAGAACGGATCTGGTCCCGCCCTACGTGCGTGAATTCCTGCATCACCACCCACTCAATCGCAATCGCACCTACCAGCGCCTGGTATACAATGGCGGTCGCCCCCCCTATCTGTAAGCGGGTCCCTCGACCGGCCGGGCGCCGCCATACCCGCCAATCCCATCTCAGGGTGCGTCCTTTCGAGGGATCTCGCAGGCCAGGACATCGAAATCTTCGGCCAGAGATTCTAGATAGGCCAGTAGATGGGACCGTTGCGCGTCGGTCAGCGTCTTTTCGATGTCGGTCAGCAGGTCCAGCATAAACCCGGTATTGCGGTCCAAGCGCGCTTGGTAGGCTTTCGTTCGCACCACCTCGGACGATACCAGCAAAGCGGTAAACTTTTCTTTAAAGGCGGGATCGACCGTACGCGCGGCAATCAGTTGCCGGAAGGCCTGCTGCTGGCGTCGACGATTGGCAAGCCACTGATCCGTGGTCGCCCCAATATTCCGGCTCCATTGCTGAACCGCCGCCTGTTGCGTGTCGGTCAGATCGCCTATCCACCGCTCCACCCGCTCCACCATGCGATCCGTGCGGTTCTGAAAGATTTGGTTCTCCGGAAGATCCACATAGGTGCGTTGGTCTTCCAGGTTGTCCTTTTCAATATTGCGGAAGAGTTCATCAACCTGCTCGTCACTGGCCGTGATCAATATATCCGCCACGTCCGGGCCGATCCGGGCCATCAGGTCTTTCCAAAAACGCTTGAAGGTTTCCAGATGGTGAGCGAACTGTTCCCTTGTGACGGTCTGATCGGGATTTTCGAATTCTTGTCTCGCGGATCGCAGGAAGGTGGCGTATTCGGGAAGTTGGGTGCGGCAGTGCCAGTTCAACTGGCGGGCCAGGCGTATCTCCAACGCGCTGCGCTGGGTTGAATCCAGAGAGAGATAGTCATCGACGTACCAGGGGATCATCCAGTCCAGATGATGATAGTACCAGCGTGGTCCACAGGCCGTGACCAACACAAGGGTCAGCATTGAAATCAGGAATGTTCGCATTTTACCAAAATAGAAATGTTTGCGAGCATTTCAATGGCGGAACACGGATTGGCAAGGAAAATGGCGTTATGGCGTCCGGTCGATACGGTCCGGTTCAGAACAGACGCTGTGTGCCTGCCGTTGGGGGTGAGCGGCCCATCGGGCGATGGGCGGGATTGAATAATATTGGCGGGCTCAGTGGGCAACGCGGGTTTGCGGGTGCTTGTCGATCCATTGGCCCATATTCGTATCCTCGGATTTGATTTCAGGCAGTATGCGGTTGAAAAAGTGCCCTTGAATGCTCATCAAACCCTTTTCGCTGGGATACCAGAGGCTGCTGGTTTCCTTGTCATAGAGGACGAAGGTATAATCGTAGGTCCACCCGGAAGGCGCCAGGGTAAGGTCTCTTCCATCGATTTGCCGGCTGTACACAGCGGCCAGATCCACCAGCGGTCAGTAGGCCGCGGCGATGGGAACCTCTCCAATGTGCGTATTGGCGATCTCGTGGCGCGTCAATGTGCGAACAACATAGGCATGGGCATCGGGCCCGTTACTCACGCCGATGACCCGGGTCTGCGAATCAACCGCCCGAACATTGTCATCGAGGTCTGACGCATCCAGCGGTCGGATGCTGTCCCGGCCGATACCGAACTGAAACCCGCGCGGATCGAAACCGATGGATACGGCCTGGGTGATGTCCCAGCGCTCTCCGGTACGATCAACGATATAGACCTTGTCATCGGCACGCACGACCACGGCGGCGTCAAACACCACGCTCAGGCTAAACGACAGGATAAACAGGGAAGACAGGGCGGTTTTAACAGTTGGTCTCATAAAGAACGCCTTTTCATCGTGAGTTCGTGCGTGTGCTCCTCGTCACCTGTTGGTCAGTCGTCGAATAGCGCCGAACCTTACAAAGGGTGTGTCATTATGGCGGTTTTGTTGAAAATGGAGATATCGATGATCGTCAAAAGACGGGGAAGGCCATAAAATTACACGTCTTTTCGGTTAGCCAGCGGCTTCGCGAAAGGAACAGGAGCATGGCCAGGGGGAAAAGAAGGGCGATTGTCGGCACGGGAACATCGTTGCTTTGGACATCATGCCGATTGATCTCAAAAAGAACATCCCCACGGCCACCCACGTTGACGTAATCGTCCTGATCAAGCCAATCATCAAAAGCGTAAGGATCGATCGGAAACGCATCATGAGAGCGCTCGACAGCGGTTGTCGATTCGGTTGTCGGAACAGTCGCCGCAGCAATATTCATGCTGTAAACGGATAGGGGCAAAAAGACGCCGACATAGAAAGCCACGCTTAAACTACGATACCTTAACATTCGTTTTTTCATAACACCTCCTCTGTGGGCCTGCGACACAATTCATGGCATTCGAAGATGGTCCAACCGAATGAATGCGTCGCGCCATCGATCTGTGTGGCATCGTCGGTTGGAAAAATAGCGGGATGATTGGTTATGAGAAGTGATACAAAGGCCGTGCCAGTATGTTAAAATACCGTAAGGATAAGAATTAATGGAGAAAAACGATGGAATTGATATTTATGGATAGGAGAAATATGTAGGGATACTTCTACACCGGAAACCGGCAAACGCGCTTAACGAATTATAACATACTGAAAATATATAGTATTATAGATAATAAAACGCTGTATGGCTTGCCCTTCGATTACTTCTGATATGTTGCACGCATCGGCTTCCGCAGGCTGTTGCGATATGACGACGATCGCCTTTCCTCGGTTTAAATATGGTTTTTTCAGAAATAGCTGCTGCCGTCCCAACAGTGGGTGCAAAGCTTCTCCTTGGGCAGACCGATGGCCTGAACGAGATCGTCCATGGTCTGGTATTTCAGGGTGGTCAGGTGCAGACGACTGCGGATTCTTTCGACCATGGCCTGGTGGCGCGCTGTGCCGGCGGTGGCATATTCATGCATGACATCGGCATCGGGTTCTTCGGTGTTTTCTAGTTCGGTGATGGCCCGCCGCCCGGCAAGGTCCAGCGTGGAGCGGGAGGTCGAAAAATTGAGGAAATCGCAGGGGTAAATCAGGGTGGGGCAGGCGATGCGCATGTGAACTTCGGCCGCCCCGCTGGCGAACAGATCTTCCACATTGTCTTTCAATTGGGTGCCGCGCACGATGCTGTCATCACAAAACAGGATACGCTGTCCGTCGATAAGGCTTTTCAGGGGGATCAGCTTCATGTTGGCCACCAGATCACGCATTTTCTGATTTTGGGGCATAAAGCTGCGCGGCCAGGTGGGCGTATATTTAACGTACGGGCGTTTGTAGGGGATCTGCTTGCAATGGGAATAACCCAGGGCGTGGCCGATGCCTGAATCCGGAATACCCGCCGCATAATCCGGCACGATGTCATCCTTTTTGGCCAGGGCGCAGCCGCAACGGTAGCGGACCGATTCCACGTTGATGCCTTCATAGCTGGACGCGGGATAACCGTAATAGACCCACAGAAAGCTGCAAATCTGCATCGTGTCCAACGGTGGTCGCCGCTGTTCGATGCCGTCGCGCGAAAGCAAGACGATTTCGCCCGGCCCGATTTCCTGCCGGGTCTCGAAACCGAGATTGGGGAAGGCGCAGGACTCCGAAGCCACCGCGAACCCATCCGCCTTGGCCCCGATGATCAGGGGGGTGCGACCCCGCCGGTCACGGGCGGCATAAATCCCGTCTTGGGTCAGGAGCAGCATGGTGCAGGAACCCTGGATCTGTTCCTGCGCCTGTCGGATGCCGTCTTCGAATGTATCGGCCTGGCATATCAGCGCGGCCAACAGTTCCGTGGGGTTGATGGCGCCGCTGGTGGATTCGGAAAACTGCTGGTGCCGGCCGTAAGCCTGAGCGGTCAAGGCGGGCATATTGGTGATGCGGGCCACCGTTACAAGGGCAAAGGTTCCCAGGTGGCTGCCAATCACCAGGGGCTGGGAGTCGCTGTCGCTGATGACACCAATCCCCAGGTTGCCGCTGAATTTTACGAGATCGGGTTCGAACTTGGATCGGAAATAATCGCTTTCGATGCTGTGAATGGTGCGGACGAACTGGCGGCCGTTCCAAACGGCCATCCCGCCGCGCTTGGTTCCCAGGTGGAAGTGATAGTCGATACCGTAAAACAGATCCTTGATGCAGTCGTTTTGGGAAACCGTTCCGAATACCCCCCCCATGAGTCATTCCCCCCCGTTAGCGCTGATGCTGGCGATGATGGCAGGCCGATATTCAGATGAACAGTTAAGTTCAACTAACACGTAATTCGCAGGCTTTATCTTTGTGATTCGATACCGGCGACCCATTCAAGCAGCCTTAAATCACGCTGTCAAGCATACAAAATGATTATCGACCGGCGTGTTGCAACACTGGCGAGAAACGTCGGCGATAAAACGCTTTACATTTTACGCCACATAAATTTTAAGTAGTTCTAATTTTAGTCTTTCGATAGACCGATTCGACCACTGACGTGGTTTCTCACACCCACCCAACCTCATATGGAGGAGCATCCATGCCCAGACGCGACGACATTCACAAAGTGTTAATCATCGGCTCCGGCCCGATTGTGATCGGACAGGCCTGCGAATTCGATTATTCCGGTACACAGGCCTGCAAGGCGCTGCGATCCCTGGGCTATGAAGTCGTTCTGGTCAATTCCAACCCGGCCACCATCATGACCGATCCCGGAATGGCGGATGCGACCTATATCGAACCGCTCAACGCCAAGGTGATTACGGAAATCATCGCCAAAGAGCGACCCGATGCGCTCCTGCCCAACCTCGGCGGGCAGAGCGGCCTGAATCTTTCCTCGGAGCTTCATCAGCTGGGGGTGCTCGAAGAGTATGGCGTAAAAATCATCGGCGTCAATATCGACGCGATTCAGCGGGGGGAGGACCGTCTGATTTTCAAAGAAACCATGAACCGCCTGGGGATTGAGATGCCCGCGAGCCAGATCGTCAATGCTGTCGCGGACGCTGAACGGGTGGCGGAAGAATTGGGATTCCCGGTGGTCATCCGCCCGGCTTACACCATGGGCGGTACCGGAGGCGGCCTGGTCTACAACCTCGAAGAACTGCGCACGGTCGCCGCCCGAGGGCTGGCGGCCAGCCGGGTCAACCAGGTGCTGGTGGAAGAGTCCGTCCTGGGCTGGGAAGAACTCGAGCTCGAGGTGGTGCGGGATGCCAAAAACCAGATCATTACGGTCTGCTTCATCGAGAATGTGGATCCTATGGGAGTGCATACCGGTGACAGTTTCTGCACGGCGCCCATGCTGACCATTGCGCCCGAGCTTCAGGAGCGTCTCCAGCGCTACTCTTACGCCATCGTGGAGGCCATCGAGGTGATCGGCGGCACCAACATCCAGTTCGCACACGATCCGGCCACCGGACGCGTTGTGGTGATCGAAATCAACCCGCGCACGTCACGCTCGTCAGCCCTGGCATCCAAGGCCACGGGCTTTCCCATTGCCCGCATATCCTCGCTGCTGGCCGGCGGCCTCACCCTGGACGAGATTCCCTATTGGCGGGATGGCACCCTCGATAAATACACGCCGTCCGGGGATTACATCGTGGTGAAATTCGCCCGCTGGGCCTTTGAGAAATTCGAGGGTATCACAGACGAACTGGGCACCCAGATGCGGGCCGTGGGCGAGGTGATGAGCCTTGGCCGGACTTACAAGGAATCCTTCCAGAAGGCGATCCGCAGTCTCGAAAACGGCCGCTACGGCCTCGGGTTTGCCAAGGACTTCCACGCCCAACCCCTGGAAAGCCTGCTCCAGATGATCCGCACGCCCAACAGCGAGCGCCAGTTCCAGATGTACGAGGCGCTTCGCAAAGGCGCCGATGTTCAGACCCTGTACGATCTGACGCGCATCAAACCCTGGTTTATCGAGCAGATGCAGGAACTCGTAACGCTGGAAGAAGAGATCCGTGTCTGCCGCGGTCAGGCGCTCCCCGACGATCTGCTGGCCCGCGCCAAGCAGGACGGGTTTGCCGACCGGTATCTGGCCGGTCTCTTGGACAGGCCGGAAAGCGATATCCGTGCGCAACGCCAGCGGCTGGGTATCGTGGAAGGCTGGGAACCGGTGCCGGTCAGCGGCGTGGATGAGGCGGCCTATTACTACTCAACCTACAATGCCCCGGACCGCGTGCCGGTCAGCAACCGCCGGAAGATCATGGTGCTGGGGGGCGGCCCCAACCGCATCGGGCAGGGCATCGAGTTCGACTACTGCTGCGTGCATGCGGCCATGGCCATCCGTGAGGCCGGCTATGAATCGATCATGATCAACTGCAATCCCGAGACGGTTTCCACCGACTACGACACCTCCGACAAACTCTACTTCGAACCGTTGACCGTGGAGGACGTGCTGAGCATTTACGAGAAAGAAAAACCCGAAGGGGTTGTGGTACAGTTCGGCGGGCAGACGCCGCTCAATATCGCCGGCGAACTGGCCCAGGCCGGCGTGCAGATTTTGGGAACCCCCCCGGACACCATCGATCTGGCGGAAGACCGCGACCGGTTCCGCGTGATCATGCGCGAGTTGGGCATTCCGCAGCCCGTCTCGGGAATGGCCAGCAGTCTGGCCGAGGCCCGGGAGATCGCCTCGGGCATCGGGTATCCCCTGATGGTGCGCCCCTCCTATGTGCTGGGGGGACGCGGCATGGAAGTCATCATGGATGACGAGATGCTGACCCGTTACGTGGAAGCGGCCGTGGCCCTTTCACCCGAACGACCGATCCTGATCGACAAGTTTCTCGACAACGCGGTCGAAGCCGAGGCCGATGCCATTGCCGATGGGACGGATGCCTTTGTTCCGGCGGTTATGGAGCACATCGAACTGGCCGGCATCCATTCGGGCGATTCGGCCTGTGTCATCCCGCCCGTCAGCATCGCTCCCAAGCATATCGAGACCATCAACGAATACACCCGCAAGATTGCCGTGGCCCTGAAAGTTGTCGGCCTGATGAATATCCAGTACGCGATTTTCGAAAACACGGTGTATGTGCTCGAAGCCAACCCCCGCGCGTCGCGCACGGTGCCGCTGGTATCCAAGGTGTGCAACGTGGCCATGGCCAAACTGGCCACCGAGATCATGCTGGGCCGCCGCCTGGTCGACCTGGATCTCAAAGCCCGCACCATACCCCATTGGGGTGTCAAAGAGGCTGTCTTCCCGTTCAACATGTTCCACGAGGTGGATCCTGTTCTGGGCCCCGAGATGCGATCCACGGGCGAAGTTCTGGGTATTTCGGACTCTTACGGCCGGGCCTTTTTCAAGGCCCAGGAGGCGACCCAGACGGCGCTGCCCTTCGAAGGGACGGTGTTGTTCACCATTGCCGACCGCGACAAGTCGGCCGCGCTGGAACCGGTGCGCTTGTTCCGCGAGATGGGATTCCGCATTATGACCACCCAGGGAACATATCAGTTTCTCAAAGACAACGGCATCGACACCGTCTCGGTGCGCAAGTTGGGGTTTGGTCGGCCGAACCTGGTGGATGTCATCAAGAGTGGTGAGGTGCAACTCCTGGTGAACACGCCCAGTGGCAAAAGAAGTGCCGAAGACAACTCACAGGTACGCAAGGCGGCCATACAATACAAAATCCCATACATCACGACCACTGCGGCGGCGATTGCCGCCGCCAAGGGCATTGCCGCACGCCGGGAAGGGGCGCCGCAGGTCAAGTCCCTGCAGGCCTATCACGAGAGTATCCGTTAATTGTTTGAGTGATTGCATAGACGCGTAGGCCGAATTGTCATCGATGTCGGAGGAATGGGCGGGATGCGGTTGGCACCGCATCCCGTTTTAATATTACAAGGGTTCGGGGTTGCAGAGATTCTTCTGAGCGACGGAAGATCGACCGCAGTTTTTACAGAAGTGGTAGGCCGGTCGGATTAATTTCACGAAGTCTTCTCTATGGGATTCGATATAATTATCCTCTGCCAGCGCACAGAGCGTATTATCTTTTGGATCGGTCATTATTGTTCTCCTTTCAAGTCATTTTTACTCCCCAATGATGTAAACGCGTTCGCATCACAGGACATTATTAAAAAAAATCATTTTTAAACCGGCGTTCAGCACTACAGGTGGGCAACGAGCCACTTGTAAAAATAGGAAAATGTCAGAACGGCAACCAGGCCGCCGCACCACAACACAGCGAACCACAACCATTGGCGTTTTTTTTCAGTAAGCGGATTCATGGGAGGCCTTTCCCCGGAAAAGGTAATAGCAATAGGCCGTATAGGTGAGCACGACCGGCAACATGATCACCGTACCCACCAACAGCAGAGACTGGGACTCAGGGGCCGCCGCGGCCTGTCTGAACGTCACCTGATGAGGCACCAGCCATGGCCACAGGCTGATTCCGAGGCCAAGGTAGCCCAATAGAAAAACTCCGATACTCATGAAAAAGGGCCGATACTCGCGTCCGCTGAGTGCAGGTCACGCCAGATCACGATAGAACAGGACCGCCGTCCGAGGGGAATGGGCAGCAGGTAAAATAAATTGGGCAGGCTGAACCACAGGCATACGCATCGATCCGGATTCATCAGGGGCATACTGATGCTTACGACGCCGATGAAAGACCCCGACGTAACCCAATACGTAGGACGCACATTTTGCGTGCCCATTGCTGGGTCTCCCCTCGGTTTTCATCACCAGCCAGGTGCCGCCCAGTAGCGCGTACCCGAATACCAGCGCCATGCCGGTCATGACACTGTAGGCATTGATGCCAGTCGAAAGCGCCGCCGGCAAAGCTGCGCCCTGTCGACTGGCAACACCCTGGACGACTGCTGCCGATGATGATTCCCTGCATAAACGCTGCCGTCAGCGAGCCGTAATGAAAGGCATAATCCCAGATGCGTCGAGACTTCCGCTGGCCTTGAAGCGGAATTCAAAGGCCACCCCCCTGAAGACCAGCCCCAGCAGCATGCCGATGACCGGCAGGTAGAGGGCCGGCATCAGAATGGCATAGGCCAGAGGAAAGGCGGCAAACAGACCTCCGCCACCCAAAACCAGCCAGGTTTCGTTGCCGTCCCAGAAGGGGGCGATGGAATTCATCATGCGATCCCGACAGCGTGTCCGAGGGCGCAAACGGGAAGAGAACGCCCACACCGAGGTCGAACCCGTCCAGAATCACATAGAGCATCACCGCCGTGATGATCAGGCCGTACCAGATCAATGGCAGATCCACAAATGCTTCAAAACTAAACATATTGCTCTCCTTTTTCCACCCCCCGGGGAGCGACCAGGGGCGGTTTCTGCACGCCGTGGGCACCATAGGCTTCTTCCTGGTTTCCAGGGCCTTTGGCGATCAGGCGACTTATATAGTAAACACCCGCGCCAAAGATGACGCCGTAAGTGATGACAAATGCCGCCAGGGACAGGGCAATGGGCTGTCCACCCACCGGCGAGACGGCCTCGGCCGTGCGCATGACGCCATAAATGATATAGGGCTGCCGGCCGATCTCCGTCACGAACCAGCCCGCCAGCACGGCGATGAAACCGGAAGGTGTCAGGGCCATGCACCAGTATTGAAACCAGGGGGTGTCGAAGAGCCGTTTGCGCAGGTGCAGGACCAGGGCCATCACCCCTGTGAGGATCATGAGCATGCCGATACCCACCATAATTCGGAAGGACCAGAAAACCCAGGCCACCGGTGGTTGATCTTCCCGGGGCCACTCTTTCAACCCTTTGACCTCGCCATCCAACTCGTGGGTAAGAATCAGGCTGGACAGCTTCGGGATTTCGATGGCGTAGCTGGTTTTTCTGGGCTTTCTGGTCGGGCCAGCCGAAAAGCACCAGCGGGGCGCCCTGCTGCGTTTCCCACAGGCCTTCCATGGCGGCCACTTTGGCCGGCTGGTGTTTCAAGGTATTGAGGCCGTGCAGATCGCCGAGGAGAAGCTGCAGTCGGGGCGACAAAAATGGCCATGATCATGGCCATGCCCAGCATGATGCGGGCGTGCTTTACATACTGTCGACGCCACAGGTAGAAAGCGCCGATGCCGCCCACCACAAAGGCGGTGGTGAGGTAAGCCGCCATGATCATGTGGGCGAAGCGGAACGGGAAGGACGGATTGAAATATCATGTCCAGCCAGTCGGTGGGGTAGAGCAGACCGTCGTCTCCCCATCCGAAAGCCCTGCGGGGTTTGCATCCAACTGTTGGCGGAAAGGATCCAGAATGCAGACAACAGCGTTCCAAAAGCCACAATCACTGTCGACGCAAAATGCATGCGTGGGCTTACCCGATTCCAGCCGAAAAGCATCACGCCCAGAAAAGATGCCTCCAAGAAGAAGGCGGTCGAGCACCTCGTAGCCCAGCAGTGGGCCTAGTACGTTCCCGGCTTTGTCTGAGAAGACCGACCAGTTGGTGCCAAACTGGAAAGACATTACGATGCCGGACACAACGCCCATACCAAAGGCCACCGCAAATATCTTGACCCACATGCGGTAGATTTCGGCGTAGAGCGTGTTGCCGGTTTTGAGCCAGCGCCATTCTATGACGGCCAGCCAGCTTGCCAGACCGATGGTGAAGGCCGGGAAAATAATGTGAAAAGAGATGGTGAAGGCGAACTGAATCCGTGCCAGTAATATTGGATCAAGATTGTCGAACATGGCGACACCTCGTTTTATTTTGTATGGCTAAAAAAAACGTGCTCGAGCGACGGTCAACCGGGTTCGGTACGGATCGGTTAACCTCATTAGCGGTAAGCCGACTGTATCCGCATGATGGCTTCTTGCTCCCAGGCGGCGTTTGTCCTCAGAACATCGCGCATGCCTTCCTGCCAAGGATAGGCCACCCAAAAGCCGGCTCCGGTAAAGTCGAAATACGCCTGCTGAACAACGATTGTCTGACGGCCGTCCCTTATCAAGCGAATGAATCCCCAATGTTAGCGCTGGCCGGAAGATCTCGGATCGATCAGGCGAAATTGCAGCTGATGGTTGTCCGCGTCAGTCGTCGTTTTCCGGATGAATCGCTTGCCCGGGGCAGCCGAATAGTCTGTTTCCGTTGATTTGTCCTGGTGCGAGTCTTTGGTTTTTTATACCGCCACGTTTGCCACCTGCTGTAATGGATTAGGTCGAATAAAGCTTGACATAAACTAGACAAATATTTGACACTGTCAAGACGCAGTGCTATTTTGCAAGCATGAAAACAAAAAACTACGAAATAAAATACGTTGCGCAACGCACCGGACTCAGTGTTCACCGGATCAGAGCCTGGGAGCGCCGCTATCAGGCGGTGACCCCGGAAAGAACCGCGACAGACCGGCGGCTCTATTCGGAATCGGACATACGCCGCCTGCAGCTTCTTCGTCAGGCAATTGACGTAGGTCACCGCATTTCGAAGATTGGTCGCCTGGCACTGGACGACCTGATGAAGCTCGTCAATCACAATCCCGCAATCGGTCCGTCTTCGCCGGCAGCGGTCACCATTCCGGGGAAACCCGGGCAGGCGGAACTGGTCCAGATGGCCTATTGCGCCGTGAAGGCACTGGATGCGGATGCCCTGGAGGCGTTTCTGCTGCGCGCTCAGGTAAGTTTCCCGCGGCGACGCTTCATCGAGGGGTTGCTTGTGATGTTATTTGATAAGATCGGTAAGGGCTGGGTTCAGGGTACAATTGGAATCGCGCACGAACATATGGCCAGTAACGTTGTAAGGTCCTTTTTGGGTGCGAATCTGCGGGAAATAGTTCCGACACCGGGCGCCGCCGGCATTGTGGTGGCGACTCTCAGCGGGCAGCGTCATGAATTGGGTGCCATGTCCGCGGCGTTAGCGGCGGCTGATGCCGGCTGGCAGCCACTGTATCTCGGGCCGGATCTCCCGGCCGAAGCGATTGCGGCGGCCGTCGAGCAAACCGGTGCGAAGGTGGCCGCGATCAGTATAGCCTTTACGGTCAGCAGCCAGCAGTTGATCCGGGAAACGCGAAAACTTGGTCAGCTATTGAAGGAAAGGGCCGCCATTATTGCCGGTGGCCGGGCGAACGCAGACGTTCGGGCCGCTTTGGCTGACATGGGCATACGCTGGTGTGGCACGCTGGAGGCCCTGCATTTTGCTTTACTTGACGAGAACCTGGTTCGGCGGGAATTGATAACATGATGCCGGGCCTGGACAGGCGTGCGTCCGGCGCTTTGTGGGGCCTGTTTATCGGTGACGCACTGAGCATGCCGGTGCATTGGTACTACGATCGTGAAGCCCTGGTGCGCGACTACGGGGCGATTACCGATTATCTGGCTCCCCATAACCCCCATCCGGACAGTATCCTCTGGCGATCCCGCTTTACTTCACCGGGACCGAGGTACGACATCTTGCACGATCAACGCCCATACTGGGGTCGTAGAAACGTTCACTACCACCAGTTCCTGGCGGCAGGCGAAAATACCCTCAATCTCCAATGCGTGCGTCTGCTGATCGATTCCCTAATGGCGAATGGCGGTTATGATGCGGATGACTACCTGCGTCGCTACATCGCTTTCATGCGCACCCCGGGAAGTCATCGTGATACTTACGTGGAAGAGTATCACAGACACTATTTTACGCGTTTGGCAGGCGGCCTGTCCCCCAGACGCTGCGGCATTCCGGAAAAGCATATCGGCGGGCTGGTGGGTGTCGTACCCATTGTGGCTTTCTACCGCGAGAAATCTTCCGAGGCATTGGCATGCGCCCAGGAACACCTGGCCTTGACCCATCGGGGAGAGCGCATGTCATCGGCCGCGGCCTTGATCATCGATGTTCTGTTGAAGGTTATCTCCGGAGCCCCGCTGCGCCGTGTCCTGGAAGATGGCATGGCCACCCAGCGCAGCCCATATTTCGGCCACCCTTTCCGGCAGTGGCGAAACACCCCCGATAATGTTGTGGTGGGTCGCTACCTGAGTCCTGCCTGTTATGTGGAAGACGCCCTGCCGGCCGTCATCTACCTGGCATGGAAATATGCGCATGACCCAGAGCAGGGATTGATCGTCAACGCTCATTTAGGGGGAGACAACGCGCACCGGGGTGCCATCCTGGGCGCCCTCTTTGGCGCGGCAGGCGGCCGGGAT
Source organism: uncultured delta proteobacterium (assembly GCA_963850465.1). Lineage (GTDB taxonomy): Bacteria > Desulfobacterota > Desulfobacteria > Desulfobacterales > UBA5852 > JABZFP01. The sequence goes on from CAWKLN010000004.1 coordinate 68,713, forward strand.
GCGTTTCCGGACCGATGGGTGAGCGGACTGTACGAAACGGTGCCAAATCTGTTATAATCGATAACATCAGGGTTCTTTTTAAATGCAACTTGAGACTCAGGAGGTGCAATGGGAAACGAACCGGTTATCACTTTTCGTTCCTACCCGTTCAAAGTTGGGCAGAAGATCTATATCGAAGACGGTCCCCGGCATGGTGACTGGGAAGTTATTGCCGTCAGCGAACGCAAGGTCAAACTGCGCTGTCCCTTTTCCAAACGCGAATTCGAGTGGAATCGTTTCTGCTATTTTGCCGAAGCGCGCGAGGACGGCCCCTGGCCCCATCCCGAATAGAACCTAACGTTGGAGCGAATGATGAAACAATGGCGCAAAAAGATGGGCGCGTTGGTTGTGATGGCGATGTTGTCGACCACCCTGCTGATGTCGGGCTGCGAAAACACCGAAACCCGCAACCAGGTGGATGATACCGTGGAAGAACTGGCCGGGAAGAAAAAAGTGGATCAAATGAAAGCGATGAAAGAAGACCTTGAAAACATCCAGACCCAGCAGGCCGACCGCATAAAACAACTCGACAATGCCAACTGAGGGGCATGCAATTTTTTCTGCGCCGTCCGGTACTTTGGGCATCGCAGGAAAACAGCGTGCTGGCGGCCACCGGCCAAAAAATGGAACGGTCCTTTGGTCCAATATCGGGATGGCATTTCGCGTCGGTACGGTTGCAAGCGGGGTGGTTGCCTTTAGGGCAGGGGGGGGCGTTAGACTGAATATATGGTGTTTCACGACGCAAAATGGATGAGGGCTGAACGCCTCCTGAGGCTTGGTTGTCTCGGCCTTCTCCTATTCCTCCTGGCGGGTTGCCGCTCGCAGCTCGTTTTGCCGACCGACGCTTCGGCACCCCCTATTGATCGGGCCACCGTGGAATCCCCGCTGCCCGTCATCGCGTTCACGATCCAGGTCGGTGCCTTTTCCACCACCGAGCGGGCGGCCAATTATGCCGATAAACTGGCGTCCTACGGGCTCGACACGTATTACTTTATCGACACGGACGGCCTCTGCAAGGTGCGTTTTGAGCGATTCGAGACCAAAGCGGCGGCACGCCGGCGGGCCGTTGAACTGCAGGTGCGCGGTGTCATCGACGACTTCTATATCGCACGCCCCGGTCCCTCCGGCCGGCAACCCAATGCCCGGGAAGATCTCCAGGAGGGTCTCGTGCAGACCGCACGGCGTTTTATCGGCACACCCTATCGCTGGGGCGGCGAATCGGCCCGCACCGGTTTCGACTGCAGCGGCCTGACCATGACCGTCTATCGTCTCAACGCTCTGGAACTGCCGCGCAATTCCCGCGCGCAATTCCAGACCGGCCGCCCGGTGCCGCAGGATGCCCTCCAGAAGGGGGATCTTGTCTTTTTTGCCACCGGCAGGCGTGGGCGCGTGTCCCATGTGGGCATATACAGCGGCCAGGGACAGTTCATTCACGCCCCCGGCCGGGGCAAAACCATCCATACGGCGTCTTTGTCAAACGGGTATTTCAAAGGGCGTTATGTCGGCGCCCGACGCTATCTGTGACGGCGGCCGGCCCGCGGAATACCGCCCCAGGCCATTGACGTGGCCGGTGACCCTGCACCCGCTGGGGGAAGTTCGGCACCCGACACCATGAATTTCAGCTGGCGACCTTAAGCCAATCGGTGTATAATGCAGGCCAATTACGCGGTTTTTTTAACGAATCGCGATTCATTGTTACCGCGTCTTTCTTTGTTGCGACGCCTTCTGATCCGAAAGGAACCACCGATGCTGATTCCCCTTCCGGAATTGAATCTCATGCCCAAATCCTTACGCGTGGCCGTACTATTGACCTTTGCCGGCTGGTGCTGTTTTCTTTTTGCGACCTACGCCTACTATGACCCCGATTCTTTCTTCAAGTTTACCATCGCCGGGGGAATTGTCTGTTATTACCTGTACAAGGGCAAACGCTGGGCACGCGTTATGGCCATGCTTTCCAGCGTTTTTATTGTGCTTTACGGCGGTTTTTTTGCATTTCTTTTGGCCGCTCACAATTCCACCGCCATGGTGGTTTCCGCTGCCAATGTGGTTCTTTTTGCGGCTTCTTTCTACTATCTTGCCATTCCGGAAACGGGGCGTTTTTTCAAAAAAGATGCGCCCGCGGATGAATCGGATGGTGCGGATACCCAAAGCCCTTCGAAAAAAGACGACTGATTCCCCATTAATTCAATAATATTATTATCTTAACACCGATGCCCAACCGCATAGAATGGAGAATGGCATGACACTGCTCCGGGGCCTGCTTGTTTTTGTCCTGATGGCGCTGGTTGTGAATGGATGCGCCAGTTTCAACAGTTACCGGGATGAGGGCACCATTGCGATGGCCGGATTGCAACAACCGGTCAAGATTGTTCGTGACGAGAAGGGCATGCCTTACCTCTACGCCGATGATTTGTCGGATGCATTTCAGGCCATGGGGTTTGTCACCGCGCAGGACCGCCTGTTTCAGATGGAACTGACCCGAATGGTGGCCGCCGGACGCATATCCGAACTGGTCGGGGAAAAAGCGCTGCCGCTGGACCGGCGTATGCGCACCATCGGCATCTACCGTCTTGCCGATCGACATGCCCGCCTGATGCATGCGGATGCCACCGTACTTCTGAGGAAATATATTGATGGTGTGAATGCCTTTGTCGAGGGGCATCCGGAGGATCATCATCTGGAATTCAAACTGTCCGGGATCGAACCGACGCCCTGGACGCTGACCGATGTCTTGTCCATCATGTACTACATGAGCTGGAGCACGTCGGCCAATGTCAAAACCGAAATCATTACCCAGATGCTGATCGATCGGCTGGGGCCTGATAAAGCCGAAGCGTTGTTTCCCTTGAATGTCAATCCGGACGAAGACGCGGGACCACCGCCCGTAAAAACCCTTGCGGCAATCCGTCCGCCGGCAATCGGCCTCCGGGAGGATGGGGATCTGCTGGGATTTCTGGATGACAACCCGTTGGGCGTCGGGAGTAACAACTGGGCGGTAAGCCCTGCCATGTCGCCGGGCGCTAAACCGATACTGGCCAACGATCCCCATCTGGACGCCCGAATCCTGCCCGGCCCCTGGTATCCCTGCGGCTTGATGACGCCTGAGCTCAGAATCGTGGGGGTGCATATCCCGGGGTTGCCGGCCATGCCCATTTTCCGCAACGATGCGGTGGCCGTGGGTATCACCAATGCCTATGCGGATGTCCAGGATCTCTATGTCGAGACCCTCGATCCCGCCGATGCCGGCCGGTACCTGGAGGGGAACGATGCGATCCCTTTCGAGGTGATCGAAGAAACCCTGCGCTATAAAGACGATGCCGCCCCGGAGGGTTTCAGCGAAGAAAAACTGGAGATTCGACTCACGAAACGGGGGCCGGTCGTTTCGGATGTTTTCTCCCAGCTGGAAACGGACCGGGTATTATCCCTGCGTTGGGCCTCGGCGGAATCCATGGCGGCGACCAGTGAATTTACCCGCACCATGCAGGCCAAGTCGGCGGCGGCCTTCCGGGAGGCCCTGCGCCAGTGGACAACCATCCAGCTCAACTTTGTCTTCGCCGACCGCCAGGGAAACATCGGCTGGCACGTGTCGGGGATGCTGCCGAATCGTATCGGGGGGGGCGGTACCGTTCCCTATGTGGTCCGGGACAGCCGGGACAACTGGTCCGGCTGGATCCCTTTCGAGGACATGCCCCAGGCCAGCAACCCTGAAAAAGGGTGGGTCGGCACCTGCAACCACAAAACCGTGGGCGCGGACTATCCTTACTACTACTCTTCCTATTTTGCCTCTTCCTATCGCTATCGGCGGCTTAAAGCGTTGCTGACCGACCGGTCGGAAATCACCGTTGAGGACCACTGGCAATTCCAGCGCGACACCCGCAATGTCATGGCGGAAGCACTGGTGCCGATCATGGCGCCGGTCCTGGCGGCGCATGACGACACCCGCGCGATGGGGGCCGTTCTGTCCGAATGGAACCTGCAGGATGATGCGAATCTGGTGGCGCCGACCATTTTCCATGCGGTCTATGGCCGCTGGGCGGTCGAGGTATTTCAAGACGAGCTGGGTGAAACGCTGACCGCCAGCATGCTGAGCACCTGGTACTTCTGGCAGGAACGGTTTCAGCGCATGGTGGAACAAGGCCAATCGCCCTGGTTTGACGATATCGGCACCACCGATTCGCGGGAAACCATGCAGGACATGCTCTACCGGGCCGCACGGGAGGTCCACGGCGAGTTGGCCTCCCGGTTTGGCGGGGACATGCGCCAATGGCAATGGGGCAAGGCGCACACCATTGAATTCGTCAGCCCGATCCGTCGCAACGGGTTCGGCAAAGGGCTTCTGGGCGGTGGCAAGCATGCGCTTGCCGGATCCGGCGAAACACTTCTGCGCGGGCAGTATGATTTTAAGCAGCCCTTCGACATTTCTTTTTCTTCCGCCTTGCGCATGGTGGCCGATCTGAACGATCCGGACAAAGTGCTGGCGGTCCTTCCCGGCGGTGTCAGTGGACGGGTGTTTCACCCCCATGCCAAGGATCAGATCGACGCATTTATCAGCGGTGAGAAACAATACTGGTGGTTCAGTGAAGAAGAAATCAAGGCCCATACGCAATCCGAACTTATTCTGCACCCCTGAGGGCCGGCCGGCAAACCGGGGCGCTCATCGGGGTAGAGGTCAAGCAAGCGCTTCGTATGGATTGCCGGTCTTTTTTTCTGCATGACCCCTATTTACACACGGTTGACCAGACCACGAAACACGATCATCAAAGGAGACCCATCATTATGGCGGTTATCACGCGGTATGTTGTGGTGCGTAACGGTGTTGAACTCGATCAGGTATTCTCAGTCAAGAAAGAGGCGGAAGCCTATGATAAAATGCTGGATGCCGCGGAGAATCTGGCCGCTTTCATCAAATCCAGCGAACTTGACGCGCCGATCGAGGAAGCCACTATCGATGCCATCGCGGTTCTGCTGGCCAAAAACGGCCCGGAAGTCGTGAAAATCCTCAAGGGAATCAAGCCTGTTATGCCGCCATCGGAATCCGATGCGGAAACCGTCCCTGCCAAGCCGTCGCAGGACAAGACCAAAAAGGCGGCTAAGGACGGTTCGGCCAAGCGGCGCACAAAATAAAGCCTGTTGCGCCCCTTCGCATTTTTATAGTGACACGTATTCCGGGCCGTCCGGTATTTACACCGACAGGTCCCCCGGTCGATCCTGACTGCGGGACGGATCGTCGGACCGGACCGGAAGCGGTTGCTTTTAGCTCGTTTTGGGATTCGATCGACTGACCATGACCACCATGCTTAAAAAAGATGCCGATGCCTACGATCGCCTGCTGGATGCCGCCGCGCATCTTGCAGCGCTGATCGAGTCGGGAGGCATTGACATCGACGAAGACGCGCTGGAGGAATTGACCATTTTCCTGGCGGAACACGGCATGCTGGTCGGTCGCATCCTGCGGGGTTTGAAATATCGTTGGGCGTGATGATCTCGCTCACCTTCCGTCGGGGGTAACGCCCGATATATAAGTTGACATAGGCGTATAAGTACTATACACTTGTGCCATGAATGATGCCAATATTCATACGATTCACGAACGGTTCAAAACCGTGGTGGAACTGGCCGTACGGCTGGAGCAGGCCCCACGTCATTTTGGTACAGACGAACATCTAACCAGCACGGAGATCCACTTGATCGAAATCATCGGTGACAACGATGAGACCGATAGTGTGACCGATCTGTCAAAAACCCTGGGCGTTACCAAAGGCGCTGTTTCGCAGAACCTGAAAAAGACAGAAAAAAAGGGGCTTACCCTAAAAATAGCCGACCCCGAAAACAATTCGCGGTCCATCGTAAAACTGACCTCCAAAGGTAAAACCGCCTATTATGCCCACAAACATTGGCACGAGACCATGGATGGTGGCTTCCGCGACTATTTTATGAACTTGAAACCGGAGAGAATCGAATTTCTGAATGAGTTTCTGGGGAAATTAGAAACATTTATCAAGCGCGCTATGGCTTAAAAAATTTTACACTTAGCGTATAGCAGCTAAACATTAATAGGGGAGATCACAATGCCGGCAATGCCAGACAAATGTGAAGGGGGAGGGCGGGTATGCCCACACCAAATGGCATTCATGCTCGACAATTGGTTTCGGCGGTTCTTCCAGAACCCTGCCAAACTGCTGGGGGAATACATCCGAGCCGGGGACACGGTGGTCGACGTGGGGTGCGGACCGGGTTTTTTTTCGATCGATATGGCCAGGATGGTGGGGGAGGGCGGCCGTGTCATCGCGGTTGACCTGCAGGCCGGCATGCTCGAACGTGTGAAGAAAAAAGCCGCCCGGCATGGTGTAGCGGATCGAATGACGTATCACCAGTGCCGGACGGATAGCATCGGCCTGTCCTGTGAGGCCGACTTCATTCTGGCTTTTTACATGGTCCACGAGACACCGGACCCCGGATGCTTTTTCAAGGAAACCAAATCCATGCTGAAGGCGGGCGGGAAACTGCTGGTGGTCGAACCCAAGATGCATGTCAGGCAGGCATCATTTGAAAAAATGGTGGAAGATGCCGCGCGTGCCGGATTGCGGGCCGTGGATTTTCCCGCGGGCAAGGGGGGGCGAGCGGTACTCCTGGTGGCAGGATAACTTTGATTGGTTTTATCCTAAACCCGCCACCTCTGGTGGAGGACCCGGTTTCTATTACTTTAAACATAAACGTCACGAATGAGGCGCATCGGAAGCCGCCCCGCGCGGCTCCCGCTGTGGTTTTCCATTCGGTTTTTTGCCGGTTTCATCCAGGAGGTCGAACTCTTCGAACAGAATATTGTTCTTGCCACCCTTCTTTACGCGGTACATCAGTGCATCGGCAAGTTTGACAGCCTCTTCGACACTGGACGGTGCTGTTTGGAAAACAGCGACGCCAATGCTGAATCCAATGGGCCAGACGCGTTCTTTCGCTTCTTTCAAGAGTCTTTCGCGGAGGTTTTCAAACATTGTGACTGCCCCAGAAGATGTGGTTTCAGGTAGGAAAATAGCAAATTCATCCCCACCCATGCGGCCGATAAGGTCTGTCTTGCGAACGGACTGCGACAATATTGAAGCGAAGGTTCTGATCACATGATCTCCTTCGGCATGCCCGAGGGTGTCATTTACGCTTTTGAAATTGTCTAAATCGATATACCCCATAGCGGTCGGCCGTCCGTAGCGGGCTGCTATACTCAGAATTGTCTGAGTTTCTTCCTTGAACGCGCGTCCGTTCATGGCTCCTGTAAGGCTGTCAAGTCTGGCCATGCGTTGTTCATTTTCTAGTTGGGATTTCACCTTTATAAACAAGATCGCAGTAACGATAAAAAATCCAAAACGGACAATTGCGTTCCAGTATTGGATAATGGCTTGGCTGTAATTGTGCCCAGCTGTCTTGTCCATGATGAGCCACGCCATTGCCCCGACAGTGCTGAAGAAAATGCCCAGATGCAGACCTCCATACCATGTGGCGAGGGCAATCGGCACAAGGTAAAAAATTGAAAAAGACATTTCATATCCAGTGGCATGATCAAGCGCAGCTATCGCGGCAACAAAAATCAAAGAAACTGCGGCAACTTGGAATGGTGATCTCTTTTTCAGAAATGCATCGAGCCGGGTTAGCATGATAAGTCACTCTCTTACTCGAACGTATTCGTCAGTGGCGAGCTATGCGAGTCTATTGGACGAAATGGTTGGGCCCCCCCTGAATTCTCCTGCCTATTGAGGAAATTCCGCCGCAGGGAGCGCAACAAGGACACGGGCACCCTTGGTTGGCACGTTCTCGATCCAGATCCGCCCTCTCTGTGCACAGACCGCCAAGTTACAGAAGGCTAATCCGAGGCCGCTCCCAGTTGATTTTCCGGTTTTACTGAGCTGAACTTGAACAAACTTGTCAAACACTCGCGTGATGTACTCCTTGGGGACTCCAGGGCCTTGGTCTGTAACGGCAAACACGATCTCACGCGTACCAACTTTTTCCACGTTAAATATGATGCTCGCATTTTTGGGACTTACATTGATCGCATTTGTAAGCAAATTGACAAGAACGCGGTGCATAATCGTCGAGTCGGCCTGTACAAGATCGGAGGGCGCCACGACTGTGGGCAGCACTTGGATGTTTTTGCTGTCTGCATACACAGAAGTCTCGAGGGTCGCCTGGTCAACCATATCTCCGACGCAGAGATTGGCAATGTCGAGGGGCATTTTGCCATCTTCCATGCGCGCCAAGTCGAGGATGGAATTGATCATCGTCTTCATACGCTTGGAAGCAATGAGGCAATGCTCAACAACCTCCCACACAATCGGCGATATATCTTTGCTTATATCTTCTTTAATCAATTCCAGATTGGTTGTGACTGCCATTAGCGGGTTTCGCAGGTCGTGAACGATGTAATTGAGCAAGTCCTTTTGGCGCAATTGTAGATGTCGGACTCGGTAGAGTGCGAACCCCATACCCCCGAAAATCAACAGCCGTGTAAGGCCGTTCCAGTAAGGTGACATTGGCTGTTCATAATGCCAGATGCTTGCAAGATCGACATAAAGCCAGATGGCGGCGCAGAACAGCGCGATTATTGAAACTGAGCGCGAACTGTGCCACCATGCCATGAGAGCGATCGGAATCAGGTAGAAGACTCCAAATGATAAATCCGGTCCGGTGAGATAATCGGCAACTCCGATCAGTGGGGCAACGAGAAAGCAGACCCACTGTTTTTTGGCCAGAGATGAGAGTGCTTTCGCTGTCATTGCCCGCGTTTTCTTCAAACGATCAGCAGACTTCATTATTCTCGTCACCTTCGTTTGAATGGTTCCATTTTTTATGCATATCGCCCATAGATTAGGTGTCTCAAATTTTTCGGAAATGCGTCAGTTCTCGACGCCTAACCGCTCCGGGCCAAACAAATTAAAAGCAGTAAAATCCATGCTGGAAACAGACGCTTGCATGCTGCAATTGTTTCTCTGGAATAGTTGATTAGGCGGCATCAAATGACACCTGACCGGAGTTTTCAATTTCTATAAAAATACTGAAGTCCGAAAACACTTTCCCGTATTTCAACCAATGGTGCGGTACTGCGCGGCATGCCGGCTGGAGAGGATTGATATCTAAATAAATTATCAGGAAAACATCATGACATACAAGGGTATGCGAACGGATCTCAGACCCTGGCAAGGTCGCCGCGGGTCAAGGCTGTCGGTCGGACGTAAAGGACCTTGTCCGCCCCGCCTGCGCCGCAGCCCTATTTTTCTCAGCGGAGGTGCGCCTCTTTGCGGAAAAAACATCGATCAGGGCGAATCGGCTGAACGGTCCTTTGTTTTCAGGCGGATGCCTTGGTCGCTGATCTCGATCAGCCTTTTTTTGTACAAACCGCCGATAGCCTTCTTGAACTCTTTTTTGCTCATTGAAAATAAATTCGTGATTTTTTCAGGACTGCTTTTGTCATGGCAGGGGATAAAGCCATCGGCCTTCTGTAGGGCGTTCATGATCAGTCGGCCCGACCCGACGAGGGAGACCGGGCCTGGTTTTTTAAGGGTAAGGTCGATTTTACCGTCTTTGCGGATATTCCGGATATACCCCGGCCTCCGGTTACCGATTTTGAGCGTCTCGAAGGTTTCGCTGTGATAGATCATGCCCAGAAATTGATCGTCGACCACGGCCAGCGTGCCGAGTTTGGAGAACTGATAGACCATCAGGCGGACCTGTTGGCCCACGCTGAGATCTTCGGTGGCTTTCTGGCAATGGCGGGTGATTCGGGTGGAGCCATAGACCCGGTTCGTTTTTTGATCCAGCAGGACTTTGACGACGTAGCTTTTCCCGACCTGCATCCGGGTTTGCTGCTCGTTTTTGGGCACCAGGAGATCCTTTTCCAGCCCCCAGTCCAGGAAACATCCGATCGGGGCCGTGTCGTTCACCCTGAGGTAGGCCACTTCACCGACCACGGCCATTGGTTTAAGGGTGGTCGCCACGGGCCGGTCTTCGGAATCGGTATACACGAAAACACGCAGAGAATCGCCGGGACGTGTGTTTTTCGGGACGTATTTGGATGGCAGTAAAACTTCTTCTTCCTTGGGGTTCAGATAAAGACCGAAATCCACTTCTCTTTGAACCACGAGGGTGTTGTAGCAGCCGATATGCAGCATGAACCATTCTCCTTCATCGCAGACGGGCAACCCGTCGATGGGTCGATAATTGCGGAAGGTGCGATCGGGACCGCGCAAACTGTTCGCCCGAAAGGTATATCCTGTGCTATAGGCAAGTCAAAGTAATCTTTGGACGGCCATCCCGCTCGACGCCGATTTCCCATTGTTTCTAAAGGGTTGTGAGAAGGAGGGCCTTTTTTTAGCGTGATGCCAGCTGATTGCCATGACCGTTGTTATCATCATTGCGATACTTGTCGTTCTTTACGGACCCTTCGGGTGGGCCAAGAGCGTATTAAACCGCTATAACCGGGACGAATATTTTTCCGGCAATGGCTTCGATCTGGCCCGTTTGATTCTTGAGCGTCTCGAACTGAACGATGTAAGCGTCGTGGAAACGCCCGCGGGGGATCATTACGACCCGGAAAAGAAAGTGGTCGGGCTCTCCCGGGCGCGATGCGGGCGGAAGACCCTGACCGCCGTGGTGGTGGCGGCGCACGAAGTCGGTCATGCCGTCCAGGACCATCAGGGTTACAAACCCTTCCGGACCCGCACACGGTTGGTGCGGGTGGCCGCCCGCATGGAAAGGATCGGGGCCGGCATCATGATGGCGGTACCGGTCATTGCCCTGATCACGCGGGTTCCGGCAACGGGGTTCTTGTTCTTCCTGGGCGGTCTGGGAACCCTGTGCATCCCCTTGGGGGTTCACCTGCTGACACTGCCGTCCGAGTTCGATGCCAGCTTCGGACGGGCGCTGCCAATGCTGGTGGACGGCCACTACATCCCGCCCGAGGATGTCCCGGCGGCCCGGAAGATCCTGCGGGCCTGCGCCCTGACCTATGTCGCCAGCGCATTGGTGGGGCTGCTGAACGTGTGGCGCTGGATTCGCGTGTTGCGACGCTGACACAGCGGCCGACCTGTCGATTTGAATCGAGGTTACCCGGGAAAGGAGACAGCAGGTGTCCAACAATTATCAGGTGGTGGTGGCCGGTGCCGGACCGGGTGGCGCACTTCTGGCGCGTGACCTGGCCCGGGCGGGTATCAAGGTCGCCGTGTATGAAGCCGGGGCCGAGACGGAGACGGGGCATAACTGGTCGGATGCCATTGAAAAAAGCGCGCTGGCGGCGGCGGGTTTCGCCATGCCGACTTTGGGCCCGAACGGTTACGAGGGGCCTCTGGTAAAAAAAGACGAAAACGATGCGAATCTTTTTGAACCGCATGCCATGCAGCGCCTGCAGATCTGGGCCCCGGACCTTTCCGGCAAGACCCGCACGGATGTCGATTTCCGGTATATCACCACCGATCGCATGGTCTTGAATCGCCTGCTGCGGCAACAGGCCGTCGACGCCGGTGCTTCCTTTTTTTACGGGCATCGTGCTGAAGGGCTCCTGGGAAAGATCGACGTGCCGCTGGAAGACATCCGCGTCGAGGGGATGCGGGTGACGGACCAGGGACAAAAACAGACGACTGAGGTTCGCGCGGATGTCACGGTCGATGCGACCGGCTACCGTTCGATGCTCAGGACCGGATTGACACAGGCCGCATCCATCAATCGCCCCTATACCAAGGGTGATCTGGCCATGGTCTTTCGCACCGTTCGGCAATTGGATACCGACCGGGCCGCAAAGGACAACCTGACGGATCACTACCGCTACGGTGCCTATCGGGGCTATTTCTGGACCCATAAACACCATCCGGACGTCATCGACGTGGGCGGCGGGGTCAAAGAAGCGCCGGACCGCGTCAATCCGCGCGATATTGTCGATGAAATGATCCGGGAACGGCCTTCCATCACCGCTGAAGAATTGCGTGGGGGCGGGGGCACGGTTCTGGTGGGACGCTCGCCTTACTCCCTGGCGGCTTCCGGTTTCCTGGTGGTCGGTGACGCCGCCGGACAGGTGATCCCCACCACCGGCTGCGGGGTGGGGGGCGCCATGGTGGGCGCCATGCTGGCGGCACAGACGATCAACAAGGCCCTGGCGCAGGGGCGCACCCGCATCGATGACCTCTGGGGCTACAATCGCATGTGGTTTGGCGGGCCGGGGAGGGGCAAGCATTTTGCGGCCCTGGCGGCCTTGAAGGAGATTCTCCAGGACCTCAGCCACGCTGAGCTGGCCTTCCTGATGCGCCAGGACATTCTCAGCGGCGAAATGCTGACGCCGTCCATCAATGGTATTTTTGAGGTGCCGGATATCAAAGCGACCCTCAATACATTGATTCGGGGCATTTCACGGCCGGGATTGCTCCTGCAGTTGAACCGGGCCACCGCCATGGGGAAAAAGATCTTTCGTCACTACAGTCATTATCCCACGGCCTGGGATGCGAAAACCTTCTCCGCGTGGGTCCAAAAAGCCGACGAACTGTTCGGCAGGATCATTCCCGGGGGATGACAGGCAGGTGTGTATCAGGCGGTGTTGTCGAGCGACGGCAATTCCCCAATGCCGTCAAGCCTTGCGATGAAGCGATTGCGTGAGCGTTCCGGCCAGCAGGGTTCCCCCGATGGCCATGCACTCCATATCGAGAAACGCTTCGGCGGATCGGGGGAACATGATCGCACACTGGGCCGGAAACTCGCTGTCCCTGTCATTGAAACGCAAAAGCACGGGAATGCGCGGCAGAAAATCAAAGGTCAGGGAAATATCGTAAGACGATCCGTCATCGAAGGGCCGCCCTCCCAGGCCCTGGCAGGCCTTCGCCAGTCCGGCCGGGTTGCCGGTAAAAGCGGTCTCGATGATTTTCTGGGTATTGGCCGTAAAGTAGCCCACGAGGGGGCCGGCGTTGCGGAATTCACGATAGGTCATCCAGTCGCCGGCCAGCGGCACGGTGGCCGGACACTGGAGGATATAGCAGCACAGAACGACACTGATGGCAAAGTTGGCCTGGGCGCCGCCGGCATCCCTGACGCCGTCACGGGATATGGCATACGGCGTGCCGTAAACCGGAATGGTGAGCACCTCCCCCGCGATGTCAGCACCGAGGCGCTCGGCCCGCGACAAGAAGTCAATGGCGGCCAACTGGCGCAGGTAATTCTGATAGGTCGTTTCAAAAACAGCCGCTTTTTCTGACATCCTGTCCCCTCCCGATTCCTCTGATGTGGCGCCACTAATCTGGCCCTGTTTTTTTCAGCTGTGCGATCTGTTGCATAATCGTATCGTACTCGTCTTCCAGGTCCAGGAGCAGATGCATGACGGGCGGCTTGACCGAGTGGGCCGGCAGGCGCCGTTGCGCCTCAGCGATCTCGACTTCGAGTTCTTTGAGCCTTTTCTGAAGTTCCGGGAGTGTTTTCATGCTGTTCTCCTGTCACTGCCAAAACGGCTGTGGCCTTCCGCGGACCAGGCCGTTCCGATTCATCTTAGGCCGCCGCCGATCCGTAGTCGATGCCCGCCGGCAGGACATGCTGCACCGAGTGGGCATGACACGGCGTTACGGCATACACCATCCGGCATTCCGGACATTGCGTTACCATGGTTTCCATGGCAAACTTATTTTGGCATTGGACACACTGTAGATTGAGGGGAACCGTCAATGGAATGGTATCATATCCCATCATGCGGACCTTGTCGGCAACCTGCTGTCCGTTTCCAAATTGACCTGAGCATCCTTCATGCATCTGTTGACCCTCCCATGAATCTTTTAAATATTTTTTATTCGTATAGCGCAAGGCGTTGGATCGTGCCGTGATTCGATCGATGCTTCGTCTCTTAACACGCAACGTGGCCCTAAATCATTGTTCTAAGTCAATTGTCGCCCGGTATGGTTCTGTTTTTTTGGTAATGGACATGTTAACTAAGATTGACTAGAATCTGTCTCAAAAAAGTCTAAGTGCCCCTGGCGGTGTTGGCCGTAAACGGCACCCCTCATCGATTTTTCGTATATCGGTGAATTGCGAACCGGCTCAAAATGCTCACATACTGCGTGTATGCTCCGCTTTTTCGCCGTTTCGCGCCTTGCCAGGAACTCTAATCCTTATTTTGAGATTGGTTCTAAAGCCATTGAATTCCGGGGCGATAATACTTTTGAATGAAGTATTTTTGCGCTCGGCTAACCATTTACGCCGCGAAGGTGAGGCCTGTTTTTGGACCATTTGAAACAAACCATCATATCGATCGTTTTGTTCATTGCGCTTCTGGCCACGGGCTCAGGGGGCTACATGGCCATCGAAGGATGGGATTTCTTCGACGCCCTCTACATGACGGTTATCACCATTGCCACGGTGGGCTTCGGCGAAGTTCACATTATCAGCTCCGCCGGGCGCGTGTTTACACTGGTTCTGATTTTTCTGGGGGTTGGCTATTTTCTGTATGTGGTGGGCAATTTTATCCAGTTTCTGGTGGAAGGACGCATTCGCTACGTCCTGGGGAGACGCAAATTGGATCGACAAATCAATAAACTGAAGGATCACTACATCATATGCGGATATGGGCGTATGGGACGGGCGCTGGCCCGTTTTCTCATCCAGCGTTATCTGGACGTGGTGGTCATCGAACAGAATCAGGCCCGCACACCGGTCATGGACGAAGACGGCATTCTCTACCTGGTGGGGGCGGCCACGGATGAAAACCTCCTTATCCGCGCCGGTATCGAGCGGGCCCGCGGCCTGATCACGGTGGTCGGCAGCGATGCCGACAATGTGTTCCTGGTGCTGCTGGCCCGCCAGATGAATCCCAATATCTTTATCGTGGCTCGGGCCGTCATGAACTCGGCCAAACGCACCCTGACCGCCGCCGGGGCCAACAAGGTCGTTTCACCATACGATCTTGGTGCCAGACGCATGGCCCATGCCATCTTGCGCCCCACGGTCATCGAGTTTCTGGAGATGGCCTTTGCCGACGAGACGACGGACATCGAGGTCGAAGAAATCACCATCAAACCGAATTCGCAAGTCGTGCGCCGAACGCTTTACGAATCCGAGATCCGCCCGAAATACGGGGTGATGATTATCTCCATCAAAAAAAGCGATGGACAGATGGTGTTCAATCCCGACGCCGATACCCTGCTGGAAAGCAATGACATTCTGGTCGTTGTGGGAGGGGCCGCCAATATCAAGGCATTGGGAAAATTGCTGGCGCCGCTGTAGACGGACCGACGAAGCTGTCAATCATCGCCTGATCGGTTGCGATGGTCATGACATCGCCGCGTTGAAACGCCAAGCATTTTTTTGTTTAAGCCCGACGCGCGCTTCCTGACATTTCTAACCCCCCGCCGCTCTGTAGATGACGGCCTTCGGCCCATCTTTCACTTGTATCCACCATGAAAGACACCCTCGACTCCGGTGACGATGCCTTGCATCAGCGGCTTCGGGTATTTCTGTCTCTGTGAAAAATTCGAGCGGCGTGACCGGAACCCGGCGACGGATGACAAGAGATTGTTGCCGCCAACAGTAGCCTCATCTTCCATTGTGTTGTTTCCTTTCCTTAGCATAGGCTCTTCGATAGTGAGTAGTGGGGATCTTTATTGGTCAATAAATATGACTTGATGATGCAATGGTAATGGGTTATGGCACATAATGTTCCTGCCTTTCTGCCTACGCTAAAGCTATCATTTCAATGAGGTCACAGCTATGATACCGGATGAACTTGAAGCGTATAAGACCATGCCATTACGCACTGTTGTTGCACACACATCAAATGCTGAAGATGACGAACGTGGCCAAGCAGGGAGGCGACCGAAGGCGATTGCGACCAATGCTTGATACTGCAAGCGATTCCCTGTATAAATAGCAGGGGGGATCTATATTCATTTATTAAGCAACAATGAACGGAGACTGAGTGTGGGTTTTTTTAAATCGTCCAGGAATTCGTCGATCGATCTTCTCAAGGGTAAGGAAGCATTCCAGCAGGCCATCGCGAAGGAGCGCTATCGGTCGGACCGCAGCGACCACAAATATTCGCTCCTGATCATATCGCTGGCGATCAAAAGCGAAGAAGACGAGCGCATTGGGAGGGCCATCGCCACGATCCGCAAGCGCATCCGGGCCATCGACGAAATCGGCTGGTACGAAGAGAACCAGTTGGGCATTATTCTTCCCTACACTTCCATGACGGGGGCCGAGCTTCTGGCAGGCGAAATCTACGACATCATCACCACCTACTTGGAGCCAGCCGAGTGTCGGGCCTACGAGCTTTTTTGTTATGATCCGGAAACGGTCCCGGAAGCCGGAATGCCAACATGGAAGAAAAACCTGAAGGAATGAGCTCTCCGCGACTTCCCCGTCGGTTTCTGATGGTATAAGTACAGATATGCAAAACTTATTTCAATAAGAAGGGTGCGGCATGCAATTTCCAACAACCAGCCCCACTTCTCGCGTCAGGGAGGTGGGGTTTTGTGTTTTTGAGCACATTGATTCGGAGAGGTGACTATGTTCTACAGATTCAACTTCTTTGAAGATAGAGCGCTATTGAAAGTTATGATTTATGGACAAGCGGACCAGCAGAGCATGCGGTCCAGAATCTCCTTGTTAGCCAACGATCACCGATGGAAACGCGAATACAAGCTACTAATCGATTATTCCGGTGTCACGGTGATCGATTCGCCGAAGGAGTTTTGCGATACCCTCAGAGGTCTATTGAATGAAATCCCGGAGGAAAGACTCCCGGTTGCAATTGCGTACGTATTCCCGGACCGCCTTTTCTGCCAGTGCTTTGACGCTACCCATTCTGTGCACAGCATCAAGGCAAGGTGCAAAGTCAGCTTTTTCAGGCAAGAAGAGGCAGCCATCGACTGGCTTGAAAAACTGGCTGATGAAAGCATTGCCGCAGAAGAGCTACCCTGAAATCGTGAACCCTGACAGATCAAATTGAACTTCGGTCCTGCGCATCAACTGTTCCACTAAATAAACCCATGAATTGATAATCTCATGATATCGGCATTTTATATGTAATCGAGATTCGATAATTAGTTTCTGGCAAGGTAAACACAGCGTTTGGCAGCCCTGTTTGCCGTGGGATAGTTTCAATCCATCTGTAATTGAGTGATACCTTCGGATTATCATGTTTACAGGCGTTCGCCAGGCGACCTACACCAACTTAAAGGCCAAAATATTTACCGGGTCATGCAACCGGTAATAGAAAACGACGGCCTGGACGATGTTGCCCGCCAACAAGCCTACTCCAAGCTTGCAGTGGGGGTGACCAAATGAGAGACCGATATTGCCAATCACCTTTCGCATGATTAGCTTGCTGTCGAAAGCTTTTACGACGACACCACGGTAAGGTTGTAAGATCTTTTTGTAGCGACCTCCACCCACCACACCGAATTTAATGCCCACCTCCTCCGCTACGATTACGACATGCTCTGCGGCGAGTTACGTAAGCCGGGTTAAGAGCCGCCACCCGATTGGCAAAATTGGGTGCGCGAGCACGGTACGCATGCCTTCCCATTCTGCAAATTGGCAGGGGAGTAGTTAAGGGCAAAGCCACCGGCCGCATTTCAAAGCGCAACGGCATGGTTGAGCGTGCTATCACTTATAATTTCCGATGTACGCGGTGTTAGGACATGCGGGCATCGTATGACACCAATAGGCTGCCCAACGGATTGCGCCCGTTTAAGGGCCGGAAGGTAAAGGTGACCGGATGAAGAACAATTTCCAACATGCGGCCGTTAGGGCAGGTATCGGCATGGTGGGCCTGGGCCTATTGATAGGGCTTTTGACTTTGACCCCGGTTAAGGCGGAGCAAAGCCGGCAACAAAGAAATTCCGTTGGTGGGTGGGATACCAATGAGGGCGCGATTATGCCCCTTGCCAATGGCCGTATACGCTTACCAGACGGTGGAATTTGCCGTCCAGATGGTGAGGGTGGGTGGTATTGCCCAAGCGGCCATTACACGCCCCAGGCCGGTGGTGGTAGCACGACGACCAAAAAGTCGGGCCTTACAGCCACACCAAACGACCAAGGGGGGTATGACACGCCTAAAGGGCCGGTTGCGAGGGATGGCTATGGTGGGTATGTTAAGCCCTCGGGCGTGTATATTTTGCCACGTAGCGCAACTGGGGAGAGCATTGTGGAGGATTAAGCAAACCCAATAGCATCAAGGGGCGGTGCCACCATGGGCCACCCTTTTTTTATCCAAAAAATCCAACAATGAAAATGATTTATTACATATCCCTTCTGCTATCTGCTACTCCACACAGGCTTTTATTTAACCGTAAAACGTGTCGTACCTCCAACCTGCAAAATAACCCGATTAATTGTATCCTTTATGCTCCCGCACTTATCAAAACGCCCCATTATTTGTGATGGACAATCCATATCCAATCGAAAGCAGGGTGAACCCGGCACTGAAATCTGCCCCTCGGGTCTACCCAAAAATGTTTTCAATCCACCTGATCGCCGCCACATCGCTGATGGTTTCCAGATACCGTTGTGTTGTTGACATGTTCGCTTGTCGCCGGATGACCTTGCGTGCGATTTCGATCGGAACACCGGATTATGCGGCGCCAGTCGCTGTATGTTGTCGCAGGTCATGATGGTCGGATTTGACGCGTCATTCAATCGACCCCATCTTTACGGTTCATTGCCGGCAGATCATTATAATGACGACGAGGGGTAAATACCCCTGACGCCCATTATCTTATGAATTATCAAGGGGTTTACATATGGATTCGTCAATGTCCAAATTGCCCGCAGCGCTTCGCAGCACGCTGGAGCGAATCCGCTTGGCAACCGAACAAAAAAAAAGTTATGGAAAAAGCGATCATGAAGTCGATTCAACAGGCGCGCCTCATCGAGGCGACCGAATACTGTCGATGCTGAACGAATGGCTTCTGGACGACGAGCAGAAACACGCCTTGCGGCGGGAAACCCAGGATCTTTTTTACCTGTATGCCGCTGCATATCTATGCGGCATCTGGCTTGGTCGAGGAAGTATATGACGAATTGTCATCTGCCCCTTTCGATGATGGGCGATCGTACTTGCGATCGACGGGTAACACTATTCACGCGTCTATCCGCAAACAGTGGGCGGTCCTCGGTATCGCGAGCCAGCACCAGGCTGAAATTCTGGCCGGTGTTTGTCGGGCAGCCGTCGGGGAACGCTTTGAAAAATCGGATCTTTGGGTGGATGACCGCGCCGATGATATCGAATCGAAGCTCAACCTGCCCCTGATCGTCGCCGGCATACAATTGGCACTTGCCCTCGATCTGAAATCGAAGACAACGCTGCATCTTATCCGGCGCTTCATACCCGACGGCCGATCCTACGGTCCCTCGAAATTGTCCACCGGTTTCAATGTGCTCGCTATGGGGGCGCATCCTTTCTTCCCGGGAACGATCCAGATTAAAATCCACTGTTGCGATCCTGAAGTCCACCGTGCGCTGAAACACCACGAGCGAAGCATGCAACGCCTGTTGCAGCGGCTCAGCGCCCGGGTTAACCCGCGCTTTCTTTTCTCCGATGTGATGTACGAGATCGAGGCGGACGGATACACACCCGTCGATATGAAGTTTGTGGTCGACTCTTCGGCGGCCCTGCAGCTTTTTACCGGCAATCGGTTATACGCCGACAAACGCACGTTTTTGCGGGAACTCATCCAGAACGCGATTGACGCATGCCAGTTGAAGAAAATGACGGACCCGGATTACGTGCCCGAAATCGGCTTTGACTTCAATGAGGACATCAGCAGTGTAACGATCCGCGACAATGGGGTCGGAATGGACCGGCAGTGGCTTGAGAAGTATTTTCTCAAAATCGGCATTTCGTTTTACCAGTCGGATGAAATCCGGCGCATCAACCGCGATGCACGGATCGATGTCAACTTTATCAGCCAATTCGGCATCGGGTTTCTGTCAAGTTTTCTGGTGGCGGACAAAATCGTGATACGGACACGCAAACCGCCCGCCCGCGGCCTGCTGATCACGATTACCAATCTGCGCGATTATTTCGATGTTCGCTTTCTGGACGATCAAACTCCCGCCGGAACCGAGGTGACGCTGCATCTGAAACCTTCACGCATAAACTATTGCCGGAGCCTGGAGTTCGTGGGATATTTGAAAACGAATATCCGATTTCTCAAAGTGCCCGTGAATCTCACCGATGAGAAGGGGCGCACATCCTTGATCGGGATGGAGCGGCTGGCTTACGAACGTGATGAAAAGCGGGGTGTCGATTTTGTCGCTTCCCTGGATTTCGTCAGTTCGGAAGGCTATCTTCTGTTGAAGGCCATAAAGCAAACGGATTATATCCAGGCGGTTGAAAGCGCCCACGGTGGCATCGCCGTATTTCAGGACGGTATCTTTGTTACGCAGTTGGATAGCCTGCTGCCGGAAGGCGCCCGCCAGAACGTGATCGGCCGCATCAACCTCCTGGGGCAGGAACGATGCGAGCTCAGCATGGATCGCAATCGCATTTTCTGGACGGAAAATCAGCTTAACGCCATCAAACGGCGGATTCGCCACGGGCTGGTGGCCGTCGTGGACCAGTTCATGACAGCAGTCGACGGGCAGGATATGCCGGAAAGCACCCGCACAAGCATCATCAACCACCTGGCCATCTTTTTCGATTTCAATACGGTCGACGACGACATGTATGACCGGATCCCCCGACCCATTCGAACCATTATCGATAAGCGTTTTCGCGATTTTATCCGGGTTCACTATGCCCATACCCATCCGTCGGACGGGTTACCCGGTGGGGATGAATACGGTCAAGGCTGGCAGCAGCATGTTTTAGAATCGTTTGTGCGCAAAGCCGGCTGATCTATTATCCTGGTATGATATTGTGCCGACAGGAGCCGACATGACCTTTGAAGAATTCACCCGCAGCATCGCGCAGAACGACACGCCCGGTCCCGAACTTTCCGAAACGCTGACGTCGCTCTGGTGGGACCGCAAGGGGAATTGGGATCGCGCCCATTCGATCGCCCAGGACATCCCCACGGTCCAGGGCAGCGCCGTGCATGCCTACCTGCACCGCGAAGAAGGCGTCCTGTGGAACGCGGACTACTGGTATCGCCGTGCCGGTCGGCAACGACCGGCATTCTCTTTAGCGGCGGAATGGGAGGCGCTGACGCGGGAGATGCTGGCGGATTAGTTTGTCCTATACCCTCCACCACGGTTGGAGGACCAGGAGAGATCTTACCGATCCGGGGTGTTGTTTTTGGGATTGTTTCTTCATTTTCTTTCACGTGAAGAAAACGAAGCAAAAGAAAACGCCCGTGTCCCGCGTATCCTGCGCGTCGCCAAACCGGGCGATGAAGCGGCGCCTCGTGCCGCCATGCGGCGTTGGCCGCCTACGCGGCATTCCTCATCTGTTTTTTTATAATCGGTGAGTCACCGGCTTGCTCGGGTGCTCACAATCTGGCGATTGCTGCGCGTCTCGCTTCGCTTGGCGCCTTGCCTGACAACACGATGCTTGCTGCATCGCCCGGTTTATGCGGCCGGAGCACGCGGAAACTCACCCGCCTTTCGGCGGGCTCAGACAGTCCGCGCGCTTTTTCCCGCCCGCCGCGTCGATGCTCGGCGCGGGACAAAAGGGGAAAAACCAAAAATACAAAAACCGTTTTCAACCCCCTTTGCGGGGACTACCTGAGGCCTCCCGCTCGGCGGGAGGAGCCTCACACTCATAGGGGGATTGTTTTGCCGGACACCGGTAAGCGACATGGACGGCCCGTGGGGGCGCGGAATTAAGACGATACCGATCGAACTTTATGATTGTTGATGACATACATGCGGTCGCAGAAAGTGCTGGTGAAGATCCCCCGGCGGTTTATCTTTGCCAGGTGAGCGAAGGGGTGTCCTGTGGGGCCTGCTGCGGGTTGTATAATGTGGCGAATTTTTCCCGGGCCGCTCTTGAAGATCGGTTGGCCCGGCGCACGCAACGCTTTGCCGCGGTCTTCCGGACGGAAGACGGGATCGAACAGTTCCGCCGTGAAATAGAAGGGTGGACTCCCGAAGAAAAGCCTTTTCCGCACTTTCACCACTGTCCCTTCCTGGGGTTGATCGGAGCCGCCCGCACCCGTGCGGGGTGTCTCCTGCACCCGGCGGTACCCGGTAATGACGGCCGCGATTTTCGTTATTTGAGCTATTACGGGGCCAAAGCCTGCCGGTCCTATTTCTGCCCCACCACACGATCGCTGCCCGCGCGTCATCTGCATATCCTCCGGACGTTGTGGGACGATTGGTATCCATACGGTTTGATCATTACCGAGCATCCCCTGCTGAACGCCATCTTCACGGCGTTGGAGAAGCAAATTGCCCGTCCGTTGGATCCGGACGATTTCCCGGCACATTCGAAAGCCTCCCGGCGCCTGCGCGAATTGGTGGAATTGAAATTGTCCTGGCCTTATCGATGTGCCGATGCACCCGGACCGTGCCATTTCTTTTTTGAAAACGGCCTTTACCCCCGTCCTGAAATCCATTGGCCTTCCAGCGCCAGACCGGGTTGGCCCGATCAAACCATTTTTCGGGAGCTGGAATCTTGTTTTGTCTCGCAGAAAGATGTGTTTCAGGCGGAAAAGCGGCTGCGTGATCTTTTCTCCCGGATTTCGGAAGTGCTGGATTGACCGCCACACGTCAGAAAGACAGTTGATTCATGTCGCGGTGCGGTGCTAAGTGCCAGCCTCCGGTATGAGCGCTTTGGCCTGCCGTGACCATCGCCGCTGATTGAGAAAGGATGCCCGCGAACCAATGATTCCTCTGGTTGACACCCTCCCGGCAATGCTACGCATCCTGCTGGTATTTATACTGATTCTGCTGGTGATCAAACGCAAGTGGGATCTGGGGCATGCCTTTGTGCTGGGGGCCTTGAGTCTGGGCGTTGTGTTCGCCATGGCGCCCTTGTCGATCGCCACATCGACCCTGGCGTCCATGTTGCATCCAAAAACGTTCAGTCTGACCGTCGTCGTCAGTCTGATTCTGGTTCTCAGCCACAGTCTGGAAAAGACCGGTCAGATGGTCCGGATGCTTGAGGCCTATAAGGGATTGGTTCGCTGGCCGAAACTGAACCTGGTGGTGTTTCCCGCCCTGATCGGCCTGCTGCCCATGCCGGGGGGGGCTATTTTTTCGGCACCGATGGTCAAGACGATAGGGCAGACCCACCAATTGAGCCCTGCGACCCTGAGCTACATCAATTACTGGTATCGTCATATCTGGGAATACTGGTGGCCCCTGTATCCCGGCATCCTGCTCACCACGGCCCTGGCGGACATCGACTTGTGGCGTCTGGTCTTTTTCACGTTGCCGCTCACGGTTTTAGCCATCGCCGCCGGCTACTGGCCTCTGAGGGGAACGGTTTTCACTGTCGATGACGGCCGGCGCCGGGCCATGGGACCGTTTGTCAAAGAGCTGGCGCCGATTCTGATTGTCATCGTGGGCGGGTTGGGCTTGGGAGAGATTTTATCTGCCATCCTGCCACCGGGCATCCGGCCGCTGGCCAAAGAGGGGGGGCTCATCGCGGCGCTGTGTGTCGGCATCGGCTGGGTCTGGCATATGAATCACATGCCGGTCAAGGACCGATGGGCCATCGTGGTCCAGCCGGCGCTGCTCAAAATGATCTACATGGTGACGGCCATTCTCATTTTCAAAGGGATCCTGGAAGACAGCGGGGCGGTGCGGCAGGTGAGCCAGGAAATCCTGCAATGGCGGATCCCCATGATGGCCGTTGCCGTTATCCTGCCCTTTATCGTGGGGGTCGTGGGCGGCATCACCATCGCTTTTGTGGGCACGACCTTTCCCATCTTGATCACGCTGATCCACACCCTGGGTCAGAGTCAACTGATGCTGCCTTACCTGGCGTTGGCCCTGGTCAGTGGCTTCACCGGCGTGCTGCTATCCCCGCTGCATCTATGCCTGTTGTTGTCCAACGCCTATTTTGAGACTTCCCTCATGCCGGTCTACCGCCAAATGATGGTGCCCCTGGTGGCGCTGTTGGCCGGCGGTTGTCTCTATTTTTCCATATTACGTTTCTACATTTCCTGACGTGTCCCCATAGACGGGTTTTAGCCCCTCGGATGTCATCGCCGGCAAAACCTGACCGCGCCTCAAATGCGTTGCAAGGCTTCCAGCGTTTCTTCCGGATCGGGTCGAACGGTATGATCGGTGTTGATGGCTGCGTAACGCACCATGCCGTCCGGGGCGATAATCAGACGGGCCGGCATGGGCAGGGTCCAGGAGGTATCGCCATTGTACTTCTCGAGATCGATGCCGAACTTTTGATACAATGCTTTCATATCGTCCGGCAGGTTGAATCGGAGGCCATAGCGCGCGGCCACCACGTTACCGTGATCGCTCAAAATGGCGGCGGAAAGGTTTTTGTCTTCGCGAAGCGCTTTATTGTGCGCGATTCCCTGCGGCGCAATCATCACCAGGGACGCCCCCAAGGCGCTGAAACGGTCGGCCATCTCTTCCAGAGCTTCCAGCTCCAGGTTGCAGTAAGGTCACCAGGCGCCTCGGTAGAAGGAGAGGACCAACGGGCCCTTGTCCAGCAGGTCACCGAGGGCCACGGGGTCCCCTTCCGTATTGTTCAATTGGAAATCCGGTGCCAGATCCCCAACTTTGATGGCATTCGCGAGTAGACTTGATTTGGCGAGATCGTCTTTAGCCCGCTGCATGATTGCCAGAATGTCCGCGGGCACCTTGGAAACAAAATCCTTTTTGTAGGCATCGAGCTTTTCCTGAAGTTTCATCATAAGCCTCCTTGTGTATCGTCAAGTGCAGATATGCCTTCCTGATGACCGACGGTCGTGAGGCGGTCGGTTGCGGGAACCTGCTTGTCAGTTATGCTTAACAAATATGGGGAATAAATTCGAATAATCAAACGGATGGGGCGAGCGCTTGTCGGACGTCGTCCTCGTGCAGCCGGGCATGCTCATAGGCCCAGCGGATGAAGCGTTCGAGGCGGTCATGGCCGAGAAAGACATGCCGGCCTTCCCGATCAAAATCAGCGTCGGTCATTCCCGCCACGATCGCGATGGTTTCCTCACGGACGGTCCTAAAGCGTTGAAGCATCTCTTGCATAGACAGATGGTCGAGTTTCTGGGGCTGGGTGCGGTTGAAGCGAGCCACATCAAAACCTTCAGGAGATCCCGGGCCACCTTCCAGCATATTTTTAAACAGCCAGTGCATGGTTTTTTCGATGGTGATCAGATGGGCCAAGACCTGGCGCACGGTCCAGTGGACCTCTTCGGAGTAGACCGGCATCTGAAGCTGTTCCGGAGAGAGTACCGCGTATAGTTGCACCGTTTCATCTGCCGATGATTGGAGTAATGCGATGATGTCTGTTTGGCGCGACGTCATGGCGTGTTCCCTTTTAGCAGCGATGTACGATGGTGGGTCAACATGGTGCGGTAAAGCTTGTTCGGTATGCTAAATTCAATCGGTTCATGCTATAATAAGGATGATTTTGACAGATGCAAAAACCGTCTTAATTTTAATAGATTGAATTACATCTTGTATATCGACACTTCGCTATTCCGCAGGCTTCCGTTCGCACTTTTCATTCGGATCATACCTTCCTCTGCCACGCTGCATATCGGGTAAACGAAAATTGGCAGTCCGTTCGCCAGACCATACCCATCTCCGGCTTTGCTTGACAGGCCAAACGATGTTTGCGACCCGTCATTCGGGTATTTACGCAGGGAAAGGAGGAAAACATGGCTACCAAGGCCCTCGCTATCAAGGTCCTCATCAAACGCCGTTTTAAACCGGAGCATCTCGATATGGCATCCAAAATCCTTATCCGGGCCCGCTATGCGGCCATGAAGATGGATGGCTATATCGCCTCGGAAACCTGGCGCGCGCTCCATGATCCTTCTTGGATCACCGTTGTTTCCATGTGGCAGTCCCCCGAGGACTGGAATCGCTGGTATACCAGCAGCCAGCGCAGCGAATTTACGGTGGAATTCGAAAAGATCATGAGCGAAGGGGAACGGATCGAACCCTATGCGCTGGGGTTGCAGCAGACCGTTTAACACACCGTAGAGTCTCTCAGCGCTCAGGAGAAGGGAGAGCGACCATGGCCCATGGTATTCACATCCATGTTCAATGCCCGCATTGCGGCAAGTCCCTGATGACGCCCGAACCCGAAATCGATCAGTTGGATTCGATTCAATTGCTGGCCAAGATCGGCAACCGGATCGGGCATCTCTATCTCAGTCAAGTCTATGGCAGTTATGAGAAGGTTTTTGAAAATGTCGAGAATCTTCCCGACGCTGTTGTCGAATGTTCCTGCCCGCATTGTTTTCGTCCATTTCCGGTTCATCAAACATGTGCAAACTGCTCTGCGGCCATTATCGGGCTGGATTTAAAAGTCGGTGGGACCATCAAGGTCTGCAGCCGCAACGGGTGCAAACATCACTCTCTGGAGTTCGAGGACAGTCAGGATGCTTTGAACCTGTTTCGAAGCCAGAATGGGTCAGGGTTGTTCTAGTTCTGGCAGGCCCGACCGGGGAGCGCCATGTTCATCCTCTCGGCAGGACAAACGGGGTTGGGGAGGGCCGATTCCAACGGTCCCCCTGATCCCGATGGCATGTAGCGTGTTTTCTCCAGCAAATAATCCCAAAAAATCGCATCCGGGCACCGCAGGGTCGGGGGTGCCCGTACGTCAGTGCCGATGAAATGGCGGTCATTCTTGAAAATAAAACCGGCATTCCGGGTTGTGAAAGGCATCTACGATTATCATTGATCCTGAACGGACGGGACCTGTATGCTTTTACGAGCAATGCTTGACGCTATCGGGAATCATCCTACCTTACTCACGTCTGTTGTCGATAACCATGGAAACAACTGAGAGGAGCGAGACATATGTCTACGGATGTATTTTCAGAATACAGGCTGAATGGATTCACGCTGAAAAACCGCCTCGGGGTGGCCCCCATGACACGCATGTCATCGGTGGCCGACAGCATCCCCCGTCAGGATGTCCTGGATTTCCTGGTGCGCCGGGCCGAAAAAGGGGCCGCCCTGGTGTTTAGCGAGGCCATCGTCACGGATTATGAAAGCGCCCAGGGGTACCCCGGCCAGGCCCGCCTGCTGACCCAGCGCCAGATCGATGCCTGGAAAACGGTGACGGATGCCATCCGGGCCCATGGATCGATATCCATCATGCAGATGTTCCATTGCGGGCGCGTGGCCTGGCCGGAGGTCAACCCGGCCGGCCGTATCATCGCACCGAGCCCGGTAACTCCTAGACAGGACAACCCCCTCACGGGCAAGCCCTATCCCGTTCCCGATACGATGAGTGCCTTCGACATCCAACATGTCATCCAGGGGTTTGTGGCGACCGCGCGCGGGGCTGTAGCGGCCGGGTTCGACGGGGTGGAGATTCACGGGGCGCATGGATACCTCATCAACCAGTTTTTGTCAAAATATTCGAATCATCGTACCGATGCCTATGGCGGCACGCTGGAAAATCGCTACCGGTTCGCCCACGAGGTCACCACGGCGGTTCGTGGTGTGGTGCCCGAAGCCCACCTTTTGACTTTCCGCATTTCCAACTGGGGTGTCGTCGATCCGAAAGTGCCCCTGTTCGAGACCCGTGAAGAGTGGCAGACCCTGATACGGCTGCTGTCCGCCGAACCTATCGATGCGCTGTCCCTGTCGACCTATGACTTTGCCGCCAAGGGGTTCGGCACGGATCGAACCATCTGCCAGTTGACCCGCGAGGTAACGGAACTGCCGCTGATGATCTGCGGCAAGATTCATGACCGGCAAACCGCCGAGGCAGCCCTGCAGGATGCGGACATTGTGCTGTCCGGCAAGTCCTTCTTGTTCAATCCGGATTTGGTGGAGGAGATCCGGGATGGAAAATCGCTGCCGCTCTATCGATCCGAAGAGGCCAATATTGCTTACACGGAAGCGCCTCTTCTGTAAACATGGCCGGATGATGGGGGGTCTGCCGGATAGACAGGGTGGGCCGAGCGGTGGGAACCATTGCCCATAAAACCAGAAGGGCTGCTTTAACAAGCAGCCCTTATAGTTTAACGCATTGAAGCCGATTGCCTAAAACCGGAAAAAGAGTCCGGCGCCTGCCGTGAAAATTTCCGTATCGTAGAAATCGATATTGGCATCGCTATTTAAATAATCCGTCTTGATGTAAAGGCTGGTTTTTTTAAAAAATGGTACGCTCCAGCCGAAAGGATTGTGGTACAAAGCGATCACACCGGCGCCGTAGCGGTCGTCGTCCTGGGTCTTGCTGTAGATGGGATTGCGCTTGTCGTAGTCGGCGTACCCGATAAACCCGTTGACCACTATCGAATACTGTTCTGAATTGTAGCCGTAGGACAGCTGGAAATCCACCCCGTCGTTGCTCATGGCATCCCCGTCCAGATCATAGTTGAAGTAGGTGATGGTGGGGATGATGACATGCTTCTTACCGTCGAAGAAAAAGCGATACAGGATATCGACCTTGGTATAATCGCCCTCACGATCCAGCAATTGCTGCTGTGCCGATGTGAGTCCCAGAGGGCCATACGATCCGCTGCGTTCATCATCGATATCGATTTCGCGATAGGAATACTGCAGCTGCAGTTCCGATCCGAAGATGCGGTCCCAGGCCACTCGGAACCCGTTGGATGTGCGATCGGTGCGCGATCGTTTGAAAGTCGTGACATAGGGATCCTCCCAGACCTCGGTAGGAATGGAGGAAAAAAGAAAACTGGCCGCCACCAGGTTTTTGCCGGGCAGTTCCTGGGAGACACCCATCTGGGTGGCGAAATCGTAGCGCAGGGCATCTTCCATGGCATTACCGATGAAGAGCTGGGTGCGGGTGCTGGCAAAGGTGTAGCGCAGGTCGAAGTTGACGTTGACTGAACCGGAACTGTTCGAATCCGGGCTGTCCGTCAGGGAGTCGACGGTGCGGTTGCCCACACTGCCGAAATCGTTGCCGGCGATCATGTTGCTTTTCACATGACTGTAGCCGCCGCCCAGTGTCAGGTAACCGCTGAACCCCGATTCCTCGGGAATGGGCTCGATGGCGAGAGCCGGGCCGACGGAAAGAAGCATTATCGTGATGAAAAGAACGATTACTTTTTTCGATGGATTCATCGCAAACCTCCTCAAATGTTGTCGAAAATCTACTATTGACTCACGCCATGTAGAATCATCCATACCGGATGAACCCCCATTTTTCAAGTTGGAATGTGCCAATGAAGGCCTAAGTGGGGCGGTGGGTCGTAAAAACGCCGGAATCAATCCGAATCATCGGAGGCGCTGTTGCGGCGGGCCTGCGCGATCAAGTCAAGGATGCCGCTGAGTTTGGGGCGTGGCCGGTGGTGGAGGAATGCCTCGTATTCTCCTGTGGTCAGGCGGTTGCGTAGATAGGCCGTCACGTCGAAGTGCTGCCACCAGCAGTCCATCACCTTGTAACAGGGGTGACCATTGCTGCCGGTTTTCTCACAATAGGTGAAGGGAACCGGGCCACCCAGTCGGGGGCAGCGAATTTCGAAATCGTCTTTTTTCACGATCGTTATAACACCTTTAGGCCGTCCTGTGCGCTGGGTGGACACCCGTTATCAGGAAGATAGAGCCCGGGGAAGAAAATACGGCTTTTCCTCCCCGGGATGTCACCTGTTCATGGTTCTACGGGGTGCTCTTCATGGCCTGCGGCTTCGGGTAATCGGCAAACACGGCCTGCGGATTTCCGCAGTTCATCATCCGACATGGCAACATCGTTTAACTCGCCGGTAAAATAGCGGTCGTAGGCCCCCAGATCCAGCAGTCCATGTCCGCTCCAGTTGACGACGATGGTCTTCTCACGGCCTTCTTCCTTGGCCTGGCGGGCTTCTTTCACGACCTGGGCCAGGGCGTTGGTGGTTTCCGGGGCCGGGATAAACCCTTCCGTGCGGGCCCACAGCACACCCGCCGCATAGGCTTCGGTCTGGGTCACGGCCTTGGGTTCGCACAGCCCTTCCGCCACGAGCTGGCTGACCGTCGGTGCCATGCCGTGGTAGCGCAGACCGCCGGCGTGAATCGGGGGCGGCACGAAGGCGTGCCCCAGGCTGTGCATGGGCAGCAGCGGGGTGTAGCCGGCGGTGTCGCCGTGATCGTAGACAAAGGGAGCGCGGGTCATGGTGGGGCAGGCCATGGGTTCCACGGGGTAGATGGCAATGTCGCGGCCATGGATTTTGTCACTGACGAAGGGAAAGGCCAGACCGGCGAAGTTGCTGCCGCCGCCGGCGCAGCCGATGACGATATCCGGATAGTCACCGATCATGTCGAACTGTTTTTTGGCTTCCAGGCCGATGATGGTCTGGTGCAGCATGACATGGTTGAGCACGCTGCCCAGTGAATAGCGCGTCTTGCCGCTCGTGTCGGAAACGGCCGCTTCGATGGCCTCACTGATGGCGATGCCCAGGCTGCCGGGGGTGTTCGGGTCCTTGGCCAGGGCGTCGCGGCCGGCCTTGGTTTCAGGGCTGGGGCTGGGGACGCATTTTCCGCCCCAGGTTTCCATCATGGCCTTGCGGTAGGGCTTCTGGTCGAAGCTGATGCGCACCATATAGACTTTGCACTCCAGGCCAAACTGGGAACAGGCAAAAGACAGGGCGCTGCCCCATTGGCCGGCGCCGGTTTCGGTGGTCATGCGTTCGATACCGAATACTTTGTTGTAATAAGCCTGTGGGATGGCGGTATTCGGCTTGTGACTGCCCGGGGGGCTTACGCCTTCGTTTTTGTAATAGATTTTGGCCGGTGTATCCAACGCCTTTTCAAAGGAGAGCGCCCGCATCATGGGCGACGGCCGCCAGATGCTGAGAACATCCATGACGGGCTCCGGGATATCGATCCAGCGCTCGGCGCTGACTTCCTGTTCGATCAGGTTCATGGGGAAAACCGGGGCCAGGGCATCCGGTGAAATGGGTTTGCCGTCCGGTCCCAGGGGGGGGTTCATCTTGATATCCGCCAGAATATTGTACCATTGGCGGGGCATCTCGGAGGGTGGCAATATAATTTGTCGATGGGTCATGGATTCGTCTCCTTCTTGGGTGTTTCTGCAAGCAACGTCAGTACACAAAGTCGAATGGCGCGCTATCATATCGGCCACATCGAGGGGTATCCGCAATTGAATCTCAGGTCTTAAAGGGACCGGGTTGTTTTGTCAAGGTGCCTGCCAACGCCTGCGTTAGATAGAATATCTCTGAATAGACACGCGAAGATGAGAAGCGATCGTCGACGATATCGATGACCTCGGCGATCATCTCGCGTCGCCCGGCCAGATAGAAATCATATTCGCCCGCGGGCCATTGTTGTCGCAAATACATGGTGACACGGCCCGGGAAGGCCTCGGATGGCAGGGACGGCATTGCGCCCGTTAGGCAGGGAATGTAGCGTGCGGCGGCGGGTTCCATAAGATCCCGATAATAGAGCGCGCCAACATCCTGCACCCCGTGGAGCAGAACAAACCCTTGCACGCCTTCCCGGCACATGGCGGCGAAGGGCGCAATCCCGGTGCCTGTGGCGATAAATATCGCCGGCCGCGAGGAGGGGCGATAGATAAAATGACCGCTGGGTCCTGAGAAATTCAGAGAAGTTCGCCAATGGGCAGCGGCTTAGATGGGTGGAAACGACACCGCTGTCCATCCAACGAATCAGCAGGATCAGTTCAGCAGGGGTATCACCGGGGATCAGTGAATAATCGCGATGTTTTCCACCGATGAGGAGTCGAATGCGCTGGCCGGCCTGGAATTGAAAATCCGGCGGACGTTCCAACGCCAGCGTGAACGTATCCTTCGTGAGCCACTGACGGTGGATGATGCGGCTGGTGTGAAGGTTGCCGCCGGCGGCCACATCCGGGGACGTCATGCACTCTCCCAGGGGGTATCGGGCGTCTGGGTGACCTGATTGCAGTAACGTGCCAGCACGAAAAGGTAGTCTGACAGGCGGTTCAGATACGTCAACGTGCCGGCGTACATGTCTTCTTTGGAGGACGACTGCCGAACGGTCCGGACGGTATGGCGCTCCGCCCGCCGGCAGACGCAGCGGGCCACGTGGCTCCAGCAGGCGGCCGGATGGCCGCCGGGGAGAATAAACTGGCTCAGGCGTGGTAGATCTTCATCCATTTGATCGATAGCCTTCTCCAGAAAAAGGGCCTTTTCAGCGGGCAGATCCCGGGTGTCCGCAAAGGTCGGGTCTTCCCCGGAAGTGGCCAGGCAGGCCCCGACCCGGAACAGATCCCCCTGGATCTGAAGGAGTTCGCGGATTCTGTCGCGGCAGTCGCCAGGCATGGCGGCAATGATCGCCCCCACAAGGGAGTTCAGTTCATCCACATCTCCGTAGGCCTCCACCCGCACATCATCTTTGGCGATGCGCTCGCCGCTGAACAGGCTGGTTCGTCCGCGATCGCCGCCGCCGGTGTAGACTTTCATGGTCTTTTTTCGCTCCTGTCCTGGTAGATGGATAATTCGGAAGGAATCGACATCTTGTGCGCGCTGCCCTGAGGTCGCTTCGATGATCCCGGTGATCCGGCCGCATGATCGTTTGTATCGGCATCGATATACCCACCCTGGTCGGTCCCGGGGTTCAGACTTTGTTCATGTCCACCCAGAACCAGACGCTGGAAACGAGAAAATAGAGGGCGATGGCTTCCGCGACCAGGCAGATACCATAATACCAGAGTTTGCCCACCAGGCCAAGCGGGACCAGGAGGGCGAATTCGACGGCTAACAATGCCAGCAGTGAAAAATAGGTGTCGTAATAGCCCTGTCGGGTGACCAGTTCGGTCGCAAAGAAGAGGCTGATGTTGAGGATGATCAGCAACGCGGTGAATCTTGAAAGGTTCATCCAGTAGATATTTTTTTGGTTTTCAAAATGGGCTTGCAGGTCGTTCATGATGCAGGTGCTCCTGGTGGTTTTTGCGATGAAGCAAGTTTTTTCGGGTCTTTGGGACTTGGTCGTGGCGGAGGTCCAGACATGGCAATCGCATGCGGACGCATTTCGCTCAATACGACGCACGCGCCGCGTTTCCGAGGGGGGTCGTTCCTTGACAGACGACGATGGCGGGGCGTGTCAGTCCCAGCGGTAGGCTGCCAGCGAAAGCACACCATAGGCAAACTGACGGAACAGGCAAATCCCGGCAGGGGTTTCTGCGGCAGCTCCGGCCGCCACCAGAAGCGGCAGGAAATGTTCGGCCGGATAGGGGTGGTTGCGATCTGCTTCGGGGGCTTGGCGGCGATAGTCGACCAATTGCTCGATGGCTCCGGCCGCGACCGTGTCTGCCAGCCATTTATCAAAGTCCGCGGCATAGTCGGCCGGAGCAGCATCAATCGGGTTCCCGGTCATCCCTGAAAGATCGTGGGTGGCGCCGCCGCTGCCGATGATCAATATTTTCTGATCCCTCAGCGGGGCCAGGGCTTGCCCCAGCGCCACGTGGTACTCCGGCGGTTCCGCCGTTTGCAAGGACATCTGAATAACAGGGACGTCGGCGTGGGGGACCATGCTGCGCAAAGGCACCCAGACACCGTGATCCAGGCCGCGATCTTCAAGGGGTGCGGCATCGTAGCCGGCCCGCTGCAGCCTATTCAGCACTTGCTGCGCCAGACCCGGGTCGCCGGGGGCCGGGTAACGGATATCGTAGAGTGCCCGCGGAAAACCTGAAAAATCATGTATGGTTTCAGGATAACGATCAGTGGTCACCAGGGGGCGGGTTGCTTCGAGGTGGGCCGAGATGCAGAGGATGGCCCGCGGGCATTCCATGTCGCGCCCCAGCGTCTGCCAGAAGGCCCCGGTCCGACCTGGGTTCAAAGCGATGTTGGGCATACCGTGGGAAATGAATAAAACGGGGCAGCGCGCCATGGTGCTCTCTTTTGGGCCATTCACATCGGATTCCGGTTTTGTCTTCAATCCAGAACGTGACGATCCAGAACGAAACAGGTCAGCTGGCCTTCCAGCAAGGGTTCCTCATCTCTGGAGACCACCACATCGACCAGGTGTTTGCGGCCCTTTACTTCGCTGACACGGGCTTCGGCCGAAACCTGATCGCCGACGGACACCGGCTTGAGGAATTTGATGGCGGCTGCGCCCAGCACGACATTGGGATCGTTGACCGCCAGCATGGCGGCATAATCAGCCAGGCCGAAAACAAACCCCCCGTGCACGAGTCCTTTGCCATCGGCAGCCATGCGGGTGATGGCTGTGAATGACACGCGGCAGAATCCCGGCCGCAGTTCGACCGGCTGACCGCATAGTTCCTGATCGATCAAATGATGGGTTCGAATATCCATGGGGTCCTCAATTACGGCGAAAGGTTGACGAAAAGCCGGGTGCCGGTGGGATTGATCGTCGGAAGGCACGCGACCGGTCGTGAAATCCAATCGGGAGAAACCTGAACGACTTTTTCACACAGGGGCCATGTGTGCCCCGTTATACCTTGGCCTGTTTGAATCGTCCGGGTACGGCGCCACACACCGGGCAGTTCTCGGGAATGGCATCCACTGCGACATAGCCGCAGACCTGGCAGACGTAGAATTCATGACCGGCGGTATCGATGTCGGGGTTTCCCAGGACGGCGGCATGATTGTGGCTGACTTTTTCGAATTGTTCAAAAGCCGCCTCGGCGGAGCGATCGCCGGCCGTTGCCGCTGTCCGCCGGCTGGCAGGGTATCCATGGGCGGCATCCGCTTCTTTCTGCTGTCGAAGCAATTCCAGGTGGCGGTCCGCCTGACCGATTTTGCCGCGCAGATAGATCAGGGCCCGTCGGGCGCTGATCTGCTCGCCGGTCGCCATGGCGGTCATGAGCTTGGCCAGTTGAAGGTGGCCGTCTTTCTTGGCTTTGGCGGCGTAAAGGCGGTTGCGGGCGGCCGAGGCGGATTCGGCCGCCATGGCCAGTTTCATGCGGCTATCCAATTCGTTCGGCATGCAAGGGCTCCTGTTTAGGGTGGTCTTTGAATCGGGCCAAGTGGATTTCGTCAGGCAGGTCTGCGGTTTCAGGGTCTACCGTAGCGGGTTTAAACGGTCAATTCAAATCATATTTTTTGATCGGCTTTCTCTAGGGCTTCATTCCCTGCACAGGGACGGTGATCCGCCCTCAAGTCGTTTCGTCCGTGATCTATCTCCGCTGGCAGGTGCGCGGTCGCTTGCCGACAACGGGTTTTAGAGGGGCGATGCCGGCATGCAACCGGCAAGCGTATCGACCAGACGATAGAAGAGGGGGGTGCGACACCGTATGCGTCGCCGGTAGAGGTCGGTAAACAGCATATGGCGCAACCCGAAACTGATTTCCAACTGGACCCCGGCCGATGAGCGGCCGCGATTGCAGACATTGTGCGGGTGAAGGCCGCGCAGCCCGGGGCGGTCGCAGCGCTGCGCCGGGATACCGGCGCCCTGCAGGCTATGAATAATTCTGTCGCCCTGCCGCAGATCCCGGCCACCGACCCACACGATGGGTTCGACATCCCGGCAGCCGTGAATGGTCACAACCCACGTGGCTGCCCGTATCATCGTCATGGCGAGAGGTTCGTCGAATCGGTTGCTGCCGATATGCAGGACGCGGTTGCCTTGTTTTTTGATGCCTTTGAAACAATAGAAAGAATGGTGTCGATCGGCCACGGCATCGGCGATATCGCCGGTTCCCGGTTCGATACCGCCGCCATGCGGCGCCATCAGCAATATCCCGGAGCGTCCAACGCGGTGCAAAATGGTGTAATCGCGGCCTTCCTGTTCATGCTGTTGAAGTTGACCGAAATGGCGGTAAGGGTCCATGATGATCAAGTTCTCTGGCAGGCAGGAATGGAAAAGCATTCCGCAAATTCGTGTGCGCGTTCCTAGGCGGTGAACCACTGCTCCAGCAGTGCGTTCATGACCTTCTGGTTGGGAGCGAATCGATCCGTTACCATACGCATGCCGGCTGCGGACTGGATAAAAGGACCGTCCACAATCTCATCGGAACAATTTTCAATCAGCGCCAGCAGGCTTTCCGGCGTGGTTTCCAGATGAAACTGAAGACCGACAATCTGGCGGTTGAGGTAAAACCCCTGGTGGCGGCAGGCCTCACTGTGGGCCAGACAGCGCGCCCCGTGGGGTATATCGAAGGTATCCCCGTGCCAGTGAAACACCTCCAGGGATGGGGGTAAAAACGCCGCGGTGACATCCGAATGGGCCTCCCGGGATTTGTGGATGGGGAACCACCCGATTTCCGGGGCAGGGTTTTTATACACCCGGGCCCCCAAGGCATCGGCCATCAGTTGGGCCCCTAAACAGACACCCAATACCGACTTTCCCGCATCGAAAACATCACGAATAAAGCGTTTCTCGGCTGCAAGCCAGGGGAACTGGCGGTGATCATGGACGCCCATCGGGCCGCCCATGACGATCAGATGCGTCACTTCCGGGAGCGGCGGCAGGGGTTCGTTTCGGAAGAAGCGTGTGACGTGGGGTTGCACCCCGGCGTGGTCCGCCCAGACTTTAATACTGCCCAGTCCTTCAAACGGCACATGCTGAAATATATGGAGCCGCATCGTTATTGGTCTCCATCAATGGCGATACGGTGTTCGGGCTGTCGCGAGCCGTGTGGCCAACTTCTATTGTAATTCTCGGACAGCCGCACGGACGCCAAAAACGAGATACCCCAGGGCCAGCAGAAAGCCGCCCAGGCCCCACAGGGGCAGGTAGATGTCCAGCAGCACCAGCAGGGCATCCAGCAGTATGACCGGTGTCATGGCCATGATGGCGACACTGACCGAGGCCCCCAAAGGCAATGTGAATTTCTGCATGGAGGCCAGCGCCATTCCGATGCCGCCATACAGCAATGCCTGAACGCTTCGAAAGAGAAAAGAAAACCCCAAGACCAGTGGGAAAAGGATAAATGGCGACCACTTCCGGGCATCCTGCAGCCATTGCGACACAATGGTCTGGTTTATCTGCAATGATTCGATCTGACTTAGATCCAGGACCCGGCTGTCGTTGGCACTCAGGCGTGCTGCCAGGCGGGAGCTCGTAAGGAGAAGCACGGCATCGGTCTGCCGGAGGGATGTGATTTCTCCGGTGGTGTCAATAACCGCGAACAGTTTTCCGCTGTCCGGTCGACGGATATAATACGGTTCTTCCACATCCACCTGCACCTTGCCGTTTTGGATGCGAATTTCCGGGATCTGGGCAATGATCGGGGGGGCTTCTTTCGTTATCAAGACCGTGACCAGGGTGTGGAAATGCATCATGTACACCCCGGTGGAAAGCAGGAGCACCAGCAGGAGATGAACGAATGACAATCCCCGCCAGTGCGCAACGACATCGGCATAGAACGTTCGCGAGGAAAAGGCGAGATAGAAAGGTTGCCCAAGGCCGTATCGGCGCTCACCCGCGACAGGCGCTGTTTCTTTGGCGGCCCGCCGGCGCGAGGATCTGTCTTTGCGACCCCACAGCGTGGTTCCGGACGATGCGGGTTGGGGCTCCAGACGGCAAATGGCCCCGGTGGCTTCGAAACTGGCTTTATCCTTCAGGGCGTCGTCATAATCCAGTTCTTCTTTGAGAACAACCGGCGGTTTGGAAAAAAGCGCTTCGATCTGGTCCGGTTCGACCTTGAACAGATCGGCCAGCTGGCGCTGGACGTCCGCGCGGGAAACCTGGGGTTGAATATGGCCGTCGAAGATGAGGCGGTAGCGTTGCATGATGTCCCCGAGATTGCGTTATCCATGTCGAGCAGACGGTCAAAAAGCATTTATCTATATCAATAGGGTTGCTGATGCGCAAGCACCTTGGCCGGTACAATGGAAAACCCTTCTTCGCCGGGGGGCTGCCAGTAAAGCTGGATGGTCGCCGTGCCCTTGCGCTGAAAATAACGGGCACGCAGTGAATACCATCCGGGCGTCGTGATGGGCAGCCGGGCCTCCGGGGAAAGTTGGTCGGCATGCCAGTTCGGATCGTCCACCAGGAGGTGGCCATCGATGTAGAGTCGGAAACCGTCGTTGCTGTTGGCCTGAAAACCATAGGTGCCGGGGCGATCAAGGCGGATGTAGCCACTGATCTCCATGCCCAGGCCGCGGTTGGTGCCGCTGTCGAATATCGGACTGCGGCCGAATTGGTGGTTCAGGTAAGGGATGGGGGCGCCGGGCCGCCCCCGTTCTTGCGCGTCGTCTCCCTGGGGCAGGGCGTCCAGATGGCGGACAAAGATTTTATCGAAGTATAATACCGCCAAACCGGGTTCAAGGGTCGTCGTATCCAGTGGCAGCATTGCCTGCGCGGGGCGGACGAAGCCATCGGAACCCTTCGGTGCGGTTGCACACCCGGCCATTAGAGTGAAAACGAGCAATATGGCAATATTTAAGTATTTCAGACGGACATCCGAGAGCATGGCGCCTCCTTGCAGTGCAGTCACCTGCGTAAGGTGGTCGTGTCTTTTCGTTTCCGCCGCGCCAAGGCGACAAGCCGGGGCTTACCCGGCCCTATAGCAGCGCAGAAGTCTATCCAGGGAAGTTGATAGAGATTTTCTCCTGGCCATTTTTGGACTTTATTTTGATGTGAAGATCGATGCTACTGTCTCTTAACCCCAGGGCCAGTAGCGTTTTCCCCTTGGCATCGTCGATATGGGTGATCGCGCGCACGGTGTCGAAAATACGTTCGCCCACGGCATCCCCCGGGGAGGGAAGTTCGGTTCGGTGATACTCGGCCGTGACTTTGACGGTTCCGCCCGGTGCCTTGCGAATGGTAATTTTACTGGCATTGTTGTTGATTCCATGGAGGGCTGTCAGGGCCAGCCATTTGAGGGCCCCTTCTTCCTTGTCCTGGTCCCCCGGCAACCGCGACATCTCCTGCAGCGGGTCGGTTGTGGCGTAGCAGTCGCAAAGTTCCTGGACTTTGAGGTGTAAATTGCGTTTTTCTTTCATGGTCTTCCTCCTTTCAGGAGAATCGTATCGGTCAGCGACGCAACTCGATATGAATCGCTTCGCATCGGTATCTTGCGTTGAAGGTCGGGGCGATTCTGAGTTGGGCCCTAAGCTAAGGTCAATTGGGGAAAAAGCAAGGCGGGGTAGCGCTGAGGACAACGGCTAAAAACGGATCGAAAGACAGGTCAGCCCACCGTCCATGCGACGGATCTGGCTGGTGGCCAGTGAAAGAAGCGGTTTCCCGGTGGTTTCCAACCGCGCGCGGGTTTGGGGGTATCCTTCCGGTATGATCAGGTGGCCATTGAGCCAAAGCGTGTTGCAGGCATGGGCTTCCGATGGGTCCACCAGGATTTTGTCGTAGCCGGCAAACTCCGGGCGCTCCGCCCAGGATGCGACTAAAAGCAGTTGCCGGTCGCCCAGACGGTTGACACTGCTTTTGAGGTGCAGCCCGTCAGGCACCGCCACTTGCGTGCAGTGATAGTCATAAGGGGTCAGGATTCTGGTCAGTTGATCCGCCCCGTGTTGGTTCGTTCGGCCGGAGCGTCCGATAAAGACATGCCGGTCGACAATCATAACGTCCCCGCCATCCAGCGTGCCGGGTGATTGTATCGCCTTCAGCGTGCGGTAGTCCTGAAGAACCCGGGCCACGCTTTGTTCTTCCCCCCGCCGTTGGGCGGCACCGGGACGCGTAATGACGGCGACTTCGGGTGTCACCACGGCGGTGTCTTCCACAAAATAAGCATCCGGATAACCGGGCTCGGGGTCGAGATGGATAAGTTCCACATCGAGAGCGGCCAGCGCAGCGCAATAAGCGGCATGTTGCTGCTGGAGTTTTACCAGGTGGGGCGGCGCACCAGACTGGGTCGTCAGCCCTTCGGCAGCGTCGGGGCCGGGATCCCGTACAATCGCATAGGTTATCATTTCTTCCATCATGCTTTGCAACCGGGCACGTTCCAGACTGAATCGTCAACCGTTTCCTCCGTATAAAAGATGCGTCGGCCCATCACGAAGCGCCGCATGAAACGGTGGTAGTCGGTGCGCATGAAGCGGTCCAGGTGCCACGGCCTTTTCGTAACCTGTTTGTTTTTTCCAGGGGCCACCATATAGACCCAGGCCTGAATACGCTGGCCGCTGGCTTTTATCACGATTTTATGCTGACGCCGGTATAAACGGCCTTCGAATCGATCGAGCACGTCCAGTTCCAACGGTGTCACATGGCTGTAAAGTCGGCCGGACGTTTTATCGCCGGGTGATCGAATCGAGCCCGGGATATTCGGCCCGGCGGATCTGGCAGGCGGCGTATCCGGGTAACACCGTGCGCATTCCCTGCAGCCGGTGCCCGATGACCGCTTCCAGCACAGCAGGGATTTGCAGCGTGCCGTAGCAGAACAGCCGGTGAAAGGGTTCGGGATGATCCGTTGCCCCTTTCGTGGTTGCCATATGCGGGCAAGCTTTCTGATTCAAGGGTGCTTTCAAGCGGTTTCCAGGGCGTCCTGCACCAGTTTGAAGCGGTCATCCAGGTACATCTCGGCCTGACGAAGGGTCTGCTCGGATGTCGAATCTGTTTCCAACTCCTGCAGGATCTGTCGGTAGCGGGAGATGGATTGCCCGCTCTTCGGGGGCGGTATCACAGGTCGGGCATAGAGATGATCGTTGAAAAAATAATTGGCCAGACGGTGATTATCGGGAGATCGGAACGGCCAGCTGACCCGGAGAAGAAAAAGATACTTCAATGCCTCCCGACAGGTGCGGTGGGCCGTGAAATCTTCGGCATACAGGGGGCGATTCAACCGATCTTCCAGTTCTTCGAATAAACAAATAAGCAACCGGGTTTCTGTCACGATCAGACCATAGAGATACCAGTCATCCAAGACGCTGCGGACGATTTGTTTGTAACGCCAAGGAAGCAGGCGGGTTGAGGGGCAAAAATAGATATGACAGGTCAATCCCCCGTAATAGCTCACACTCCTGAAATCCATGCCGTTATTACCGTCGGCCAGAGGGTGCAGCAGGCAGCCCGCCGTCGCATGTTCAGGGCCGATGAGACCCAGGAACGGACAATGGTGAAAATCCGGCATGGGGCGATCCCGACCCTCCCGCATTTCAATCAGCGTCCTGAATTGGAAAATAGCTTCCACCGTCCGTGGGGTCGCCTTGAATTGTTTGGT
The DNA here is from genome assembly GCA_963850465.1 of uncultured delta proteobacterium. GTDB lineage: Bacteria > Desulfobacterota > Desulfobacteria > Desulfobacterales > UBA5852 > JABZFP01. The sequence continues at coordinate 109,814 of CAWKLN010000004.1, forward strand.
ACGTGCTTTCAGGGTCTGCACCAGGGCGTTGCGGGACGCGACCGGTACGTTATAAAGACCACAGCAGGCACCACAGGAAACATGGCTGTTCACCTGGCAGAGGTCGTCCTCTGGCGAGGTCGGGGCGCCCTGTTTGCCGCAGGGTGATGCGGCGGGCTCTATGATCGAAGGTTTCGTCATTATGCAAAATGGGTTGAAAGAATCGCCATTGCTGCCTTCCTGTAAATCTTTAAATCGTCAATTCACCAACAAGTCAATGGTTTACGTTTAGATTCGCCGGCAAGTCAGCGTGAGGTTGAATCAACGGGATGGGCTTGCGGCACGGTCGATGCCATCTTTGGCCATGGCACCGGTGATGCTTTCGAGATCTTAGCGGGCCAATCGCGATCTCCTCCCCAGGAACATCGCTGTAGCGGCTGGCCGGCAGCAAACGCTTCGCGGCCGCGGGCGCATTCCCGATGGGTCGGGACCATATAAGCATGGTGTCCTCTTTTTTATATGTCAGGCACCCAGAAGGGCAATGGCTTCCACTTCCACCCCCACATCGCGGGGCAGACGCGCGACTTCGACACAGGCGCGCGCCGGTGGATTGTCTGAAAAAAATTCGGCGTAGATTTCATTGATCACGGTAAATTGATCCATGTCCCTGATATAAAGGGTTGTTTTGACAATGCGGTCATAGGAACTGCCGGCGGCGGCTAAGATGGCTCCCAGGTTTTGCATGGCCTGGCGGGTCTCTTCCCGAATATCGCCGGAGACCAATTCGCCTGTCGTTGGATCGATGGGAATCTGTCCGGATATGAAGAGCAGGTCCTTGGTTTGGACGGCTTGGGAATAGGGCCCGATGGCCGCCGGGGCTTGATCTGTGGTAATGATAGCGCGTGTCATGATACCTCCTCTGAATAGGTTGAACGGGTGGTTGACTATGGCCCATTAGAGGTCCTGCGGCAAGGGGAAAAACGGGCGATCCAATCGAGACAGGAACGGATCGGTCGCTTTGGCGCGCAAACATTGTCAGCCGCAGGGAAATGGCCTGAGCATCGGCAATTTCATTATGTTTGGCCTGCCTGCGTTTAGAATGCTGGCCTCGTTTGTATCTGGCCTGCGGGGCGCATAATGTTTATCGGTAATCCGCACATAGGTCTCAAAAATGCCCCATCGATGCTTCCCTCGGGATGAATCCGGGAAAGAATCATTCCGTATCTATATGGAGATGGTTATCATTGTCATACAGGAACCGTCTCCATTTTCGTTCAATGCCTCTACCGATAAGGGGTCCGTCCAATTGACAATGTCATCCTGCCTGGGATATACCCTCAGCCCAAAAGTGATTAATATCAGTTTGTCTTGTTCAGAAATTCAATCGACTACAGGTCATACCGATTATGAAACCCATTGTTGCCCTGGTGGGGCGGCCCAATGTGGGCAAATCTACTCTGTTTAACCGTTTGACGCGCAGCCGCGATGCTCTGGTGGATGATTCCCCGGGGGTCACCCGCGACCGGAACTACGGTGATGCCGAATGGGATGACATTCCTTTTACGGTGGTCGATACGGGGGGATTTTCCGGCCAGGTGGACAATAGCTTCGCTGCGGCCATCCGCGAACAGGTGTTCCAGGCGATCGAAGACGCGGATGTCGTGATCATGGTAATGGACGGTAAGCACGGCCTGTCTCCTTTCGATCATGACATCGTCGATGATTTACGCAATGCCGCCAAGCCTGTTTTTTATGCCGTCAACAAGATTGATGGTCCGGACCAGGAAAATGCCCTGGTGGATTTTTATCGCCTTGGAATAGAGAAGCTTTATCCTCTGTCCGCCGAACATCGCTATGGTGTTGTCGATTTGCTGGATGCCCTGGTAGCGACCTTCACCCCATCCGAGGAAGCGCCCCGCGACGAGATCAAACTCGCGGTGGTGGGGCGGCCCAATGTCGGTAAATCGTCCCTCATCAACCGGTTGATCGGGCAGCCGCGCCATCTGGTGAGCGATATTCCCGGCACGACCCGGGATGCCGTCGACTCCGTTCTCACGCATCATGGCAAGCAGTATCGACTGATCGATACCGCCGGTATCCGGCGCAAGGGCAAAGTCTCGCAAAAGCTTGAAAAGTTTTCCATCCTGAAAGCGCTGCGCAGCCTGGAGCGCTGCGATGTGGCCCTGATCCTGATCGACGCTTCGGAAGGGATTACCGATCAGGATATCAGCGTGGCCGGCTATGCCTACGACCGGGGTTGTGGATGTATTTTTCTGCTGAATAAATGGGATCTTGTTGAAAAAGATCATCGCACGGTCAAAGTCTACACCGAGCGGCTGCGCATGGAGGCGAAATTTCTGGCGTTTGCGCCGGTCATGACCATTTCCGCGCTCACGGGCCAGCGTCTACAGCAGATTTTTCAGATGGTGAAGGACGTTTACGATCAATACACGGCCCGTGTCTCGACCGGCAAGCTGAATCGTATCCTCGAAAAGGCCATGCAAGAAAACGAACCGTCCCTCCATCGCGGCCGGCGCATAAAATTTTACTATGCCACGCAAGCCTCTTCAGAGCCGCCGAAGTTTGTTCTGTTTGTTAACTATCCGGAAGCCGTACACTTTTCCTATCAGCGCTATCTGCTCAACCAGATTCGACAGGCCACCGGGCTGGACAAGACCCCGGTGCGTCTTCTGCTGCGTCAGCGAACCGGACGGATTGAATTCAAAGACCGACCTGCGACACGCGAAAAGAAACGCGCTGAGAAGAAACGGCGGACACCGTCCAAACGCCGCTAACCCGGGTGGGACCCGCGGTGTGACCGGCCGTGACGACGGTGCCGGCCGCTGCGCGATAGGGCCTCTGACGGCGAGCAAATGCCCGCAATGACGCACTCCGGGGAGAAGCATGGGCCATGGACCTTTTTGAATACAATGCCAGGGAGAATATGGCGGGCGATGCGCCTCTGGCCGACCGCATGCGCCCGCGTACCCTCGAAGAATTCATCGGACAGACCGACGCTGTAGGGGCAGGAAGTCTGATCCGACAGGCCATTGCGACGCAGCGGTTGTTCTCAATGATCCTCTGGGGACCTCCGGGGTGCGGCAAAACCACGCTCGCGCGACTGATTGCGCGGGCTTCCCAGGCGCGTTTTGTTGAATTCTCGGCCGTTCTGAGTGGTGTCAAAGACATTCGGCAGGTGATCCAGGAAGCGCGACAGCAGCGCGACCATCACCACCGGCGAACCCTCCTTTTCGTCGATGAAATTCATCGGTTCAACAAAGCCCAGCAGGATGCCTTCCTGCACCACGTGGAAACCGGTTTGATCACGCTGATCGGGGCCACGACCGAAAATCCGTCCTTCGAAGTCATTCCCGCCCTCCTGTCCCGCTGTCGTGTCGTTGTTCTAAAACCCCATCGTCCGGAAACGCTCTCCAAGATTATCGAGGTCGCGCTTGTGGATACGGAAAGGGGGCTGGGAAAGCTGAGCTGCCGCATCGCCCCCGAGGCCATGGATTTTCTGGTGCAAATCGCCGACGGCGACGCCCGCACCGCATTGAATAATCTTGAGATGGCGGTGGCATTGTGCATGCGCCAAAGTGACCGCGCCGCCGAGCCCCAGCAACCCTGCATCCGACTGGCGGATCTGGAGAACGTCCTGCAGAAAAAGGCGTTGCGGTACGATAAATCCGGCGAGGAACACTTCAATTTGATTTCCGCCCTGCATAAAAGTCTGCGGGGCAGTGACCCCGACGCCGCCCTTTACTGGCTGGCACGTATGCTGGCGGCAGGGGAGGATCCGCTCTATATCGCCCGTCGCATGGTGCGGTTTGCCTCCGAGGATATTGGCATTGCCGATCCGCAGGCGCTCACCGCGGCGCTTAACGGGGTCGCAACCTTTCGTTTCCTGGGTGCCCCCGAAGGCGAGCTGGCGCTGGCGCAAGTTGCGGTCTATCTGGCCACGGCGCCTAAGAGCAACGCCGTCTACACCGCCTATAAAAGCGCTCAGGAGTCTGTCCGGCGCCATGGCACGCTGCCGGTCCCCATGCATATCCGGAATGCCCCGACCGAACTGATGAAGGATCTGGGGTACGGTGCAAACTACCGCTATGCGCATGATTACGACGACGCCTTCGTGGCGCAGAGCTATTTGCCCCGGGAAATCCGTACGCACCGGTATTATCAGCCGACGGAGCGTGGCTACGAGAAAACGGTTAAACATCTTCTGGACCGCTGGCGCCGCCTGGTGCGGGAAAAGCGTTCGCCGGAGGGTCGGCACGATTCTGAAGATCCTTGACAGAGGGGTTTTAACCCCTATTTTTTAGTGAGAATTAAATACCACCCGTGTCTGTCCCGGATGGTGAGGGGCCGCCCCGGTTTCAACCCACCCAGCGAAAGGGGCCGATATGCAGACCGCCAAAGATATCATGACCCGTGACGTTATCACCGTAACCCCTGACACCGACATCACGCAGGCCACCAAAATTCTACTGGAACACCGTATCAACGGGCTACCGGTGGTGGATAAAAATCAGCGACTGGTGGGCATTGTGTGCCAGAGTGACATGATCGCCCAGCAGCAGCGCATCCCGATCCCGTCCCTGTTCACTTTGCTGGATGGCTACATCACCCTGTCTTCGGCCAAACATTTTGAAAAAGAGGTCCAGAAAATTGCAGCAACGCTGGTGGCGCAGGCCATGACGGCCGATCCGGTAACGGTTAAACCGGATACGTCACTCGAAGAGATTGCCCATCTGATGGTGGGGAAAAAATTGCACACCCTGCCGGTGGTGGACAAAGGCAAACTGGTGGGGATTGTCGGCAAGGAAGATATGCTGCGCACCTTCATGACCGGGAACGCTGAAGCCTGACAAATGCCGTACAAGGCAAGAAAGGAGGGGGGGATGAATATTCGAACCATTGCGTGCTGCACGGATTTTTCAGACAATGCCGACAAGGCTGTGGCCGCGTCGTGGGATCTGGCCCGCCGCTTCGATGCGACACTTTATATTCTGCATGTACTGCCGCCGGTGGTCAATCCTGTGTTGACCGAAGCGGAATGGATTCCCCCGGAAGAGGCGCCTCGCGAAACCATTCTGACGCAGATCCAGGAGCGCATGCAGGCGCGCTATGGCGACGGCCCCGCCCAAGGTGTCACGCCCCAGTATGTGGTGCTTGACGGGCATGTTTCAACAGAAATTATGGCTTTCCTTGAAGAGCACCATATCGACCTGGTGGTTTTGGGATCTTATGGTCTTTCCGGTATGGGGCTGGTCCTTTTTGGCAGCGTCACGAAGCGTGTTTCCCAGAAAGCGGGCTGTTCGGTCATGATCGTCCGCGAGCCTCAATAACACCCGAAAGGCGGGCACCGGGCGGTCGCATCGCAACCTGGAGTTCGCGATCGACCTCGCCGGTGGGCCCATTGCGGTCGAAGGTTCGTTCGCGCATGCGGGCCGTGCCGTCTTTCGCCACCAGCAGCACGGTGGAAGAACGGGTGCCGTAGATGTCGCTGCTAATGAATATGGACCCCAGTCGCCGCTCCCATTCCAGCCCGACACCGGTACCGGGAAGGTCCGCGTCCGGTGGCACGGTGCGGTCCTGCAGAACCTGCAAGAGATCTTCCGTATCGGGCGGCCGGTGAACCGACAGGCGTTCTTCCACCGCTCGGCAGCTTCGTCTCACTTTGGGCCAGGGGGTGTTGAGTAGGTGATTGCTCAGCCCATGAATGCCCGCCTGCAATTCCATGCGGCGCACCGCCGCGGTTGGAATAGTAAACCCATCGACCATCTTCCGATAATAGAATGTTGAATCCGTTGTATTGATTGGACGTTGAACTTAATATTTTAAGGTAATGGTTTAAGGAATCGGAGCCTTTCAGAAAATCACTCACCAAGTGGCCGCGCGACGGGGCCGCAGCCATCCGGATACCCGGTTCACGATAATTCGTGAGGGCCGCTATGCGTCCTTTGGGCGTGATCCCCATCCATGTGCCGCCACCCTCGAGATCACGCCCGGCCACAATATTCGAACCATCCGACCATTTATCCAGCACATGGGTGGGACGGGCATAAAACTCATCGCGGTTGGCGGCGATGATAACGGGATAATCCGGATGAACCTGGTAGGCAAAAACAATGAGGCACATGATTACTTTCCGTTGACCTGAGTTCGAAACCGGTGATAATTTAAGCGGTTCTTAATTTTTTGAAACTACAGCAGCGCGATGGATAATTCAAGCAAGGAGGGGATTTCATGAAAGATGTGGTGATTGTCAGTGGTGTCAGAACGGCCGTAGGTTCCTTTGGCGGTGCGCTGAAAAATATTCCCGTCGTGGACCTTGGGGCCGGCGTTATCAAAGCGGTGCTTCAGCGGCGGGGTCTTAAGCCTGTGGCCAGCCCGTTTATGAGCGAAATGGCACCGGATGCCCTGCGCGATCGAGATCCCATCGAGCTGGAGCAGCGTTATCAGGACTGGCCCGAAGGGGCGCAGCCCATTACGGTGGATGAAGTCGTCATGGGCAATGTGCTGTCGGCCGCCCAGGGGCAAAACACGGCCCGCCAGGCCATGATTCGGGCCGGTGTGCCCAAGGAAACGCCGGCCTTTACGATCAATAAAGTCTGCGGATCGGGGCTGAAAGCCATTGCCCTGGGTGCGGCCAGCATTGCGACGGGACAGGCCGAGGTGGTGATTGCCGGCGGTATGGAAAATATGAGCCAGGTGCCCATGGCGCTGCCCAAAGCGCGCTGGGGGCACCGGATGGAGGTTAGCGGTGTCGGCCCCGTGACGGATCTCATGGTGTTCGATGGCCTCTACGAGATTTTCTACGGCTACCACATGGGGATGACTGCTGAGAATATTGCCGAACGCTATGGTATCACGCGCGAAGAGCAGGATGCCTTGGGTGCCTTGAGCCATTTCCGGGCGCGCCAGGCCATCCAAGAGGGCCTGTTTGATACCGAAATCCTGCCGGTGGTGCTGCAAACCCGCCAAGGCGAACAGATTTTTAAGGTCGACGAACGCCCGATGGATACGACCGCCGAAAAGATGGGGCAGTTGCGACCGGTGTTTAAAAAGGACGGCACGGTAACGGCCGGTAATGCCTCCGGGATCAATGATGCCGCGGCGGCCGTGTTGCTGATGCATCGTGCCAAGGCCGACGCCCTCGGACTGGAACCGCTGGCTGAAATCAAGGCGTTTGCCTCCGGAGGGCTGGATCCGGCGTACATGGGATTAGGCCCGGTTCCGGCGGTACGCAAAGTATTGCACGGCCAGGGGATGCAAATGGGTGACGTCGACATGATCGAGCTCAACGAAGCCTTTGCCGCCCAGGCCATTGCCTGTTGCCGTGAACTGAAACTGCCTGAAGAGCGCCCCAATGAACTCGGCAGCGGCATTTCCATCGGCCACCCGATCGGATGCACCGGCGCACGTCAGATGGTCACGGCCATCCATCAGATGCAGCGCAAGGATTATACTTCCGGCCTGATCAGTATGTGCATCGGCGGCGGGATGGGGATGGCGATGTTGATCGAAAGGTGATCATTGGCACCACGCAACTTGCCGATTGAAAAGGTGCCCGTGTGCGCCCGTGCAACAACCTTGCACGGGCAGTGCATTGTGGATGGCGTCGACCACAAAATGTAGGGGATAAGGGGTGTTGTAACCGGATTTTTCACTTTACATTGATCGGCCCTTCTGCTAATAAATCGAAGATTTTAAAGGATTATTATCAAGTTTGACTGGCCGCCTGCACGGGGGCCGGATCAACGCCATCAGAAAAAGGAGCGCGGCTCGAATGGACATCTCAAGAAAATTTGGGATCATGATTTTTAGTATGGTACCTGCCATTATTGGTGGTTGTGTGACCTATGACCTGAGCGGTGGCAGTGTCCCGGCGGTTATTCTGTACCAGGTCATCCTGCTTGCTGTTTTCGGTGCCTTTATCAGTAAATAGACCGCTCTATTCAAGCCTGATGCTGCAATCGAAATGAACGAACCACGATTACCCATTGAATCTAGCAACACACATTGGGCGACCGTGGTTCTTTTTTAGCAATTACCCGGTGCATGCGGTTGAGAAATGACGGTCGGCCTTGGGTTTCCTGGCCTTGCGAAGAATATGCCGGCCGCATCCTTTCCCCACGCCCTCCTCTGATGGTTGCCTTCCTGCCGGCCACTGGAAACATAGCCGTCCGGTGACCGCTAAGCGTGACGGCCGGCAACTCGGAGAAAATCCGTGAATGACCGGTTCACTGCAATTTGCCAAGGCTGGGGCCGGCCTTCCGGTTGATGAAAAACATGGAACAGCGACCTTACCAAGATATCACCCTCTGGGTGTTCATGAGTTATTTTCTGTTGTCGATCCTCCTGGTGGGATGGCTGTTCTGGCCGTTCGGTTCGACCATTGTCATGGCGGCGGTCGTTACCGGCATCTTTTATCCGCTATACCTGTATTTGATACGCAAGTTGGTCCCGGGTGTTGCTTCACTGATCACCTGTGTTGTCATCTTTCTTGTGGTCTTCGTTCCCATTGTTTTTTTCATCGGCATTCTGACCCAGGAAGCCTACGATCTCTATCAGATGGGGCGTGATGCCGAGATCAATGCACAAGTTCAGAAAGTGTTGGAGAGCAGTCACGTCATCGAAAGCATCAACTACTTCCTGGCCCCATTCGGAATTCAGATTATCCGGTGATGAGATTAAAAATACGTTTTCCGAGCTGGGCAAAACGGTGGGATTCTTTCTTTACAGGCAAACCCAGGCCACGGCCCAGAACATCTTGTCCTTCTTTGTCAACATTTTCTTCATGCTTCTGATTTGTTACTATCTTTTCGTTGACGGGAAGCGTCTGCTGACTTTTCTGATTGCGCTTTCCCCCCTGCCGCAGGACGAGGAAGAACAGCTGGTCAGCAAATTTCGCGACATGGCCGGTGCCGTCCTCGTCGGCAACGGGCTGGGCGGGGTTATCCAGGGAACCCTGGGAGGCACCATTTTTGCTCTGTTTGGTCTGCAGTCACCCATCTTGTGGGGCGTGATCATGGGGTTGCTGGCCTTTTTGCCGATTGTCGGGATCGGGATCGTTTTTGTTCCGGCCGCGATCATACTTTTTATTAACGGGCGTATCGGTGCCGGCATATTTTTTATTGTTTCTTATGCCGTGATCACCGTGGGCGTGGAATATCTTTTCAAACCCCGAATTGTCGGACAACGGGTTCAGATGCATACCCTGTTGGTTTTTCTGTCGATCATCGGTGGCCTTAAACTGTTCGGCATCCTGGGTATTATTTACGGGCCCCTGGTCATGACAGCTTTTTTAACACTGGCGGATATTTATCACCGCAGCTATGAAATGCGAATGATCGCGAAACCATCGCCTTAACTTCACCAAATCATGATTGAGGAACAAAAATGAGTAACGACAATTTGCCTGGCATCAGCATCGAGCACGAGATGAAGAAATCCTATCTCGATTATGCCATGAGCGTCATTATCGGGCGTGCGCTTCCCGATGTGCGCGATGGTCTCAAACCGGTCCATCGCCGGGTGCTTTTCGCCATGCGGGAACTCAAGAACGACTGGAACAAACCCTATAAGAAATCAGCACGCGTCGTGGGTGACGTCATCGGTAAATACCATCCCCACGGTGACACGGCCGTCTATGATACGATCGTGCGGATGGCGCAGGACTTTTCCATGCGCTATCCGCTTGTCAACGGTCAGGGCAACTTTGGCTCGGTCGACGGCGATCCGCCGGCCGCCATGCGTTATACGGAAGTGCGCATGATGCGCATTGCCCAGCACATGATGGAAGACCTGGAAAAGGAAACGGTCGACTTCACCCTGAACTATGATGAGACCCTGTCGGAGCCGACTGTTTTGCCGGCGAAAATTCCCAGTCTGCTGATCAACGGTTCGGCCGGTATCGCCGTGGGCATGGCGACAAATATCCCCCCCCATAACCTTGGCGAGGTGATCGACGGGACAATGGCCCTGATGGAAGATCCGGACCTGACGGTGGCCGATTTGATCGGCATTATTCCCGGCCCCGATTTTCCGACCGGCGGCACGATCTATGGTATGCAGGGCATCCACGAGGCCTATCGAAACCGGGCGCGGCATCATACGTGTGCGCGCCAAAGTGGATGTGGAAGTGGACAAGCAGGACCAGTCGGAAACCATCATCGTGACCGAGTTGCCCTACCAGGTCAACAAGGCGCGCCTGGTGGAGAAAATCGCCGAGCTGGTGCGGCACAAAACTATCGAAGGAATTCGTTTTGTCCGGGATGAATCGGATAAAGACGGCATGCGGATCGCCATCGGCCTGAAGAAGGACCAGTTTGCCGATGTGATCATCAACCAGCTCTACAATCATACACGCATGGCGAGCAGCTTCGGCATCATCTTCCTGGCGATTGTCGACAATCGGCCCGAATTATTGAATCTCAAACAGATGCTGCAGCATTTCATCCGGCACCGCAAAGAAATCGTGGTGCGACGGACGCGCTTCGATTTAAAAAAAGCGGAAGAGAAAGCCCACATCCTGGAAGGCTACAAAATCGCATTGGACAATCTCGATGCCGTTGTGGCCATGATCCGTCAATCCAAATCACCGGCCGAAGCCAAAGACCGGTTGATGGAGACGTTTGCCTTGAGCGACATCCAGGCCCAGGCAATTCTCGATATGCGTCTCCAGCGGCTGACCGGCATGGAACGCGATAAAATCATCGAAGATTTTCACAATACCCTCAAGAATATCGCCTACTACAAAGAGATTCTATCCAGCGAGCGCATGGTGCTGGATATCATCAAGAATGAATTGATGGAAATTCGTGAAACTTACGGCGATGTGCGTCGTTCCAAAATCGTGGCGACCTCCAAGGAAATCACCCTTGAGGATATGATCGTGGAAGAGGATATGGTGGTCACCGTATCCCAAAGGGGATACATCAAACGAGCGCCCTTGACCCTTTACCAGAATCAGCACCGCGGCGGCAAAGGCAAAACCGCCATGGGGACGAAAAGCGAAGATTTTGTCAAACATCTTTTCGTGGCCTCCACCCATCATACCTTTCTATTCTTCACAAACCTAGGTAAAGTTTACTGGCGGAAGGTCTACGAAATTCCCCAGGCCGGCCGAACAGGGATCGGGAAAGCCATCGTCAACCTGATGAATTTCGATACGGAAGAAAGACTGACCACCGTGCTGGCGGTCCCCCAATTCGAGCCGGGGAATTTCATCCTGATGGCGACCAAAAACGGCGTTATCAAGAAAACCGACCTGATGGCCTACAGCCGTCCACGCACGGTCGGCATTATTGCCCTCAACCTGATGCCGGGTGACGAGTTGATCAGCACCCGGATCACCGACGGTACGCTCAATGTGTTCCTCGGCACGGCGAATGGTAAATCCATCCGTTTTCATGAAACCGATGTGCGCCCTGCCGGTCGTATTGCCCGCGGTGTGCGCGGTATCCGTTTGGGAAGCGGCGACCAGGTGGTGGGTATGGAAGTGCTTTCCTATGGCCAAACCATGATGACGGTGACGGAAAACGGTTATGGCAAACGGACATCCATCGATGAGTACCCCGTGCAGAAACGAGGGGGCAAAGGCGTCATTACCATCAAAACGAATGCGCGTAACGGACAGGTCGTCAATATCCTGCTTGTGGGAGCGGATAGTGATCTGATGCTGATCACAAACTCCGGCAAACTCATTCGTATGGCCATCGACGGGATCTCGGTTATCGGCCGTAATACCCAAGGCGTCAAACTGATTGAAATATCATCGGAAGAGCAGGTTATCGGTGTCGCCCGCCTGGAAGAAAAGGAAGAGGAATAAATCTGGCATTGTGTTCCATGGAGACGATTGAAATAGTTTACGGCCGGCAGGTGGCGTCGGTATCACCTCGCATCATGCCCGGCACCATTTTCACCACAGACATGCCTTCAGAGGGCGATCTCAACCGGGATGGGTGGCCGCAGAAAAGGTTTAAACGTCTACTCAACAGGCAAGGTGCGTTATGAATACGGAAGTGGATCAGGATTTCAAGATCGGTGTCGTCGGGGCCGGCAGTTGGGGGACGGCGCTGGCCAATTTGCTGGCATGCAAGGGATACTCGCTGGATCTGTGGGTATTCGAACCCGACGTCTGCCGGCAGATCGCCAAACAGCGCGAAAACAAGGTTTATTTACCAGGGGTCACCCTGTCGCCCAAGCTGCGTCCCAGCAACGACTTACAGGAAGTGGTGACGGAAAAGGATCTTGTACTGGTGGTGGTTCCCTCGCACGTTATGCGGGAAACCACCCTGCGTATGGCGGCCGCCATCGATTCTGAAACGATTGTGGTTTCCGCTTCCAAAGGCATTGAAAACAAGACCCATCTGACCATGTCCGGTGTCATCGGCGAAACCCTGCCCGGGGTTGCGCAGGATCATCTGGCCGTCATTTCGGGACCGAGCTTTGCCCGCGAGGTGGCCCGCAAAGCGCCCACGGTCGTTACCGTTGCCAGTCGCAGCCAGTCGACGGCCGAAAAAGTTCAGCACGTGTTTGCGACCTCGTATTTCCGGGTCTACTCCAACCAGGATATGATCGGTGTGGAACTCGGAGGGGCTGTTAAAAATGTTATCGCTATTGCCGCCGGTGTCATCGATGGTCTGGGCCTTGGATTGAACACCCGGGCGGCCCTGATTACACGGGGGCTGGTGGAAATTCAGCGCCTCGGGAAACGGCTGGGAGCCGATCAGCGCACCCTTGCCGGCATCGCCGGCGTCGGGGATTTGATTTTGACCTGCACCGGCGATCTCAGCCGCAATCACACGGTGGGGAAAAAAATCGGTGAGGGTCTCAAACTCGAGGAAATTCTTTCTGAAATGCGGATGGTGGCCGAGGGGGTTAAAACCGCCAAATCGGTCTACAACCTTTCCCGGAAGGTCGATGTCGAGATGCCGATATGCCGCGAGATGTATCACATTTTGTATGAAGATGCCTCGCCGCAGGAGGCGGTTTACCGGCTGATGACACGCGATTTGAAACAGGAACTCGAATAAGCATCGAAAACGCCAGAAATTGGACGAAGATGGCGACCGATGTCGCGGTTTCATATCCAAGGCGCATTGAAGCTCACATACGCTAAGACTGTGGGCCTGAATGCAACCGCGAAGAAGGCGGTACTAACCGACAAGCCCTATCGCGCAAGTTGCCGCGTTCGCGAACCTAAACACCTTGTGATTCGGAACGAATGGATAGCGCCCATGTCCGAGCAGAGACGACGGCAACATTTGACGGATGGTCACCGCCGGCGGTTGCGTGAAAAATTTTTAACGGCAGGCTTGAGCGGTTTTCATGACTACGAAGTTCTGGAACTCTTGCTGACACTCGGAACACCGCGCAAGGATTGTAAACCGGCCGCCAAGGCCGCGTTGCAGCGCTTCGGCAATCTGGCCTCAGTTTTCGAAGCCTCCCCGCGGGAACTTTGTGAAATCGACGGCATTGGTCCGAAAAACCTTTTCGGCATCAAGCTGGTCCCTGCGGTTTGCGAACGCTACCTCGAAAAACGTCTTACCGCCGGGACCGTACTGCAAAATTCACGGGCACTGTTCGATTATCTCTATCAAAGCATGCAGGATAAAAAGCGGGAGCAATTCAAAGTGCTTTTCCTGGATGCCAAAAATCGAATCCTGGGAATTCGTACCCTGTTTGAAGGCACACTGACTTCCAGCAGTGTTTACCCGCGCGAGGTCGTTCGGGCCGCGTTGGACTATCATGCCGCCGCACTTATCTTCGCCCACAACCATCCGTCCGGCGACCCCCAGCCATCCCCGGAGGACACGGCCCTGACCCGTAAATTGATCATGGCCTGTCGCGTCGTGGACGTGACGGTCCATGAACACATCATTATCGGCGGCGGGACGTATTTCAGTTATGCTGACAGCGGGAAAATAGCTGAAATGGTGGCTGCCATAGCGGCGACGACCGATCCGTCATGTTTGCCGACCGGTCCGGAGCGATAAGAGAAGATGGTCGACCCGTGTTGAATCTTCGACCACTTGGAAAGATTAACCTCATGCACCATCAATGCCGCAGGATAGAGATTCAATGACCCGCGAAGAACGCCCCTATTGTTACGGCAAGCTGGAATGTGTTTTCCCCATGGGACCCAATGATCTGAGGGAAACACCGGAATCGTGCATGGTGTGCTATTGTAAAACGGAATGTCTGCGCACCGCGATGCAAAGTACCGAAGCTGTTCAGGTGCGAGAAGAGAAAGTTGACCGGGCCTACGCGTCTGGAATGATGGGGTTTATGGAACGCTGGTCGCGTAAAAAGGCACTGCACCAAAAACGTCTTGGGAAAAAGGACAACGACCCCGATAGGGGATCCTGAAACCCATGGCGGCGCATTGCCCGGCATGGACGGCTGACAAGGAAATGACCGCGGGCGGTTTCTAACGCAACGTGAACATCCGAGGAGCGCACCCAAACGCATGAACCCTTCCCGATCCCGCCGGCTTCATCCGCTATTACTGATTGCTGCGATCCTGCTGATCGGTCTTCTGGCCGTCGTCTTCCGCGAGCCCCTCATGCATGCCTTGACCCTTGCTTACGATCTGCTGCGTGATCGGGAGAAGACCGAAGCGTTCATCAGTGCCTCCGGATCTTCAGCCCCACTGGTTTTCATGGCCGTTCAATTATTGCAGGTGATCCTGGCGCCCATCCCTGGAGAAGCCACCGGTTTCATCGGGGGGTATCTTTTCGGTGCCGCGAAGGGGTTCGCCTATTCGAGTATCAGTCTGGCGGCCGGGTCCTTGATCAATTTTTTCATCGGACGTTTTCTTGGGCGACGTTTTATCCGACGGGTTATTCCGGCCGAAAAGCTGCAGCGCATGGATCAGATGGTCACCCATCAGGGCGCCCTGATCATAATGCTTCTGTTTGTTTTTCCCGGATTTCCAAAAGACTACCTGTGTTTGTTTCTGGGCGTCACCGTCATGCCCCTGAAGCTCTTCCTCTTGATGGCGACGTTTGGAAGGATGCCGGGAACGCTCATGCTGAGCCTGCAGGGCGCCATGCTGTTCGAACGCATGTATGGGGTCTTTGCGCTTATCTTAGGGGTTTGCGGCTTCGGCATATTCTTGGCGCACCGACATCGCGAACGACTCTATCGCTGGATCGAAAAAATGGTTTCCTCCGACGCCTCCCGCCGTTGACGCATGCCTAAAAAAATGGTATTTATAGCAATACGTTATCCTTACCAGGCGACATTCTTTCCAAAAAATTAGAACAATTGCAGGCCGACCCCCCGTGTAGATCCCCAGCGGCCTTTTCCATAGGACGGGTGAGCCCATTGACATTCTGGAAAGTCAGAGAAGAACTCAGCGGCGAAAACCGATTACGGCGATCCTACTATGAACTCCTGCGCGATGAGTTAGACGCCCTGATGATGCAGTATGCACTCATCGATTCGTATACACGGTTTCAATCCAGCAAGGTCGCGTTCCCCTTTGTTGAAAAAAGAGAATTAAAACCGCGTGCCCGGATTCCCGATGTCGAATACGAATGCCAGAATGCGTTTCTGGTATTGTTTGTCGAAGACACGATTCCGCCGGAACATAAGAAATATATCCGCTTTTTTGAGCTCAATAAGACAACGAAGGCCAATATGCTGTCTTCGAAGACATTGCCGTTGTCCAATAAATATGATCGCAACCAGAAACATCTTGAGTCCCTGCAGTTCCCGATGTTCATAAAAGCGCTTTTGCCGGTGGATTACGCGCTTTTAATCCAGCGCGATCCCGCCAGCAAAGCCCGCAACCGCTATAGCGTGACCCATTTCCATGTTCGGGTGGATTGGCCGATCATCGAGGCCGCCGAAAGTCTGGCGAGGGACCTGCGTTATATATCGAAAGACATCTTTGAGCGTGGCGATAAATACGCGGAAGATCTGCAGAAGAAATTTTTTGAATTTTACGGACTGCCCCTCATGGCAGGCGGTCGACGTACGGCGGCCATTGTGGCAGCTCAGTACCTGCGAAAATTATCATGTATCGCCACTGTGTATGCCGGTAGCAGTGAAACGCGCGGGCTGATCAGAATATCCGAGCGCGGCGTGTCCAAAGCCGTCTTGATGGAGCTTTCCAAAGACGAGATGCATAGCCTGGCGGCCGCCAATAACATTTCCATGCAGACGTTTACCAAGAACTATGTTATTTTCCGGTCCCGCCACAACGGGGTCTGTATTTTTCAGGCCACCTATTTGCCGACCGACCAGGCGCGTCCCCCCGACGACGGTAAATTGAGGGAAATCAAACCCGATCTGTCCTGGTTGACCGTCGGCGGACAACATATCCTTCCCAAACCGGGTGTTTGGAAATATCCGCCCTTAAATTTCAATATCATCTATTCGTGAGGGACGATTACTTTGGTCATCACGATTTCATCACCCAATCCTTGAATTTGACGCATCCAGCAGCGGAGCACGACCAATCGATGAATTCTCGATGCTTTCCGCTGGTGCATGGCGTAACAATTGTGGCACTACGAAACGGGTCTACCCCATTGGATGATACTAAAATATGGCATGGTCATAGGCGTTGACCAAATGCGAGGACACGGTTCGTGGAGGCTGCGAAGCGCGAACGAAGCCACGCGGACCGTTTGTTTGTAGGGCATCGATCTATGGCAGCGCCACCGACCACCTATGAAGGAGTGATTTGCCATGAGCGACCAGCATCACCACCACCACGGGCACTCACATAGCCACAACCCGGTTGACGGGGAACTCAGTGAAACCCAAAAAATCCTTAAACTACTCCACCATTGGATTCATCACAACGATGATCATGCGACCAACTACATCGATTGGGCCGGTAAGATCGAATTGTTAGGGTTTCCATCGGCGGCGGAACGTCTGCGCAAGGCCGCGGAATTGACCCAGGCCGTCAGTCGGGAATTCAAAACCGCGGCAGTCGCCATCCAAAATCAAGAAAAATCGGATTGAATGAATGCTGCGATCATCGGGAGACTTCTTCGTTGACCGTGTCCCACGCAAAAATGCCATCCTCGAGTAATATCCGACATACCCGGGCGGACGCGACGGTGTCGTGGTGGTGGATATCGAGCAATACCCAGGAAAGGCCAGCCGAGGCCAGCATGGCCAGGTAGGTTTGCTCCAGACGCCGTTTAGGCCCCGGGGCACTTTGACCGGTCGTCAGATTGGATAACCCCGCGACGGTTCGTACCGGAAAATCGAGCAATTCCGGCAGGCGGCGAATGATTTCCAGGAGATCCCGATTTCGCTGGAGACCATCCTGCCAGATCAGAGGGGCGACGACCGGGTCAAGTATCAACTGCTCCGGTCGTAAACCGGCCGAGAGACCGCGCTGGAAAAGTTCCAGGGCGATGGCCATACGGTCATCCTGATCCCGCGGCATCTGACTGCGTTCATCCAGAAGATAGCCGATGATATCGACATCGTATTCGACGGCCAGGGGCAGGATCGCCTCCAGCTTCTGCGGTTCCAGGGAAATGCCGTTGATGACGGCAACCTTGCGGTTGGCTTCAAGTCCGGCTTGCATGGCCAACGGGTTGGCCGTATCGATCAGAAGGGGTAGATCGGTGACCGCCTGCACCGTTTCAACGCAGAAGGTCATGCGCCGGGCGGCATCGCGACCCAGCGGGCCCGTATTCAGGTCGATGGCTTCGGCACCGGCGGCTTCCATGGCCTGGACCAGCGCCTGGAGCGTGTCCGGGTTTTGGTGTTGGATCGCATCGGCGACGGTTGGCCGGGTGATCTGCAAGTTGTCGGCAACAAGTATCATTCCGGTTGGTTCTCCCGATCGAATGGTGGTAAAACGCTATTGCTGCGGGGGGGATGAATTGAGCGGATCGCGCCGCCGGATGAGGTCGTTGGGACGGCAGATCGTTTTCAGATCCATTTCAACCTGCATCCCCGCATGGGCCACCGAAACAGGTCCGCTGGCAAGATCGAACATGCGAGGGATCTCAGCGTGTTGCACGGGCCGGCCGGGTGACAGGAACTCAACGGCCTCACCGGTTGCCAAGCGGTTGCGGATATCCACGACAACCGTCCCGGCGGTAGCGGCCGACATAACCTTACCCACCAGACGGTGTTCATAGGCCGGGCGCGTCAGTTCCAGATTGGGCTGCGTCTGAACGGGGTCCCCAAAATAAAATCCGGTGCAGTAACCGCGCTGGTTGACGCTGTCCAGTGTATCCACCCAATCTTGTTGGACACGGTGATCGTCGGGATGGCGAAAATAAGCATCGATGGCTTCGCGATACGCTTTGACCGTGGAGGCGACATAGTGGATGCCTTTCATGCGCCCTTCGATCTTCAGGGCCCTTAAACCACTTTCAATGAGTGTCGGAATGTGTTCGATCATGCACAAATCGCGCGAGTTGAAAATATAGGTGCCCCGTTCATCCTCAGTGACGGGCAGGTATTGTCCTGGTCTTTTTTCTTCGACGACGGCATAGTTCCAACGGCAGGGGTGGGCACAGCGACCACGATTGCTGTCGCGGTGGGCCAGAAAACTGCTGAGAAGACATCGACCGGAATATGATATACACATGGCACCATGGACAAATGCTTCGACGGCGAGTTGGCTTTTGGCGACGATTTCCTTGATCTCCGGCAGGGACAGTTCGCGAGCGGCGATAATGCGGGCCGCACCAAGGTTCTGCCAGAATTGTGCGGTTGCGTAATTTGTCGTGTTGGTTTGGGTGCTGATATGGATCGGGACGCCCGGCATGAGGTCCCGCGCCGCCAAAAATATGGCTGGATCCGCGACGATAATGCCGTCGGGCCGGATTTTCCCCAATTGGGCGAGATACTTCCGCAGATTCAGTTGCTCATGATTGCGCGAATAGATATTACAGGCGATATATATTTTCACATTGTGGGCGCGGCCAAGCGCAACGGCGGTTTCAATTTCATCAAGGCTGAAATTGCCGGAGAAATTACGCAGGCTGAAGTCTTTACCGGACAGATAAACAGCATCGGCACCAAAATGGATGGCGGTTTCAAGTTTTTCAAAATTGCCGGCCGGTGCCAGCAACTCGACGGGATGTTGAGAACGGTTCATTTTGTGCTGCCGAGCCTCAGAGGATAGCGGTTCCATAGAAAGATGCACCTCTATAGGATAAATCCATCGGGGATGCAACTGCTTGACTTTAAAGTCCCACGCAGTATCGTATAGGTAATCATCTCGGAGAGTTCTCAATAATATCGATTCGCACTGAAATCTTGTTTCGGCAACACTTTAAAACCGTTGGCGACGGAATTCCAGCCCGCACTGATAAGACGGCGGCCAAAGAAACAACGCTTGACCTGAAAATACACCGACAAACCGATGAACGCGATGCAGGGGATGACTTTCATGACACTACAGGAGCAGATCAAAGGGGATTTGAAAACGGCCATGAAGGCCCAGGATAGCGTGAAAAAAGAGGCTTTGCGCGTGGTTATTGGCGAATTCGGGCGCCTTCCCACCAAAGAACTTGCCGATGCAGACGTGGTACAGGTTCTTAAAAAACTGATCAAATCCGAGAAGGAGGTTTTGAGTCAGCAGGGCCATCGGGAGTCATCGCCCTATCTGGAAATTCTGACAGCCTACCTTCCGGCGATGGTTTCCGAGACTGAAATTGCCGATTGGATCGGGGCCAACATTGACTTGAAAGGGTATAAAAACAAAATGCAGGCCATGGGTGACATCATGCGCCATTTCGGCAGCAACGCGGACGGGAATCGGGTTAAAAAAGTCCTGCAGAGCATGACCTGAGCAAAATACCGATGCTGAGATCAATCGAATGTCGCGGCCGCATCGACTTAATTTTCTGGAAAGAGGGTGGTCGATCCGCTGGAGCGCGATTTGCTGGACTTTTTCCCATCTGATTGAGCCTCATCGGAGGGCATTTCTTCCCTGGCTTCCTTTTGGGATGGGGCATCATTGCCGGATGAACCGCCGGCCGATGATGTCGCCGGTTCAGATGAAAGATTGCCAGAAGGGGGGGTGCTGGGGGAGGGGGCATTCTCTGCCGAGCCGCTCGGAGGAGGACGATTTGAAAGCGCCTTCTCTTTTCATGCGAAAGTAGCGTTTGGGATCGGCGCTGAGCAGTGATAGCTGCTCCTGGAGTGGCCTGATTTGTGCGTCTTTCATGCCTTGCGTAAAGGATTTCCCAATGGCCAGCCCTTTGATTCTTTTAATTTCGGCTTCCAGGCGTTGGCGCTCGCTCTCGGCCTGGGCGGCCAGGCGGTCGGAAAATGGTTTTTTCCCGTCGGCATCCGGGGCGGCATCTGCGGTTTCACCCTCTTGCGGGCCGGCCGGGGGCTCATCCTCTATAACATCGACATCGGGTTCATCGCTCGCTTCGGCAGCCTGTGACGGGGTGTTTTCTTCCGGTCGGACGTCCGCGTCTACAACTTCATCGGGAAGACCGGTATTGCTGTAATGCCGGACACCATTCTCATCTGTCCAGAAATATACCGATCCGGCATAGAGAGGCCCCGCAAGGACCATGGACAGTAAAAGGATAGCAAATACCCATTTGATTTTCATCGGAACCTCCCGCCGAATGATGGTTGGGATCGCATATACATGACTAAGTTAGCAGTTATACCTACAAAATCAAGAGCCAAAGCACATTCAAAACCCAACTGACCGCGTTGAGATGCCGCAATGAACCACTGGAATACCATCCGACAAACTTTTCGAACACTGTACCCCGAAAGCGATCAAACAGGGTCAACGACCGATCACAGCGTTGCCTATTGGCGTGACCGCATTCTTGATGTCATTTATCGGTCGGTGGCGCTTCTGGGCGGGCTGGCCTATGTGCCGAGCGTATACCTGTCGATTATCGAGAAGATCTGGTGGCTGGCGGCATTCAATACGATCGGTTACGCCTGGTTTGTCTGGGCCACATTTTTTCGGCGGGTATCGTTTGCCGTCCGCGCCGGTTTGCTGCTGACCTTCATTTATATACTCGGCGTGGCGCTGCTCATCAAACTGGGCCCTTTTGCCGCAGGTTCGATCTGGCTCTTTACCTTTCCGGTGATGACCAGTCTTCTGTTTGGTTTGAGGCCTGCGGTCGGTGCCCTGGCAGTCAATGCGGTGACGGTGATCTGCTTTGGGGCAGCGTTGATGGCGGACTGGCTGGCCATTGCGTTTATGCCCATCAATATGGCCGATAAGTGGTGGGTGATCAGCGCCAATTTTCTTTTATTGGATACCGTGGCCACGCTTTCCATCGCTGTGTTGCTTCGCGGTCTCAAAACCGCTCTGGAAAAACAACAGCAGACGCGGCGTTCACTGGAAGAAAAGCATCATGAACTGCAGATCGCCAATGCGAATCTGACACGGGAATTTACCGAACGGCGACGGGCCGAAGAGGAAATCAAGCGTTCCCATGGAATACTGTTAACGGTTTTGGACAGCATCGATGCGGATGTCTTTGTCGCTGAGATCGAAACCCATGAAGTGCTGCTGATGAATCGCCACATGCAGGAAAGTTTCGGTGGTGACCGCACCGGGGAAAAATGCTGGGAAGTGTTCCAAAACCGAAATACACCCTGCGACGCGTGTTACAGCGCCTCAATTGTGGACGATGCCGGACAGGCGACGGGGCTCTATATGTGGGAGGGCGAAAATCCGGTCACCGGTCGACGTTATCTGAATTTCGATCGCGCCATCAACTGGATCGATGGGCGTCTGGTGCGGCTTCAGATTGCCATGGATATAACCGATCTGACCCGGATTCAGGAAGAAAAACTCCATCTTGAAACCCAGTTGCGCCAGGCCCATAAGATGGAGGCCATCGGGACCCTGGCCGGCGGTATCGCCCATGATTTCAACAATATTCTGGCCGCGATTTTAGGGTATTGCGAGATCGCGCTGGAAGATTGCCGCGGTCGGACGCCCATCGAAGGCTATCTGGGTGAGATTCTCAAGGCCGGCCACCGTGCTAAAGACCTCACCCAGCAAATCCTTACCTTCAGCCGACAGGCGGAGATTGCCCCCAAACCCGTAAGGCTCAGCAGCATTGTCCGGGAAGCCGTCAAACTTTTGCGGGCATCGATTCCGGTTACCATTACCATCCGTGAAGAATTGCATTCCGACGCGACGGTCATGGCCGATCCGACCCAGCTGCACCAGGTGGTCATGAATCTGGCCACCAATGCGGCGCATGCCATGGAAAAAAACGGTGGTATTTTAACAATTACCCTTACAGACGTTGAACGCGACTTGAGTCAGGAAACTTTCGACGGCCCGGGCGGCACCGGCGGGTTTTTGCAATTGACGGTGGCGGATACCGGCCAGGGTATCGAAGAAACCTTGCTGGAACGTATCTTCGATCCTTATTTCACCACGAAAAGCAAGGGCAAAGGTACCGGCATGGGCCTTTCCGTCGTGCATGGCATTGTCAAGAACTGTGGGGGCGATATCCGGGTGGAAAGTGTTGCGGGCGAGGGCGCTGTTTTCCGCATCGATCTGCCGGCCCAGAATGTCGGAGGTCGCCTGCCCGAAAATCGGGCTGTTAGCCACGCGCCCGCTGGTAATCAGGAAACGATTCTCGTCGTGGACGACGAACCCCAGATTGCCAACGTGTTGCAATTGATGCTGGAATCCCTGGGATATCATGTGATCGCTCACACCAGCAGTCATGGGGCCCTGCGGGCGTTTGAAGCCGATCCCCAGGCTTTTGACATGGTGATTACCGATATGACCATGCCGGAGCTAACGGGCGAAGAGTTTGCACGGGCTGTGCTTAAATTATCGCCGGATATCCCTATCATTATGTGCACCGGCTTCAACGAACACATGAATGAAGAACGGGCACGACATCTCGGGATTCGACGTCTTGTCTACAAACCGATTGTTCGTAATGCGCTGGCAGAGGTTGTAAGAAGCGCTCTGGATTCTTGAGCGCCAATTGCAATGCGTGCCATTCACCACAATCTCTGTGTCAGTATTGATGTTAATCCTCGAAATACCCGATGGATGCTTGCGGTTAAACGTTTCGCATCGGGCGCTTGCGCCGTGAAGCTGAAGCGGGAACCGGATTATTGTGGTCTCCGATTCCCGCTTAGATTGTTTTGATTAAAACGAGTTCAATCCAACAACCGCCACCTCCACCCGTCGGTTCTGGGCGCGTCCCTCCGGCGTTTTGTTGTCGGCGATGGGATTGATCATCCCATACCACTGAATGACGATCCGCTCCCGCGGAATATCAAAATTGTCCATGAGATACTGGGCCACACGGAATGTCCGACGACGGGAAAGGTGCAGATTGTAGTCCTCGGTGCCGGTGGCATCCGTGAACCCCTCCAGCAGGACATCGGCCTTGGGGTTGGCTTTCAAAAATTCCCCCAGTTTTTTCAATCGCTCATGGTCGTCGGGGCGGATGTTGGGTTCGTCGACATCGAAAGTAATGTTCTGCATAGTAATCCCGGTGACGACGGTCTCCGTTTTGGGGGTGGCGAATGCGATGGATTTCACCGTAAACAGGGCACCAGTGGTGCGATAGGGGTGGCCCAGCAGCCACTTGAAGGGGATGACCCGGCTGCGGGGATTGATTGCCACGAGGCTTCTCAGCATCTGCACGTTCTTATCTTGATCGGCCGTGCTCAGAACATAGAAAGAAACGTCATATTTGGCCGAGAGGGCCTCAACGACTTCCAAGGGGCGTTTTTTGGAGACGGGCAACTTGTAAGACCCGTCGGAAAATAAAAAAACGACCGTTCGGCCGGAGACCTTGGAAAGAATCGGATCCAAATTTTCAAGGCCTTCCACAAGAGGCGTGGGCTGCCCTGTGAATGTGCCGGCTGTTTCGGTATTGGGCAGACTGTCGATGGCCGCCGCGAATTTTTCCTTGTCGTAGGGCTGCATTTCGTAAAAAACCTGCCAGGGCGTGTAAAGATAGAGGCCGGCGTTGAATCCCAGATCCGGCAGCAGGGCGCTTTTTTCTTTCAGGGCTTTTTCGGCGGCATCGATCATGCTCATGCCGGTATCTTCGTAGGGCCGGCTCATGCTGCCGGAGGCATCGTACATGATAATAAAGTTGTCCGCCGTGCGGATGAACTTGTCCACGATGACCACATCGACCCCGGTGACCACTTCTTCGGTCTTGACCTCAGCCGCCTGACTGCTGCCGAACGTGGCGACGGCGATAAAAAACGCCAGAAAAATGACCCACAGGCTCTTCTTGGAAATCATACGAATTCTCCTTATTTTGTGTAGGTGTTCGTCGGTAATGACATCGGAAAACCTTGTCTCGTTTGAAATAGCCGGTTTGATGTGGAAGAACACGGCATACAAGGCCGGCACAAACCCACAGTGAGCATCGTACCGATAATCAACCCGGGCTCGCCGAATGACGGCCCAGTCGTAAAAAAGGGGGGGGGCGGACAGGATTGAAGCTTACCAGTCCGGCCATTGCCAGTTCCGGCGATCTTTATCGTCAAGTGGCAATTCCAGTCCTTCCGGATCGAGGAATTCGCCCCAACTGGTGCGCTCGATCATTTGGTTTTTGTTTTCGGTCGAAAGGATTTCCTCACCCTCCCGGATTTGCCAGCCGCCGCCCAACGCCTTGTAGGTGGCCACAAGATTCGTGCTCACCTGGCCGCTGACATCCGCCCAACGATCTTCCTGTGCCACAAGCGTCGTCTGGGAATCCAATACGCGCTGATAGTCAACGAGCCCCTCGCGATATTGCACCAAGCGATATCTCCACCGATCGCCGGGCGGCGGCGACGCTGTCGCGCAGAAACCATTCTTCCTCCTTGGACCGCGTATACGCCACCAGCGCATCTTCGACTTCCCGTTGGGCGTTTAACACTGTATCTTTATAATTGACCACAAGCTGTTGCAGGCGTGCATCTTCTACCCGCACACGGTTGCGGATGCGTCCGTAGTTAAGAATATCCCAGCTGAACCCGGGACCGGCGGTCCAGAACAAACTGTTATGGTCGAAAATATCCCCCAAATCATTGTCGCCGTATGCCGAACTGGCATCGGTTGAACGCCATCCAATGCTTCCCGCCAGGTAAAAATGAGGGTACAGGTCAGATTTGGCGATTCCGATCTGAGGACTTTGGGCGGCGATGCGCAGCTCATTCAGCCGGATGTCCGGTCGGCGTCGGAGAAGATTGTTGGGGATGTCGATAACGACGGCCTCCGTCGCTACCGGAATTTCCATCGGCCCATCCAGCGTTTCCTTCAGTTCCCCCGGTAGGACCCCCAGCAGGATGGCCAGCGCGTTGCGGGCTTGCCGAAGTCCGATTTCCAAACGGGGAATCGAAGCTTGGGTGTTGCGCAACAAGGTTCTGGCCTGGGTCACATCCAATTCGGAAACGGCCCCCTCCTTGAATCGGATTTCAGCGAGCTGCAGCGATTCTTCCTGCGCCTTCACATTACCAGTTGCGAGCAGCAATCGTTTCTGCAAGGTGCGAAGCACGATGTACGTGCGCGCGACTTCCGCCGTCAATGATACGAGCAGGTTGTCATAACTGGCGACCGTGGCCTCCAGGTTGGCAACACCGGACTGCACCGAACGACGGAACTTACCCCAGACATCCAACTCCCAGGCCGCATCGAAGCCGAGGCTGAGGGCATTGAAACGATCGTCGATAAGGGGTGAGTCGTCACTGATGTTGAGTTTGTTGCTGGTCAGATCGCCCCCCGCCGATTGCTGCTGCGGGTACAAATTGCCGACCGCAATACCCAATTGGGCACGCGCCTCATAAATACGGATGCCGGCAATCTGCAGGGAAAGGTTCTGCCGATAGGCCTTTTCGACCAGATTGTCGAGCACGGGGTCGCCAAATACCCGCCACCAGCTCCCGTAATCGGCTTCACCGCTCGTCAGGCCGGGCGCCTGTGTTTCCGTCCAGTCTTCCAGTACCGGGGCCTCCGGTTTGACGAAATCCGGTCCGACCATGGTGCAGCCGCTCATGATCACCACTATGGCAACCCACACCAGCCGCCAGGGGCTCATTGGTTTGACCCGTCTATAGCACCCCGTCTGGTTTTGATCGGTTACCGCATCGCCTGTGCCCGTATCCATAATACGCTCCCTTTATAACGCGCCGATTCCGAATGGTGTCTGTGTACCGTGTTGCCGTTCTCTTAGGATTGCTGTGGGGCTCAGCCAGGCACATGCTCGGCCGGTGGCTTGACCCGGAAAAAGACACTGTAAAGTGCCGGAACAAAGTTGAGCGTAAACATACTGCCGATACCCAGGCCGAAGAACATGATGCATGCCATACCGTAAAAGAGGGGGTCGTGATTGATGATCAACGGCGTGAACCCCAGCATGGTGGTTGAAACCGAAAGCAGGATCGGTCGGAATCGGCTGATCGCCGAATTGACCACCGCATCGTAGGGTGTTTGCCCCTCACGCTGGTTCTCCTCGATCTTGTCGATCATCACGATCCCATTGTTCACAATGGATCCGGCCAGGGCCAACAGGCCCAGGATGACCATAAACCCGAATTCAGCCTGCATCACAAGCAGACCGACCACAGACCCCACAACGACCAGGGGCATGGTCAGGATGATGATGGCGGCCCGCCGGATGGAGTTGAACTGCCATACCAGCAAGAAGATAATCCCGCCGAAACAGGGCAGCAGCCATTTGGCAAGGTTTTTCTGGGCCCGGGCGGAGTCCTCCAGTTCGCCGCCGACTTCCCACTTGTAATTCTTCGGGAAGGTCATCCCGTCCAGGGTGGGTTTCAGGGCGGCAAAAATTTCGGACGCCTTCAGCACCTTGTTTTTGGCGCTGACGGTGATGGTGCGCTCCTGATTGTAGCGCACGATCCGGTTCAGCTCGCCGACGGCGTAGACATCCGCCACCTGGCTGAGCGGCACGCTGCCGCCGAATGACGAACGAATGCCGAGCGTGCGCAGGCTTTCGTGGGATTCCCTTTCCGCCTTGACCCCGCGCCCGACAATGGGGATTTCAATATTGCCCGTCTGGTAATTGGTGACCGTCGAACCGCTGACAAAGAAATTCAGGGTGTCGGCCACATTCTTCGATGTCACCCCGGCGCGCAGGGCGCGGGTCTGATCGACATCCGCCTTGACCGTGATCACCCGGTTGTTCCAATCCTGTTTGATGTCCAGGGTGCCGGGAATGTCGCGAAGACCGGCCATCAACGTCTCGGCCTGTTCCTCCAGCACCCCTGTTTCGGGTCCGCTCAGCCGGATTTCCATCAGGCCGGTTTCACTGCCGCCCAGCCACATGGATTTAACCCGGCCACGGACATTGGGGAAGTGATTGCTCAGGTGTTGGCTGGTACGCTGGACGAGTTCGGGTATCTCCTTGTTGGTCTCGGTGTTGACGATTAAGAACCCGACAAAGGGATCCGGGTCCATCGGTGACAGCGAGAGGAAAAAGCGCGGCCCGCCGTTGCCCACATAGGCAATCGTGCCGGTGATTTCAGGATTTTCCTTTTTATCCTGCAGCCAGGCGCTGAGTTTTCTTACGGTCCGGTCGGTCTCCTCGATGCGCGTTCCGGCGGGTAGATCCAGATAAATCAAATACTGGTTGCGGTCTCCGCTCGGGAAAAAGGCCTGGGGGATAAAGGTGGCCGCATAAATGGCGACGGCAAACGCGCCGCCTGCAAAGGCCAGCACCAACACACGGTTGCGCAGGGAAAAATACAGGACCTGACGATAGATCCCATAGAATTTCCCCTGGTAGGGATCGCGCGCCTTTTGCTGATCGCCTCCGCCGGCCGGTTCGCTTTTTAAAAACCAGTAGCACATGCTGGTGGAGGAGAACATGGAGAAGAACCATGACCCCATGAGCAGAATGATCATCACCGAGCCCAGCGAAGAGGTGTAATCTCCGGTTGTACCGATTTGCAGCAGAATCGGTCCGAAGGCGAACACCGTTGTCAGCGTACTGGTGAGCAGCGGGATGGTAAGGGCGCTGCCGGTCTTCAAAACAGCCTCTTTGCGTGCCATGCCCCTTTCCAGATTCACCTTGATGTCGTCGGACACCACGATGGCGTTATCCACGAACATCCCCAGGGCAATGATCATCGTGGCCAGCGACATGCGCTCCAGATCGATGCCCAAGGCGAACATCGTCACAAGACCGAAAAGCATGACCAGGGGGATGAACGAGCCGACGATCAACCCGGTTCTAAGCCCCAGCAGCAGCATGACCACCACCAGGACGATGGCCACGCTTTCGATCACGTTGATCACCATGCCGTTGATGGATTTGTTGATGAGTTCCGGCTGGTAGGTCGCAAATTCGAGCACGTAGCCCCATGGCAGGGATCGCTCCAACTCCTGAACTTCTTGCTGCAGCCGCTCGCCGAACGCCACCGCATCGACCCCTCGGAGGATAAAGACACTCAGCACGATGGCCTGATGACCATTGTAGTAGGCCGGGTTGTTGATGGGCTCCACGTAGGCCTTGCGGATGGTTGCAATGTCCCGCAGCGGAATCGAGGCCTGGGTGCCGGAAATCGGGATGAGGACCTCTTCGATCTCCGCGATGGACGTGAACCGGCCCTCGGTTTCCACGATGAGTTCCACATCGTCGAGGTTGATCCGGCCGCCGGGCAGAAGGATGTTCTGCTCCCGCAAACTTTTCCCGATATCGGCGGGATCGATGCCCAGTTGCGCGATCTTGGCGTTGGACACCTCGAGATAGATGCGCTCGTCCTGCACACCGGTCAGATCGACTTTCTGGATGCCCTTCAGCAGGTTGAGGCGTTCTCTGATCTGGCGGGCGGTTTCATGCATTTCCGCCATGCTGAAGCCATCGCTCCAGAGGGCGATGGTGGCCACCGAGGTATCGCCGAAGGTATCGTTGACCATCGGTCCGACGGTGCCCTCCGGCAGATTGGGTTTGACGTCATTCATCCGGTTGCGCAGCAGTTTCCAGGTCGCCGGGAGCTGATCGGACGGCACCTCGTCCTTGATGGTCACGTGGATCAGGCATTCGCCGACTTTGGAGGTGGAATTCTTGATCTTGTCCACTTCGCCCATGCTCCGGATTTCCTCTTCGATGGGCCGGGTGATCAGGCGTTCGACCTGCTCCACCGGCATGCCGGGATTTTGGGCCACCACCAGCGCTTCGCGAATCGTAATGAGGGGGTCTTCCAGTTTCGGGAGATTGAAAAACGCATACACACCTCCCACGACGAGCAGCACCATCGACATGATGACGGTTCGCGAGTTGTTCAGGGCAAATCCGGTAATCCCGTTCATTATCGGTTCCTTTTATCCCGAGGGATGACGACGATGACGCCGACGTCGCATAAACGCTTCTCGTAAGGAAGGCCAATACCTTCGAAGGCGGACGGTTTGAGGACGCAGGCATATATCGGCTGACAGGTTAACATGGCATCCGTCTCCTAAGGCTCTATCAGTTTGACTTTCATCCCATCGGCAAGAAAACTCGCACCGGCCACGGCAATGATGTCTCCCGGCGCAAGCCCTTCGGTCGCGATGGCCTTTTTTCCTTCCAAGCTGCTGAAGCGGACCGGCGTCTTTTTGACCGTCGATGTCTGGGGATCATACACAAAGGCATATCCCCGGTTGGCTTGCGCGGCCGGCAGGATGGCCTGGAGGGGAACGGTGTAGCCGGGCGCCTGGTTTTTGTCGGCGATCGTAAGCGTTGCTTCAGCGGTCATGCCGGGTTTGACTTCCGCGTTCAGAACCACAAGCTCCACTTTGACCGGGAAGGCATTGGCATTGATCGCGGCGGAACCGATGTCGGAAACACGGCCTACGGCAGACTCCCCCGGCAGCGTGGGAAAGGTGACCCTTGCGGGGTCATCGATGTGAATCAGGTCGACGGTGCCCTCCGGAACCGCCAACTGGACTTCCAATTGTCCTGTGGCATTGATTTCGAAGATTTTCTGCCCGACTTGCACCTCCTCGTTGGGCTGCACCGACCGCCAGGCGATGGTGCCGTCATAGGGCGCGAGCAGCGTGGTTTTGCGCAGATTGCGATCGGCTTGCGCCAGTTTGGCCACCTGAAAATCGACCGCGCTCTTGGCCGCCTTGTAACGATATTCGGCGACATCCAAACGACTTTTGACCCCCGCGCCCTGCTCGTAAATCCGCTGCTCGCGATCGTACTGGGACTTTGATTCGTTCACCGCGTCCCGGGCCCTTACCAGCTCCGCCTTGGCTGCATCCAGATCCAACTGATAGGGCTCCGGATCGAGCACAGCCAGGACCTGTCCTTTTTCCACCCGATCGCCGATATCCACGGCCACCGATGCCACCTGCCCGCCGACCTGAAAACTGAGGCCTGAGGAATCGACCGCGGCGACAACCGCGGGGAATTTCCGCAGCTGGGCGTCCGCCTGCGCACTGACGGTCATCGTCTTGATCGCTCGGACGACGTCAATAATTTCGGGTTTTTCTTTACAGGCCGTCAGAGCAACCGACAGGCAAAGAAGCCAGACCATCCGCTTTAACGTCTGTTTGGGCATATCAAACCTCATTTTCAGCACCAATTGTTGTCATTGGGTTCAGGGATAAAAATAAATAGAACACGGCCTGCGGAAGGCAAACCGCATCACTTTATAATCAGATGGCAAACGGTATCCGCAAAGCGGCGACGAAAGTCCTACATCAGTCAGCGCCCCTGCGCCGCGAGCGGAATCTTGGCGGCCGGTTCCTATATGATGTTGCGTCTTTTTTTCGGAATAGATTAGTTTTTTCCGCTACGAACCTGATCCAAATAGAGCTTGACCCGCTCGGCCCAATACTTAAACGCTTCCTCCGCCGATCCCCATTTCGAGAATCGTTCGGTGAAGCCGGCCGTTTCATCATCCTGGGCGACGGCGATCACCTCGTTGGTCAGGGAGTCGAGCGCCATCATTTCCGCGCTGGTGGCCCCCGATCCTGCCCATGAATCCGTGGCGCCTTTCTTGACGACGCTGACGGCCAGTCCTACGGGGATAACCGAGGTGATGCCGCTCATGACCGGGCTGCTCTGCTTGAGATCGGTGATCGCAAAACGAATCCGAAGGACGTCGGGACCAGGGTCGGCCACGATGGGATAGGACCCCTTGAGAATCTCGACGAACTGCCGGTTGAAACCGTCGGCCAGTTCTTTCAGTTCATTGGGCTCGATGCCCTTGTATTCGGAAGCGTCAGCAAAGAAAAAGACCACGCTGTCCAGCATGACCTTGTCGTACTTGGCCCAATCCACGTCCGGCTTGAGCCAGCGCATTTTGGCGCCATCTTTGGGCCCCGGTTCCAGCTTGTCGTAGTAACCGGCCAGAAAACCGGGTTTGGCCGGCATCGTTCCGTCCCCCTGGCCGCCGCCCGTCGAGGCACAGCCCGCCAGCAGCATTAATCCCACAACCATGATCGTAATCCGTTTCATTGTGGCTCCTTTTCGTGTAGCCTTGCGGTGGGTGCTCCATTCATCGTTGGAGTGACGATTCGCTATAACCATATTCCACCGACAAAATCGGCCAGCGAATTTGATAAAGTGCGTTGAGACTTCCCCCAGCGCCTATCCATTGGTTGCCTGCAAGCGATTGACCATCATGAAGGCTTTAAGCTGGGTATCCAGCACTTCGTAAGAAAAATAGCGCTGACCCAACACGTAGTTCTGGTCCACCATGCGTTTGCGCATGCGCTGGTCATTGAGAACCCAGCTGGTTTTCTGCACGGCTTCCTCGGTTACATAGCCGTCGATCTCGATGACCTGGAAGCCCTTGGGCTTGATGTCTTTGTGGTAGATGGAGTAATTGTTTACCACGACGGGCTTGCGGAAGTAAATAGCCTCTAAAAACGCATTGCCGAAGCCCTCAAACGTGGAGGGGTAGGTGACCAGATCGGCATGCGGATAAATATCCTCCAGCGTGTAGATCTTGCGGCCGTCCGCCGTGCTCCCGCGATGCTCGTTGATGATATCCGATACA
Organism: uncultured delta proteobacterium; assembly: GCA_963850465.1. Classification (GTDB taxonomy): domain Bacteria; phylum Desulfobacterota; class Desulfobacteria; order Desulfobacterales; family UBA5852; genus JABZFP01. The sequence goes on from CAWKLN010000004.1 coordinate 141,716, forward strand.
AAGAGCGTATTGACACCCATGAGTTTGGAGTATTCCCGCAGGCGAAGCTCATAGTCATAGCCCTCGTCGCCCGAGGCATGCGATATGACCAGTTTGGCTTTGCGTCCGAGGCGGTGGACCAGTTCGATGGCATGTTCGATGCCCTTACGCTGCACCACCCGGGTCGGCTGGAGGACGAGCAGTTCATCCTCATCCAGGTCCAGGGCCTGGCGCACATCGGCGGCATAGTCGTCGGGCGGGTCGGGCGGGTTGGCGAAGTCCATGACGTTCGGGCAGACGATGGACGAAATTCCGGTGCGCAGGCTCAACTGGGCGCCGGCATGGGAGTTGATCACCACGTGTCTTATGCTGGGCAGGTTGGGTGGAAAGGCCAGGCTCAGATAATCGGCGACGGCGTTATTGGTGAAGCGGTCACGTTCCCAATAAAAATCATGGTGGTGGGCGATGGTCGGAATGCCGGTTTCCATGATGAATTCGGTCATGGCCACGCCGAGGGGCAGGTTGAGCGGGATGGTCAGGGCGTTCTCGATCAGCAGCATGCCGAGGTCGAATTGTTTGACAAATTTTTCCAGATGATCTTTGAGAAGATTTTTAATGCGATGAAGTTTGTCGGTGGTGTCGCGTGTGCGGATCTCCACGTCAAAACAGTTGATGTAGATGTCCTGGACGTCCGGATGGGTGAAATGGGCTTCTTCCACTATATAGCTGATCTCGGGTGGGCGATCCAGTTCGCCGGCAAAATAAAAACAGCGGAAGCCCTCTCTTTCAAGCACGTCCGCCCATTTTTCGATCTCCAGGGAGACCCCGTCCGTTCCGGCAATACGGGTGGAAATAATACCGAGATTCCGGGATTTGTTGGTCGCGACCGATTCAGGCATGGGTATCCTCAAATTTTTGGCAAGGGTAGATGCCGGCAGACGGATGCGCACGAACAAGCGAGGCCGGCAAGTGTGCTACACCAAAAGCTGCCACCACGCGAATCCCCGCCAGTTTTGTTTCAGATAAGTCATACCGATGGGGGAAGGTGGGTTCTTATCCGCCAAACGCGCTGCAATGGCCGTCATAGTAAAGACTGTTGGCTATTTTTTCAAGAGGCTAAATCTCAATGGCCGCGTCCGTCCATCAGGTGAATGCTGGACGGGATGGGATATGCGGCCGTTTGAAAACCCCGTTTTTCATAGGCGATCATCCAGTGCCGCGACACCGGGAAGAATTTTGCCTTCGAGAAACTCGAGCGAAGCACCTCCGCCGGTACTCACATGCGACACGCGGTTTTCCAGGCCCGCCTGGCGTATGGCCGCGGCCGAGTCGCCCCCCCCGATAATGGTGATCGCCCCCCGGTCGGTGGCCTCGGCCAGAATCTCGGCTATGGCGACAGTGCCGCGGGCCGTGGCTTCGATTTCAAAAATTCCCATAGGTCCGTTCCAGACCACCGTGCGGGCCGCTGCAAGATACGATTGGAATTGCCTGATGGTGGCTTCACCGATGTCGACGCCGGTCCACCCCGTTGGTATGGCATCTACCGGCACCGTTTGTAGGGCGCCCACCTGGCGGGTTTTGAAATCCAGTTGGTCGGTGATGCAGGTATCCACGGGGAGAATGAGTTTGTCGCCGCCCTTGGACAGCAGTTCCCGGGCCACGTCGATTTTCTCCGACTCCAGCAGAGAGTTGCCGATTTCAAGGCCCTGGGCTTTGAAAAAGGTATAGGCCATGCCGCCGCCGATCAGGATCTGATCGACCTTGTCCAGTAAATGGGCGATGACGTCGATCTTACCCGAAATCTTGGCGCCGCCCAGAACAGCCACGAACGGGTGTTGCGGTTGCGCCACCGCATTCCCCAGATAGTCAATCTCTTTCATCAGCAGATAACCGGCGGCACAGGGGGCGATGTGATGCGTGACGCCTTCGGTGGAAGCGTGGGCCCGGTGGGCGCTGCCGAAGGCATCGTTGACGTACACGTCTCCCAGCGCGGCGAGTTCGGAAGCAAAGGCCGGATCATTGGCGGTCTCTTCCTTGTGATAGCGAAGATTTTCGAGAAGGAGTATTTCGCCGTCGCCCAACAGGTCCGATGATGCCTGGGCGGCCGGGCCGATGCAGTCATCGACGAATGTCACCGGCTGTGCCAGCAGGTCTTGCAGGGCGCGGGCGCAGGGTTCGAGCGACATTTCAGGCACCCGGGCCCCATTGGGACGACCCAGGTGAGACATCAATACCAGGCGACCACCCTGGCCGAGGATGTAGCGGATGGTCGGCAGGGCCGCCTGGATGCGCTTGTCGTCGGCCACCCGGCCATCGGCAAGGGGTACATTGAAATCAACGCGCATCAATACGCGTTTGCTTTTCAGATCCAGGTCCTCCACGGTCAGTTTGTTCATGGGGCTCCTCTTTCTTTTTTTATGTTCATCGATGGGCTTTAGACGCCCTTCATGGCCGTTGTTTTCCGGCGACACAGCCTGTCAACCGTCGAATGCACTTTGTTTGCCGTCCAGGCGGCCGACCACATCGATCAATTCTTCCACCCGCGAGCTGTAGGCCCATTCGTTGTCGTACCAGGTTACGACTTTGAGCATGTTACCGCCCATGACCTGGGTCAACTGGGCGTCGAAAATAGAGGAATGACTGTTGCCGATAATGTCCGTCGAGACGATCGGGTCTTCCGTGTATTCAAGGATGTTCCGCAGGGTGCCTTCGGCCGCTTGGCGGACAGTGGCGTTGACCTCTTCGACAGTGACGTTCTTCTCCAGTTCGAGGGTCAGATCCACCACACTGCCATCGGGCACCGGAACCCGCATGGACAAGCCGTCCAGCTTGCCTGCCAGTTCGGGGATCACCTTGCCGATAGCCTTGGCAGCCCCTGTGGAGGTGGGGATGATATTCAGGGTGGCGTGCCGGGCGCGGCGAAAATCTTTGTGCGGTGCGTCCACCAGGCGCTGGTCGGCGGTGAAGGCGTGAATGGTGGTCAGCAGGCCGCGGCGGATGCCGAAGGCCCGGTGGAGCGTCAGGGCCACGGGGGCGGCGCAGTTGGTGGTGCAGCTGGCATTGCTGATGATGGTGCTATCCTTGGTGACCACGTGGTCGTTGACGCCCATGACAATGGTGCTCTCGAGATAGTCCTTGGTGGGCACGGTCACGATCACGCGTTTGGCACCGGCGTCGAGATGGGTCTGGAGTTCGTCCAGTTTACGAAACATGCCCGTGCTTTCGATCACATAGTCGACGCCCAGTTCTTTCCAGGGCAGCTTGGCCGGGTCTCTTTCGCTGATGATTTCAAAAGGGTCGTTGTCGATGGTCATGGTGCGGCCTTCCAGTTTGAGCGCACCCGGGTACTTCCCGTGGACGCTGTCATATTTGAAGGCATAATAAAGCTGGTCGGGGCCGGCCAGATCGTTGACAGCCACGACGTCGTAGCGTTTGCGCAGTTTGGCGATGCGCATGACGGTGCGGCCGATGCGGCCAAAGCCGTTGATGGCGATGCGAGGGATGGGCATGGGATACCTCCTTTAGCCTTATGGCGGTGTCAGAATCATAGGTAATGATCGGGCCGCGACCATTTCTCAGCGGATCCGGCGGAGAAAATATGGCACGACCTGCTTCGGGCAAGCGCGCAACGGCATTCGGGCATCGGCCAGGGCCGGTTCAATCCAGCTCGACGACGCTGGGGGTGTAATCCTCCGGTGGTTCAAAACCCAGCAAGGTCAGGCAGGTGGCCGCCAGACTGCTGATGCCCAGATCCGGCTGGGGATTGAGTCGCATCGGGTGGGTCCGGCCGGGATCGTAGATGTGGACCGGCACCGGGTTGAGCGAATGCGCGGTTTTGGTTTTGGGATCACCGCTGTCCGGGTCGATGAGCACCTCACCGGTTTTCTTGTTGCGTTCGAACATATCGTCGGAGTTGCCGTGGTCGGCTGTCACGACCAGAATGCCATTGGCCTGCCGGATGGCCTTAACAAGGCGTGCCAGGCAAAGATCGACGGTTTCCACGGCAATGCGCACGGCCGGGATGATCCCCGGTGTGGCCCACCATGTCGCCGTTGGCGAAGTTGAGGCGAATGAAACGGTAATCGCTGTTATGGATGGCGCCTACGACCTTGTCGGTGATCTCGGCGGCCTTCATCCAGGGACGTTCCTCGAAAGGCACCCGGTCGGAAGGGACCTCGATGTAGTCCTCCAGGGCGTTGTCGAACTTGCCGGTGCGGTTGCCGTTGAAAAAATAGGTGACATGGCCGAATTTCTGGGTTTCGCTGATGGCCATCTGTCGCACGCCGGATTTGACAAGATATTCGCCCATGGTGTGGTCGATGCCCGGCGGATCGACCAGGTAGCGGTTGGGGATCAAGGCATCGCCGTCATATTGCATCATGCCGGCGTATTGCACCTGGGGCCGAGGATCCCGGTCAAAATGGTTGAAGTTCTCCTGCTCGAAGGCCTTGCTGATCTCAATGGCCCGGTCGCCCCGGAAATTGAAGAAGATGACACTGTCGCCATCCCGTATCGGTCCCCGCGGTTCCTCCTTCGCGCCAATGACGAAGGCCGGCAGGTCCTGGTCGATGATCCCCGGGGTTTCCGATCGGTAGGTTTCGATGGCGTCCCGGCAAGAGGCGAACACACGGCCCTGCCCATAGACATGGGTCTCCCAGCCCCGGGCCACCATGTCCCAGTCGGCTTCATAACGGTCCATGGTGACCTGCATCCGGCCGCCACCGGAGGCAATGGCGAAATCGATGTCGGCATCTTGCTGCAGGTCGGCTAAAAAGGCTTCCAGGCGATCCACATAGGTCAGGGCGGATGTCGAAGGCACATCCCGGCCGTCCAGCAGCACGTGCACGCGTGCCTTTTTAACGCCGTTCTGGCGGGCTTCGGCCAGCATGGCTTCCAGATGGTCGATGTGGCTGTGAACATTGCCGTCGGACAGGAGCCCGATAAAGTGCAGGGTCGCATCGTGCTGGCACACGTTGCGGATCAGATCCTTCCAGACCGCACCTTCAAACAGGGTTCGCGCGGCGATGGCCTGGTTCACCAGGGCGGCGCCCTGCTCGAAGACGCGCCCACAGCCGATGGCGTTGTGGCCCACCTCGCTGTTACCCATGTCTTTGTCCGAAGGCATGCCCACCGCGGTCCCATGGGCTTTTAGACGCGTGGTCAGGCTGTTCTGCGCCAGCCAGTCCAGGGTGGGCGTGGCCGCCTGCCGCACGATGTCTCCGGCCTCATAACGGCCGATACCGACCCCGTCCATTATCGCGAGAACAAGCGGGCCGCGGGGGCCCTTGAATTCTTTCAAGTGTTTAAGCGCATCCATTTTATGGTTTTCTCCTCCAAGCCCTCTATGGTCGCATCCCAGATGACCTTGAAGGCAGCTAGTCGTTTAACTCCAGGTATGCCATGAGGCCCTGTCCATAGCGGGCGGCAAAGGCCGGATCGATCTTCTGGACCGGGTTGGCGCCTAAGAAGCGCAGCCGATCTTCCAGGGCCTTCCGGCGGGCAGTCTTGTCCTCCATGGTTTTCAGGGCCGCAATGTCTTCTTCCATGTCGAAGTACTTCATTTTGTCATCCAGCGGCAGCTGCCAGAAAAGCAGAAATCCGCGCTCCGGGAAATCGACGCCCAGAAGATGGTAGCAGTATTGCATGAGCTGCTTTTCCATACGCTCGCAAATGTCGGCAATATGTTTCCGGGCGGCCGGGAGTTGCTCCGGTGCGCAGGGCTGGCCCAGGATCTCGAAATACATTTTGATCTTGGGTTCGGTGCCGGACGGGCGCACCGTGATGCGCAGGCTGCGGGTATCCGGAAGATTTGCCAGGTGAAAGATAAGCACATTGCGCGAGGAGGTGTCGGTGCGCGACAGGTGGGGCTGGGGTGCTCCCTGCCAGCGGTCCACTTTGCGGGTGACACCAAAATCGCCGAAAGCGGCAATCTCGGATTCGCGCAGGTGATCCATGATGCTGTGGATCTGCTCCATGCCCTTGGCGCCCAGCAGCCGAATTTCGGTCAGGTAGTTGTGGCAATAGCCATAGGTGGCATAAATCGTGTTGAGCTGATCCAGCAGGGTTTGATTGCTTTGTTTGAGTTCGGCGGCATGCTCGGCCATCCAGATGGCGGCCCCGGCGGCGTCCTTGTCCCGCGCGTAGTTGCCCATCAGATAACCGTGACTTTCCTCGGTGCCCAGCACAAAGCCTTCCATGCGGCCCTCGACCTCCAGTTTGTTCATTTCTTCGCCGATATATTTGAATCCCACCAGCAGATCTCCGATGCATGACACGCCGTGGGCTTCGGCAATCGCCGCGATCAGTGAGGTGGTGACATCCGTCTTGACGACAACGCTGTCGGTTTTCAGCTTACCGGCGGCCTTCAGTTTTTCGATACCGTAGTGGGCCAGCAAGATCCCGATTTCGTTGCCGCTCAGGAAGGTCCAGGTTCCGTGATGGTTCAGCATGACGCCGATGCGATCGGCATCCGGATCGGTGCTGAGGATCAGGTCGGCGCCAATTTCCTGGGCAAAGGGCAGGGCCGTATCGAAGGACTGCTGTACTTCGGGGTTGGGGATATTGAAAGTGACATTTTCAAAAGCACCGCTCAGGTTGTCGGTACGGGGGTCCAGGGTCACATCGAATCCCAATTTCCGGAGGATCGGATAAACGGATGTCAGGCCGGTGCCGTGCAGCGGCGAATAGACCAGTTTGATATCCCGGGCCTCGCTCAAAGAAAGGGTTGCCACCGTGTCCTGGTAAATGCCGGTCAAGGGCATCGCCGATCATCTCCACCAGACCCTGGTCGCAGGCCGCTTTAAAGTCCGTTGTTTTAATCTCGGTGACACGCTGGGTGACTTCGTCCACCAGAATCTGGTCGTGGGGGGGAATTAGCTGTCCGCCGTATTGGTCATAGACTTTTTTCCCGTTATCGGTGGGCAGGTTGTGGCTGGCACTGAACATATCCCCGGAGATGGCCTGCAGGTGGCGGATGGTGAACGAGAGCTGGGGCGTGCTAGCGCACGGCATCGTACATGTACACCTTGATTCCGTTGGCGGCGTAGACCACGGCGGCCGCTTCGGCCAACTGGCGGCAGGTCAGGTTCATAACGGGATTGGGCAGGTCCGGGTTGTAAGGGCGCCTGCCGTGTAAAGACCCTGACGTCGTAAGTCAGGACGACCCCCCGGCGGCGGGCTTCCTCACCGTATTCCTTGATCAGGTACTGGGCGTGTCCCTGGGCCGAAGACTGGATGGTCCACGGGTTGATGCGGTTGGGGCCGATGCCCACCAGCCCGCGCCGCCCGCCGGTGCCGAAAGGGATGACCTGGTAAAAGGCATCCAGCAGGAAATCCCAGGCTTCGGATTGGATCAAATGTTCGATCTGGGGACGGTAGGCGTTGAAGGCGTCCTCGCTGAGCCAGGTTTCAAGCCCCTGGAGGGCTGCATCCACGTATTTTGCAGGGATGTCCAGCCGGGAAAAACCGGCACGGGTGCGGGTCATGAGTTCTTCGGTGGTGTGCATACAATTCCTCTTCTTCTTGTTGTTTCTGACAAGTACCGGGTGTCATTCCTGCGGTCCGCGCCCCGGCTCAGGTGCTCAGCCACATGAAGGCGTAAGGCCCGAGTTCGAGTGTGGTCTGCTTAATTGTTGTATCGGATATGAGCTCATGCAATGACCCGCGGGCGCCACTGCCCGTCAGGTCGATATGAACCGGCGTGTCGGTGATGTTGGTCACGGCCCAGATGGTCTGGCTGGATGCGATCCGCTTGATGCCGAAGACCTGTGGTCCCAAATCCAGAATGTCAAAGTCGGCATTGGGATGGAAGGCCGGTTGCTGCCGGCGAATCCGGATCATGTGCGCATAGGGGGCGAAGATCCGGGCACGGAAACTGTCCGGCGACTGCAAGGCGGCCACCACGTCGTCCAGTTCCAGTTTTTCACGGTTGATGGTCCGGGCCCGGCCGGTTTGCGCCAGCCCCGCATACCAGTTGCGCGAACCGAGCAGGCTGTGGATATAGGTGGCCGGTACGCCGGGCAGCGCGTACTGGATGGACTGGGAGGCCAGAAAACGGGCCGGGTGCCGGGGGTCATCCGGTCGCCCGGGAACTCCCAGGGCATCGACATAGGTGATGTTGAGTTCATAAGGACTCTGGGAGCCGTCCGGGTTGTTTTTGTAGGAAATCTGTCCACCGTTTTGGAGAACAGATGCCGCCAGGGTGGTGTCCACGGCCGCGGGCGGCAGAATGCCCTCCAGCGGGCGCACACCGATACCGTCGTGGGACGCGGTGAAATTGAAAAAGGTGGTGTCGGGAGAATTCAGTTGCAGTCCCCGGGCCCATTGGGACAGCGCGGTGGCATCGCCCTGCACAAAGGCATGCAGGAGCAAGGGCGGGAGTGTAAAATTATAGACCATTTGAGCTTCGTCGCGGCCGTTGCCGAAGTAGCTGATATTCTCCGCGTGAGGTACGTTGGTTTCTGTTATGATGATGGTGTCCGGCGCCACAATATCGAAAACCGCCCGGAAGAGTTTGACCATGAGGTGGGTCTGGGGCAGATGAATGCAGGTCGTGCCGATTTCTTTCCACAGATAGGCGATGGCGTCCATCCGTACGATGCGGGCCCCATTGTCGACGTAGAGCAGTAATGCTTCCAGCATCTTCACCAGAACATCCAGGCTCCGGTAATTGAGATCGATCTGGTCGTCGCTGAACGTGGTCCACACATGCACCGGTTCGCCGGATGGTTTGTTGAATTCTGAAAGCAGGGGCAGGGCCCGCGGCCGGGTCACCATGGAAAGATCGGTGCGGGGGTCCATCTCGATGGCCAGTTCTTCAAATCCCGGTTTGGCGGCCAGGTAGTCCTGGAACCACTGGCTCTGGGCGGATACATGATTGACGACATAGTCGAACATGAGGTCGAAATCCCGACCGATGCGGGCAACATCCTCCCAGTCGCCCAATTGCGGGTCGATGGCCATGAAGTCCTTGACGGAAAAGCCGTCGTCCGATGACCAGGGAAAAAACGGCAGAAAATGGATCGAGGAGAAAACATCCTGCAGATAGTCGCGCGCGAAGGTCTGCAGTGTCTGCAGGGGGACCTGACCCGTCTGCCTGATGGAATCGCCATAGGTGATCAGCACGACATCTTTTTCGGAGAAAAAGCCGCCTTGTCGGGGGGCTTGTTGCGGCGCTTTTGCGATCAGGGGGGCGACGCGGCGCCAGGCATCTTTTCCGCGGGTCTCACCGTAGATGTCAATCAACAGTTGCTGGATGTGTTCTAAGGCATCCATATGGTTTTTCTCCTTGGGCACCCCGCTGACGGTCAGGACCGATAGGTGCGCCCTACGATCCTGTTTCTGCCCAACCTTCCGGGGATGTCTCACATGTGCTGCATGGCCCCCTGATCCGGTTCACCGAAATTACATTTTAAAACAACGGTATTGTCCTCGAAAGTGGTTTCGATTGGGTAAGGCAGTTTTTTGAACAACTTGATCATGCCGCGATTGTTTGGCAAGGTGTAGGCGGTCAGCGTGGTGATGCCGTTTTGGCGTGCCGCTTCGGCCAGCTTCAGCAAAATGGTGCTCCCGATGCGTTTGCCCTGCCAGTTCTTGCTGACGGAAAAGGCCACTTCGGCCGTGGTGCCTTGCTCCAGAAAATAGCCGCCCAGCCCGACAATGCGCTCGAAGCCGATTTCTCCGGTAACGGCCACGATGGACAGGTTTTTGACGTAATCCACCTGCGACATGTTTTCCATTTCGTCTTTGTAAAAATGCCGGCGCAGATTAAAAAAGCGCATTTCCACGTCTTCGTTATCCATCTGGTAGAAGTGTTCCTGGATCATGCGGTTGTCCGTCGGTTTGGTGGGGCGGTAGACGACCTTGCGGCCGTCGTAGTGCCGGGTCTCCTCCATGCGTTGCGGATAGATGCCGAAAAGGGATTCTTTCAATGACCGTCGCCGGTCGACCAGCCCCTTCTCCTTGGCCTGATTGAAAAGTACTTCGCGGTGGTCCGGGTGGGCCAGGCTGATCATGGCCATGGCCCGTTCTTCCATGTTCTTGCCAAACATCGGGATGCCGGCCTGGTCGTAGTCGAGCCGTCGCCACCCCGCGCCCAGGCCCACCTCCAGCCGACCTTCGGCCAGCTGATCGATGGTGGCGAGCTCCCGGGCCAGGATCGCCGGGTGGCGGAAGTCGCAGTCGAAGACGAGCGGCCCGACGATCAGCTCGCTCGTCACCGACGCCCGCGGCGGCCATCGCCGCAAGCGGGTCGGGTTCCTCGTGAAGGTGGTCCGGCAGGAAGAGCGTCGAGTACCCGAGCTGCTCCACCTCGCGGAACGAGTCGAGCCAGTTCAGACCGGGGAGCGGCTCATGCAGCTCGCACGCGAATCGGAAACGTCGGGCATGGGCCATGGACGCAGACCGTAGTGGCGCGCCGTTGGCCCAAGAGAGGGGCCGGACCACCCACCCGGATCCGGCCCCTCGATCCCGTCCGTCCGTCACCCAGCGACGGTCGGCTCGGTCGGAGCGTCGAGGTGGGCGTAGTGGTGGCAGGATCAACCCGTCCTCGTCGACCGCGAACACGTTGACGCCTTCGATGGTCGCATCGGTCGCGGTGTTGGTGAACGTGTTGGCCCCGGCGACCCACGCACCGTGCTCCACCACGACGGGGTCGCAGTCGTTCCGGTCGAAGTCGAACGATGTCGCCGCGTACTCGCCGATGGCGTCCGCGCCGTCGAACACGACCTCGCCGAAGTGCAGTTGGGCGGTCGGGGCGACGAGCGCCATGACGGCCTCAGGGTCGCCACCATCGTCCCAGGCGCTGCAGTAGGCGATCGCCCCGGAGGTTCCGACCGTCTCGGTGCTCGGCGCGACCAGCTCCTGATCGGGCGTGTAGTAGCTGATGTGCCGGTCGATCTCCCGTCGGCGACGCGCATCGCCGTGACGCCCGTCGCTCCCGTGCCCGTCGCACTGTCGCCCAGTGAGTACGTGCCGGCGTACCAGTCACCCCGGTGTACCGCAGCGCCGCAGAGGGCGGTGTCGGTGCCGGCGAAGATCTGGCTGGTGAGGTACTCGCGCACCTGCTCGGTGCCCGTGAGGCTGGCGCCCAGGACGATGTCGGTCATGACGACGTCATCGGTCATCATCGCGACGAGTTCGTCGAGTTCGTCGAGCGCCTGCCGGGCTCGTCGAGCCGTCCGAAGCCCTCGCAGTAGTCGACGATCAGCGCCAGGTTCTCGTCGACCGGCTGGTGGTCGTGGTCGTGGTCTCGGCGGGCGCCTCGGTCGGTGGGGGTGCTGTTCGGTGCTCGGCGACTCCTCGGTGGTGGGAGCGGCGTCGTCGGTCGCGTCGTCGTCGCCGCACGCTGCCAGCACGGCTCCCAGCAGGGCCAGGGCAGCGAGGGCGGCAAGGATCCTTCGGGACTGGTGGGTTCGCATCATCGTGGCTCCTCCGTTGGGCTGATGGACCACCCTGAGGATCCGCCCCTGCGGTTGTGGGACGGTTGCAGACCGACCGGTCCCGCAGCGTCAAACGAGCGCCAGCTCCAACGCCTCGTCCACCGTGAGCGTCGCCCCGGCAGCCACCGCCTCGTCCCACCTGGCTCCCAACGAGGCGCGAGCCGGCCCCATGAGCTCGTCGTAGTAGCGGCGCTTGAACACGGGCCACGCCGGGGCCAGCGCCGTGGCCGCCCCCCACAGGAGGGCGGCGTCCTCCGCCCGCCCGACGACGGCGGCACGAGCCGCCTGGGCCAGCAGTGAGATACCCAACTGGAAGAGATTGTGCGTGTCGTACGCCAGGCGGACCGCCTGCTCGAGCGTCCCACGGCTTCGAGCGGGATCCCCTCGATACAGCCAGCCCACCCCCACCGCGATCAGGAGTGCCTGCTCGTAGACGGCGTGACCGGCGGCGCGGCTGTACTCGATGCCACGTCTCGCCCACCGATCGGCCGTGTCGATGTCGTCCTGCGCCCAGGCCGCGATGGTCCGGTCCATGCACACGTGCGCCACGCCGACGAGGTCCCCCGCCGCCTCCAGCGCCGGCTGGGCTTCGTCGAGCATCTCCTCCACGTGCTCGTCCACCCGGTCGGCGAAGATCAGGGCCTGCGCCGTCTCGGCCAGCACCCAGCCGACCGTCTGCGGGTTGCCGGTGCGACGGGCCTGGACGACGGCCGACCGGTACCACTCCGACGCCGTGTCGGTGTCGGCGTTCTGCACGAACAAGGCCATCTGCGCCCGGTTGGACAGGGAGACGGCCAGGCCGACCGATTCGTCGAGCTCGCGGAAGCGATCGATGGCAGATTCCGTCGTCGCCATACCCCCTGCGAAGTCGCCGTTGAGGAACCGGGGCCAGCCGAGTCGGGACTCCAGCCAGGCGACGTCGTTCGGGTCGAGCTCGCCATCGACCTCTTCCACCACACGATGCATCTCGTCGAGTGCGTCGCGGCGCGTCGACGACGTCGGCCCACACGTACCAGGCCCGACCCATCCCGCGAGCGAAGGCGAGCACCCCCGCCGGCTCGTGGTCGTACCACCACCGCAGCGCGGTACTGATGTTGGTGTCGTCGAGGTGCAGTCGGTCGACCCACTCCAGTTCGTCCGGTCCCTCCATGGCGGCGCCCGCCCGCCGGACGAGGTCGCGGTAGTGAACGGCGTGGCGCGCGGCGGCATCGCTGGCGTCTTCGGGGTCGACATGAGTCGCGGCGAAGACCCGCGTGGTCTCGAGCAGCCGGTATCGCCGCGTCGCGTCGACCGCTCCCGAGACCGAGACCAGGGCAGCATCGACGAGCGCCTCCAGACCTTGGCTGACCGCAGCCGACCCACCGACCGCCTGCGCCGCGGCCAGGTCGAACGAGCCGGCGAAGCAGGACAGGCGGCCGAACAGCCGACGTGCCGGCTCCTCCAGGAGCGTCACCGTCGATGCCAGGACGGCCTCGAGGCTGGCATGCCGCTGGTCCCGACCCGGGGACCGGTCGGCGAGGACCGCCTCGCGGCGCTCCTCGAGCCTGCGCTGCACCTCCGCCGGCCCCATTGCGCTGACCCGGGACGCCAACAACTCGATGCCCAGGGGAAGACCGTCCACCGCGTAACAGAGCGCCGCAATGGTGGACAGATCCCGTTCGTCTCGGGGCTCGTCGCCGCGCTCGGCCAGTCGATCGACGAAGAGACGCACGGCCTCGGATTCTCGAACGATGTCGGGGTCCTCACCCGGGAGCTCCAGTGGTGGCACCGAGTAGCGCCGCTCACCGGGAACGTCGAGGGGCACCCGACTGGTCACGAGGGCGGTGACCCCCGGGGCCACCTTCAAGAGGTCGGCGAGCCACCGGCCCAGATCGCTTGCGATCTCCTCGGCGTTGTCGACGATCACCAGGAGCTCGCGGGGAGCAAGGAACCGATGGAGCGCGTCGGCGACGGTCATGCCCGGCGGTACGACGACGCCGAGCATCTTGACCAATCCGGTCGCCACCGTTCCCGATCCCGCGGCATGGGTCGCGTCGACCCACCACACACCGTCGTTCCATCGTGAAAGCTCATCGGCTCCCACCGCGATGGCCAGACGGGTCTTGCCCACCCCACCCGGGCCGAGCAGCGTCACCAAGCGGTGCTCGCGCAGGAGCTTCCGCACCTCGCGACGCTGCTCCTCCCGGCCCACGAACGACGTGATCGGGGTGGGGAGCGAATTCGGCGGACCCGACGACACCTCGCAGAGACCCGGATCCTCGCGAAGGATCAGGGTCTCGAGCTCCCGTACCTCGCTCGACGGATCGATCCCGAGATCGTCGCGAAGCAGGACCCGCAACCGCTGGTAGGCGGCCAGCGCATCGGCGCGGCGATCCGACCGGTAGAGCGCCAGCATGAGTTGCCACCAGAACCGCTCGCGCAGCGGGTGCTCGGCCACCAGTGCCTCGAGCTCCGGGACCATCTCCTCGTGGTGGCCCACCGCCAGGTGGGCATCAACGCGCGTCTCGGCGGCGGTGAGGTGCAACTCCTCCAACCGAACGGTCTGGCCGATCCGCAACGAGCCGCCGGCCAGGTCGGTCAGCGGCGTACCTCGCCAGAGATCCAACCCCCGGTCGAGCAGCCCGATGGCCCGCCGATGGTCGCCCCCCTCGGCCGCCTGGCGGCCCGCTGAGACCAATCGCTCGAACCGGTGCGCATCGACGTCCTCGGGCAGGATGTCCAGCCGGTAGCCGGCACTTTCGGTGACGATCGCCGCATGCGGCAGGGCGCGTCGCAGGCGGGAGACATGGCTCTGGAGGCTCTTCGCCGCGGACCGAGGCAGATCGATCCCCCACAGGGCGTCGATCAGGACGTCGGTCGACACCACGTCCCCACCGCGGAGCGCGAGGACCTCGAGGACGGCGCGTTCCTTGGGTGTCGAGACGTGGAGCGGTCCACTCTCGGCCTGCACCTCGAGGGGTCCGAGGATCCGCACCTCCATGGTCCCGAAGCTACCGGTGGGTCACGTCCGGCCGCCTCGCGTGGCGCTGGCGGCGGCGGGCCCGCAACGCCCGCGCCAGACTTCTTCGGATTGGGGTTGCGTCGAAAGGGATGCGGAGCTACTATCGAACATACGTACCCCTTCAGGCCGTGAGGCTCAAAGCCAGTGCGAGGAGGGGAGCGTCTCAGCCCTTCGGTGGGCTCTTGGCACGGTGGACCCAAGGGGTGAAGGCGGCTCTGGTGGCGCTCACGATGGACGGCGATCTGATCGAGGTGACCACATCCGATCCGGTCGCCGATCGCGGCCCGGATCCGACAGTTGGAAGAGCAGATCGCGGGGATGCCAGCCGACGCGATCGACGCCCTGAGCGCCGAGATCGGCACCGTCAACTCGTGGCTGGTCGGGGTGTTGGCCAAGGTCACCGCCCGGGCCCGACGCCTCCAGCAACAGGGCCAGAAGTCCGACCCCAAGAAGACCGCGGCCAAGGCCGGTCTCGGTGACCGCGAAGCAGCGCAAGCGGCCGAACGCGGCGATGCGATGCAGAAGATGCCCGAGGCGCTCGGGGCGCTGGAGGACGGTTCGCTCGGGGTGGGGCATGCCGATGTGTTGACCCGCCAAGCCGACCGCCTGTCCGGTTCCAAGAAGAAGACCTTCGAAGAGCAGTCCGAGCAGTTGGTGGCCCAAGCCATCGCCGAAGGCCTCTCCGTGTACGACTTCGAGAAGCGATGCCGCAAACTGGTCGACCGGCTCCTCGGCGACGACGGCATCGCCGAGCTGAAAGCGGCGCCGGAACTCGCGGGCCAAGAAGTACACCGACCCCGACACCGGCATGAAAGGCATCCACGGCGAATGGGACCCACTCCGAGGCGAAGCCGTCCACCGGGCCCTCGACGCCGAAATCGCCGCCCGCATCGCCGCCGGCGCCAAGAACCTCACCCCCCGCCAACAAGCCCAACTCGCCGCCCAAGCCCTCCACGCCCTCATCTGCGGGAAACGCATCTCCACGACCGATTCCGCCGGGGTCATGGTCCTCATCGACTACGACACCCTCGCCGGCCGCACCCACGCCCACCCCGAAGGAGCTCCGCGTGTGGCCGAGACCCAGGGTGGGACCCCGCTCCCGGCCGAAACCATCCGCCGCATCGCCTGCGACACCGGCATCATCCCCATCGTCCTCAACGGCGACAGCCAGGCCCTCGACGTGGGCCGGAAACGCCGCCTGGCCACCCGGGCCCAACGCATGGCGCTGCGAGCCCAATACCCGACCTGCGCCATGGACGCCGACTGCACCGTCCCCTTCGACGACTGCCAAATCCACCACGTCGACCCCTTCAGCCAAGGCGGCCACACCGATCTCCGCCGCATGTGCCCCGGCTGCGACACCCACCACCACCTCATCCACGAAGGCGGCTGGACCCTCACCAGAAACCCAAACGGCACCTGGCAACTCCACCCACCCCAACGACCACCCCCATGAACAGCCGGGTGGCGGCCGTCGCCGAACGGACGCGTCGGATCGAGGATCAGTGACGCCGAACCGCTGGGTCGCCTCGCTGCATACTGTTGCGATGGCGGAACCGCTGAAGGACCAGTTCGGGCCCGACGTTCCCGCGTGGATTGCCGCGCAGCTCGTGACGGTGGATCCGTCCTTCGATCAGGCCGGTTTCGTCGCTCGCTGCCTCGATGGGTTCGAGAACCTCGAGCTCACCCCGAGGGCTCGCCACATCTCGGACGCGCTCGCTGAGTTCCTTCCCGACGATCGCGGTGAGGCCCTTCGACTCATCATGACCTCGCTCGACCCCGAGCACGATGCCGACGACCGGGACGGCATGGAAGGGTTCCGGTACCTCCCGTACGTCTTCTTCGTAGCCGACCACGGCTTGGACCACTTCGAGACGGCGATGGCCGCCCAGTACGAACTGACGAAGCGGTTCACGGCCGAGTTCAGCATCCGCTCCTACCTCGAACACCACCCCGAAGCGACACTGGCCCGCCTCCACGAGTGGGCGCGAGACCCCGATGTCCACGTCCGGCGCCTGGTCTCCGAGGGAACCCGACCCCGGCTGCCCTGGGCGCCTCGCCTGCGAGCGTTCCAGGAGGACCCCGAGCCAGTGGTCGACCTGCTCGAGCTGCTGAAGGACGACCCCGAGGCGTACGTGCGGCGCTCGGTGGCCAACAACCTCAACGACATCGCCAAGGATCACCCGGACCTCACCGTCGAGATCGCTCGGCGCTGGTGGACGGACGGCGACGAGCAGCGACGAAGGCTGGTCCGCCACGGCCTGCGCACCCTCGTCAAGCAAGGTGACCCTGGCGCTCTCGAGGTGCTGGGCTACGTCGCAGATTCGCCCATCCGCGTCGGGCCGGTCCGGATCGAACCCGAACGCGTCGCGATTGGCGGCAAAGTCAGGATCGAGATCACCCTCACCAACCCGAGCGACGCCGACGCCGGCGGTCTGGTCGATCTCCGAGTGGACTTCGTGAAGGCCAACGGCTCCACCAGCCCGAAGGTCTTCAAGGGGGCCGAGGTGGTCATCGGTCCCGGAGACTCGGCGACGGTACGGAAGACGGTGTCGATCGCCCAACACTCCACCCGCACCCACTACCCCGGAACCCACCGGGTCGCGGTTCTTCTCAACGGCGTGGTCCACGATGGTGGATCGTTCGACGTGATCTGATCCGGTCAGCGCCCAGCCACCATCATGGAATCATGAGCTTCGACCTCTACTTCGTCCGTCGCCCCGAGAACGGCAGCTGGGCCGATGCCATGGCCGCCCTGGCCGCCCTGGCGAAAGCAGAACCACCGGCCACCAGCGCCGACCGCGACCGGTGGTCACGCGTCGAGCGTCGGCTGAACGACGTCGTTCCCGGATTGGACGGCTACGACGGAGACCGGTTCCGCGAATTGACCGACGAGGCCACCGGCCTCCAGGTCTTCTTCTCGCCGGGTGAGATCACGCTCTCGGTGCCGTTCTGGTACGAGGGGGACGACGCCGACCGCGTCATGGACCTGCTCCGACAGGTGGCTCGCTCCATCGAGGAGGAGACAGGCCTGACGGCCTACGACCCACAGGACGACCGAGCCTTCCTCGCACCTGAGGGCGCCCCGGAACGCGTCTTGGATGAAATCTCCCAGAAGGACGCGCCAGCTCGGGTCCGACCGATCGCGCCGGCGCCACCGCGCCAGCCGTCGTGGTTTTCACGCCTGTTCGGCCGCACTCGGCCGTGACGACGGGCGGGCGTCGGCCCATCATGACGTTGCTCGCCTCGGTGCTGCTCCTGGCTGCAACCGCCTGCTCCGCCGACGATCCCGCCACCGACCGCGCCTCCGCCTCCACCACGTCGTCTCCGGTCCAGGACCCGAACCCCGAGCCGCTCCGGTCGACGCTCGCCAGCGACCTGGACGTGGTCGTCACGAACGTGCCCGGCTCCACGGGAGTCGCCGTCGCCCTGGTCTTCGACATCGGGAGCCACCACGATCCGCCCGGTCGGTCGGGGATGGCGCACATGGTCGAGCACCTCTTGGTGACCAGCGCCACCGAGACGGAGCCCGCCCGCACCGTCGACCAGTGGGTGAGCTCGCACCCCCTCGGGTGGAACGCCCAGACCGGCGAGGACTACACGGTCATCGCCACGGTGGTCGATCCCGGTGACCTCGACGGCGAGCTCACTCGCATGGCCGGGCGCCTGGCCGGCGTGGCGCCCACCGACGCCGACCTCGCCCGCGAAGAACCCCGGCTCCAGGCCGAGCTCACCAACATGTTCGGCGGGATTCCGGAGATCAGCGCCGCCAACCTGGCCCGCGAACGACTCCGTCCCACCCCCGACGACGGACGACGCGGCGGCGTTCCCGACGCCGTCGCGGCGCTGACACTCGACGATCTGATCGAACGGTTGACGCTCTATCACCCCGGCAACGCCCACCTCTCGGTGGCGGGCCCCATCGAACCCTCCACCACGCTCGACACGATCACTGACCTCTTCGGCGCCATCCCCAGCGGCCCCGCCGCCGACGGCGCGGCCGGGCCCGGGGATGCGTCGCCGGGACTGCACGTCCTCCCGGTACCGGCCTCGGTGAGCGCCGGCGCCCCAGGGCGCATCGCCATCGCCTATCCGGCCCCTTCCGCCGACGATCCCGCCTATCCCGCGTTCCTCGTCGCCGTCGGCCGCTTGTTCATCCAGGGACAGCAGGCCGGCTTCGTCACCAGCTTCGCCCCCCTCGACGATCCGCCCCATCTGCTGATCGGCGCACCCCTACCGGTCGGCGGCGACCCGGACCGGACCGCAGGCGCCCTCCACGAAGCAGTCGTCTCGGTGCTCGCCGCCGATCTCGGCCCGGATGAGGGGGCGAACACCGCACTCCAGTTCGGTCCGATCCTCGGACTGCCCGGCGCCGGCGTGGCCGACAGCTACAGCACCGCGTTCCGGGCCGCACGGGCACCAGCCCTCGGCATGGAACCGGTCGCGCTCGCTTCCGCCCTGACCGCCCTCACCGAGACCGACTTCGCCGACCTGGCCGCCACGCTGATCGACCACCCTGTCACCGGTGGTGCCGTCCTGATCGAGCAGCCCTGACCTCCGATCCTCCCGTCCGGCAGACTGGCGGCGTGACCACACTGCGACCCGACCCCGATCGCCTGGGCGGGATCTCCTGGCTCGAACGCACCAGCGGCGCCCTCACCCGAGCCGAGAAGCGATCCCTGCTCGGCATCATCGCCCGCACCCAGGGCCAGAACATCGCCGGCCGCCTCCGACTGGCCACCGGACGTGTCCCGGACCGGATCGCCGGCATCGACGAGGCACTGCTGGCTCCGCCCGACAGTGCCCTTGCCCGCGAGGCCGAGGAGGCCTGTCGGGAACAGCCGGCCGCCCTGGTCGGCCACGGCTACCGCACCTGGGCGTACGGACTGGCGCTCGCCACCATCGACCGGATCCCGATCGACGACGAGCTCTTCTACGTGGCCTGCCTGCTCCACGATGCCGGACTGGTCGA
Source organism: uncultured delta proteobacterium (assembly GCA_963850465.1). Taxonomy (GTDB): domain Bacteria; phylum Desulfobacterota; class Desulfobacteria; order Desulfobacterales; family UBA5852; genus JABZFP01. The sequence continues at coordinate 161,106 of CAWKLN010000004.1, forward strand.
CACCGTCACCGGCGAGGACTTCACGCTGCGGAGCGGTCACCGAGCCGCCCGTTGCATGGAGGCGTCCGACCACGTCGACGAGGCGATCGATCTGGTGCGAGACGCCATCGCCGCCCACGCCACCCCCGGCGCCACCCTGGAGAAGGACGGTCCGCTCGCGTACTTCCTCCAGGCCGGCGCACTCCTGGACCTGGCCGGGTTCCGCCTCTGGGACCTCCCACGCTCCTACCGACAGCAGGTCCTGGCAACCCACGAACGCGGAGCGATCACCGACACCATCATCGACCTGATCCGCACCGAAGCCCACGCCGTGCCCGACGGCCGATTCGCGCTGCTGGCCCGATCTGGTTTCACCCTGGCGATCAGAGTCGCGCCACGTCCTCGCTGACGTTCGCCTCCGACAGATTCCAGGCCGATCGGGCCAGCCAGGCGCCGCCGAGCACCATCGCCACCATCACCACCGCCGTCATTCCGTAGGCCGCGCCCCGGCCCACGTGCTGATAGACCGCCCCGGCGATCGGCGCGGCGATACCCGCCGTCAGCGTCTGGAATCCGCTCATCACCCCCTGGGCTCCGGCCTGACGCTCGGCCACCACCACCATGCCCACCGCCACCCCGGTGCTCGCGATGCTGAGCCCGTCGGTCACCGCATGGACCATCGCGATGGTGAAGATCATGCCGCCGGTCGGAACGATGCCGTAGAGGGTCATGTAGCCGGCAACCAGCAACAGGCCGGCGGTGGCGACCCGGTAGGGCCCGATCCGCTGCGCCAGTCGTCCGCCCGCCGAGGCCAACAGGACCAGCGGCAGGGCGAACAGGGTGATCCCCAGATTGGCGATCCACTCGCTGGTGTTCAGATCATCCAGCACCACCGCCCACAAGGCGTCGAAGGTGCCGATCATGAGGAAGAAGGCGCACCCCATCATGACGGCGCCGGCGAACGGCCGGTTGGCCAGGAGGTCCAGCGCCAGTCGTCGGGTGGCCGGCTCCTCGGCCTCGTCGACCTGGATCGACGCGACGAACGGAATCGCCACCGCGGTGGTGGCCGCGACGACCAGGAAGGGCGAGGGGATGCCGAACGGACCGACGAGGATCGCCGAGATCGCCGGCCCGGTTGCGAATCCGGCCACGTCAGCGGCCAGCAACCGGCCGAGGTTCTCACCGATCTTCTGGGGCTCGGCCAGGATCACGATGCGGCGGATGGCCGGGACGGCCACACCGATGCCCAGCCCCATGATCAGTCGACCGACGGCGAGCGCAACGAACGTCCGGCTGCCCGCCATGAGCAGGAGCCCGACCAGGTTCAGCGCCATCCCGGTGAACACGAGACGCTTGGCATAGCCGCGGTCGGCCTGCGGGGCGATCAGGATCGAGCCCACGAACGAGGACAGGAACCCCAGCCCGATCAGCGCCCCCAGGGCCGTCTCGCCGATGCCGTACTCGTCCCGGAAGTCGTCGAGCATCGTGAAGAGCACGCCGTAGCCGGTGGCCATCAGCGCGGAGAGGAACGCCATGATCCAGAGGACCGGAATGCGCGCCACCCGGCCCGGGGACGCACTGCTCACGGTGGGGGCCGGCCGGTCACCGTGCGCCGTTCGATCGTGGCGCTGTCGATGTCCCGGTCGCGAAACAGCAGCGGTCGCAATCGCTTGGCCGAGAACGGCTCGAGTTGATCGGTGTGATGCTCGGATCGCCGGTCGCCGCTCTGGCCGTAGACGAGCAGGCCTCGGGCCGTCGGCCCCTCGTCGGTGAACTCGGCCACCATGAGGAAGCTGACGCCGTACAGGACCGGATACCCACCCCGGTGCAACCCGGTACGAAGGTCACGACCGGCCGCAGGCTCGTAGGTGTACTCGGCGGGTTCGAGATCGTCACGGGCCAGTCCCCCGAAAGCCATCACCACGTTGGCCACCCCTTCCACCTCGCCGCCTCCGTGCAGCTCGACCCGACGGCCGGCCCGTTCGACGAACTGCACGTCGCCCAGGCGGCAGTCGGGGGCGAGGCCCGCCTCGTCCAGGGCCAGGACCGCCCGCGCCAGCGCCACCGCGATCTGATCGATCTCGCCGGGTGCGGCCAGACCGGCCGGCCGGGACAGGATGTCGCCGGCGTCGAATCCCTCGGCGAAAAGCGCGCCGGCGTCGCGCAGGTCGGCATCGGAGAACCCGGCCAGGAACTCGCGCCACACCACGGCCCCGACCGAGTCCAGCTCGTACCGACGATCCCATCCGTCGAGCACGTCGGCGACCGCGCCGACGTCGACCGGGGCACCATCGAGCTCGACCGTGCCGACGGCGCGGGCGCGGGAGATGACGTCGTCGAGCAGGTGCTCGGCCAGCAGCGAGTGGTTGCCCAGCACCGCCGCCACGACGTCGTCGGAGCTGAAGCGTCCACCGCTGCCGGCGACCGGGCCCGCTCCGTCCAGCAGCCAGGCGTTGGTTCGACTCCGGGGGCTCAGCGGCCGTTCGAACAGACCCGCCATCGACGAGCACCGCTCGATCCGGTCGGTGGCATGGGGCGCCCAATACGGGTCGTTGGCGTTGAAGACGTAATCGGCGCCCCGCAGCTCAGGGAGTCGGTCGACCGGTTCCACGCCGGGGGCCGGCGCCCCGTCGACGTCGATCCAGTCGTGTGAGGCCTTGGCCCCGTCGAGCAGCGCAATCCGCTGCTCGAACATCAGGGCGGCGACGATGTCCTCCTCCAGCGACTGCTCCCAGTCCGCCTGGGCCTCGGCGGTCAGCGCCGGCACCGTGCTGGTGTCGGTGTACAGGGTGTCGCCGTGTCGATCCGCCGCCACGGTGTTGACCCAGGGAATGCCCTGCACCCGATGGAGCGCCGCACGGAGGTCGTGCACGCTCTGGGCCCGATCCATCTCCAGGAACTGGTGGAGGAACCGGTCGTTGCCCAGGTTGGCGTCACGGAGGGCGTAGGCCGTGGCCGTCGACCACCCGAGGATGGGCAGGTCGACCACGGGCCCGTGGTGCGACGAGTACCGCGTCACCGTCTCGGTCTGCACCGATCCGGCGTCGTCCAGGACGTCCACCTGATGCGTGGCGGGCGTGAGGGCTCGCACCTCGACCTCGTGGAGATAGGTGGTGGGCTCGTCCAGGCTCAACCGGTAGATGCAGAAGCGGTGGCCGCGCGAGAAGGTGTGGGACCAGGCGACACCATCGGTGAACCCGATCTGAATCCCCGGCGTCCCCACCAGCGAGACGCCGTAGACGTCCAGCTCGCCCGGCACGGTGAGGTGTGCTTCCCAGAACCGGGCCTCTCCGTACCAGGGGAAGTGGGGGTTGGCCATGACCATGCCCCGGCCGGATGCCGTGAGGTCGCGGCCGAGCGCCCACGCGTTGCTGCCCAGACCGGGTCCCGAGGGGAGATCGTCGGCGGTCGGCTCGGCCGGCTCGATCGGTGCGTCGTCGCCGGGCGGGGTGGCCGAGCCGATGTACTCCGCGAAGTTCCGGCTCGACGCGATGACCGCAGCGTCGTTGTAGATCGTGAAGAGGTCGATCACGGTGAACGGCCGGATCCACTCGGCGCCGCGACACCACTCCGGCAGATCCTCGGTGCCGTGTTCGGCCAGCCAGGTGTTGAGTCCGGCCGCGTACCCGGCCACCGCCTCGATCACGGACTCGGGTTGACGCTCCACCATCGCCTCGGCCAGGGCGCGCAGTCCCAGCACCGAGTACCCGATGTCGCTGTGGACGTGGGCATCGGCGACACCACGACCGTGCCATCGGGCCCGTCGGCCACTGGCCTTGACCAGCTGATCCACGATGGTCGGCAGATGGTCGCGGGCGCAGGCCCAGCCCTGGCCGAACGTGACCGAGCCGACATCGGCGCCGCGGATGTGCGGGACGCCGTGGGTGGTCCAGCGGATGTCCGCCTCGTAGGTGCGATCGCCGATGGTGGCCACGCGGAGCTCCTCTGCCGCCGATTCAGAACTTGGTGATACACCACGGGGGCCGCGCCGTCCCCATCATCAGATCCGCGCTCGCAACGGCAGCGGCGGTGCCGCCGACCCGACCGTCGCGGGCGAGTTCGTCGACCGAGCGACCACCGAGGCACGCCGCTGCCAGCGACGCGGCCGACATCGTCACCGATGCGGGGTCGTCGGTGCGCTCCACTCGGGCAGCCCCGCCGCCCACCTCGACACTCCACCGGCCGTGGACCTCGGCATCGTCGGGGTCGTCGATTCCCACGACGATCCGGCCGTCGACCCGGTACGACCGCCGCCCGAGCAGTGCGGCGACGTCCAGCGGTCGCAGCCAGAGGAAGTCCTGGAGGCGCGTCGCTTCGAGACGACGGGGGTCCGCCAGCCGTCCGGCGATCGCCGGGTCCACGGGACCCCAGAGATAGGTGACCTCGTCGACCAGGTCGATGTCGAGGCAGAACCGCCAGAGCGCCGCCTCGACCGTCGGGTCACCGGCGACCAGCTCGATGATGTCCACCGAACCGACCTCGCCGCCCGGCGGTCCCGCCGTGGCGATCCGGTACAGGACGTAGCCGTCATCCTCGCCGTCGGCGTTGGTGTGGACGACGACGAACACGTCGCCGCCGCCCATCCAGCCCGGCTTCCGCGCCAGGACCCCGTCGAACCAGTTGCCGGGCCGATCGAGGGCGCCGGCTCGGCCGGCCACCGCTCGGGGGTAGACCGCCGCCAGCGTGGCGGCCGCGTCCTCCTGCGGCATGAACCGGAACGATCCGCCGGTCTCGGCCGGCCGCTCGTATCGGCCGGCGTTCGCCTCGATGCGCCAGCCGGCGGTCCGGGTGGTCTCGCCGTAGCCGAATCTCCCGTAGATGTTCGACTGCGAGGCCATCAGGACCGACGCGGCGTCACCCCGCTGCCGACAGTCGTCCAGGTGGGCCTCCATCAGGCTCCGGAGCACGCCGCGCCGGCGGTGGGTGGCCTGGACGGCCACGTTGGTCAGTCCGCCGGCGGGCACACGACCGCCGCCGGGGAGGGTCAGTTGGAAGTCGTACGAGCCGCAACCACCGACGAACTCCCCGTCGTCGACCGCGGCGAACGACCGCGCCACGTCCGGCTCGGGACCGGTGTGCTCCTCCACCCGCGTCGCCAGGAAGCCCCGATGGACGGGAAGGGAGAACGCTTCCACTTCTTCCGCGGTGATGCCTCGGATCTCGATGGTCATCCCGAGACCCTATGGGCCCGGCCCCGCAACCTCACCTGGGTTCTTCGGCGACCTCGAACTCGAACGCACCCGACGCCATGTCGGTGATGGTCACGGTCGTGTCGTAGACCACGCCGTCGGCGGGACCCGCAGACCCAAGCGTTCGATCCGTCAGTGCACAGACGACCTGGTCCTCGTCCCCCAACACCACGGGCACGTCGCCGCAGTCGAAGTCCTCGGTCCCCAGCGGGAGCCCCACCACCTGCTCGATCTCAGCCACCGCCGCCACCTCGAGAGCAGCGACGTCGTCCTCGACCAGGACGTTGAGCGACTGGACGTTGACCGTGTCCTCCTCGGCGATCGTCGCTTCCCAGCGGACCAGCCCCTGATCCGTCTCCGACGTGCACAGGAACGTCGCTCCCTCGTCCTCGTTGGGTGGTTCACCGCATTCGGCCTCGATCTCACCGAAACCCAGTTGGGCGGCCAGGTCGTCCTCGATGACCTCCTCCGCGGCGCTCGTCGGTGTCCCACCGACACTGGCGGAGAACGAGCACCCGGTCACGGCGAGCGCAAGGACCAACACGAACGAAGCGGCGGGACGCATCCACGCAGCTTCGCGCACGAATGTCGCGCTCAGGTCGACTCGATCGCCGGCGGCTCGACCGCGTCGACGATCGGTCGACCGGGCCGACCCAGGTCCTCCCAGTCCTGGTACGCCTCGTCGGTCGTCACGGACCGCTCCGCCCGGGTGGACAGCACCCATCGGTGGTGCAGGAGATCGCAGTACGCCTGGACCGGATCGGAGATGACATCCCCGCCGAGGCGGGCGATCCAGGGTTCGAACTCGTCCAGCCGCCACCGCAGATCCACCACCCGCTGATCCTCGTCGCTGTGAAAGGCCCGGTAGTAGTACACATCGGTGAGCACCTGACGGGCCTGGAGCTCCAGCATGTCCACCCCCGTCAGTTCCCGCAGCCGATTGCGGTGGAAGTCCCGGGAGCGGACCGAAGGACGCACCAGGAGCGTCCGCCCCTCGTCGTGGCCCGACACGGCGATTTCGTCGACCTGGAACCCCATCGTCTCCAGCCGTTCGATCCGGTCGCGGATCCGCCAGCGCTCCTCGACGCCGATCGGTTCCGGATCGCTGATGACGCTCCACAGCCGGCGATAGGACTCGGCGATGTCCTCCCCCAACGAGAGGTCGGCGTCGTCCAGGTCCACCCCGGCCTGGGCGGCGAGGTCGGCCATCCCACCCGCGACGTTGGTGACCATGATCTCCAGGTCGTGTTCCCGCTGGCCGTCGCTGAGCACCTCGTGCAGCTCGGCGGTCTCGGCGTCGACCATGATCGCCACCACCGCCTCGGCGTCGAAGCGGTAGAGCACGTTGGACAGGGACGTGTCGCCCCAGAAGCATCCGGTCAGGTGCAACTCCAACAGCAGCACCGCGAGCGCTCCCACCAACTGCACACGCCGGGGACCGAAGCCGGATCCCGAGAGCAACTCCCGATACGAAAACGAGTAGAGCTCGTACCGGGTGACCAGCGCGGCCGACCGCTCCTCGGTCGGGTCCTCCGTCCTCCCGGTCAGGACCGCGACCGGATGGACCGTGGGCACCGCCTCGTCCTCGAGCTCGGAGAGCACCAGGAAGTCGTTGCGAGCGGGCGCCTCGGGCAGCTCCTTGATGGCCAGGATCGTGCCGCGCCGTTCCAGGAACCGGACCTCGTGGCGGCTGATGCCCTTGGGAAGGTCGAGGAACAGGTGGCCGGGCCACTCGGTGATGGACCGCTCCCACGGGAGGTCCAGCAGATCGGCGTCGAACGCGCCGCCGTCGAGCGCCCGCGCCGCTGATCGGAGGTTCAGTCGTGAGGGCACGCCGGCGGTCATCGGGTCAGCCGATCGAGGGGGCCCGGTGCACCGACCCGGCAGTACCACTCCAACCCGTACACGGCCGAGAACGACGCCCCCGGAAGCTGCAGGGTGGGCGACGACTCCGGGATCTGGCTGCCGTGCGCTGCCATCGCGGCCCGCTTGCGGTCGAGCACCGGCGCCACGTCGACCGCGACGTCGATCTCGACCGTCGCCGAGCCCAAGGAGGTGGCGGCCAGTCCGAGCGTCTCCGGCCGGTGCGGCAGCGCGGCCTGAACCACCAGGTGAGTCTCGACGAAGTGGAGGTACTCGCGGTCGACCGTGCACTCGTAGATCGTGTCGACCGGCAGGTGCTCGGCCGCGGCATGGCCCACCCGGTGGATCTGGACGTGGTCGGGGTGGTCGTAGATGCCACCGCCGTCGTAGACGACCAGGCTGTGGCGGCCGAGCTCGCTGAGCAGGTCGGCGAGCCGGCCGGCCGCCTGGTCCACCGGCGCGGCGGCGAACCCGTCGCGGGCCGTCCCGTCCACGCCCGAGTCCTCATACCCGAGGAACCTCACGTCGGTCACGCCCAGGCGGGCTGCCGCCGCAAGCGTCTCGGCCCTCCGGACCGCGGCCAGACCGTGCCGGTCACCCTCACCCCCGTGTGGCTCGCCACCCTCGCCCGAGGTCGCCACGACCAGAACCAGACTCCAGGCCGCGCGCGGCCAGCATGGCCATCGTGCCACCGGTGAAGATCGCCTCGTCGTCCGGGTGCGCGTGGAAGAAGACGACGGTCTCGGTCAGGGGTTCTTGACCTCGAGATACTTCTTCCGCGCCCGTCGGTGTCCCTTGGCGCCCGATCCGATCAACCCACCGGTGCGGGCCTCGCGGGCGGCATCCTCCAGCTTCTCCAGCAGATCGTGCAGATCGTCTTCCGGACCGGCGTCCAACACGGCGTCGAAGGCGACATGCACGTCACCCAGGCTCTCGCGCACCTGCGCGAACTCCTTTTCCAGCTCCTTGCGGGCCTTCTCTTCGTCTTGGTTCATACCGAAGTATCGCCCACGGCGGCCGTCATTCGGAGGTTGGCCCGGCGAAATCAGGGTCGCGCCGCTCGCGATGACTGGCCAGCCCCTCGGCCGCATCCGGACCGCCGAAGCCCAGGAACTCGTAGGCCAGCGACGCATCGAAGGCCGGTCCCAACATCCGGTAGGAGTGGTTCAGGGTCTGTTTGGTCCAGCGGATGGCCTGCTGGGCTCCGTTGGCCAGCTCGCCGGCCACCGCCATCGCCTCGTCGAGGACGTGGTCGTCGTCGACGCACAACGAGACGAGGCCGATCCGTTCCGCTTCCTCACCCGACAGGTCCCGGCAGGTCAGCAGGTAGTACTTGGCCTTGGCCATCCCGCAGAGCATGGGCCAGCAGATGGCCGCGTGATCGCCGGCCGCGACCCCCAGCCGGGTGTGGCCGTCGATGATCCGGGTCGTCCGGCCGACCACGGAGACGTCGGCCAGGAGACCTGCGACCAGGCCCGCGCCGACGGCCGGACCCCACATGGCCGAGACCACCGGTTTGGAGCAGTTGATCACGTTCAGCACCAGGTCCCGCGCCTCGCGCAGGACGCGCAACCGGGTGGCGTAGTCGCTGGTCAGGTCGTCCAGGAGCTCGAAGCTGCCCCCCGAGGAGAACGCCTTCCCCGAGCCCGACAGCAGGGCGACCCGGACGTCGGGATCGCGATCGACGGTGAGCCACACGTCGGCCAGCTGCCGGTGCATCGCCGCATCGACCGAGTTCAGCCCGGGCCCCTCCATGGTGATCTGGAGGATCCCCGGCTCGGGAGCGGCGAAGGTCAGACCGGGGAAGGCGTCGTGATAGCGGTCGATCATCGTGGGCTCCGATCCGTCACGGCGACACTACGGCACCGGTGCCGACGATCGGTCCGGGGTGCGGCGCCCACGAAATCGCACCGAAGAGTTGTGTCGACCGATCCGCCCTCCCACAATTGACCCATCGACGACCAGGGTGAGAACAGCACGATGCACACGGTGATCCTGGCCGGAGGTCGGGGGGTCCGCCTCCGGCACGGACCGAGGACACTCCCCTCGGCACCATGGGTCCGATCGTCGCCCACTTGGACGACCTCCCCGAGCACTTCGTGGCCATGAACGGTGATGTCCTGACCAACCTCGACGACGCCGCTCTGCTCAGGCGTCACACCGCCTCCGATGGGCGGCTCACCGCCGCGACCTACAACCGGACCGTGCGGATCGACTTCGGCGTTCTGGGCATCACCGGCGACCGCTGATGCCCTCTGTCGAGGACGGCTTCGACCTCCTCATCTACACCGATGCCCCTTTCCCGCGGCGGAGCCGAGATGGTGCTCTCCCACGTCCTGCGTGCGCTCCCTCCCCGAATCCACGTGGCGGTCCTCGGTACCGCACCCGAGGTCGTCACCTGGCTGGCTCATCATCGCCCGGGCGCGGACGCCGTCACGACTCCTCCCATCCACGGTCGCACCGACCTCGCCGCCATGCGCAACCACCGGCGGATCTTCGCCACGATCGACCCCGACATCATCCACTTCAACTTGGGGACGATGTCGGCGGCCCAATGGGCGATCGCCGTGGCCCTGACGCTGCGGGGTCCACGTTGTCTCGTGGTGGAGAACTCGCCGCTGGCGACGTGGTCGGCGCTGTCGAGACAGCTGAAGCGCCGGACCTCGCGCCGCCTCGCCGCCCACGTCGCGGTGGGTGACGTCACCGCCCGCACCGTGGAGGACGAGGCGTCGCTCCCCCGCGGGCACGTGCGCACGCTCTACCACGGCGTGCCCGACGTCGACCGCACCCCCGCGGCACGCGACACCTCCGAAGCGCTGATCGGCACGATCGCCCGCCACGACCCGGTGAAGGGACTGGACGTCCTGATCGATGCCATGCCGCTGCTCCCCGACGTCCGGCTCGTGCTGATCGGCTCAGGACCCGAGACCGCGGCGCTGCACGAGCAGTGCGAGCGCCTCGGCGTCGCAGACCGCGTCGAGTTTCGTGACGTCCCGTGGGGGGCAACCGCGGACCATCTCGCCTCGTTCGACCTCTTCGTGCTGCCATCGCGCAATGAGGGTTTCCCGGTGACGATCATGGAAGCGATGCTCGCCGGAATCCCCGTGATAGCGACCGACGTCGGCGGTGTGCGCGAGTCGGTGGACGACAGCGTCACCGGCCTCGTCGTCCCACCCGAGGACCCCGCCGCTCTGGCGGCAGCGATCCAACGGCTGATCGACGACCCGTCGCTACGGGATCGAATGGGCGGCGAAGCGCGCCGCCGAGGCGTCCGGCGTTTTACCGTCGACGCCACGGTCGACTCATACCTGGATCTCTACCGCGAGGTGCTGGCATCGTGAGCCCGCCATCGGGAATGGCCCCTCGACGAGTATTTCCAAGGGGATCGCGCGGTGCGCGCGAGGATTCACCACCTAAAGCGCGAGGGTGTCCACGATCAGGGGGCCTGAACAAACCCTGATCCCGGAGGAGCTCGGAATGAACCCTGAGCTGGACACCCTTGCGACCCGACTCCACGTAACGATCGACGACGCTCTGGTCGATCACCCAAAATGGGCGCCCGAGCGACCAACCGTGGGGATCGCTCCGAAACTCTCCGATGCCGAGTTCATCCGCCACGCCCCTGCCCACCTGCGACCGTGGTTCACCTATCTGCCTGACCGGCCCGGCCACAACAAGCGACTCCGCCGGTCGAGCCAGTTGCTCCAACACCTCGTCGCCCACCTCGCACGCCAATGCCCGTCATTCAACGACGACCTGTGATTGGTGGACTCGAATCCCGTCGAGTGCGGCCGAAGTCGGGAGACCGCGAAACGCTCCGACCTGGCCGGCTGGGCCGAATACGGCTCCGGCGCCTCGCACTCCCGGTTCTTCTGGGGGTTACGCCTCCACCTCATCACCACCCCATCCGGGCTCCCCATCGCCTACACGCTCGCCGGCGCCAAAGCGGATGAACGCGACACCGCCCGGTACATGAGCGCCTTCGGCGGACTCGACCCCGTCGGCCAGACCCTGATCGCCGATGAGGGCTACCGGCGGCGCCAGCTTCGAAACCGAACTCAACCCCGTCGGGATCACCCTGATCCGCCCCGCCCTCACCTCCGAACCCGCCCGATCACTCCTCGCCTACGACCACTGACCCCCTGCCCATTGGGCGGCGCCCTCTCCGTCCCATCGGCGGGCGGGACCTCCCCATCGTGGTCGGCGAGACGAACTTTGGATCGCCCCGCGACGCGTCGGCGCTACCTGACCCGTCACCGGAGTGAGGGGACCCGCCGGGCTCAGGCCCCGCCGGCATCCGGACCGGGGAACGCCCCCACCCATCGGTCGAGCTCGTCGGGCGGGGTGCCCGGCAGGGCCACGGCGACCAGGGCGGTCGGGGACGCGGCTCGACCCGTCGACGCGGGCGTGATCTCGACACGCCGACCCACCACCTGGACCACGGCTGGGGTCTGGTCACCAGTTCGCCGGACCACCCCCTTGACTCGCACCACCCCATCGGGCCGACCCGCCAGGAACAAGTCCAGCTCCGTCCGGGCGATCGGCCCGTCGACGGCGATCGTCCGTGCCTCGTGCGCCGCGTGGGTCACCAATCCTCCCGGCGCGGGAACGGAGGTGGAAGGCGCCGCCGACACCACGGCGTCGAGGCCGATGGGGCCGGACACCACCGGCGCGTCCGTGTGTCCGCCGATCGTGGCTCGGGCTCGGGCGGCGGCGGGCGGGTCGCTCAGATCCAGCTTGGTCAGCACGACCAGGTCGGCGGCGGCCAGCTGCGCGGCGACGGTCTCACCGACGTAGGGGTCGGCCAGCTGCCGCTGGATCCCGGTCGCGTCGGCCAGCACCAGCACGCCGTCCAGCTCGAACCCCGGCGTGCGGCCCCACTGGGCGACACCGCGCGGGTTCCCCACACCGGAGACCTCGACCACGACGTGGTCGAACCGGTCGGCCCGCTCCCGCAGTCGGCCCAGCGCGGCGGCGAATCCGTCGGCCAGGGAACAACACACACAACCGTTGGCGAAGCTGATGGTGTCGCCGTCGTCGGCCTCGATCAGGGCAGCGTCCACCGCGATGTTCCCGAAGTCGTTGACCAGCACGACGAGCCGTCGACCGTGGGCGTGGGCCAGCAAGCGGTTCACCAACGTGGTCTTCCCCACGCCCAGATAGCCGCCGATGACCGTGAAGGGAAGCGCCACCTCAGTCGAGGGACGACGGGGCCGGATGGGGGCGCCCGGCCAGGACCGTGCCCCACACGTGGATGTCCCGAAGGTCCACCGGGTCGACCTCGAGGGGGTCTTCGGCCAGCACGGCGAAGTCGGCGGCCTTTCCCGGGGCGATCGAGCCGATTTCGTCGTCCATCTTCAACTGGTAGGCCGCGCCGACCGTGACGGCACGGAGTGCGTCCGCGACCGGGATCCGCTCGGCGGGGCCCAGCTCCCGGCCGCTCGCGGTGAGGCGATTCACCGCGCACCAGGCCACGTGCAGGGGGCCGATCGGCGTCACCGGGGCATCGCTGTGGATCGACAGCGGAACCCCCTCGGCCAGGGCGGTCGCCGCGGCGTTCATCCGCGATGCCCGATCGAACCCGACGGTGTCCTCGACGTGCTGATCGCCCCAGAAGAACGTGTGATTGGCGAAGAGGTTGGCGCACAGGCCCAACGCCGCCATCCGCCGGTATTGCGCGGCGGTGGTGAGCTGGCAGTGCTGGACCGTGTGGCGGTGATCCCAGCGGGGAAACTCGGCCAGCACGGCCTCGACCGCGTCCAGGAACACATCGACCGTCTGGTCGCCGTTGCAATGGGCGTGCACCGTGATCCCGGACCGGTGGAACGGGCTGAGCCGATCGGCGACCTGTTCCGGCGGCACGAGCCACAACCCGTTGGGTCGGTCACCGAGGTACCCAGGCGGTCGCAGCAGCGCCGTGAACCCCTGGATCGAGCCGTCGAGGACCAGTTTGACGTGACCGAACCGCAACTTGGCCGAGCTTTCGGCCGCCCGCTGATGCACCAGCGCCGCCGCCTCGTCCAGGTCGGCCGGGCCACCGAAGCCCGGGTTGTGGAACATGGAGACCCGAGCCGGGAATCCCGGACCATCCACCATCCGTCGCATGCGGTCGATCACGCCGTCGTCGTCGATCGACATGCTGCCCAGCTCGGTCAGCGTGGTCACGCCGGCGTTGCGGGCCAGCGCACCGAAGTGATGGATCGCCGTGTCGTTGAGGAGCGCACCGAACAGCACCCCGATCGCGCCCACGGCCAACGACAGCGCAGCCGGCTCCTGGAGCTCTCCGATCGGCATGCCCGTGCCGTCCTTCGGCACGCCCTCGACGATCGTGTCGGGACCGATGCCTTCGCGATCCATCAGCGCAGAGTTGACGGTGGCGAGGTGGATGCTGGCGTGCATGACGAACACGGGGCACGTGGTCGAGACCCGGTCCAGGTGATCGGCGGTCAACCGCTCGCCCTTGAAGTAGATGGGATCCAAGCCCCAGGCGACCAATGGCTGCTCGGGATCGGTGATCGCGGCCTCGGCCGAGCGCAACCGGTCGATCACCGCCTCGATCGACGTGCAGCCGGACCACACCCGGTTGTCCGGCGCCCACCGGGCGAAGTAGCCGCAGTACGGAAACTGCCAGAATCCGCCGCCGAAGCTGTGGCTGTGAGCTTCGACGAACCCGGGAAGCAGGACATGATCGGCGAAACGGTCGTCGACCGTGGCGAGGCCCATGTCGCGCAGCTCGGCCAACGATCCGGCCGCGACAATGCGCCCGTCGCTGACCGCAACCGCCGCCGCCGTGGGTCGGGCCCGCTCCATCGTGTGCACGACCCGAGCGGGATAGATCACGGTGTCGGTCGCCATCGGCCGAATCTACTGTGCCCCGACGCGACGAACCGGGGGGCCGGAGCCGACCAGATCCTCTCGGCCCAGCTCAGCGATGACCTCCAGCGCGTGCTGCTCGTCAGCGGGAGCGAGTGGCGCCGGACCGAAGCTGGCACGGGTGGCCAGCTCGGCCACGCGCACGAATCGACCGTCGCCCTTCGATTCGGCCACCACGCGGTGGGCGAGCTCCTCCACGGTTTCGCTGGGCCGACGCTCGATCCCGCGTCGGTTTCCCTCCTCGACCAGCGCCGTCGTGAGCACCGACGGCGGTCGAGCCGGCCCGGCCGCGCCGTCGTCGAGATCGTCTCGCCGGGACCGCCGACGGCGCCAGCACCACTGGCCGGCCACCACCAGCACCAACGCACCCGCGGCCAGCCCGATCGCCGTCCACGGGATCCCGACCTCGTTCGGCACGGCCTCTCCGGCCAACGGCACCGACGCGGTGGGGTCGAACCCTTGCCAGCCCAGTCCCGGGAACCAGATCTCGACCCACGCGTGGGCGTCCTCGGCGCGCACGAGGTATTCGTCGTCGCCGACCTTCTCGCCGGTGACGTACCCCACCGCGAGCCGACTGGGTACCCCGAGACTGCGCATCATCATCGTGAGCGCGCTCCCGATCTGCTCGCAGAACCCGGCCCGGTCCACGAAGAGCAGTTGCTCGACCGCATCCGCTCCCTCCGGTGGGACGGGGATGTCGCGCGTGTACTCGATGTTGTCGCCCATCCAGACCTCGAGGCTCTGGATCTTGTCGTAGGTGGTCGGTGCGTCGGCGGTGATCTCCTGGGCCAGGGCCCGCACCCGATCGGTCACCGCTCCGTCGTCGAGGAAGCGCTCGGCGATGATGGGCGGTAGATCGACCGCGGCGGGATCATGGTCACGAAGCAGGTCGGGCGTGACCGCGACGCGCTCGCTCTCGACCCGATAGACCGATCCCGCCGGCATCCAGTCACTGACGATGCTGCCGTCGCTGATCCGGCTCCACGACCACTGGGCCGACACCAGCTCGATGGGGCGGTAGGCCGCGAACACCACGTCGGTTCCGGCCCAGATCAGCTCATAGGTCTGCGACGAGGTCACGGCCGGCAGACTCGTGGCCGACACACCGACATCGCCCGCACCGGGCAACGGGGTCATCGGGTTCTCTCCACCCAGGGGGACCGTCGTCGTGTCGCTGGCGGCCCAGTACCGCCCGTCCCACCGATCGAACGTCTGCCCCCGCCAGAAGTCGGGACGATCGGCCCAGACCCGCATGACCTCCTGGTCACCCAGCTCCCCTCGCGTCGACGTGTCCATCCGGTCGGCGAACCCCCAGTAGGGACTTGCCCGACCGCCGCCGTCACCGCCGTCGGCCAGCTGAGCCGGGGGGCGATCGATCCCGTCGACCAACGAAGGAATGAGCAGGGCCAGGATGAGCACCAACGGGACCCACCGCACGAGGTGCTCGACGATCCAGATCCGGTCGGCCCGACGAGCGGTGCTCGGATCCTGCCCGGGCCACCGAGCCGGCCAGCGCTTCGCCCCATCGGCCATGAGCACCGCAAGCGCGCCGGCTCCCCACGCCACGGCCCAGCCCACGGAGAGCTGGCCCCACCGGGCGAGCGTCAGAGCCAGACCGATCACGAGAACGGCCCGAACGGATCCCAGGGCGGCGAGCCCCACCAGGAATCCCCCCACGAGCACCGCCCCCGGCCAGACCTGCGATCCCCGGGG
>CAWKLN010000005.1:0-90118 GCA_963850465.1 uncultured delta proteobacterium
CAACACCGGACTCGGCGGGTTTCACACGTTCCGCGTCGTCCACGACGCGGGCAACTCCCGCTACCATGTGTTCCGGGATGCCGTGCGCCTCACGCCGCTGGCAGGAGCAACCTATGACCAGACCGGCACCGACAACCGCCTCATCCTCGGTGACTACACCGGCGGCATCTTCGGCAACAACTTCGATGTGACGATCGACCATGTGCGCTTCACCGCCGGAGCCTGGCTTCCCGCAGGTCTCGACACCGACGGCAACGGCATGCCGGACGCCTGGGAATACCAATATTTCAAAGTGCTCACCGGAGCAATACCTGAAACGGAACCAGGTACGGCAAGAACAGTGTCGTATTGCTAGCTCGGGTGGGTGGGTGGGAATTAATCGAATCCACACCTCGCATGCGCGATCGGCCGTCACAAGCGACAACTGATCGCCACGAGTTAACCTGCCGCAGTATGCTGCAGGGTTAATTTTTTCACACCACGGAGCACGCGTGAACGTCCTCCGGGCATGCCCGCGCTCGGCGCCGCCTAAGCCCTCGCCCTTGCGGGCTCGGGCTCCGGCATGCACCTCGTGCGTTGCACCCTACGGACATCAGATTCAGATACATCAGTAACAGACAGGAGAAGGGGGGTTACAACCTTCGGGGGGGGGATAGATCACCACATACCTCTTCACGATGTAGATGGGATGTGCCGGGTTTCCCCTTTTCATCGCCATACCAGCTCGGTGTAGTTGAGGTTGGTGTTACGTGCCCCCCCCCCCTTTCTGCCGCTCCCCCCCTGCCCCTCTGCATTCAACGCCTTGCGGCGCTTGTCGTTCGTTTCTTGTCATTGTTCTCGCCGGCGTGGCGAGGACAGAGCTTCTCGTACTGGCGCTGCCTCCGAAGCACTCTGTGCAACAGAGCCACGCGCAGCTGCGTACTTCGCATGTCCATCCATAGTCACGTGGTGTCAGCACGTGACCGCACCTTCCGCACTCTCCCTCCAACTCTCTACCACCATCACCACACACCACATCCCACTCATCCGCCGTCGTCGAATCACTGTCACCCGCAAGCGAGGAATGAAGTCGTCCGACTCTGAGTCACCCCCGACGTGTGCGGATGCGCCGACCTTTTCCGGCCGTGTCAGCGGCACCCAATCATCGTGTTCCCCGGCCGAGACGCTAAACGCTGTTGTAGACATCTCCCCGTCCCGATCACGTTCAATTCGACGCCGCCCAAGGCCAACTGTCGCGTTCTCCATGTCCTCACCAAAGACGTCGGTGTACGACGCCTCTGAGCCCATGTGGGCGCGAAGAGACCTCTGATGCAGGCGCCATCTCACCACGTCTTCCACCTCACCATCCGGGGCCTTCACCGCGGCACGGCGTCGACGTAGTTCGATGTTGTTGCCGACACGGAACCCTTGCAACGTTCGCCCTCCACACCGGTAGACGAACCGATCGAGCAGAGCCTTGACGCTGCGCCCGGACCACGGTGCCATCGGCTCTACCCAGAACCTTCCGGCCTTGAACCCGAGGTCTGATCGTGTGAAACGCCCTTTCGCATCGATGCTTGAGACGCTCGGGAACAACAGAGCCGATCCGGGAGTCTGCCTCCGGCGGTGCCACTCGAGCCACGGAAGCACATATTCTCGGACCAGCCAGTGCTTAATCCGTATTGGCTTGGCGACGGCTCGACGCTTGGCTGCAGACTCCCTCTCGGTCTTCCGTCTCGCCCGGGACAGAAGCGACACGGTGTCACTCGCCTTGCGCATCACACCTGCGACTTTGAGGCCCTTGACCGCACCTGGCCGTTTGCTGCCTACCGCGGCCATCACCAGCATCGCTGCCCCACACGCCTCGTCCACAGTCTTCGGTGGCCTCAACCGTAGACCCTCCACTAGCTCCCACACGAAGATAGGTGGGGTAGTCGCTCCGCGGCTGCACTCATCTGCACGCGGTGCCACCGCTTCGCCACAACCCTTCGATCTTCCCCACTTCGCGCCGACCTGGGCGACGCCTTGACGTTCCAACGCTGCGCGTATAGTCCCAGCCTGGCGACGGATCGGTGCCAGCGGTGGCTGTCGTGCATCGCCACGCCCAGGCTCTGGACTCCACCCGACGTCCGGCCGAGTGTGCGCCAACATCCACGCCTCGAGGACAATGTCCCACGTATCGTACATGCCAAGCAACACGAACTGAACCAGTAGAGCTACAACATGAGCATGGCCGTATCGCCGAGGATGGTCTGGCCCTCGGCGACGGTATCGCCGACCTTGACGAAGGGGGCGCTTCGGGCTCGGCCTGGAGGTAGGCGGTGCCCACCATCGGCGAGGGCACGACGCCGGGATCCTTGGTCGGGTCGAGGGCCGGCGCGACGGGGGGGGCAACCGGAGCCGGAGCGGCGGCGCCCGCCGGAGCCGGCAGGGCCACCATCGGCGCATGCGTTGCCGCCGGGGCGGCGTGGACGATCTGCGCGCGACGCGGACGGTCAGGCCGTCGTTGTCGGCGTATTCCCGGCTGACCTCGATCTCGGTGAGATCGTTCGAGCGCAACAGTTCGGCGAGCGCCGAACGAATTCGACGTCGGATTTCTCGGGTCGCTTGCTCATCTCACGCTCTGTTCTTGTTATGCCCGGACCTTGATGGCCCGTGTCCCCGCGCAAACATGTATAGGTCGCGCCCGCGGCAGAGGAAAGTGTGGAATTTCCCGCCGCGGCTCACTCGGCCGCGCGCAACTGGGCCAGCAGCGTCTGCATCTGCTCGATCGGCATGTAGCCGCGCACCATCTCGTTGCCGAAGACGAAGGTGGGCGTGCCCGAGACCGCGAGCGCCCTGGCGATATTCCGCGTCTCGGCGAGACGCCGGTTCACCTCGTCGGACTCCATGCCCGCGCGGATCGCCACGGGATCGAGACCGGCGGCGGTCAGTTCGTCGTCGAGCACCGCGTCGTCGATGGGGCCCGTCAGGGTCATCAGCCTGTCGTGGAGGGTCATGTAGGCCTCCGGCCCCTCGGCGAGGAGGGTCGCGATCGCGGCGCGGGCCGCCAGTTCGGAACCCGGGCCGAGGATCGGGTCTCCTTGACGATCAGGCGGATGTCTCGTTCGTCCTCCTCGATCAGGCGGCTCAGTTCGGGGTGCGCGCGCCGGCAATAGCCGCATTGGTAGTCGAGAAATTCCACCACCGTGAAGCCGCCGTCCGGGTTGCCGCCGACGAAGGAGAAACCGTCGTCGAAAAGCGCTGCGGCATTGGCCGCGACCAGATCGCGGTCCGCTTCGGCGGACTTGGCCTTGCCCTGTCCTCCAAGCAGAGCGACCATCTCGCGCAGGATCTCGGGATTCTCGAGGAGATAGGCGCGGATCTCCGCGTGCAGCGCCGTGCGATCGGCCTCGGACATCGTCTCGAATGCTTGCGCGGCAGGTGCGGCGAGCAGGAACGCGGCCGAGAGCGCGATCGACAGGCTGTAGAGAATTCGCATGCGGGTTCCTCAGTTCCGCGCGCGTCGCGCGACGGTGATCACATCCTGCGCCTGCAGCCATCCCGGCGAGCCGTCCCGCAGCAGGCGGCGGCGCGTCCGGCATGGCGTTCGGCGTCCGCGAACCGGCCCTCCAGCACGAAGCGCTCCGCCGTCGCCAGCGCGGCCGCGCCCTGGTCGCCGAGCCGGGCCTCGGCAAGCGCCAGGTCGCGGTACACGCCCGCATTGGCCTTGTCGAGGGCGGAGGATCGCAGCAGCACGTCGCGGGCTTCGGCGTCCGAGGCGGCATCCTCGGTGTTGAGCAGGGCGCGGCCGAGGCCCGCGAGGATCAGCGCCTCGTTCGGGGCGAGCGCCACGGCGTCGCGGTAGGCGGCGACCGCGCCCCGGGCGTCGCCGGATTCCAGCAGGAACTGGCCCTTCATCTCGTGGTAGTAGGGGTTGTCCGGGCGCAGGGCGATCAGCGCATCGGCCAGGGCCGCCGCGCGGGCCGGGCTGGTCGACGATGGGGGCGGCGATCGACCGGGCGAGGTCGGCGAATTCCGAGGCATCGCCTTCGGGATAGCGGCGCTGAAGGTCGACGCGCTCCCCAGAAAGCCGGTGATCTTGGCCACCATCCGGCTGTGCCAGTAGACATCCGACGGATCCGGCCCGTCGCCGGTGCGGCAGGGCGGCAGTCTTGTCTTCGAGGAAGCGCGATGCGTTCGCTCCAGAGCGGGTGGGTCAGGGCATAGGGGTCCATGCGCGAGGGCATCAGCCCGTCCTGCCCGCGGAAAAGCTCGAGCACCTCAAAAATCGCGGCCGGATCGCTGCCCGCGGCGGCCATGTAGCGAAGGCTGGCCTGGTCGGCGCTTGCCTCCTCGGCGCGGCTGTGGGCGAGCAGAGAGCGTTCGGCCGCCTGTCGGGTGCTGGAGGCGATGGCGAGGCCGGCCGTGGGGTTGCCGCCCATTGTCGCCGCAGCGGCGCCGACCATGCCGATCAGCGCCATGCCGCGCGCGCCCTTCATCGCCTGATCGCGGCGGGCCGGATGGCCGCCGGCGATGCGTCCCGTTTCATGGGCGATCACGGCGCGCAGCTGGTCGATCGTCTCGAGCCGGGCGAGAAGTCCGGAGTAGAGGAAGATGTTCTGCCCGCCCGCCACGAAGGCGTTCAGATCGCGGTCATCGACGATGTAGATGTGCACCGAGGCCGGGCTGAGACCGGCGGCGCGGAAGATCGGGTTGGCGATTTGCTTCAGCGTGCTCTCGATCTCGGCGTCGCGGATGAGGCCCTCGGCAGGGGCCGCCGTCACGGAGACGGCGAGCATGAGCCAGCCCAGCACGAGTATCCGCAGCCGCAACGGTCGCCTCCGTCGGTTGCGCCCATCGGGAAATCGTGGCTCAAGAGGGCCGGGCGCGGCAGATCGTAGGAGACCCGGGGTGCGGAGTTCAAGGCGGGGCGAAGTCGATCCCTTCATTGTGATGGACGTGATGGAGGCCGCCCGCGCCGCCGAGGCCGGGGGGCGGTCGATCATCCACATGGAGGTCGGGCAGCCGGGAACGCCGGCGCCGGCGGCGGCGCGCGCGGCCCTTGGCCGGGCGATGGAGGCCGGCGCATTGGGCTATACCGTGGCGCTCGGCCTGCCGGCGCTGAGGGCGCGCATCGCCCGGCATTATGGCGAGCGCCACGGGATCGACCTCGACCCGGCGCGCGTCGTGGTGACCGCCGGATCCTCGGCGGGTTTCCTGCTGGCCTTCACCGCGCTCTTCGATGCGGGCGACCGCGTGGCCATCGGCGCGCCGGGCTATCCGAGCTACCGCAATATCCTCAAGTCGCTGAGCCTAGAGCCGGTGGAGATCGTGACCCGCGGCGAGGACAGGTTCCAGCCCGTCGCGGGCGACCTCACCATGGGGCTCGCCGGAGTCCTCGTCGCGAGCCCCGCCAATCCGACGGGAACGATGCTCGGGCGGACGGACCTCGCCCGGCTCATCGCCGCCGCCGCCGAGCGCGGCATGGCGTTCATTTCCGACGAGATCTATCACGGCATCCAGTACGGCCTGCCCGCGGTCCGGCGCTGGAGCTCTCGGACGAGGTCTATGTGATCAATTCCTTCTCGAAGTACTTCTCCATGACCGGCTGGCGCATCGGCTGGATGGTCGTCCCGCAGGGCCATGTCCGCCGCATCGAACGTCTCATGCAGAACATGTTCATCTGTGCGCCGCACGCGAGCCAGATCGCGGCGCTGGCGGCGCTGGATGCAAGCGACGAGCTGGATCGCAATGTCGCGACCTATGCCGCCAACCGGGATCTGATGCTCGAGGGGTTGCGCGAGACGCCGTTCGGTAGGATCGCCCCGCCGGACGGGGCGTTCTATGCCTATGCCGACATCACCGGCACCGGTCTCGACAGCCGGGAGCTTTGCGCGCGGCTGCTCGCCGAGGCGGGTGTCGCGGTGACGCCCGGCCTCGACTTCGATCCGGGCCGCGGCAGCGGAACGATCCGGTTTTCATACGCGGCATCGACGGCGGATATCGCCGAAGGGCTGCGCCGGCTGAAAGACTGGGCGCGGGGCTGAACGCCGCGCGCGCTGCCGCCGATCAGGAGCCGCCGATCGCGCGCGACCACCAGCCGCGGCGCTTCGGGCCGACGTCGGCATCGGTGTCGGGCTCGGCTTTCCGTGGCTTCGTCTCGGTCGCGACCAGGGTTTCGCCGACGTTCTCCTCGGCCTCCTGCACGGCTTCGCCGGAAGGTTCCGGTACGGACCGGCTCGCCGGAACCTCGGCGGCCGCTTCCACGGGTTCGACCGAGCGGGCCTCGGTCGTCTCCGCGTGCTCGACCGGCGGCGCTTCGACCTCGGCCAGGACGGTTGTCACGGGTCGGCGCACCCGTTCGCGGCGGCGCGGTTGCGGCGCGTCGCTCTCGGGCACCTCGACGATTTCGGAGGCCCGATCCCCGGCAGTCTCGATCACCTCGTCGAGCGGCGAGCGTTTCGGCTTGCCGGGGACTGCCGCCGCATCGGCCGCGGTTTCGGCCGCGGGCCGCTCGGTCCGGCCGCGCGAGCGCCGGCGAGACTTGGGCTTCGGGACATCGACGTCCTCAATGGATTCCGGAAGCGGCGCGGCCGCTGCCGGTTCCGCGGCGTCCTCGGCGCCGGCTGCCGGCTCGTCCGAAGGAGCCTCGGCGGCGTCCTCGGGCATGTCCGCGCCCGACCTGCCGGCGCCGCCACGACGGCGACGGCGGCGTTTGCGCTTGCCGCCGGGCTTTTCGCCCGCGCCGGGCTCGGTCTCGGAGGTGGCCTCGGCCCCGACGGTCTCTTCGGATTCCTGCTCGACCTCGGTCTCCTCGATCTCGTCGTCATCGGGATAGGCCACGGCGGTCGGCGCCAGCCCTTCCTGGATCTGGACGATGCGCGAGGCGGTCTTGAACCGCTCGAGCCGGTAATCGGGGCTGATCAGCGTGCGGTCGCCCTCGATGCGCACCGAAAGGCCGAACCGACCCTCGATCATCGCGATGTGCTCGCGTTTCTGGTTGAGCAGGTAGTTCGCGATCTCGACGGGGGCCACGATCAGCACTTCCTTGGAACGGGCGCGCACGCCCTCTTCCTCGAGCTCGCGCAGCAGGGCGAGGGCGATGGAATCGTCCGAGCGCACCCGGCCGGTGCCGTGGCAATGCGGGCAGCCCTTGGTGGTGGCCTCGATCATGCCCGGCCGCAGGCGCTGGCGCGACATCTCCAGCAGGCCGAAGCCGGAGATGCGGCCGACCTGGATGCGGGCGCGGTCGGATTTCAGCTTGTCCTTGAGCTTCTTCTCCACGGCGGCGTTGTTGCGCCGTTCGTCCATGTCGATGAAGTCGATGACGATCAGCCCGGCGAGGTCGCGCAGCCGCATCTGTCGCGCGGCTTCCTCGGCCGCCTCGGTGTTGGTCTTGAGGGCGGTCTCCTCGATGTGAAGCCTCGCGGGTGGCGCGGCCGGAGTTGACGTCGATGGCGACCAGCGCCTCGGTCACGTCGATGACGATGTAGCCGCCGGATTTCAGCTGGACGACGGGATTGAACATGCCGGCGAGATAGCTCTCGACCTGGAAGCGCGAGAAGAGCGGCAGCGGGTCGTCGTAGTGCTTCACGTTCTTGGCATGGCTCGGCATGAGCATGCGCATGTAGTCCTTGGCCTCGCGGTAGCCGCGCTCGCCGTCGACGAGGATCTCCTCGATGTCGCGGCTGTAGAGGTCGCGGATCGCCCGCTTGATCAGGCTGCCTTCCTCGTAGATCAGCGTGGGCGCGATGGACTTCAGCGTCAGGTCGCGGATCACCTCCCACTGGCGCAGCAGGTATTCGTAGTCGCGCTTGATCTCGGTCTTGGTGCGGTTGGCGCCCGCCGTCCGGATGATCAGGCCGGCGCCCTGGGGCACGACGATCGAGCCGGAGATCTCCTTGAGCTTCTTGCGGTCGACCGCGTTGGTGATCTTGCGGGAGATGCCGCCGCCGCGCGCGGTATTGGGCATCAGCACGCAGTAGCGGCCGGCGAGGGAGAGGTAGGTCGTCAGCGCCGCACCCTTGTTGCCGCGCTCTTCCTTGACGACCTGCACCAGAAGGATCTGGCGGACCTTGATGACTTCCTGGATCTTGTAGCGCCGCTGGCGCGGCTTGCGCTGGACCGCGCGTTCGTCGGCGAGATCGTCGCCGCCGACGGCCTCGTATTCGGCGTCCGAAGCGGCGGACGGGTCGGCGGGTTCCTCGGCGACGTCGATCTCGATCTCGCCGCTGGCGGCGGAGGGCGGCGGCGCGTCCTCGAATTCGGCGCCGACGATCTCGAGCGGTTCCACGACCGGCTCGAAGTCCGGCAGAACCTCGGAGGCGATCACCGCGTCCTCGGTCGCCGCGGCGCCCTCGGCGGTCGCCTTGCTGCGGCTGCGGCTTCGCGAGCGTCCCCGGGCCTTGGGTTTCTCGGCCGGAGCGTCTTCGTCCGGCTGTCGGGCGTATTCGGCCTCCTCGGCCAGCAGCGCCTCGCGGTCGGCCTTGGGGATCTGGTAATAATCGGGATGGATTTCCGAGAATGCCAGAAACCCGTGGCGATTGCCGCCATATTCGATGAAGGCGGCCTGGAGCGACGGCTCGACCCGGGTCACTTTCGCAAGGTAGATGTTGCCGGCGAGTTGCCGCTTGTTTAGGGATTCAAAATCGAACTCTTCGACCTTGTTTCCGTCCACCACGACCACGCGGGTCTCTTCCGCGTGCGTGGCGTCGATCAGCATTTTCCGTGTCATGGGATCTTTCGTGGATGTCCCGGATGCGCGCCCGTGACGGGGCGGACAGCGCGGTCATCGTGTCTGAAGGAGCAGCGAGGCTGGACCTGCCCGACGCATCCGGGCCCTTGCAAGGGGCGATCGTTCGTGTCGGTCCGGTTCCAGCGCGTTTCACCGCGGTTTGTCTCCGGCGCAGGCCGAAATCCGTCCCGCGCCACGTTCTGTCGGGCTTTCGGCCCGGATTCAGCAATAACGGCGCGAGCGCCGGTCGCCTTCTGCCGGGATCATCCAAGACGTGTGAAACGCTCTTGCAATGCCACGAGCATGCGACGAATACGAGTGTCGTCACGTCAGCTCAGCTTTCGGACGACCGACTGACTTATGCATGGCGGAGCGGCAAATACAATGGCTTTCTGGGTTCGGGCCGGCGTCTCTCGGCTGCTCGCGTTGTCGTCTCGTCGAGGCAACACGCTGAAATGGCTGTGCAACCAGCGCCAGTGCCTGCGCATCGCCACTTTCGCGACGAGCCTGGTTCTGACCGGCGTCGCGCCCCGACCCGCCACAGCCGGCGAGATCCTTCGCGTCGAGGCTGGCCTGTTCGGACAAACGCTGACCCTCCGGTTGCAACTGGCGGAAGCCGTTCCCTACCGGGCGTTCACGCTCGACGATCCCCGCCGGCTGGTTGTGGACGTGCAGACCGCCGGCTGGCGGCCGCCGGAGCTCGCGGGCAAGGCATGGCCCCGGGCGATCGGCGGAATTCGCGCGGGCCGCATGCAGGATCAATGGGCGCGCCTGGTGGTCGATCTCCGCCGGCCGCTTGCGCTGGAAACGGCGCAGGTGCGGCGGACCGGGGAGGGCGCCGAGATCGAGGTCCGCCTTCGCCGCGTCCCCGACAGCGAATTCGCCGCCCGTTCGGGGCCGCCGCCGGACGTCTGGCCGTTCGGCGCGCTGCAGCTACGCGGTCAGGGTGAGCCGGTCACCATCGCGATCGACCCCGGCCATGGCGGCACGGACCCGGGCGCCGTCGTCGGCGGCGTGGCGGAGAAGGATTCTCATGCTCACTCTCGCGACTGAGCTTCGGGACCGGCTAGCCGCCCGCGGCGACTATCGGGTCGTTCTGACGCGGGAGGGGGACGACTTCGTCGCCCTCGACGAGCGGGTCCGCCGCGCGCGCACCGCGGGCGCCGACCTTTTCTTGTCGCTGCACGCCAATGCGGAGGCTGACGCGCGCATCGGCGGCGCCATCGCCTTCACCCGCTCGGAGCGGAACTCGAGCGCGCTGGCGGCCGGGCGCGCGGAGCTCGAGAATGCGGCCGGGCTTGGCGCCGGCGATGCCGGCCCGCCTCCGACGGAGGAGGTTCTCCTGACGCTCTCCGACATGGCGCGCCGGAGCACCGTCGAGGATGCCGATGCCGCGGCGGCCGGACTTCGTCGCTGCCATCGAGCGCGACCTCGGAACCGCCGCGGCGTTTCCCCGGCAATCGGGCCGGTTCGCGGTGCTGACCGCACCCGACATGCCGTCGGTCCTGCTCGAGCTCGGCTTCCTGTCAAACATGCGTGATCGGCGGAACATGACATCCCCGGAGTGGCGAAAACAAGCCGTGGAGACGATTGCGGTCGCTATAGATGCCTGGTCGGTCGCAGACCGTCGCAGCCCTCATGCGAAATGAGCGAATTTGGCGCAAATCGCCATAGCCGCGTTTTGACCTTTCACCGCGCCTCGGATAAGGTCGCGGCACAAGTATTGGGCGTCGAACCGTGTTGAGAATCATTCTTAGGTTTTTCGGGTTTCTGTTCTCGTGGATTGCGATCGGCTCGGTCATGGGGCTTCTCGCGCTCGTCGCTGTCTTTGCGATCTACGGCAAGAATCTGCCCGATTACGCGCAGCTGGCCAACTACGCGCCTCCGACGCTCAGCCGGATCTATTCCGGCGAGGGCGCGCTGATGGACGAGTTCGCCCGCGAGCGCCGGATCTTCACGCCGATCGACGAGATCCCGGACCGCATCAAGCAGGCATTCATCTCGGCGGAGGACAAGAACTTCTACGAGCACGGCGGCTTCGATCCGCGCGGGATCGCGGCGGCGATCTACGACGCCGCGGCGCATGGCGGCCGGCTGCGCGGCGCCTCGACGATCACCCAGCAGGTGATGAAGAACTTCCTCCTGACCGGCGACCGCTCCGGCGAGCGCAAGATCAAGGAGATCATCCTCGCCACGCGGCTGGAATCGACGCTGTCGAAGGACCAGATTCTCGAGCTCTATCTCAATGAGATCTTCCTCGGCCAGAATTCCTACGGGGTGACGGCCGCGGCGCAGGTCTATTTCGGAAAGTCGCTCGAGGAACTGTCGCTGGCGGAGATCGCCTATCTGGCGGCGCTGCCCCAGGCGCCGAGCGTGCTGCACCCGGTCCGGGAGAAGCCGCGCGCCATTGCCCGGCGCAATTACGTCATCGGGCAGATGCTGGAGAACGGCTATGTCACCGCAGAGGAGGCGGCCGCCGCCCTCGACGAGGATCTGCTCACCATCCAGAGCGGGGATCTGCCTTCGGCGCGGCTCGCCATGCCGCCGCGGGACTACTTCACCGACGAGATCCGGCGCGAGCTTTCGGCGAGTCTCGGCGACGAGGAACTCTTTACCGGCGGGCTGACCATCCGCGCCACGGTGGATCCCGACCTGCAGAAAGTCGCGGCGCGGGCCCTGCGCGACGGACTTGAAAAATACGACCGTGAGCTCGGGATTTATCGCGGGCCGGCGGCGAAGATCGACATCGCGACCTTCGACCCGCTGAACGAGGAAAGCTGGCGGGCGGCGCTGGCCGGGGTTTCGGTGCCGCGAGACATCGACGGCTGGTATCCCGCGGTGATCCTCGACGTGGGTGAAACCTCGGCGCGCATCGGCATCGAAGGGATCGACGAGGACGAGGACGGGCACTTCCTGACCTTCGAGGACGCGAAATGGGCGCGAATCCGCGGTGACAACGGGCGCTTGCGCGCGCCGCAGAACGCGGACGACATGTGGGACGTGGGCGATGTCGTGCTGGTCAAGGCCGTCACGAAGGACGGGGCGTTCGAGCGGTGGTCCTACCGGCAGGTGCCCGGAATCCAGGGCGGCTTCATGGCGATGGACACTCAGACCGGCCGGGTGCTGGCGATGCAGGGCGGCTTTTCCTACCAGTCGAGCGTGTTCAACCGGGCGACCCAGGCGTTGCGCCAGCCCGGCTCGTCGTTCAAGCCCTTCGTCTATGCCGCCGCGCTCGACAACGGCTATTCCCCCGCGACCATCGTGGTGGACGCGCCGATCGAGGTTGCGACCGGGGCCGGAATATGGCGGCCGCAGAACTCGAGCGAGAAATACTACGGACCCGCGCCGATCCGCATCGGGCTGGAGCAGTCGCGCAACCTGATGACGGTGCGCATCGCCCAGGATGTCGGCATGGACGTGGTGGCGGAATATGCCGAGCGCTTCAACGTCTACAAGGACATGCCCCAGCTTCTGTCCTATTCGCTCGGCGCCGGCGAGACCACGCTCTACCAGATGGTCGCGGCCTATGCGATGTTCGCCAACGGCGGCCTGAGGGTCGAGCCGACGCTGGTCGACCGGGTGCAGGACCGCTACGGCCATACGATCTACCGCCACGACCGGCGCGAATGCGAGAACTGCGCGGCGCCCGAGCTTTCGGCGGCGAGCCAGCCGTTCCTGCGGTCGAGCGCCGAGCGGATCATGGATCCGATCACCGCCTATCAGATCACCTCGATGCTCCAGGGGGCGGTCAGCCGGGGCACGAGCAAGGTCGCCGTGGGCTCGCTGGGTCTCAATCTCGCCGGCAAGACCGGGACCACGAACGATTCCAAGGACGTCTGGTACATCGGCTACAGCCCGCGGATCGTCGCGGGGTGCTACATGGGCTACGACAATCCGCGGCCGCTCGGAAAATCGGCTTTTGGCGGAACGTTGTGCGCGCCGGTCTTCGCGGAGTTCATCAAGGTCGCCCTGGCGGGGCAGGGGCCGGTGACCTTCCCGGTCCCGCCGGGCGGGCGGTTCATCAGCATCGACCGTCTGAGCGGCCAGCGGCTGCCCGATGGCGCCAGCGGGCCCAACGTGCAGGTCGAGTACATCAAGGACGGTCAGGAGACGGTCGTCGGCGGTTACGGCCAGACTGTCGATGGCGGCTGGAAGATCGGCGCCGACGTGCCGCTCTACGACGGGGTTCCGGCGCAGAACATCGAGCGCGTGCAGGTGCGCGGCCAGGACAAGGCCTTGCCGAAGAATCCCTCGCTCGGCTCGATCTCCAGCGGCGGGCTGTACTGACAAGAGGGGCTGGCGGCTTGTCTGGCGCGCTCGCGACGTGTCGCAGGGCGCGCGCGGGCGCGATAGTTGCCTGCGCGGATCGCGGGCCCCGGTGGCGATGCCGGACCGCGACCGATCGCCCTTTACCCGCCGCGGCGGCCTGGGATAGAACCTGCGCCGCGCGAGGTCGGGTGCCACCGGCCGCGCAATCGACGGGAATCGACCATGCGCGCCGAAACCGAACATGCCGTCACCGAGATCGAGCGGTCGCTGTCCCTCCTGCGCCAGCGGCTCGATTGGGAGACCGCCGCGCACCGGCTCGAAGAGCTGAACGCGATGTCGGAGGATCCCGATCTCTGGAGCGATCCCGCCCGCGCCCAGAAACTGATGCGCGACCGCCAGACGCTCAGCGACGCCATCGACGGCTACAGCGCGCTGGCCCGGGAGCTCGAGGACCAGCGCGAGATGATCTCGCTCGGCGAGGCCGAAGGCGACGACGAGGTGGTGGCCGAAGCGGAGGAGGCGCTTCGCGAGTTGCGCGACCGCGCCGCGCAGAAGGAAATCGAGGCGCTTCTCGACCAGGAGGCGGACGCCAACGATACCTTCCTCGAGATCAACGCCGGGGCCGGAGGCACGGAGAGCTGCGACTGGGCCGCCATGCTCGCGCGGATGTATGTCCGATGGGCGGAGGCCCACGGCTGCAAGGTCGAGATGATCTCCGAGAATCCGGGCGAGGAGGCGGGGATCCGCTCGGTCACCTACAAGATCATGGGGCACAACGCCTATGGCTGGCTGAAATCCGAGAGCGGCGTGCACCGGCTGGTGCGGATCTCGCCCTTCGATTCGGCGGCGCGGCGGCACACGTCGTTCTCGTCGGTGTGGGTCTATCCGGTGGTCGACGACAATATCGACATCGAGATCGCGCCGAACGACATCCGCATCGACACCTACAGGTCCTCGGGCGCCGGCGGGCAGCATGTGAACACCACGGATTTGGCGGTGCGCATCACGCATATTCCCACGAACATCGTGGTGACCTCGTCGGAGAAGTCGCAGCACCAGAACCGGGCGAACGCGATGGCGGCGCTGAAGTCGCGGCTCTACGAGCTGGAACTGAGAAAGCGCAACGAGGCGATCACCGCGGCGCACGAGGCCAAGGGCGATGCCGGCTGGGGCAACCAGATCCGCAGCTATGTCCTGCAGCCCTACCAGATGGTCAAGGACCTGCGCACCAACCACGAGACATCCGACACGGCTGGCGTGCTCGACGGCGATCTCGACGGGTTCATGGCGGCGGCGCTGGCGTTGCAGGTCTCGGGCAAGAGCCGGGCCGAGGCGCAGGCGGAAGAATGAGCGTCGGATCGCGCAACAATATTGTCTTGCGCGGGTCGATTGGCCTAGTGTCCGTATCAGCGCGGGCTGCGGAGCCCGCAAGTCCGGGGAACACCAGATGAATGCAATTGCTCCGACCTCCGCCGGCCGCTACGCGGTGCGCAGCATCGGCGTCGACGATATCTATGCAGCGCTCTCCGCGGGCTGGGCGGATTTTCGCGCCGCGCCGCAGTTCGGGCTGTTCTTCGGCGGGGTCTATGCCCTGGCGGGCATCCTGATCTTTCTCCAGCTCTGGGTCTGGGATCAGCCGATGTGGATCCTGCCGCTCGCCTTCGCGTTTCCGCTGATCGGCCCCTTCGCGGCGATCGGCCTCTACGAGGTCAGCCGCCGGCGCGAGGCAGGGGTGCCGCTGGTCTGGTCGGAGATCCTCGACGTGATCTGGCGCGAACGGAACCGGCAGATGCCGACCATGGCCTTCATCGTGCTGGCCGGTTTCATGATCTGGATGTGGGCCGCGGCGATGCTGATCGCGATCTTCCTCGGCCGGATGGATTTCGCGGTCTACTCGGATATCGGAACCCTGCTGACCACGGGGAACGGCATGCTGCTGCTGCTGATCGGCACGATTGTCGGCGGGGCGATCGCGCTGGTGCTTTTCTCGGTGACGGCGGTTTCCCTGCCGATGCTGCTCGATCGCGAGGTCGATTACGTCACCGCGATGGTGACGAGCTTCAACGCGGTCACGCAGAATCCGGTGGCGATGCTGACATGGGCCGGGATCGTGGCGGTCGGGCTGCTCATTGCGATGGTGCCGTTCTTTCTCGGCCTCTTCGTCGCGCTGCCGGTGCTCGGACACACGACCTGGCACATCTACCGCAAGGTCGTGGCGCCGGAAGGCGAGGTCTGAGTTCTGCGGTCTCGGAGGGCGGGAACGCGCCCTTCCGGAAGTGTCCGAGGTCGGACACGTCGCAAGTGTCTGTTATAACGGGGAAAAAGTGTTAACGCCGTCGGATCGGGCGCGCTGGACTCTCGGCGGCGGGACGGTCGCTCGCCATCTGGTCCGCCCGGTCGGAAGACCGGAGCGGTCGCTGGCATCCGACAGCGGCGATTGACGCTGCGTTCCGCGCGGTTTCGGGTGCCGGACCCGCAGTCCACCCCCGGATCCGCCGCGACAGATCCGGGGTGTGCCGTGTCCGGCCCGAGGGGGTCGTCGGGTCGAGGACTATTCGGCGGCTGTCACGGCAACCGGGCGCTGCGGCGCGGAGCCGGCCGTCGAGCCTTTCGCCAGCGGGATCGTCCTGCCGCTGGACCGAGCCTTCGAAATGCGCGCCGCTCTCGATGGCGATCGTCTTGTGAACGATGTCGCCTTCGACGCGCGCGGTATTGGAGAGGCGCACCTTCAGGCCGCGCAGGCGGCCGACGACGCGACCGTTGACCACGACATCCTCGGCGACGACTTCGCCCTTCACCGTCGCGGTCTCGCCGACGATCAGGGTCTGGGCGCGAATGTCGCCCTCGATGGTGCCCTCGATCTGGATGTCGCCGCTGGAGCGGACGTTTCCGGTGATCGTGATGTCCGAGGATAGTACGGACGGCGCCGGCTTGGGCTTTGGCGAGGTCGGGCGAGGCTTGGGGACGAGGTCCTCAATTCGCTTGCGGGCGGCGTCGGGGTGCGGGACTGCGATGCTCGATTTCGTGGGGTGCTGGACGAGCTTCTGTCGTCTGGTCGGGGTTTAGAAAACATTCCTGGCGGCCTCCAGATAGGGCATCGGGTTCACGGGCCGCCCGTTGAGATGCACCTCGTAGTGGAGGTGCACTCCCGTAACTACGCCCGGTTGAACCCATATCACCAATTCTATCTCCACGCGAAACCTTTTGTCCAGCCTTGACCCGAAGTTTGCTCTGGTGTGCGTAAACGGTCTCGAAACCGAATTCGTGACGGATGCGAACGACGTTGCCGTATCCGCTCTCGTATTTCGCCGATTCCACCACCCCGTCGGCGGTGGCAAAGACCGGCGTGCCCCGCGCGCCGGCGAGATCGACCCCTGCGTGCATGCGGCGGCCGCGACCCTTGGGGTCCTGCCGGTTGCCGAAGCCGCTGGTGAAACGGAAGCTCGACGTGATCGGCATCGCATAGGGCACGCGGCCCGCCGCGATGCGCATCAGGTTCATCCGGTCGAGTCCGACCATCACGTTGTCGAGCCGGCTGGACAGGTTCGGATCGTTGTAGGATCGCGTGCTGACCGTCGCCGGCAGTTCCGGCCCGCCCTGGCCGGAATAGCTGCGCCGGACCGAGGCGATGAGGCTGTCCACGTCGAGATCGGTCTTCTTGAACATGGATTCGAGCGGGCCGAAGGAGAGCGCCACGGCCTGCTCGAGCTGGTCGAGCATCTCGTCCTGCTGCCGCGTGTTCATCGAGATGCGCATCTCGAGCTCGGCGACCTGCGCGGCAAGCGTTTCCCGCTCGTCCTCGGCGGTGTCGCGTTCGACCACGGCGTCGGAGAGCGCGCCGGTCACGGCGTCGAGCGTCTGCGAGAGATCGCCGGCGGTATTCTGCCGCTGATCGAGGGTCTCGCTGACTTCGGTCACCTGGGCGAGCAGATCGTCGCGCGCTTCGGCGATCCGGCTGCGCTCCTCGACCGAATCCTGCAGGCGGGCGCGCATCAGTTCGAGCGCCGTCGCCAGTTCGCGGCGTTCCTCGACCAAGTCGAGGATCGCGGTCTGTTGCCGGCCGATCTGCTCCATCGCGAGCTTGAAGCGCGCCTGGGCCGAGCTGGCCTCGGCGGCGCGCTGGTCACGCTCGGTCGCCAGTTCCTCGAGCCGCTGCCGGTAGGCGTCCTGGAGAACCGAGACCTGCACCGCCCGGTCGCCGCCGGTCACCATGTCGAGCACGACCATCGATGTCGCGACGGTCATCCAGCCGACCATCGCGACTGCGGCTGTTCCGAGTGAAAGCTGCGCGAGAGGGGTCAGTCGGATGTAACTGGTGGAGTTGCGGGATTGTACAAAGAGCCGTTTCTCGGGAACGTATGGCGACAGCCATTCGTTCACTTTTCGTCCCAGTCCCGCCATTCGGCCACCCTATACTTGTTGTGTATTCAGGCAGGTTCATCCCAACCACTAGTCGCTCTTAGGCAGAATTCCCCGGGATGACAACCGGAGGGCGGAGCGATCCCGGGACTTCCCGGGTGTCGGCGGAATCCCGCCAATCGCCATCCGACAGATGCCGGATCGGGGGCGTTTCGCGTGTGGCCGGAGGTGGCGGCTAGAGCCGGCTGGCGGCATCCAGGACTTCCGCGACGTGGCCCGGAACCTTGACCTTGCGCCAGACGCGGCGGATCTTGCCGGTCGCGTCGATCAGGAAGGTCGCGCGCTCGATGCCCATGTAGGTCTTGCCGTACATCGACTTCTGCACCCAGACACCGTAGCGCCCGCAGACCTCGCCGGTCTCGTCGGAGAGCAGGATCACGTCGAGGCCGTGCTTGGCGCGGAACTTCTCGTGGCTCTTGACGCTGTCCCGCGAGACGCCGGCCACGAGCGTGTTCGCCGCCGCGAACTCCGCGGCCCTCGCGGTGAAGTCGACCGCTTCGCGCGTGCAGCCCGAGGTGTCGTCGCGGGGATAGAAATAGAGCACGACGTTCCGGCCGCCGGCGTCCGCCAGGCTGAAATCGCCGCCGCCGTCGCGCGGCAGTCTGACTTCGGGGGCCGTCTGGCCTTCTGCGACGTCGCTCATCGTCTTTCCTCCGTTGATGCGGCTTCAGGAGAGGGAGATATGCCGCGGCGCGGACGGTCAAGGGTTCCGCAGCCGCTTTCCGCCATTGAGGACCGGCGCCGGTCTCGTCTATACCCCGCCGGTCCGGGGCTGGAGCGCGAGATGCGGACGGACGATTTCGATTTCGAGCTGCCCGAAGAGCTGATCGCGCTGCGACCCGTGCGGCCGCGGCGGGCCGCGCGACTGCTCGTGGCGCGGGGCGATCTGATCGACGACTCGCATGTGCGCGATCTCGGGGCGTGGCTGAGGCCCGACGATCTGCTGGTGTTCAACGATACCAGGGTCATTCCCGGGCGATTGAGCGGCGTGCGGCGGCGCGCGGGCGGCGCCGGGGCCGCGATCGAGGCGACGCTGATCGCGCCGGGCGAGGACGGGGCGTGGCGGGCGCTGGCCCGGCCCGGCAAGCGCCTCGCGCCCGGCGACCGCATCGATTTCGGCGCGGATCTCGCGGCGGAGGTGGTGGCGAAGGACGGCGCGGAGGTCGTGCTGGCGTTCGACCGGTCCGGGCGCGCCTTCGAGCGCGCGCTCGCGCGCGTCGGCCGGATGCCGTTGCCGCCCTATATCTCGACCCGCCGTCCCGTGGACGCGCGGGACCGGCGCGACTACCAGACGGTCTTCGCGGCGCGCTCGGGCGCCGTGGCCGCGCCGACGGCGTCGCTGCATTTCGACAGGGTGCTGCTCGACGATCTCGCGGCGCGCGGCATCCGGCACGTGCGGGTCACGCTGCATGTGGGCGCCGGGACGTTCCTGCCGGTCGCCGTGGACCGGATCGAGGAGCACCGGATGCATTCGGAACGGGGCGAGATCGGCGTCGATGCGGCCGAGGCGATCCGCGCGGCGATGGCGGCCGGCGGGCGGGTGATCCCGGTGGGAACCACCGCGCTGCGGGTGCTCGAGACGGCCGCGACGGGACCGCGGAGCATCGCGCCCTGGGCCGGGGAGACCGACATCTTCATCCGGCCGGGATATGCGTTCCGGGTGGCGGACGGGCTGATGACGAACTTCCATCTGCCGCGCTCGACGCTGATGATGCTGGTTTCCGCGATGATGGGGGTGGAGCGGGTGCGCCGGATCTATGCCCATGCCATTGCCGGGGGGTACCGGTTCTTTTCCTACGGCGACTCGTCGCTGCTCCTGCCGCGGGGCTGAGACTTCCGGCTTGCGTCCGCCCCCCGCGGAAAGATAGCGGTGGCCGGTCGAATCGACGCGGCCGGGAAGGACGTCTTCGGAATGCTGTTCGTGTTGCGGAATTCCTGGCCGCTGCTTCTGGGAATGATGCTGCTGATGCTGGGCAACGGCATTCAGGGCACGCTGCTGGGCATCCGGGGTGCGATCGAGGGCTATGACGCCACCAGCATGTCGCTGGTGATGAGCGCGTATTTCGTCGGTTTCCTGCTCGGCTCGCGCCGGGCTCCGTCGATGATCCGCCGGGTCGGGCATGTCCGGGTCTTCGCGGCGCTCGCCTCGATGATCTCGGCGGCCTTCGTGCTCTATGCGGCGGCGCCCGATCCCTGGATCTGGGTGGGGATGCGCTTCATCGTCGGGTTCTGCTTCGCGGGCGTCTATGTGGTGGCGGAGAGCTGGCTGAACGACGCCGCGACCAACGACACGCGCGGCAAGGCGCTCTCGCTCTACATGATCGTGCAGATGGTCGGGATCATTTCCTCGCAGGGGATCGTGAACTTCGGGGATCCGTCGGGCTACGGGCTTTTCATCGTCATGTCGGTGCTGGTGTCGGTCTCGTTCACGCCGATCCTGCTGACGGCCGGCAATGCGCCGGCGTTCCAGACGACCAAGCCGATGACGCTGGCGCAGCTGTTCCATACCTCGCCGCTGGGCTTTGTCGGGACCTTCCTGCTCGGCGGGGTGTTTGCCGGCATCTTCGGCATGTCGTCGGTCTTCGGCACGGAGAAGGGGATGTCGGTCGGGCAGATATCCGCGTTCGTCGCGGCGATCTATACCGGCGGGCTGCTCGCGCAATACCCGATCGGCTGGGCCTCCGACCGGATGGACCGCCGCAAGCTGATCTTCGGGCTGACCGCCGGGGGCGGCCTGGTCACGCTGGCGGGCATGTCGGGGCCGGATATCTATGTCGTGCTGCTCGGGTTGGGGTTCCTGATCGGCGCGGTCGCCAATCCGCTCTATTCGTTGTTGATCGCCTACACGAACGATTTCCTGGAACCATCTGACATGGCTGCGGCTTCCGGAGGACTCATCTTCATCAACGGGCTCGGTGCGATGTCCGGCCCGCTTGTCATCGGCGCCCTGATGAGCCGGTTCGGAGCCGATGCGTATTTCGCCTATATCGCCGGGCTGTTCATGCTGATCTCCTTTTACGCGCTCTACCGGATGACGCGCCGGCCCGCGCCGTCCGTGGCGCAGACATCGCCCTATCAGCCGGTGCTGCCGCAGGCCACGCCGGTCGCGATGGAGGTCGCGCAGGAGGTTGCGATCGAGATGGCGAGCGGGGAGCCGGCCGTCGGCACGGCTTGACCGCGGCGGCGGGGTGTCCGAAACCCTGTCCCGGGGAGGGCGCGCGAATGGATGACGTTGCAGCGGGGATTTGCGGGTTCTGGATCGACGAGGTCGGTCCGGAGGGCTGGTACAAGGTCGATCCGACCCTCGACCGGACGATCCGTGAGCGCTACGAGGCGCTTTGGGAGTCCGCGCGTGCGGGCGCTCTCGACCACTGGATCGCATCGGCGGAGTCCTGTCTCGCCCTCGTGATCCTTCTCGACCAGTTTCCCCGCAACATGTTTCGCGGCGACGCCCGGTCCTTCGCCAGCGACGCCAAGGCCTGCGTCGTCGCCAAGGCCGCGATCGATCGGGGTTATGACAAGAGGGAAGATCTTCCGGGCCGCGCGTTCTTCTACCTCCCGCTGATGCATTCCGAGACGTTGCCGGATCAGGAGCGTTCCGTCCGGCTGTTCCTGATGCGGTTCGGCCGGGAGGGGAACCTGGTCCATGCCCGGGCGCACCGGCAGGTCATTCGCCGCTTCGGACGGTTTCCCTATCGCAACGCGGCGCTCGGGCGCGCCACCACGCCGGCCGAGCAGGATTTCCTCGATGCCGGGGGCTATGCGGAGGCCATGCGCGAGGTGCGCGGCGAGGCTGGCTAGAGGGGCGGCGCGGTCACCGCAGGAGGTCGGGCCGGGTCTCTGTCGGCGAACGCCGGTCGGCGCGAGTTACGTCGGCGGGCCGTCCGTATGAGCGGCGCGGGGCCGAAGGTCACGGCGAGGTTGTCGCCAGACGGGAAGGAAAAGAGGGCGCCGCTGCCGCGACGCCCTCGGATCTTAGGCAGAGGACCGATGCCGGTCAGGCCAGATCGAAGCGTCCGGCGTTCATCACCTTGGTCCAGGCGGCGACGAAGTCGCGCACGAACTTTTCCGCGCTGTCGTCCTGGGCATAGACCTCCGCATAGGCGCGCAGGATCGAGTTGGACCCGAACACGAGATCCATGCGCGTCGCCGTCCATCGCGTCGCGCCGCTCTTGCGGTCGCGGATGTCGTAGAGGCCGTTCCCGGTGGGCACCCAGGCGTAGCGCATGTCCGTGAGGTTCACGAAGAAGTCGTTCGTGAGCGCGCCTTCGCGATCGGTGAACACGCCGTGTCGGGTTCCGCCATGATTGGTTCCCATCGCGCGCATGCCGCCGACCAGCACGGTCATCTCGGGTGCGGTCAGACCCATGAGCTGGGTGTGGTCGAGCATCAGCTCCTCGGGTTCCACGGCGTAGTCCTGCTTGAGCCAGTTGCGGTAGCCGTCGGCGAGCGGCTCGAGCGGCGCGAAGGACTCCGCATCGGTCATCGCGTCGGTGGCGTCGCCGCGGCCCGGCGCGAAGGGCACCTCGATGTCGAAGCGCGCGGCCTTCGCCGCCTGCTCGACCCCGAGGTTGCCGGCCAGCACGATCACGTCGGCGATGCTTGCGCCCGTTGCCGCCGCGATCGGCCCGAGCACCGAGAGCACCCTGGCGAGGCGGGCGGGCTCGTTGCCCTCCCAGTCCTTCTGCGGCGCGAGACGGATGCGCGCGCCGTCCGTGCCGCCGCGCATGTCCGAGCCGCGCCAGGTCCGCGCGCTGTCCCAGGCGGTGGCGACCATCTCGGCCATGCCGAGCCCCGAGGTGGCGATCCTGGCCTTGACGGCCGCCACGTCATAGTCGCGGTTCCCGGCGGGCACCGGGTCCTGCCAGATCAGCTCCTCCCGGGGGACGTCCGGGCCGAAGTAACGCGTCCTGGGGCCCATGTCGCGGTGGGTCAGCTTGAACCAGGCGCGGGCGAAGGCGTCGTCGAAGAGTGCGGGATTCCGCGCGGTAGCGCTCGAGGATCGCCCGATAGGCCGGAGTCCACCTTCATCGCCATGTCGGCGTCGGTCATGATCGGCATGCAGCGGATCGAGGGGTCCTCGACGTCGACCGGCATGTCCTCTTCCCTGATCGAGACGGGCATCCACTGGTTGGCGCCGGCCGGGCTCTTGCGCAATTCCCACTCGTGGTCGAGCAGCATGTCGAAATAGCCCATGTCCCATTTCGTCGGATGCGTCGTCCAGGCGCCCTCGATGCCGCTGACCATGGTGTCGCGTCCGATGCCGCGGCTCCTGGTCTTCATCCAGCCGATGCCCTGGAACTCGGGGGCGGCGTCCTCGGGGTCGGGGCTCGAATCCTCCGCGCGGCCATTGCCGTGCGACTTGCCGATCGTGTGGCCGCCGGCGGTGAGCGCCACGGTTTCCTCGTCGTTCATCGCCATGCGGGCGAAGGTCTCTCGCACATGTGCCGCCGTCCGGAGCGGGTCCGGCTTGCCGTTCACGCCCTCGGGGTTCACGTAGATCAGGCCCATCTGGACGGCGGCCAGCGGGTTCTCCATCATTTCGGGCTTTTCCATGTCCCCGTAGCGGCCATCCGACGGCGCGAGCCATTCCTTTTCCGCGCCCCAGTAGACGTCCAGCTCCGGATGCCAGATGTCCTCGCGCGCCGAAGGCGGATGCCGAAGGTCTTCAGGCCCGCGACCTCGTAGGCGATGGTGCCAGAGAGGATGATCAGGTCGGCCCAGGAGACCTTGTTGCCGTATTTCTTCTTGATCGGCCAGAGAAGCCGGCGCCCCTTGTCGGTGTTGACGTTGTCGGGCCAGGAGTTCAGCGGCGCGAAGCGCTGGTTGCCGGTGCCGCCGCCGCCGCGGCCGTCCGAGATGCGATAGGAGCCGGCCGCGTGCCAGGCGACGCGGGCGAACATGCCGACATAGCTGCCCAGTCGGCCGGCCACCAGTCCTGGCTCTCGGTCATCAGCGCGCGGAGATCGGCCTTCAGCGCCTCGACGTCGAGCGACTCGAGTTCCTTGCGGTAGTTGAAATCCCGGCCCATCGGGCTGGTCTTGCTGTCGTGCTGGCTCAGGATGTCGAGGTTGAGAGCCTTGGGCCACCATGCCATGACGGACGTCCCCATCAGGGTGTTCCCGCCATGCATCACCGGACATTTCCCGGCATTCCCGTGTGCGATTGCGTCGTCCATCACGCTACTCCCGTTTGTCTTCGATTGCATTCAGAGGATGCGCGGAACCATCCGGGGCCCGCGGCGTTTCGCTTCAGCGGATCCGTGGGCCGTCGACGCCCGGACGCGGAAAGCCCGGGGCCGGAACCGGCGCGCCGGGCGCGATCGTGAGTGTCCTGAACATCGACGTCTCCCCTT
Source organism: uncultured delta proteobacterium (assembly GCA_963850465.1). Taxonomy (GTDB): domain Bacteria; phylum Desulfobacterota; class Desulfobacteria; order Desulfobacterales; family UBA5852; genus JABZFP01. The sequence continues at coordinate 23,739 of CAWKLN010000005.1, forward strand.
GACGGATTCGACTGGAATATGTGCGGTCTATCAGACCTCGGCGGCGAGTTGCATCAGCAATTTCGGCGCCGGCGCGCGGGACCTCGCGGGACGATAGCGCTGCCTCTTGTGCGGTCAATGATCCGGCCGGCGCGGGGCGAGGCTCCCGTGGTCACGTCGCCGTCACGACCAGAAGGGTGAGATAGCCGATGAAGACCGCGAGCAGGGCCGCGCCCTCGGCCCGGTTGATGCGGCCCTGCCCGCCGAAGCCGATGCAGGCCGCGACCAGCGCGATGGTCAGGCCGACCATCACCGGGACGTCGCGCCAGAGGACTTCCGGCGGAACCGCGACAGGTCCGATGGCGGCCGCGAGCCCGACGACGGCGAGGGTGTTGAAGAGGTTGGAGCCGATGATGTTGCCGAGCGCGATGTCGTGCTCGTTGCGTCGCATCGCGACGAGCGTCGAGGCCAGCTCGGGCAGCGATGTGCCGACCGCGACGATCGTGAGGCCGGCAGCGAGAGCACGTTGACGGTGAACCCCAGCAGGGGAAACGCCATGAAGGCCCCCAGCAGGGAGACCGGAATGGCCAGGGTGGGAATCAGGGTGGCGCGCCAGTCCTGGATAAAGACGAACACCACCAGGATCACCAGGACCAGGGCGATAATACAGGGTCACGACGATCTCATTGATGCCGGCGGTAATCGGCAGGGTGGCATCCAGGGAAATGTCGTATTGGATACTCTGGGGAAAGGAGCGCGCCAGCTCTTCCATGGCGACCTTGACACTCTCGGCCAGGGCCACGGCATTGGAGCCCGGCGCCTGGTAAAGCGCGATGACGGAGCATTCGCGACCATTCATGCGGGTAAAGGCGTTGTAGGTCTCCACCCCCAGTTCCACCCGGGCGATGTGCTTGATCTTGACCTGGGCGCCGTTCTCCTGGGTGCGCACCACGATCTCGCCGAATTCCTCCTCGGACTGCAGGCGGTCCGGCAGGCGCACCGTGTAGGTGAACTCGGTACCCGGCGGGGCCGGCTCAGCGCCGAACTTGCCGCCGGGCACGATCACGTTCTGGGCCCGGATGGCGCTCCATGATCTCGGGAACGGTGATGCCCAGATGCGCCAGCCGGTCGGGCTTGATCCAGATGCGCATGGAATAGTCGCTGGCCCCCAGCACATTCACTCGCCCGATGCCCTTGATGCGGGCCAGCACGTCCTTGATGTTGATCAGGGCGTAGTTGCCCAGAAAATCCTGATCGTAGCGGTTGCCTTCGGACGTCAGGGTGATCAGCATCAGGATGTTGGGCAGCGACTTTTTCGGTGGTAGACGCCCAGGCGTTTGACTTCCTCAGGCAGCTTGGCTGTAGCGGCCGCCACCCGGTTCTGGGTAAACACCGTGTTCATGTCCGGGTCGGTGCCCACTTCGAATGAGGTCTGGATCACCATGGTACCGTCGTTGGCATTGGTGGACTTCATGTAGATCATGTTGTCCACCCCGTTGATTTGCTGCTCCAGAGGCGTGGCGACGGACTGCTCGACGCTGATGGCATTGGCACCCGTATAGTTCGCGCTCACTTCAACGATGGGTGGTGTGATGTTGGGATACTGCTCGATCGGCAGGTCGAGCAGGGAGAGCGCTCCCACGATCACCGTAATGATGGCAATGACGATGGCCACGATGGGCCGTCTAACAAAAAAATTACCCATGCCGGATCATTTCTCTTCAGGAGGGTTCAGCGGGATCTTTTTGACCACCGGATTGATTACGGCGCCATCGCGGATCAGTTGCAGGCCTTCGTAGACCACCTGTTCACCGACCTCGAGACCTATTTCGACCAGCCAGGCACTGCCCACGGTGGGCCCTAGGGTGATCGTTCGTTCTTTGACGGTGTTACCCGCTTCGACGACAAACACGCTGTACTGTCCCTGCAGCTCGGTGACACAACGCTGCGGTATCAGAATGCCGTCCTTGACCGTTTCCGCGAGGACCTTGACTTTGGCAAACTGTCCCGGCCGCAACAGGCGCTCGGGATTGGGGAAAGAGCGCCTGCAGCAGGATGGCACCGGTGGTCGGATCGACCTCGCGGTCGACAAAATCCACCTGCCCCTTGTGGGGGTAGAGGGTGCCGTCCGCCAGGATCAACTCCAGGACGGCACTTTCCCCATAATCCTTGTCACCGTTTGCTTCTCGCACAAGGTAGCGGCGGGCGGTCTCCAGATATTGATTCTCCGTCAGGAAGAATTCCACCAGGATGGTGTCGGTCTGGGACACGACGTTCAGTATGACCGGATTGGGCTCCCGCCCAACGAAATCGCCCACTTTGGCTTTGGTTTTTCCGATTATCCCCGTAATCGGCGAATAGATTTTGGTATACCCGAGCTGGATGCGGGTCGCCCGTAAATTGGCTTGGGCCGCCTCCAGGGAGGCCTGGGCCGCCTCGAACTGGGCCACGGCACCGTCCAGATCGCTCTGGCTGACGGCCTTGAGTTCCGCCAGGGGTTTGGTGCGCCCAAGGTCGCTGGTGGCTTTGGCCAGCATGGTCTGGGCCTCGGCCACATTGCTCATGCGGGCGGCCACCGCCTCTTCGAAAGGCTGGCTCTCCAGGGTGTACAACAACTGCTCTTTCTCAACCACCGACCCTTCTTCAAAATGGAGGTCTTCCAGGAAGCCTTCCACCCGAGCCCGAATGGCAATATCTTTGAATCCGAAAATCTGCCCCACGAACTCCATGAACAGCGGGACGTCCTGGGCCTTGATCACCACCACCGGGATATCCGGCGGCGGCGGCGCCTGGGCGGCCTCTTCTTGGCCTTTACAGGCCGACAGGGCCACGGATAGACAAAACAACAGCGTCAAGTGTTTTTAATCTCATGGGCTTTTCTTTAAGTTTGGTAGGTAGAGGTGAGTGGTCGGGGCAAACCCGCTAAATTGATTGATTTACTAATACGGCAATTAAATATACCAATTATTTTACATTTATGCTATAGCATCGTGTATGGAAAAGACAGATACACGAAAACTGAAACCAGAGGTGCAACAGGAGCTTCGCAACCAAGCCATCAGGCTTCGTAGAGCCGGACGGACGTACAAGGAAATAGGTGCGATCGTTGGCGTTCACCACACAAATGTTTGCAAATGGTGGAAGGCCTACGAACAAGGTGGCCAAAAAGCGATCAAACACAAACAGCGGGGTCGCCGCCAAGGTGCTTGTCGTACACTGACCGACGATCAGGAGCGCGAGCTTCAACGATTGATAAAAGATCGATGCCCGGATCAGTTGAAACTTCCTTTTGCCTTATGGACACGCATCGCTGTCCAGCAGTTTGTCAAGCAATTGTATTCGGTTCAAATGCCCATTCGAACGGTTGGGGAATATTTGAAGCGCTGGGGATTCACCCCGCAAAAGCCGCTCACCCGGGCCTATGAAAAGAATCCGAAAGCCGTCAAGCAATGGCTGGACGAGACGTATCCGACGATTGCCGAGCGGGCCAAGACAGAACAGGGCGAAATTCATTGGGGCGATGAGACCGGATTGTTGAACAACGCTTATTACCATCGCAGCTACGCCCCCGCCGGTAAAACACCGGCGATCCGGTTGCCCGCCAAGCGCGAAAAAATATCAATGATATCAACTGTGACCAACCAGGGTAAAGTGCGATTCATGGTCTATGAGAATGCCATGAATGCAAAAACGCTGATCAGATTCATGACCCGACTAATCAAGGGAGCAGACCGGAAAGTGTTTTTAATTCTGGACAATTTGCGCACCCATCACAGCAAACCGGTTGGTAAATGGCTTGAGGGACACAAGGAGGAAATTGAAGTGTTTTTCCTGCCATCCTACTCACCGGAACTGAACCCTGATGAATATTTAAACCGTGACTTGAAACTCAATGTCCACAAAAGAAAACCGGCGCGAACAAAATCACAGTTGAAACGAAAAACCATTGGCCACTTGCGAAAGCTTCAAAAGCTGCCCAAAAGAGTTATGAGATACTTCAAAGATCCCAACATCGTTTATGCAGCATAGTTGGTGTGTTTAATTGCCAGAGTAATATAAAAGCAACGCCCCGCGCCTGTCAATAAGGATTACCGTCCCGCAATCCGCGATCAGTGTGAAGATGTCGACATATCCTATGTATCACTCTTAAAGGCGTCAACATCTTTGAGCGCATACCGGTCTAAACATCGCAATTCAGAGGACCTGCCTGTCACCCGTTGTGCCTGACCGCGGTTTATCTTCAGAAAAAATTCATTTCGGCAGCATTTCACATGTATGTTCGCCGCTAACCGCCGTGGCGGGTGCAGATCGAAGGCCTTTATTGTCAACCGGAGCGGCTGGCGGCGAAAGCAGAAGCCACCCAGAGAAGTAAAACAGGTGGTAGCAACGTGTTAATTAATGGAGACGGAAGGGCTCGCCGTTGTCGAAACCCCGTTCTTTTTGAAATCGCCCCGCCACGCAGCGCGCGGCGCCCACGGCGGCAAAATCGATCAACTCCGGCAGGGAGATGGGCTGGTTGAAGCCTCCCAGATGAGGGCCGGTCATGAGGGGGATATCCTCCTTGCCTTTGGGCATCCGTGCGGCCGCCTTCCACGAGATGCCCCGGGATTGGAGAAACGCTACGAACATGGCGGGGTCCATGGCGTCCTGGTCGACCACGCGCAGGATCTCTTCCATGTGACGGTCCACGCCCATTTCTTCGATCATGCGATCCACCAGATGGGCCGGCGTGATCGGCGTTTTGGCGGGGTGCGACTCCCCGGTAAAACCTTCATAGTAGGCATCAAATATTTCCCGGGTCATGGCCTGGAAAAGATGGCGGTCAAACAGGTCACGGGCATCCACCGGTCGGCCGCAAGGATCGAGCCCCATGCGATCCGGTGCCTGGTTGCGAAAATAGCTCCCGGCCACCAGCAGCAAGCTGATCAAATGGCTTCCGATGGTTTCATAGCGGTATCGGGTGCGCCCCGTCGCAACGGCCAAGTGCTCGAAATCCCGCAGACCGCTGACGCCGAAATTCGGATAGCGGCAGGACGCCAGCCAGCGGTCCAGCCGCCCCGCATGCGTCCAGCGATAACGGCCCTCGTCTTCACGACGATGACGCTGGGCACGATTGTGAAACAGGGGGATCGGGGCGGTATGCGCAATGCCCATGGCCATGAGCCGTCCCAGCAGCCAGGCGTTGCGGCCCAGGACTTCGCGGGCCTGGTCGCCGGTAAGCCTGCGGTCCGTCACGGTTTCGTTGGGATAGTGGAAGTACGTGGGCGATGCCAGAAATGCCATGGCATAACGCTTGGGGTGAAGCGCCGTCCCGGCGGGGGGGCGCCGCGATTCCGGCGGGGCCTGAATCAGATATCCCTGCCCGTGGCCCAGCGGTCGCGGGATATGAAAAGGGTGTTTAAATGGCTCCGGGGCGGCATGCAGGTACGCCATCCAGGCTGACTCGCGACAGAGGTTGGCCGGTTCTTCATCCTCCCGCAGGCACTTGACCACCAGCGTTTCCCCGGAGCGGGTTTCCGCCAGCAGGCTCCGCCCCTGCCACACCCAGCCGTTGACGCGCTGGATGTTGTGACCGGCCAGCCAATCGGCGTCACACACCGGAAGGCGGCCTGAAGGCACCGGTTCGGCGTCCGCCATGCCTGGGGAAGACAGCGGCGCCTTGTCGACGGCCAGCGGCAGCATCCCCAGGGCTTCGGCCATGGCACGACGCAGGGCCGCATGGGGCTGGTCCATCCCGGCATCGAGCAGGGCCAAGGCCCGTCGCCGTTCTCCACAGCCTCTTGCGCCAGGCCGCAAAGCCACAAGCTGCAACGTTTCCGCCACCGCCTGGTAGAGGAAATAGGCCTGTTTCTGGTGCCGGTAGGCTGGCAAGGCCAGCATCCGTTCACAGACTTGGAAAACAGACGTCACCGGAATCGTCGAATCCGCCTTCAACAAATCTTTGATGCGGTTCATGATCATGAAGGCCGCGCTGAAATCCTGGTTGGCCGCCAGGAACGGATCGGTTAGCGGGTTCAATACGGTCACGTCATCTCCCATGAACACCCCTGGGCCTCATACGAAACGCCAATCAACAGCACCGGGACACGTGTCAGAAATATCGGCTTTGGCTTTGACTTTCAATAGGGCGCTCCTTATTAATGGTCGTGGCGGGGACGCCATCATTAGGCCATGTGGGGATACCATTAAAAAGTCGTCCCCCGCACATCAATACAGATATTTTCACCTCGAACACCGACGGAGGATCTACTGATGAAAAACCGTGCATGGATATTCATTGCGATAGGGTTTTTTTTGGTCCAGGGGTGTGCAACGCCCAAAATCCAGATGTTTACCGACAGCAGCGACCCTTACAAGGAGTTCACCCTGGAGGGGTCCCAAACGCCCAAGGTCCTGGTCATTCAGGCCAATGGTCAGATCGACGAAGGCCCTTCCCGGGGGCTGCTGCGGGATCGACCCGGCATGGTGCCCGATATCGTCTCCCAGCTCAGACTGGCGGAAAAGGATAAAGACATCGGTGCCGTGGTGATCAAAATCAACTCTCCGGGCGGCAGCGTCACGGCCAGTGACGTGCTCTATCACGAGTTAAAGACGTTCAAGGAAAAAACCGGCGTCAAGATGGTGGCCGTTTTCATGGGGATTGCCGCATCCGGGGGCTACTACATCGCCCTGCCGGCGGATCGCATCGTGGCCCATCCGACCACCATCACCGGATCGGTCGGCGTCATTTTTCTGCAACCCAAGGTCGAAGGCCTGATGGAAAAACTGGGGGTCGAGGTGGATGTCAGTAAAAGCGGCGATAAAAAAGACATGGGATCCCCCTTCCGACCCAGCACGGCGGAAGAGAGCCCGCCTGCTGCAGGATCTCACCGATCAACTGGGCCAACGCTTCATGGATTTGTTGACCCAGCACCGCCAGGTCTCACCGGAAGCGCTGGCCGAGATCCGCACGGCCCGGATTTTTCTGGCCGAGGAGGCCCGGCAGCTAGGCCTGGTGGACCGCATCGGCTATGTCGAGGATGCCATCCAGTCCGCCAAAACCCTGGCCGGACTGCCGGATGATGCCAAGGTCGTCGTATACCGCCGGGGAGAATTCCCGGACGATACCGTTTACAATGCCGCCGGCACCACCGCCGGCACGGCCGAACCGGAACTGGTCCATATCGAGCTGCCGGGATCGGTGGGGGAGCTCAGCAGCGGCTTTTTCTATATCTGGCCACCGGCCGCCGGGTTATAGACCGGTCCGAAAAACAGACGATAGCGTATCAAACCACCGTCTAAAAACGGGACGGGCGGGACACAAAAAAACATTCGGCATAGCGCGCCATGCCTAAAGTTTAATGGCATTGGGACGATAACCTTTTTTACGGTACCCACTCCGAGGAGATGCTATCAAACAGATACCCCCATCATTTTAAATATGAAAATTGAGGACCGAACATGGCCATATCCTTTATGCACGATCAGGAGACTGATCTGGCCATTTTTACATTGACGGGCGATTTCAATCTTGACGAATGGCTGCGCGCCGCGCGAGCCGGCGCGTTCCCGCCTGCTTCTATAGAGATCATGGATTTGCGCCGCTGCAACCTCAACGCCATGCGCTCCATGGATCTTGCAAGATTCACCCGATACCTGCGATCCGCAATGGACAAAGGCCGACTGATCCCGGGTAAAACCGTCATTGTCGCCAACGAAGACGGCCCCCGCCGTTACAGCTCGGCCTATCGATTGTTTCACAACTTTTCCATTTTCGCCGAGGAGAACAAGCTGCCGCGCGATTTCAAACTCTTTACCACCGTAAAAGACGCCCTTGATTGGATAGGCAACCGTGAGATTATCGCAAAGTATGCCCCCGCTTTGCATACGGATGCTTCAGACCGTGGTGCGGATGCAACCATGCAGGCCTCATCGTATAAACTTCTCGCCCGCCCGACAGTTGCACGCTGTTTGACCCGCAGATAATCAGGAATACTGGAAATTTTTCGATTTAAAGAGATGCAGACAGGCGTCGACGCCGTGGGGATCGTAGAGCAGGCCGCGGTTGCGGCTGATTTCCTGCAGCGCTTCATCGATCCCGCGCCCCGGCCGGTAGGGCCGGTGGGATTCGATGGTTTCCACCACATCCGCGATGCAAAGAATACGGGCTTCCAGCAGGATGTTGTCTCCCGCCAGGCCTTGTGGGTATCCTGAACCGTTGAGCCGCTCATGGTGCTGCAGCACAATGCGATCGACCGCCCCGGGGAAATCAAACTGCTTTAAGATGTCATAGCCGACCTGGGGATGGCGTTGGATCAGCTGGAACTCCACGGTGTTGAGGCCGCCGGGCTTGCTCAAGATCTCGGCCGGGATGGCGATCTTGCCCATGTCGTGGATCAGGCCGGCCATGCGCAGGCCCTTGCACTGGTGGGCGGAAAGTCCCATCTCCCGGGCCAGGGCCACCGCCAGTTCCGTTGCCCGCCGCTGGTGGCCGGCCGTATAGGGGTCGCGTTCTTCAACGGTCAGCGACATGGCCCGGACCATTTCGTCCAGATTGTTCTCCAGCTGATTGTTGCTTTGTTTGAGCTTGTATTCGGCCAGCTTGCGCTCCACGATTTCCTGCTTGAGCTGCTGGTTCACAAGCATCAGTTCGGACGTGCGCTTGAGGACCATGGACTCCAGGTGGTCGTGATGTTTCTTTAATTCGTCTTCGGCTTCCATTTCTTTCGAGACGACCGTCAGGAGGCCCAGGGACAGGTTGATGCGATCCTGGAAATGGAATTCGATATTGGCCTGATCTTTGACCCAGATAACGCGATCATCCCGGGTGATAATCTTGTAGACGGCTTCGATCGATCCGGTCTTCTTAACCTCTTCCCGTAATTGCTTCCAGGATTCTTCCAGTTCCGCCCGACTTTTGACTTCTTTGTAAATCCCGGCGTCCATGTCGAGGGTTTTATAGATCCGTCGGTCAACCATGCAGTTGCGGAAGACATCGGCCACTTCGGATGGATTGCAGCCCAGTAATTCCAGGAAGGATTGGCTGGTGTATTCATACCAGATTTGCTTTTCCTGGCTTTGCCAGGCGGAGATATAAAAAATGCCGCTGCTGCCGATTTCCTCAATGGCCTTATAGCTGTCGATGCATTCCACAAGACGTCGCTTGAGTTCAACGCTGTAATAGCCGTGCAGGATTCGTCCATTGTAATCCCGCGGCACCAGATAAAGCCCTTTGTTGGGGTCTCCCATGGGTGATTCAATCCCTGTCAAGAATGGTCGCTGGGGTCCGCTTCAGAAAGGGTCTTTTGGGCCCTATTTCTGAAGAGCACACGTGTAAGATTTCTTAAATCCGTGGACAGACATTCAGCATATGTCGCTGTCAACTGTTTTTGCCACTTTGTGCATCAATGCGCAATAGCGTTTTCGCATCGGACAAGAATGGCGGCCGGCGCTGCATGTTCCGCAGAAAAAGATTGCGTGAGGCCGCCGGCCCTGCTATTCACCTTCCCTTGGCCCGGTAGCACCACAAGGAAGCAGGGGTTGCACCGGGGGCCAAACCATCTGCAACAAAGAAAGTGCCTGACCGATGGATCCTCTATTCTGGACTTTTTTGATTCCCCTCACCCTGTTGACCATCACCCCCGGGGTGGACACGGTGCTGATCATTCGAAATACCACGCGGGGGGGCTGGCGCGACGGGGCTTTGAGCAGTCTCGGCATCTGTTCGGGGTTGTTTGTGCATGCGGTGGTGTCGGCTGTGGGGATTTCCGTTATCCTGCTGCAGTCGGCCTGGGCGTTTAAAGCCCTCAAGCTGGCCGGGGCCGGATACTTGATATGGTTGGGGGTCATCAGTTTGCGCCAGGCGGCCCGTAACGGGGAACCACTCAAACTCAACGGTCAGGTCGCCGGGGGGTATCGCTTCAGTGTCCGCCGTTCCCTCCTGGAAGGGTTTCTCTCGAATGTCCTGAACCCCAAGGCGGTTGTTTTTTACATGGCGTTTCTGCCGCAGTTTATCGACCCGGCGCGCTCGGCCCTCCAGCAGTCCCTTTTCCTGGCCGGCGTGCATTTTACCATCGCCATGGTCTGGCAATGTCTCCTGGCCTCGATTGTTCACCAGGCCAAAACCTGGATGCAGAATAAGAAAGTTAGGCGCAGCCTTGATGGCCTGACCGGGTCGATCATGATGGCTTTCGGAATCAAATTGGCATTGGATCAATAGCTGAATTCCGACGCGAGACTTCGACGTGGAATCCCGCGACTGATTCAATCCCCTGACGTTGTCAGTGTTCTTCACCTTCCCCCGAATCCGATTGCGCCAGCTTTTCAATTGCACGGGCATAAGCCGACACCAGCGCGTCGAGATACAGCGGATCGGTTTTCCCTTTCCAGGTTGAGACATCCAGAAAGCGTTTGGGAATCTGGACCTGATCGGGTTTGAAGCCTGTGGATAGGCGGATTTGCCAGCGTTTTTTCTGGATGTTGCTGGAAATGGCCGCCATGTTGTCGGCCAGGGTGGTATACCCCAGTGCGCTGAGACACTCCGCTATCAGTTCGGGCTTGTAGACGCCGCGGGCAAACAGGCAGGACACCATCGAAGTTAAAAAGACACGTTCCTGCTCGTCGGAGACCAGAAAGGCAACGGCTTGGTCCACGTCTTTTTCTTCATGTTTCTGGTCGTAGGCATAGCCGCCGGTGTCCAGGTGGGAGTGGCGAAAGCCCAATGCCTGGGCGGCATAGTATACCTCGCCGGTGGCATAGCCGGCCATCTCCTGGCCGAGTACGCAGGCGAAATCTTCTCCGCCGAATTCTTTGGCGGCCGCAAGGGTGCCCTGGCCCAGCAGGCGATAGAAGTCGTTGGTGCCCCGGCCAAGGTGATCGATGGCCTGCTTGAAGGCCGGTGCATCCCCGAACGCCAATGGTACGATGGATTCCTTGGCGGAAATCAGCCCCTTTTGCGTGGCCTCGGCCGCCCAGGCCAGGGCCACACCGGCCGACATGACGTCCAGCCCCATCTTTTCCACCACGTCCATGATGCCCAGCACGGCAAAGGCATCGGTGACGCCCAGCATGGTGCCGGTGGCAAAAATGGGCTCGTAGTCATAGGCCACCTGGCGGTAGAGGTACTGGTTTTCGGCCATAAACTTCTCCCGCACGAAACCGACATGAATGCAGCCCACCGGACAGCCGGCGCAGGCCGCATTGCGCAGCAGGGTGTCATCGGCAAACTTCTCGCCGGTCACCCCGGTGATGGCCGGGTCGCTGGTCTGCTGGAGGTTGCGCCAGGGCAGGGATTTCAGTTCGTTGAGGGATTCCAGATTGGCGGCGGTACCGAGGTTGTGGTACTTGCTCATCATGTCGCTGGCCGTCATTTTGGCGTACACGTCTTCGAACAGCGTGCGGTAGGCTTTGTCCGCCGGCAGGCTGAAGGCCGCATCGCCTTCGATCACGATGCCTTTGAGGTTTTTGAGCACCCATCACGGCACCGCCTCCCAGACGGCCGAAGTGGCGATAGGTATCCACATTGATGCCGGCCATGGCGGCGCCGGTTTCCCCGGCCGGGCCGATGCGCAGGATACTGCGGTGTCCCGAACCCGGGTACATGCGCCGCAGCATCTTGCCGGTGGCATCCACGTTCAGACCCCAGAGATAGTGGACATCCTGAATGTCCAGGTGATGGTTGCCCACGGCCAGGCAGGACGGTGTCGGCGCCCGGCCGGTGATGACCAGGGCATCCAGGTCGGCAAAGCGCAAGGCCAGGGCGGAACGCCCGCCGGCATGACTTTCGGCGTACTGGTCGTGGTAGGGCGACTTGAAGGCGCACACGGTCTTGCTCATGAGCGGGAAGTAGCCGGTCAGCGGGCCGATGGCAAAGATCAAGGGCTGCTCCGCATCATTCCAGGGCCGGTCCGGCCGCCCGAATTTGTCGAAGAGCAGTGCCGCCAGGCCGCTGCCGCCGGCAAACTGCTCGCGCCCGTCCAGCATCACGATACGGCCTTGCCCGGAGGTCACGTCGACGGTTAACACCCGGAATGTGTCCCGGATCATGGCGTCACCTCCTTGCCGGCGTCGCCCGGGAGGTTGTCGCCCGTTCCCGTCATTTCCAGACATTCATGGGGGCAGAAGTCCACGCAGCGGCCGCAGTGAATGCAGACGAACGGGTCGCTGGTGTTGTCCAGGTAGATGGCGTCCACCGGGCAGGCCGGGGCGCATTCGCCGCAATGGATGCAGAGCGACTTTTTGCACACGGACGCCGCCGCCCTTGCGCTGGGAAAACGCCCCGGTGGGGCAGGCCGCCGCGCAGGGGGCGGGGTTGCAGGCCAGGCAGGTAATGGCCGTGTATCCGGTGGAGAGCCCGCCGGAAGATTTGATGCGGATGCCGGCCGTCAGCCAGGACAGGTTCCGGTGTACCAGCCGGGCGCAGGCCAGGGAGCAGGAGTAGCACCCGATGCAGCGTTCCATGTGGGGGGTGGTGAGGATTTTCATGGTTTTTGGCACTCTGTTTTTAATTTAAGGCGCTACCGATGATTGAGAATCCAAAGCATTGCTATCTATCGAAAGAATCTTTGTCGAATGTTCATTTTCTTACACGCGTAAGAAAACGAACCAAAAGAAGGCGCCGTGTCCCGCTTCATCCTGCGCGTCGCCGATTCGCCCGGCGCACGCGGAAACTCGCCCGCTATCGGCGGACTCAGACAGTCCGCGCGCTTTTTCCGGCCGTATCGGTGATGCTCGGCGCGGAACAAAGGGGATAAAACCCAAACCATTAAAGGGCCTTAAGCCTTTTTTTGAAGGCTATCGGATCCTGGCGAGGACACGGTCTGGGCCTAATATTGCCACTAACGGATAAACGCTAATTCTATTGGCGCTGCCTAACACATTTTCGTTTTTGTGTTTGACCATGGCCACCAGGGCTTCCCGGGCCGCGCCGATGTATTTGCGGGGATCGAACTCGCCCGGGTTTTCGGCCAGAACCTTGCGGATGGCAGCCGTCATGGCCAGGCGCCCGTCGCTGTCGATATTGATCTTGCACACGGCCGACCGGGTCGCCCGCCGCAGCTGGTCTTCCGAAATGCCCACGGCATCGTCCATCCGGCCGCCGTACTGATTGATCATGGCAACGTATTCCGGCATGACGGACGAAGCGCCGTGCAACACGATCGGGAAGCCCGGCACGCGTTTTTCGACTTCTTCCAGGATGTCAAACCTGAGCGGGGGCGGTTCTTCGCCGGGTTTAACCTTGAACTTATAAGCCCCGTGGGAGGTGCCGATGGAGATGGCCAGGCTGTCCACGCCGGTTTGCCCCACGAATTCCTCCACTTCTTCGGGCCGTGTGTAATGGGATTTTTCGGCCACCACCTCGTCCTCGATGCCGGCCAGGACCCCCAGCTCGCCTTCGACCGTGACGTCGAAATCATGGGCGAAATCGACCACCTGACGGGTGAGCGCCATGTTTTCCTGGAAGGACAGGTGGGATCCGTCGATCATGACGGAGGAAAACCCGCTTTCGATACAGTCCTGGCAAAGCTCGAAGGAGCTGCCGTGATCGAGGTGCAGGGCGATCGGGATCGGCTGTCCCAGGGCTTCCGCCATGGCGACCGCCCCTGCAGCCAGATGGGGCAGCAGGGCGGCATGGGCGTATTTGCGGGCACTGCCGGAGACCTGCAGAATTACGGGCGATTTTGACGCCACACAGCCCATAACGATGCCCTGGAGCTGCTCCATGTTGTTGAAATTGTAGGCCGGTACCGCAAAGCCCTCGTCCATGGCCTGGCGGAACATCTCGCTCGTGTTTACCAGGCCCAGGTCCTGGTAGTAAATTTTACTGATCATGATTGGGACTCCTGAGTTGGGGGGTAGCTGTTGATTATGGGGATTGGCGAAGTCGGCGATGGTCGATCCGAACGCGGTCGTCAAACGGGTACCGTCACACCGATACCTTCCAATATATTCTGGGGGTGGAGCTGTCAATTGAAAGGGCGAATTGACGTGGGTGAGAAGGCTAAGGGCTTGAAATTGCGAAAACGCATGGTTCGAGGGCGTTACGTTGTTTTCCGCAAGCGTGATTTCGGAGCAATTGTTCAAGCAATGTTCGATGGAGGGTTTTTGAGCGGCAGGATGGGTTCATGGCTGGCCCCCAAGACGATCTTTTCCTGACGTTGCGGCAATAGCAAGGTTCCAATCTCAATGAAATTGTAAGGTAATTTTTTTCTATTATAATAATGCGTTGCCCCCTGTCTTAGCCCCACTAGAAAAAATTAAAGAATTTAGGCAACGATACCGATATTCGTTTTGAGCACGTCCTGAGTGCTTGCAAACAAAATGGTGCATGATGACCTGCGGTTTTGGGGAATAGACGGTGTGATAGATCATCCGACCATTTAGGCAGTCCTTATCCGGTCTGCGATTTGAACTTCATAAATTTAGGAGAATGAACCATGCGTAAAATCGTCGTTCTATCAATGGTCAGTTTGTTTGTAGTTTGTATGGCGGCAACGGCAATGGCGGAATCGGCGCCTCAGAAAGTGGTCGACCTGGCCAACAGCGAGCTCGCCCAACTTGGGACCGACCCTGTGATTGTTAGTGCTGTCAAAGCGGAAAATGCCAAGGGCAAGACCCTGGAGCAGATCAAGGCGCAAGACGAAAAATGGAAGGCCACGGCCGGCGTCGCCGACTAATGGCAGGCGTCATGTTTCAGCCGTGTTTGCAGACCTTCGATTACTATCATCAATATGTTTTGCCTGGGGCGGTTGTCAATTGGAATGCGAAAACAAACCATGCGGCGGAGGGGCGACAAGCCAGGGGCATTCGGCAAATTCAGCATTCGCTGGATGAAATTTTTACCGTCGACATGCCGAGCATCGATTTCCTGCTCGAGCGATCGGATCTCCAGCACTCCGGCGCTTGATGATATTTGCCAACCCACCGCAGGGTTAGCGCTGGTAAGCGACAGAAAGGAATCGGCAGGCGGATACGCGCTGGGGGAAATACAAGGCCTTGGCCCGCACGGCAGAAGAAAAAGCCCTGATCCCGGAATATGAGAAAGCCCGGGAAAAGTGGAAGGTCTTATCGCGTAAAATCGTGGAAGGTCGCAGGCGGACACCCGGGAGGGACGCAGGGAAGCTCTGGATTTGACCCTGGGCGACGCCGCCCAGAAATTCGAAGCCATGCGCGACTACCTGGATAAGCTGACCGGAATCAATCTGCAACTTGCTGAGTCCGAGCAGAGAAATCCGCGCGACTTATCGCATTACGCTATTTATTCAAGGCGGACCGTCCGTTTTCACGGCGCCTGTTTTGGGGACGAAGAGATTGGGGGCAGGAGCCGCCAAGAACACATCGAATCTCATCGAAGGAACCTCCCTAAAGATTCGGAGCGGTGCCGAGTTGGTGGGTCGCACCAACAAGGGTTTCCGGAGTGATTTCCGAATCGGCGTCCAAGGTTGGCGATCTGGTGGCCGAAATTGCGGCGGCTTCCAATGAGCAGGCCCAGGGCGTGGATCAGATCAACACCGCTGTCGTGGAAATGGACAAGGTGGTCCAGAACAATGCCGCCACGGCGGAAGAATCCGCATCCTCCTCCGAGGAAATGATCGCCCAGGCCGAACAGATGAAGGAGATGGTGGCGGAACTGGTGGTTCTGGTCGAGGGTCGTCAACAGACCGGCGATGTTCAGGGCGCCTCAAAAGCCCGCGCGCGCAAAGCAACGTGACAGCGAGGGCTTCATCTGCGCGCGCGGCGGCCGGCAAGGGCAAGCCGTCATTGGCGCCGGAGCAGATGATTCCGTTGGATGGCGAAGAAGCCTTCAGCGATTTCTAAAGGGGGGCCTCCCCGTCCCCAAAGACCGGTGGATCGATAAGGACGGTTTTCGGTCCACCGGTTACCTCTCCAACATTGTAAAAGGAATATAGGTATGGACGAAATAAAAGCTGGCAAATATCTGACGTTTAAACTGGCCAAGGAGGACTATGGCATCTCGCTGCTGAAAGTCCGCGAAATCATCGGCATGATGCCCATCACCAGCGTGCCGCGCACGCCCGACTTCGTCAAAGGGGTGATCAACCTGCGCGGCAAGGTGATCCCGGTCACCGATCTGCGGCTCCGTTTCGGCATGACAGAGAGCGATTACACCGATCGGACCTGTATCATTGTGGTGGAAGTCAAAGGACCGGACAGCACCCTCCAGATGGGCATCGTGGTGGATGCCGTTACCGAGGTGCTGCCGGTACGGGCCGAAGAAGTCGAAGCTGCTCCGGAATTCGGTGCCAAAGTGGATACGCGCTATATCCTGGGCATGGCCAATATGGACGGGGCCGTGAAAATCCTGCTGGACATCGATCGGGTCATGACGGCCGAGGAAATCGCCGAGTTGGAGAAAGCGGCCTGATTCAAATTTGAAGCATCCCCATCTGATTTATCGGGAAATGCGCGCTACGTGCATCAGGTTGCCGCGTGCATGCTGGCGGCGCACTCGTTTTTCCCAATATCCATGATCTCCTGTTGCGACTCATCCACCTCGACCAGACCGGCGTTGATCTCGCGAATCTTGGCGTATTCTTCGGGCTGGGTCCGCATGTTGGCCTCTATGAATTCAAAGAAGGTCTTCTCATCCGCAATGCTGTATATCGCGTCGTTGATTTCCTTGATTTTTCCCATCGGGGCGGTAAAAGCCAGGTTCTCGTCCGCTTCGTCCCACGCCATGTAATGTCCGGGAAGGATGATGGTGTCGTCGTCCAGTTTCAGGAGGATGTCGGTCATGGTTTTAAAAAGCATCTTTGACCAGTCCGCGGCCATTCCGCCCAGGTCGGGCCGACCGATGGACTGGATAAAAACCGTATCACCCGTAATCAGGTATCGGCCAGTCCACCCGGTAGCAGGTGCTGCCCGGGGTATGGCCGGGCGTGTGAATGACTTCCACTTCGGGGCCACCATTTTTAAACGCGTGGCGTGTTCCGTCCGTGGCCGGCGTGTAAGGGAAAACCGCTTCCTTGAAATCATCCTGAGGCGCGACGATTTCCACAGCGGCACTCTGTCGCAGGGCATTGCTGCCGGAGATATAATCAGCCTGGCGATGCGTTTCGAACGTTTTGGTGATGGTGCAGCCCTTGCTTTTGGCAAAGTCCAGATAGGCCTCGATATTTTTGGCCGGGTCGAAAAGCATCATTTCATCGCCGGATATCAGCCCGTAGCTGCAGGAAGCCTTGCCGGGTCGCCGGAACTGGTATAGTTCATAGTCGTCGCCGGCGCCGACGCGGATGGGTGCCAGCAGATTGCCCCAGGCTTTGATGCCCACCAGCATGTGGGCCACATCTTCAAAGCCATGCTGCACCAGGATTTCACCGACAAATTTAGAAGAACCCTCTTTGGCGCACACAATGCGGACTTTTTTGCCCCTGGGAACACGGGCCACGCTATCCCCCTCCATCTCGATAAACTCCATGTAGGGGACATTGACCATGTCGAACGGATAGGGCCCTTCGACTTTGAAACGCGAAAACTCGACGTCGTTGCGGACATCGAGCAGGAGAAAATCTTCCTTGCGGGTCAACCAGGTAAAAAGATCGTGCGCGGTAAAGGATTGGACTTCCATAGGTTTACCTCCCAAACGGACCGGTGGCCCAGGAAACAGTTATAAATGACGTTGGTTTTGTCAGGAAAGTCAGGCACCCATTCTTATACACAAAACAGCGCTCCGAGGCAAAAGGAACGCATGCAGAAGGGTTATGTCAGATCGCGACGACGGCCTTCTGATGGGGTAATGAGCGTTCGTCAGCCGAGCGGTTACAACTCCGGGCAGAAAAAAGGGGGGGCGACGCCCCCCCCCAAGAGGATCCTACAGGTCTCGTTCGCGGCAGATGGGTATGCTAGAACCGCCAGGTGAAACCGAAATCGATGGCCTGTTCGCTCAGGGTGGATTTGATTTCCACCGGGCCGCCATCCGGGCTGATCCCCGTTTCGGTGATGTCGTTTTCAAAGCCGTACATGTACCCGACGTTGAGTTCGACCGTCGGGGAGATCTGGTAACCGACCCCGAAGGTCACATGGTGCTCCACCACGGCCGGAAAACCAATGGTGCGGAAGGTTTCATAGTAGTAGGTGGGGAGGGTTTTCCCCTGCACGGTGGTGACGCTGTTGGGCAGTCCCGGGCCGGCGAAGCTGCCGTCCCAGCCGTTGTGCTCGTTGACCGGGCTTTCCGCATAGTTGTATCCGGCCCGCAGGAACAGGCCCTGAATGGGCTGCCATTGCGCTCCGATGGCAAACACCCATTGATCGTCCCAGTCGAAGTCGTCGTAACCGTCGGCGTTGGACCAGTTGATCCATTTCGTATCCGCTTCCAGCAGCAGATCGATGCCGGTGAAAAGGTAGGCGGCGCCGAAACCCAGTTGCTGGGGGGCCTCCAAGTCGAGATCGTCTCGGGAGCCGTCCTGGTCAAAATCGGTCACGTTGTCGAAGGTGGCTTTCTGGGGGGAGACATAGGTCAGGCCAAGGGACAGGTTGTCGATGGGCTTGTAGATGATGCCCGGCTGAAAACCGAAGGCATAGGCGGTGGAGCCGCCGTCGCCCAGGTCGAGGGTTTCGTAGTCGATATGGAAAGCCAGCCCCAGGGACAGGTTGGGCAGCAGCTGGAACGACAGGGACGGTGCGAATTTCATGATCTGCAGTTCGGTGTATTCACCGGAAGCCACCGGGGCGCCGCTGGGATAGGTCGCCTGATCGATGGGGGTGTCCCGATAGTCCACGCCCAGGCCGGTCACTCCGTAGGCCGCCAGCCCGAAGCGCCAGTTCTTGGGATTATCCTCCGACAAGGGAACGGAAAGTCCGATGGCCGGGATGGCATAAACATTGTCTTCGCTGTCGGCTTTGACGACCCCGTTGGCCGTGGTGATCTTGGCGTCGATCTTCGGCATGAAAAGGGTGCCGGAGAAGTTGAACTCGGACGACGGGCAATAGGGGCCGAAACACATGGCCGCCGGATTGGAAAAAACAGCGCTGATGGCGTCCTGGGGTGCCGCGATCCCGGTTCCGCCCATGGCGCGCGAAATAGGTCCGATTCCAATCAAGTTGTCGCCGTTGGTGGCCATGGACGCTGTGGCAAGCATCAGCGTACAGGCCAGGATTGCCATGCATAAAATCGTTTTCCTCATCGTGTATTACCTCCTAACCTTTGTTGAATCCTGCCCCGCCAGGAGCAGTTGCCCGTTAAATGAGGACCAAAAGCCCTAAAAACTTGACTTGTGGCCATCTATAAAATGGTTGCCCAGCGAACCGGTCGAACCCGAGCGGGTTCAGGCGGGAACCAGTGCGTCGGCCACCATGGATGACAAAAACGTGACATCGGCTTCCATCTTGTAATGGTCGTTCAGGTTGCTGAGCTGCGTGTGACAGTTTTCACAGGCGGTTGTCAGAACTTTGGCGCCTGTCCGGCGCACCTGATCGACCTTGACCCGGGAGGATTTCATCCGGAAGTCCAGGGTGTCCTCCCCCAATGCCACCAACCCGCCGCCGCCACCGCAGCACCAGTTGTAGGCGGGCTCGGGCGCCATTTCGCGGAAATCGTCGGTTAAATGCTGCAGGATGTAGCGGGGGGCGTCCATCACGCCGCCGTTGCGCGCGATCTGGCAAGGGTCGTGATAGGTGATCGGCACGTTGAATTTGGATTTGTCCAGCCGGATGCGGCCTTCCTTGAGGTAACGCGCGTGCACTTCCGTGATGGAGGAGACTTTAAACGGTTGTTTGCCGGACAACTGTTTCATGACCCGGAAGGCCGTGCCGCATTCGCAGATGCAAACTTCTTTGACTTTAAGCCGCAGGGCTTCGTTGACGATCCGGTCCAGGATGAGTTTGGTGCGGGTGGGGTCGCCCACAAAGGCGCCGAAGTTGACCGCCTCGAAAAAGCTCAGGGTCCATTTTTCACCGGCGGCATTGAAGACGGCGGCGGCAGGAATAATGGAGTGGGCACCGGTCAGGGCCACGTAGAGCAGGTCGGCCCCTTCCACATCGACCGGGATAACGGCTTCACCGGCTTCCTGGTGCCATTTGGCGATAACGTCGCCCTCCAGCCGTTTGAGCCCCTTGATGAACCCTTCTTTGAATATATCGATTGATTTGCCCTTCTCGACGGACATGTCCGCCAGCATGGTCAGCGTTTCCGGCTCGGCCTTGGCGCCGATCAAGAGCAGTTTGGCAATCGACATGAGCATTTGGGTGTCGATGCCGAAAGGGCAGTAGACCATGCAGCGCCGGCACCCGGTGCAGGAGTAGGCCGCCTCGTAAAGCTCGTCCAGGGCCATTTCCGTCAGTTCTTTGGATTCGCCTACCGAGGGCCACAGCTTGCCCCGGGCCTTGAAGTATTTTTTATAGAGGCGCCGGATGATTTCATGCCGATAGGCGGCGATGTAGCGTACCTGCCCCATGGAGGCGTGGACGTGGCATGCCTCCGTGCAGACGCCGCAACGGGTGCAGGTTTCGAGATAGAAGCGCATGGCTTCGTTCAGCTTGCTCTGGAAAAGTCCCAGCAGATCGTCCCGTGTCTTTGCGTCCATGGGTTACCCTCTCCGCAGTTTGTTCATGGGTAGTGATAAAAAGGAATGCATGGCCTGGCTGAAGGGAAAGAAGATCAGAAACAGGTTGGCCAGGAAGACATGCAGTACAAGCATGAAAGAGTGACCGCTTTCGGTGACACTGGCCGGCAGGTCAGGCTGCAAAAGTGATCAGGCCGCCGAGATATGTCCCGGTAATCTTCCACGGTCATGCTCTCGTAGAAGTACCAGTTGCGGGCCCAATCCATCTGGCTGCCGAACAGGACGATCAGAAACAGCAGGATCAACAGGTAGTAGTCCTCCGGAACGGACAAGGTCGCGGACCGGCGACCGGAAGCGTCGAAACAGGAAGTAGAGCAGGGATATGCCGGTCAGCAGGCCGATCAGGCCTTTGCCGAGAAATATTTCGTGCGGAATAATCTGCAGGATTTCGAATTCGCCGAACAGCTCCAGGTGACCGATGATCAGCAGCAGCAGGCAGACATGAAACAGCATGAGAAAGATCCACAGGACCGGTTTGTGGCGTCGAACGGTCGGGAAGAGAAATGTGTCGTGCAGGGCCCACAGCCAGGCCGGCCGTTTTTCAGGAAATATCTGCAGGGTCGCAGGGTGTTTGGGCGCCTTGAAAATTTTGATCAGGCGTGCCGTCGTGCCGATAACAAAAATGGCTGCGGCCAGGTAGACCATGGGCACAAGGATAATATAGGATATGGTTTCCACTGAGTCCTCCGTCGGTTGCCGGTGCTGGCGTCACCCGCGCCGGATGCACCAGGCGCGGGGTTGATCCGATCATGCGTTGCGTTTGATGTAGAAGCGGATGACGTCGCCGTCCTGATCGGTCTTCACAACTTCGTTGCCGGTGGTGCGTGCCCAGGCCGGGATGTCGGTCAGGGCGCCGGGATCCGTGGACAGGGCTTCGATGACCTCGCCCACTTCAACTTCTTTGATGCCTTTGCTGACTTTAACGACCGGCATGGGACATGCCAGCCCCTTCAGATCGAACGATTTGCTGATTTTGATGTCATCACTCATTTTAGATCTCCTTTGATGGTTTTTTGACGCTTTCTCAAAATTCATTTTTGGGATGGCGTCTATATAAATAGCTGAATCTTGCTGTCCATCGCTTCTTCCAGAAACTTGGCTACCCCGCAGAACTCCAGGCCTTCGTACTGAATCATCTCTTCGCGTTTGAAGCCCATGAGGTCCATGGACATTTCACAGACATAGATGCGCACCCCGAGTTCCTCGGCCATTTTGATCATCTGATCGAGGGAGGCGACATTCTTTTGCTTCATGAGAGATTTCATCATGGCCGTGCCCATGCCCCCCATGTTCATCTTGGACAGCTTGACACCGCCCGTGCCTTTGGGCAGCATGGCGCCGAACATTTTGCCCATGGTATCCTTGCCGCCCACGCTTTTGTTGGCGTCCCGCAGCACAGGCGTGCCCCAGAAGGTAAAAAACATCACCACGTCCATGCCCATGGCGACCGCTCCGGTGGCGATGATAAAGGATGCCAGGGCCTTGTCCAGATCGCCGCTGAAGCAGATCATGGACAGCTTGTTCTCCGGACTCTTTTTCTGCAGCGCATCCAGTTGGGTTTTCAGCTCGGCCAGCTGGGTTTCGATGTGTTCCATGATATCCTCCTTGAAGTTAACGGTATAAACTTAAAATGTATTAATATATCAGAGCTATATATCAAATAATTAACTATAAGGTTTATGGTGTGAACTAAAATGATTAAAAAAACGCCCACTTATCCTAAATTGGGCGGAAAATTGCCTTTCGGGTTACACCATTAATTCCTTAACAGCCTCCATGGATGCCTTGAGTACCTCCAGGTTGGCTAGCACCGTCTTGCGTTGTTCGGGGGCCATTTGAGACAGTACTTCTAGGTGAATGGACTCCAAAAACGAATTGATTTCATTCAATTTATCCTGTCCTTTAGGAGTCAGGCTCAGCAGGGTAATGCGCGAATCTTCGGGATCTTTAATGCGTTGAATCAGTTTACGGCCCACCATGCCGTCAATAATCCTGGTGACCCGACTTTTGACCACGTTCATTTTGTAGGCAATGCCCTTGGGAGTCAGATAGCGCTCGTTGGCAAAGAGCTGCAGGCAGCGCAGCTCGGCATCTGGCAGCGCAAAGCGATCGCTCTGGTACTGCATGCGTTCCTGGCAGCACTGGAACAACTTGGCGATAAGCTCCTGAAACTGGGTTAACTGGTAGCCAGCGATATCCCCGTTATGTTGTGCGGTATTTTCATTCATAGTGTGAACTAATATAGGAGATGCTCAGGCCCTGTCAAGATTTTTTTTAGAGGGCGATCATGTTTTTTTAGCACGCCGCGGCGGCAGGGGTTGCGCAACGGATCGTCGTGCCGTGCACGAACCAGACGTGTATTTGGTTTTCAGGCGGCGGGGGAATTTAGCCCAATTTAGCCAAAGCGGCCGGTGATGTAATCCTGGGTGAGCTGGTGGCGGGGATTGGTGAAAATTTGCGCCGTGTTGCCCACTTCGATCAAATCCCCCAGGTGAAAATAGGCCGTGCGCTGGGAAACCCGGGAAGCCTGCTGCATGGAGTGGGTGACGATGGCGATGGAATACTGCTGTTTGAGCTCGTCGATCAGATCTTCGATAATGGCGGTGGCAATCGGATCCAGGGCGGAGCAGGGTTCGTCCATCAGGATCACTTCGGGGCTCACGGCGATGGTGCGGGCGATGCACAGGCGCTGCTGCTGACCGCCGGACAAGCCGGTGCCGGGCTGGGCCAGGCGGTCTTTGACTTCTTCCCACAGACCGGCTTTGCGCAGCGAGGTTTCGACGATTTCGTCCAGCTCGGTCTTATCTTGCGCCAGGCCGTGGATGCGCGGACCGTAGGCCACGTTGTCGTAGATGGATTTGGGAAAGGGATTGGGCTTCTGAAACACCATGCCGACCTGGGCCCGCAGCGGGACCACATCGATATCCTTGCCGTACACATCGATGCCATCCAGCGTGATCTCGCCTGTGACGCGACAGGTGTCGATGGTGTCGTTCATACGGTTCAGACACCGCAGAAAGGTGGATTTGCCGCATCCGGAAGGGCCGATCATGGCAATGACTTGGTTGCGTCCGATATCGAGCGATACGTTGTTGATGGCCTGTTTGTCGCCATAATAGACGTTGACGTCACGGCAGGTCATGCGGGCATCCTCAACAAAGGCTTCGCCGACGGTGTCGCGACTGTCGCGATTGAAAAGAATGCGGCCTGATTTAACTTTTGCGGGCCCGGTCGCGGCCGTCTGCGTGTTATCGATTCCCACCGTGAATTCCTCAAAGTTGGCTGCGGCATCCATTGCGCTTTATTTCTTGTCGATTGGTGTGAATTCCAAGCGGCATAGTACCAAAGAGCGCTATGCCACATCATAATAATCGGGCCGACCGGCGTCAAACAAATGTTCCACCGGTCGGCCACGGGTTTTATCCTATTTCATCATGAGCGGTTTGAGTGCTTTGACATCGCTCTGGTATTGCTGACGTTCTTCATCCGGCATCGGGATCAGCCCCTTTTCGCTCAGGTAGCCGTCCGGCCCCCAGGTTTTCTCCGACGTAAATTCGGTCAGGTATTCCTGGATGCCCGGGATGACGTCCACGTGGGCTTTTTTGACGTAGAAGAACAGCGGGCGCGACACCGGGTAGGAGCCGTCGGCAATGGCTTCGAAGGTCGGCTGCACGCCGTCGACGAAAGAGCCCTGGATCGTATCGGTGTTCTGATCCAGGAAGCTGAACCCGAAGATGACCGAGCGCATCGGGATTGGCATTCAGTTTCTGCACGATCAGGTTGTCGTTTTCACCGGCTTCCACATAGGGGCCGTCTTCACGGACGGTGTGGGCGGCGGCCTTGAAGGCGTTCTTCGTCCATGGCCTTGATAAAGCGGTACTTTCTTGGCGGCCTCTTCCATGACCAGTTCCACAAAGGCATCGCGGGTGCCGGAGGTGGGCGGCGGCCCCAGGACTTCGATTTTAACATCCGGCAGGGCCGGGTTGACGTCTTTCCAGGTTTTGTAAGGGTTGGGGACCAGTTTTTCCGCTCCGGTAGGATCGGGAACATTCTTGGCCAGGGCCAGGAAGATGTCTTTGCGGGTCAGTTTCAGCGGGCTGGCTTTCTTGGAATTGGCGATGACAATGCCGTCATACCCGATCTTGACTTCGACGATTTCCTTGACGCCGTTGGCCTGGCACTTTTCGTATTCTGATTTTTTCATGGCCCGGGAAGCATTGGTGATGTCCGGGTGTTCGACACCCACGCCGGCGCAGAAGAGCTTGAAGCCGCCGCCCGATCCGGTGGACTCGATCTTGGGGGTTTTGAAACTGGTGGTTTTCCCGAACTGCTCGGCCACGACGGTGGCAAACGGGTAGACCGTGGAAGAGCCGACGATGCTGATGTTGTCGCGGGCGGATGCCGCATACGCGCTTCCGGCCGTCGCCATGAAAAAGGTGGCGGCGGCCAACAGAATTGACTTTCTAATCATGTGTTCCTCCTGAAGAATTTTAATCAATAAAACATGCCATTATGGTCAAGTTAGGGTAACCGTGCACGTTGCCCACTATAAAAACCCAGTTTTAGGGTTTTGTTAGGATGGTATTAAAATCATGTTTTCATCATGAACCAAATGTCACGATCGTTACCAGCGCCGTTCAAACTTCTTGCGCAGAATGACGGCCGTGGCGTTCATCACGATCAGAAACGCCAGCAAGACAATCGTGGCCGCCGAGGTTCGTTCCACAAAAGCCCGCTCAGGGCTGTCCGCCCAGAGAAAGATCTGGACCGGCAGGACGGTTGCGGAATCCGTTAAGCCTCCCGGAATATCCACGATAAAGGCCACCATCCCGATCATGAGCAGCGGGGCGGATTCACCCAGCGCCCGGGCCATGCCGATGATGGTGCCCGTCAGAATGCCGGGCATCGCCAGGGGAAGGACATGATGGGTGACCATCTGCATCTTGGAGGCCCCGATGCCCAGGGCCGCCTCCCGGATCGACGGCGGAACCGACTGCAGCGAGGCCCGGCTGGCAATGATGATGGTCGGAAGGGTCATCAAGGTCAACACGAGGCCGCCCACCAGCGGGGCCGAGCGCGGCAGGCCGAAGAAATTCAGAAAAACCGCCAGGCCCAGCAGTCCGAAGACAATGGAGGGCACCGCCGCGAGGTTGTTGATATTGACTTCGATCAGATCGGTCCAGCGGTTCTTGGGGGCAAACTCCTCCAGGTAGACGGCCGAGGCGATGCCGATCGGAAACGACAGCAGCAGGGTTACCAGGAGGGTGTAAAACGATCCCATCACCGCACCGAGAATGCCGGCCTGTTCAGGTTCGCGCGAGTCGCCGGCGGTAAAGAACGTTCGGTTGAAACGTTTTTCCAGTGCGATTTTCCTTTTGCAGGCGATCGATCCAGGCCAGCTGAATGTCTTTGATACGGCGTTC
This sequence comes from uncultured delta proteobacterium, assembly GCA_963850465.1. Classification (GTDB taxonomy): domain Bacteria; phylum Desulfobacterota; class Desulfobacteria; order Desulfobacterales; family UBA5852; genus JABZFP01. Next base: position 49,699 of record CAWKLN010000005.1, read on the forward strand.
GCTTTCCGGGACATCCAGGTCGAAGTGCCCCTTCACGAGCATGTCGATATCATCGTCCGCCGCCACCCAGAGGGGCAGGGTCTGCCCGATCATTTCCGGGGAATCCAGCACCAGCTTGCGAACCTGAAACGCGGCCCCGTTGCTGACCATGCCGTAGAGCATGCGTTTGTCCTGGCGGGTGGTGACTTCCGGAAACATTTGCCGGAGGGATTGTTTCACGACGCCCGGGTAATTGGCGGTGGTCAGGGACTCCTGGCTCAAGATGGCCGGATCGAAGAAGATGTCCAGCCGGATAAACGTCTGTTGAAACGCGGAATAGCCCTTGCTGATGATGCTGCCGAACAGAAACGAAAGAAAGAGCAGGCTGGCCAGGATGGCACTGATGCCATAGCAGGCGGAAGCGGCGTTCCCTGCGGTAGCGCTTGGATAATCCGGCATTCACGATATCGATCGCACGACGGCCGGGATGCAAGCCGTTGGCATTGGCGTTATTCATATTGTTCCCTGTATTTGCGCACCACATGGAGGGCGATGACGTTAAGGATCAGCGTGGCGATAAACAAGATCAGACCCAGGGCAAAGGCGGCCAGGGTCTTGGGGCTGTCGAATTCCTGATCGCCCACCAGGAGGGTGACGATTTGTACGGTCACGGTGGTGACGGTTTTCAGCGGGTTGGCGGTCAGGTTGGCGGCCAAACCGGCCGCCATGACGACGATCATGGTCTCCCCGATGGCACGGGAGACGGCCAACAGCACACCGCCCACGATGCCGGGCAGGGCCGCCGGCAGGATCACCTGTTTGACGGTCTCGGACTTGGTGGCCCCCAGGCCGTAGGCGCCGTCCCGCATGGCCTGGGGCACGGCGTTGATGACATCGTCGGACAGTGAAGAGACGAAGGGGATAATCATGATGCCCATCACCAAACCGGCGGCCAGAGCACTTTCGGATGACACATCGAGCCCCAGGCCGATCCCGGTATCCCGGATGAAGGGGGCCACGGTCAGAGCGGCAAAAAAGCCGTAAACCACGGTCGGGATTCCGGCCAGGATTTCCATCAACGGTTTGGCAATGGCGCGGAAGCGGCGGTTGGCGTACTCCGATAGATAGATGGCGGACAGCAGGCCGACGGGAACGGCGACGACCATGGCAATGGCCGAGATCATCAGCGTGCCGGCAAAGACCGGAACCGCACCGAAAGCCCCCGAGGAGCCCACCTGATCTTCCCGGATGGCCATCTGGGGGCTCCACTTCAAGCCGAATAAAAATTCCGTGATCGAAATTTTTTCAAAAAATCGAATGGCCTCAAACAGGACGGACAGCAGAATCCCGATGGTCGTAAAAATCGCAATCGTGGAGCAGGCAATCAGAATCCACTTGATGATGCTTTCAACCTGATTGCGCGCCCGCAGGGTGGGTGAGATGATGCGCATGAGTATGGCGATGGCCGACATGGCCAGCGCCAGAATGACCACGGCCAGGGCGGCATGACTGATCGTCTGGAGCTGCAGGTAGTGATCCGCCGCGGATCGCAGGGTTTGATCGATGTCCGCCGACACGATATTACCGCTGACCAAGTTCCGGATATCGTTGATGATCAGGTTCAGACGATCGGCCGGCAATTCACGCATGGCGTCAGGTAGACCGGCGATAACAAGCTGCGTGATGATACCGGATTCGAAACCAGACCAGGCACTGAATACGATCAGGGCCGGGATCCCGCACCACAAGGCGGTCAAAAGACCATAATAGGTGGGGCGCGAATGCATTTGCAACAGACCCGCCGGGCTGCCCGCCACCGCGAAGGCGCGTTTTTTGCCGGCAAAATAGGCGGCCGACATCAGCAGCAGGATGGCGGTCAATATGACAGACGGTGAAATCATCGCATGGGTCTCTTGGTTGTCGATGTTGAAGCAGCAATACGCGGCCGTTCTTCAATGGCTGACAATAGGTAATGGGGGCGTGTTAGGAACATGTTAGGGGCGGGTTATCATACGGCTAGTTTTGCGATAGATTCGTGTGAAAGCGGGGGCCGTCCATTTTTTAAACCGCGATACCGGAAGTAAAGACGGTTGGCTGTCACCGGACGGGAGCGGTTTGACGGCCGGTTATACCGTAACGGTAGCTTTTTCATATGATCAGGTTCTAGTAGTCGGCATGCCGGACAATTTCGCCTTCGATCAAGTAGATGACTTCTTCGGCGATGTTGGTGGCATGATCGCCGATGCGTTCCAAATGTCGTGAAATCAAGATAGAAGTTGATCAAAAAAGCCACCTGGTCGGGATGATGCGTCATTTCATCGCAAATGAGCTGGTAGACCTGGCGGTGGACACTGTCGACCCCGTCATCCATCGTGACAACCTTGAAGGCCGTGTCGACATCCATGTTGACAAGCGCATCAAGGCTCAGTTTAAGCATGTTCTCCACTTCCGAGGTCATGGGTTCGTAGTCGAATGCAAAGCCGGCCGGTTTGTCTTTCACCATGGTTTTGATGCGCTGCGCGATATTGACGGTTTCGTCGGCGATGCGCTCCAGGTCGTTATTGATCTTGATAACAGCAACGAGGAAGCGCAGGTCGATGGCCACCGGTTGGTGCAGCGCCATGATCTTGAGGCACTCCTCTTCGATTTCAACTTCCATCTCATCGATTTCAAAATCCGACCGGATGAGTTCCTGCGCCAGGTCGGCGTCCCGTTCGGTGACGACCTTGGCGATACGCCGCACCCGCTCTTCGACCATCGCGCCGAGCGACAGGATCATCTTTTTTATCTTTTCGAGTTCCTTATGAAAATATCTGGCCATGAAGGTATCCTTTTCGTTTGACCAGGCGGACCGTCCGCGGCCCCTCATTACCTGACAAGGTGGCGTAGCGCTAGCCTGGACCATGATGATGAATTCACTATGCCTTGATACATATATGGCACGGATTGTTAGGGACAAGTTAGAAAAACATTAGGGTTTTGATAATGGATTGATTTTTATTTTTCCTGTTCGAAGAATAAGCGCGCGTGAGACATCAGCTATCCTGATTCCTAATGAATTCCTAAACAGGGGCTCATCGGGATTTAACATCGGCATCGTTGAAAGTAGGCCATGCAGGCTGGCCCATTCCTCGATCTTTTAGCACTTGTCGGTTTCCGCGGAATGCTACGTGGCATTCTTCTTCACGACGTCTATAGAAAGGATTGAATAGATGAGGGTAACGTATTTTCTGTTGAACAACGTGGTTTTCATTTTTCATCCCTGATACGCATGAAGTGTTTCGGGTTGGCACGAAACGAATCGAACGCTTTGACCATCCGGAAGAGATGATGGTATTGCGGCTGAGAGCAATCGAAATAACGCGCCAACAAGCCGGACGTTTTGTCCCCTCCCTCGAAAGCCTGCTTTTTCATTCCTCGTAACGCGCCATTTTTTTTTTGACAATATCCGGCAATCCGACTAATAAAACAGATAAGCAGGGCGCCAGTGCCGAAGCCCTATCGCTGGCGGGCGGCACGGCATGCAAGCGAGACCCATGGAGGAGCGTGACTATGGCGGAAACTAAAAAGAAACTCAGCCAAACGGATGTTACCTTCCGGTTATTTGAACTCATCACGGATTTGACATTTGAGGAGCAGGTGGCGATACTTGAGGACCTTGAGAAAAAGAAGGCCCGCCACACACGCCGCCATATGCGAAGAGAAACCAGTCTCACCGTGTATTATGCCACCCACGATCGTGCCTACCGTGACACCATCCAGAACATCAGCCCGACCGGCGTGTTTATCGAAACGCGGGAACCGTTCAATGTCGGGCAGGAAATTCTGCTCAATTTTACCCCGGCACGCAATGCCGATCCCATCAAAGTGCGGGGAAAGGTGGTGCGCATCACGGATGAGGGTATCGGAGTCAAATTCGTGCGGCCGGTAGCCAAAGATCCCTCGAAATAAATCAGGGCAGATAGATCGAAAACGTGCTTCCCTCTCCCAGCCGGCTATCCACCGTCACTTCACCCTCGTGCGCCTGCACGATATGCTTGACGATGGCCAATCCCAGGCCGGTTCCGCCCAGTTGGCGGCTGCGGGCTTTATCCACCCGATAAAATCTTTCAAACAGACGTGACAGATTACGCTGGGCGATGCCGCAGCCAAAATCTTGGATATGGATGGCGATCCTGCCGTCGCGCTTTTCGGCGCTGATCTGAACTCGGCTGCTCTCTTTGCTATACTTGATGGCGTTGTCCAGAAGATTGAGGATGGCCTGCTCCAGCAGGGTGGCATCCACCGTGGCCTGCAGGTCTTCACCACGCTTGACCTGGATGTCGATATGTTTGGCCTCGGCATTTTTCTGGCAGACCTGGATGACCGTCTGGAAAATGTCCCCCATCCGCGCAATGGACAGATTGAGCGCTTCGCGGAAACTCTCCCGTTCGATGCGCGACAGGAACAGCAGGTCTTCAACGATGGATTCGAGTCGATTGACATGTTTCATGACGATCCCCAAGAAACGCTGGGTGTCTTCCGGCGAATCCACTTCGCTGTTGTATAAGGTTTCCACATAACCCTTGATAGCGGTCAATGGGGTTTTGATTTCATGGGAGACATTGGCTGCAAAGTCGCGTCGCATATGTTCCAGGCGCCTCAAACGGGTAACGTCCGTCATGACCAGGAGGGTGCCGATGCGCTTTCCGGTGCTGTCGACAATAGTTGAGCTTTTGATATTGAGAATAATTTCGGTCTGACGATAAAAGGAGATATCGTCCTCCAGCGAGTCTTCGGTCTCCAGGGCTCTGGTCACGAAGGCCTGCAGCGCCAGATTGCGGACCACTTCCTGAATGCTGCGTCCTTTGGACTGATCGCGGTCGCAGTCAAACATTTCCGCGGCCAGCGGGTTCATGCTCATTATGGCTTCACCGGTGTCGATGGCCACCACGCCCTCACGCATACTCGATAGAACGGTTTCCAACTCGTTTTTCTGATTGATGGCGGTGGCGATACGATTATCCAGGCGGGTCGCCATCTTGTTCATGGCCTGGGCCAGCCCGGCCAGTTCTTCGGTGTCGGGCAGGGCCATCTTATGGGTCAGGTTGCCGGCGGCAAAAGCATCGGCGCCCTGTTTCAGCATTTCAATCGGATGGCTGATTTTGCGGGCGGCCAGGAGACTGACTAGCCCCACCATAACGGCGATGAGCAACCCTCCGCCGGCCATTCGCCATCGAATGGCGCGCATTTTGGTTTCCAGAGATGTCACCGAAAAGGCGGCGCGCACAACGCCCGCCGTGCGGCCCTGGATGTTAACGGCCACAGCGACATACATCAGGCGGCGATCGAGGGTTTTGCTGTATCGAACGGATTGGCCGGAACCGTAGCGCATGGCGGCGCTGATTTCCGGGCGACCGGCGTGGTTGTCCATGTGCACCGGATTCTCCTGGGAATCGCCAACCACGGTGCCGTCGGGCAGAATGACCGTAAACCGGGTCGAAGACAGCTGGCCGGTTTCTTTGCAGATGCGGTCGATACGTCCGGCCTGAAGCGGCTGCAGGCTGGGCTCGATCTGATAGCGGACCAGTGCGATGCGATCCTTCAGATCCGTTGCGGTCTGATCCAGAAAGAAGATTTCCAGCGCATGGGAGGCAAACCAGATGGCTGTGATGATCGCGATCAGGGTGATCAACAGGAAGGACGGGAATATTTGCCAGACAAGACGTTTGCGTTTCATGAGGATTCTTTGAAGCGGTAGCCGACGCCGCGGACCGTTTCGATGGTGTCACCGTGGCGGCCGAGTTTTTTCCGCAGGCCGACAATCTGAACATCAACGGAACGGTCGGTCACCGGGTAATCGTCGCCGCGTACCATATCCACGATCTGAGAACGGGTAAATACCCAACCCGGGCCGTCGGGCCAGGATACTGAGGACCTGGAATTCGGTATAGGTCAGACTGACCGGCTGGCCCAGGATCGTCACGCTGCGTCGTCCCGGATGAATCTCGATGTCATGAACCCTGATGATTTTCGTTTCATCCGGCGGCTCATTGCCGCCGCGCCGAAGAATCGCCCGGGTGCGTGCGATCAGAATGCGGGGGCTGAAAGGTTTGGTGACATAATCGTCCGCTCCGAGTTCCAGTCCGGTGACCACATCCGATTCCTCGCCTTTGGCACTCAGCATGAGAATGGGGATGTGTTTGGTCTGGGGATCGTTTTTCAGCCTCCGGGTCACTTCCAGGCCGTCGATGCCCGGCAGCATGAGGTCCAGAACCATCAGATTGACAGGGCTGTTGCGGGCCGCCGTGAGCGCCTTTTCGCCGGAGTCGGCACACTGGACCGCAAAACCTTCGCGTTTGAGATGGTGCCGGACCAGTTCCAGAATGTCTTCTTCGTCGTCAACGACCAGAATGGTTTCTTTCGCCATGTTTTAAACTCGTTACGGGTTGATGAAAATGAAACGCTGACAGGGCAAATACGCGGTTGATGTTAGTGTTATGTTAATAGCACATTAGAATACGATTTGAATAGGATGTGAAAATGATTGGGAACCTCAGCAGGGCCCGTGGCGCTCCTTTAAGAAAAGCCTTTGAGAACCTGTCGGTAGACCGATCACCATTGCGGTGGCCATTGATAGTGCTCATCCAGCAATGGTTTTGGGCATGCTTTCGGCATCGGACGGCAAACTTGAGGTCCTCGAAATAGGTGACGATTCCTGTGGTTCCAGGTGGCCGACCGTCCTTGTATTCGCACAAAAGCCTTCAGTTGTGGTTCTACAACGATAGGCGGGATAAGCGCTTCTCAGGTGACCAGCCAGAGGGTGACTTGATCGGTTTTGTTGAGCAGGTAGCGGGATACGCTGCCGGCGAAGAAAGACTGGTTCATGCCACGGCGTCCGATGACCACCGTACGGAAATCCCCTCGATTGATTTCCGAGACAATACCCTTGCCCGGGTTGATCATCCGTTCGGAAACCTTGATATCGATCTGTCGCTCTCTGAGGCCGGCGGTCTCAAGGAGGTTGACCGCCTTGGCGTAAAAATTATCGATGCAGTGGTGGGCACCGCGACGCCCGACACGTTCCAGCCGTTCCAGTCCGGATCCGAAGTCGATGGGACAGGATTCGATCATGCGGGGAATGACATGAAAAAATTGAAACCGCACGTCCTGATTGCCTTTGAACATATGGCCCAGATGGTCCACCGCCCGCAAGGCGCTTTCCGAACCGTCCACCGGCACCAGAATTCGATTGTTGGGTGGTTCGCTGCCCACAATCCAGATGGGCAGGAAGGTGGAATGTTCCGCCAGATCGGCCGATACGCTTCCCAGAAACGTTTTTTTCAGACTGGAAAGCCTGCGGCGTCCGGCCACGATGGCGTTCAGGCGATTTTCGTGGCTGAAATCCAATATTGTTTTTGCCACGCCGGCCTTCCGGGGGCGGCTGACCGTAGCGACACGATCGACCATGACGCCCATTTCCCGCAGCAGGCCCTGGTAGCGTTCGAGGAGTGCTTCCGAAGCATAGGCATTGGCGGATTTGAGGCGATTTAATTCCTCGAGGGTTTCCGGATCGTTGCGCGCCGCATCTTTGACAAATTGTGAAACAACGGGTTCGACATGCAGAAGCACGCTGTGCAGGTCTTTAATCATGCCGGCCATATGGCCCACATAGCGAACCGCGCGCTGGGATGAATCCGTATCGTCAACGGCGATCAGGAGCCGTTTTCCCATGATAATCCCCTTTCATAGCCGCTTGCGCGGCCCGCAATCCATTGGCATGCGGGCTTATGTCTTAAAATGAAATTGAAAAATAGTAATAAATTTCAGTGAGATACTATCTTTGAGTGTCAGAAATTAAGGTGAGCTGCATTCGATGTCAAGACATGGGTTGGTAATGCGTTCAAAACGCCCGTTCACCGGCTTGGCGGGTGGTACTGTCCTGCCGGCGCAGGGTCTGCTCCTCGCTTTCCACAAGTTGTTTCAGATTGGCCACAAAATAAATGCGCAGTTCCTGGGACATGCGCCCGTTCCTCCTGGGGAAAGTGGTCGCGACGAGGATGTCGCCATCCTGTTCCCATAGGCGAACGGGGGTATCCATTTTTTCTGTTTTCACAATGCGGGGCGGACCGTATTTGGATGTCAGGGTGGCGATACTGTCCGCGAAGTCATCGGTCGGGTGAATGATAAAATAGAGCGGTTGGCCAGTGATATTGGAAAAGAACAGCGCGATGTACCGGAACGGCATTTGGTGTTGTTCCGCCCGGTGATAGGTTAAGCGGGTGGTGTCGTGTTCACGACGTTCTCCCATGGCCGGATTGAGGCGTTGATTCAGGGTGTCCAGCACCGGCAGGTGGGTTTGAAGGAACCCTTGGTTGACAACGGTGAGATCAATGGGCGTGGCGTGTGCGATCGCATCCGATCCAAGCATTTCGGAAAGTGTTTTTCGGATTCCGCGGTTAAGGACCGTGGTGCGGTTCAAATCAAAGAAGGTGAAACCGCCGGAGGGCAACGTGCCATCCGCGGGAGCCGCAATTTGGATATCCCGCTGGGAACTCGTGAGCGCAATAACGGTGATGATGACCACGATCAGGAAACCGACGGTCAGTAAAACGATAATGAGGTTGCGCTGTTGCGTGGGGGTCATCAATGGCCTCTTTCATCAGGGGGCACGGCAAGGGTATGGGCAACTTATATAAAAATAGCAAAGACGAGACCGTTTGTCAGGGGGTAATCAAAAGATTTCCATGGACCAATCCAGATAACTGGCAAACGGTAGAGGGCGGCAAGGTCAATCACTGGGGAAAGACACGAAAGGGTCGCTTACGACTTGTCGCGGCGAACCACCAGGACCGGGCAGGGGGCTGTTTGAAGCACCCGGTGGGTCACACTGCCCAGGAGAAGGCCCTGCAGGTCGTTTCGACCCCGGGTGCCCATCACGATAAGGTCGCATTCCTCGATGGCCGCGAGCTGTATAATGACCTTTCCCGGCGGACCCTCCATGATGCGATCCTCGAATTGGACTCCGGCGTGATGGAGGCGGTCGCAATAGGGTTTCAGGCGCTCATGGGCGTCTTCCAGGGTGTGCGTGATCATGGTCTGAAGATAAGGCTCTCCAATGACTTTTGGAAAGGGCCGGTGACAGAAAAGCAGCAGAATACGGCCCTCGGTCAGGCGCGCCAGATCGATCGCCCAGCCCGCGGCGCGATCGGCGTGAGTCGAACCATCCACCGGTAGGAGAATGTGGCTTCCTTTCATAGCGGTTTCTTTTCCGTTCGCCGGGCCAAAGCCCGTGCATCTTTGTCCCTCCGGGTTGCTGCGGGGCACCGGTTCCGGCGTTGTGTAAGAGGCGGGCGCCGTCGCTTGCCGCATTGCGTCGCCCGCCGTTTCAAAATGCCCATGACCTCCCCTCCGGCCGGTATCAGGTGGAACTGTCGGTGGAATAGCGCATTTTCCCGGCGCTGACCGGCACACTCTCATGCGGGGTCCAGCGTTTGGCGCCGATTTCGCGCGGGTCACGGGCCGCTTTGAGAATCTCGATACTGCTCTTGAGTCCCTTGAAGAGGCGCGACATCTCAATGGCCATCCCGGCAATCTGGGCAACCGCCTGGACAAAGTTCACATCTTCAATCTGAAATTCCCAGGGCTCGGCCGTGTAGATCCGTATGGCGCCGATGGGATTGCCGCGGGCCATGATGGGGACGGCCAGGATGGACGCGATACCCTCTTTGACGGCTTCGGCCGGATATTGGATCCGGGGGTCGTCACGGACATCATAAATGGCCACCGGACCTTCCTTGAGTGCATCGGCAATGGAGCGCAAAGCGCTGATCGGACCCTTGCGCAGATAGTCGTCGCTGAGGCCGGTGGAAGAAGCGAGCTCAAGTTCCTGGGTCTTGGGATTGATCAGAAACAGGGCACATCCTTTGGCTTGCAGGGCATCCCGGACGCCGGTGACGCTCAGAAGGGCGATATCATCAAATTCCCGTGACATGGAAATGCGCTGCGTGATTTTCAAAAGCGTTTCGTAGTTGAGCAGATGTTTTTCCATTCTCTCCTCCTCTCGTTTCTGGGGTGGTTGCCGATCGCTGTGTTTATAAGCGATTTCAAACCCCCATGGAACGCTCGCGTGGTGCGGCGTGTCGTTTCTAATGACGCCCTACGTTGTGGATAAGCGGTGTTTTCTCGATCGACATGCGTCCTGCTCGCGAGCGTGATATGAGGTTTTGAAACCCCTTCGAAGCAGGGGGGACACCGGGGCGCATGTCTCGACACAACGGGTACGCTATGAAGAGGTCGGCCGCAGAGGGCGGATGCGTCGGCGGCGGGCCGACGCAGGTGCCCCGGGTCCATCCCTGACGGTTGCAGAGGGTAATCGGCTGGTTGTCAAACCAACATACGGTATGTGAGAGGGCTCAGACCTGATAGAATTCAGCCACAGTGTGACACATGCGCATGGGAAGCGGTGGTTTCAGTGTGGTGTCTTGGACTGTAGCGGTGGTACGCGAGAGAGGAAGGCAACGGTGAAGCCAAGGCGCGTCATCATCTTAATCGAAGAGGAGACCAAGAATAAATGCGCTGAGTAGTATCTTAACCAACGTAATCATTTGCCCCGGGGACTGTCAAGCGAAAATCCGTGATGACCGGGGGTGATAAAACTAAGTGCCTGAAATTGCGAAAAGTCAGGTTTCGGATGCTTTACGTTGCTTTACATAAGAGGGTTTTCGGGGGGATTTTCAAAGATTGTTTGATGGATGGGTTTGGCGGGGGCAGGATCGGGGGCGCTTACGCCATTCTTCTCGCCGTCTGCTGAATACAATTGATACTGGTTATACCCTTCATCTGGAGGAAGGCCATAACTATTATTTATTTGGGAATCTGCCTTTCCACAAAAAGGCTTTGATCAGTACGATTTAGTTGCTTTCTCATGGCACTATGATTTCGCGCTCAGGCTACCATAACGTATTGAAACGGCAATTTAGCTCCGCCATTGGGTGCTTTTGTATTTTAAGTGCTATTCCACTTTGGTGCACTTATCAGTGAATTATCGGGTTTTCCTATATAACACACCATTTTGATTATCCTGGCCTACTGGATAAATGAATTTTGAAGATGGCCTGGGCACTGTTTCCTACTTAAAATAAGGGCCGTTGTAAAAGTTGGCCGACTTTTTTTAATTCAGGTGAGGGAATCTGGAAGATTTCTCCGTTTTCGGTTTAGAGCTAATAAATGATCCAGCAGGGGCCGGCTTCAGTTGGCTCCTTGCGTATTTTGTATTCCTGACGATGCCGTCGAGGTTTTTCGCTGGTGATCTGAGCCGTTCGCCTATTTGGTGTGGGAATGGGTAATTGACGGCTTCCGGGTCTGTCAGCCATATCGTGATTGAATTCATATGGTCTTCAGTTTTGGCAAGTTTATAAGTTTAGGGCGTCCCGCATCCCGCATCCGAAGTTTAGGGCGTCCCGCATCCTGGCTTCGGGGCGCTTCCCCGCATTAAGACGATAGGGGTGTTAAAAGAAAAGCAGGTTTTTAGGTTGACGACTGAGGGTGTTCAGAAAATCGGGATGGCATTCCAGATCATTTCGTTTCCAAGGCGGATACCCCATCCAATATTTTCCTGACGTTGGCGGTCAAGACGTCGGCTGTAAAAGGCTTGTTGATAAACGGCACCCCTTTTTCCAGGACCCCATGGTACGCGATGATATCGTCGGTATAACCCGACATAAAAAGCACCTTGAGGCCTGGACACTGTCTGGCGGCGTGGGAATAGAGCTCCTTGCCATTCATCTCGGGCATGATCACATCTGTTAAGAGCATGTCAACTGGGCGATCATATGCATTCAGGGCCGTTAACGCTTCAGATCCGTTTCCTGCCATTAAAATGGTATAGCCCTGCCTTTTGAGGATGTCATGCGCAAGCAGGCGAACGTGTTCATCATCTTCGACAATTAAGATGGTTTCCGAACCGTTTAGGTCCGCATGCGCGCTTGTGGACGTATCAAAGCTGGATCGCGCCTTCTCCGGTATGGGAAGATAGATCTTGAACGTCGCTCCCATGCCGGGTTCACTGTAGACCCAGATGTTTCCGCCATGCTGCTTGACGATGCCGTAAACGGTGGCCAGCCCGAGCCCCGTGCCTTTATCCCCCTTGGTCGAGAAAAACGGCTCGAAAAGAAACTCGCGCGTCTCTTCATCAATTCCGCTGCCGCTGTCGCTGACTGTCAACAGCGCATACGGTCCGGATTTTGTGCCTGGATGGGTCTTGGTATAGCCGTCATCCAACTCGGCCATGCCGATTTCAAACACCAGCTTGCCGCCTTGCGGCATGGCATCTTGCGAATTGACCGCAAGGTTCATGACGACTTGCTCGATTTGGCCGGTATCCGCCATGATCACCGGGGCCGCCGCTGAAGTGGCGATTATAATATCGATATCCTCCCGTATGGTACGCCTGAGCAGTGTTTCAAAATTGCTCAGGACCCTGTTCAGGTTGGTAGGCTTAAATTCCAACGTCTGCTTGCGGCTGAAGGCAAGCAGTTGATGCACAATCTCTTTTGCCCTCATCCCGGCGCCGAAAATCTGGTTGGCATATTCTCGCCGAGCGTCCTGGCGGTCATACTCATGCAATAATAATTCGGCGTATCCGATAACCGGCGAGAGCATGTTGTTCAGATCGTGAGCGACGCCGCCGGCAAGCCTGCCGATGGATTCCATCTTCTGGGCCTGGCGCAGCTGATCCGATATTTTCAACCGTTCTTCTTCTTGTTGTTTACGATCGGAAATATCGACGATGATGCCCCTCAGCCCGGCAAACTCGCCGTCTTTCAGGATTGATGTGGCTTGCAACAGGATCGGAAAGACGGTACCGTCCTTTTTTTTCGCGCGATACTCAAAAATTCCGAGATTTTCTCCCTCGAGCCTTTTGGCAACATTGGCCTCGGCCCGGTCATGGTCCTGGGGATCGATCATGTCTAAGCTGTTTATGCCCTGTTCCAGATCATCTTCCGAATACCCGAAAAGTTCATGGGCATGCCGATTTACAAATGTCAGCTTCAAGTTGCGGTCCGTTTCAAACACCGTGACCGGCAGCATCCCCACCAGATCCCTGAAGCGCTTTTCGCTTTCCCGCTGCGCCGTCTCTGCCATTTTGCGTTCAGAGATATCGATCCCCATGCCGACCAGACAGGCTCGACCTTCATACTGGATGCGCCTGCCCGTGAAATAATACGGCGTGGTTTGGCCATCCTTGGCCATCAAGGCCGCTTCGACATCGGCCTTGCCGCTTTCAAAGGTCTTCTGGATGCGCTCGGCGACGCGTTTGCGGTCTGCGCCACGGAACAGCTCCAGCGGGTGGAGACGGGAAATCTCGTCGTCGGCATATCCGATGGCGGTGCCGAAGTTCAAGTTCCATCTCAGAAAGCGCCCATCCTGGTCGAAGAGGTAGATCAATCCCGGCACGCTGTTGATGATCTGATCGGACAGGTTCCGTTCGTGGAGGATGACCGCCTCGGCCCGCTGGCGGGCGTCAGATTCCTCCTGCAGGGAGGCGTTAAGTGCGGTCAGCTCATCGCGGTCCCCTTCGGCTTTTTCACGCGCCGCCATCTGCGAGCGCAGATCGATTTCGGTCATGACCGCCGAAGCGAGGTCGCTGACGGTCTCCACGTCCGTTTCGGACCACGTATGCGGCTTGGTGTCGATCACGCAAAACGACCCCAGTACATATCCATCCGGACTGACAAGGGGAATGCCCAGATAGGCGATCACGGAGAGGTCACGGACGGCCGGGTTGCTGTGAAAGAGCGAGTGCTCCCGGGCATCGGCAATGTTCAGGGGCACGCCGGTCGTTCGGTTGTGCTGACAAAAGGAGTGCGACAGTGGCGTTTCGCGGCGGCTGCGCCACGGTTCGGGCAGACCGATGCTGCTTTTGAAGAATTGACGGTCGGCAGCGACGAGGGAAACCAGGGCCACCGGCGCTCCTGTAAAACGGGCCGCCAGACGCGTCAGCCGGTCAAAGGCCGCTTCCGCAGGAGTGTCCAGCAAGGCAACCGCCTGAAGGGCTGCCAGGCGGCCAGGATCGTTCAGATGGTCTTGCAGAGAATCGTCAATGGTATTCACACCACCCCCACGATTGCTGCCATTAGGGCGTTTTTAGCTTAACCCGCTGATTTTTATCGTCCTTTAACAGCGGGTGATGCAACAGTCACGGCCTAGAAAGACTTGCCTGAAGATACCGGGCAAGCCAAGACGGCCTTGACTTTCAAAATAGCAAACAGTGGTGAGAAATTGCAACAGGGGATGTGTGGTTCATATTTTCGCTTTATAGCAGTCCCGTTATGTTTTGCATTCGACTCAACATGCTCATTTATCTACCATGAACCGCCTCTTGAGCTATAATCAAAAGTTGTGTTTAGGAAAGTAGGCGGTATATCCTCTGGTTGTCTGTTTACGGGGCATTAAAGCGGCCAACAATAGAAAAGGATACACACACCAGGAGTCAAGATAACGTAATCAAACTGAAAAAAAACAGATGTCTTTGTGGATGATCCGATCATCGCTATTTTGCGTCAAAGTGCCAGAAAGTTGTTAACTCAGGCACCGGGAGCCAAGATCGAAATCTTTGTTCATCAATATAAAGACCTGATTGACGAACTGGGCAGACAACGGGTTGTTCGAAACGGCTATTTGCCATAGCGTGAGATTCAAACCGGTGTCGGTTTTGAGGTACGAGTGGATCCAAATCGGCGTCGCCTTTTTTGGTGCCCGGGTATTTGGCATTCCTGACGATGCCGTCGAAGTTTTTCGCTGGTGATCTGAGCCGTTCGCCTATTTGGTGTGGGAATGGGTAATTGTCGGCTTCCGGGGCTGTCAGCCATATCGTGATTGAATTCACATGGTCTTCAGTTTTGGCAAGTTTATAAGTTTAGGGCGTCCCGCATTTCGCATCCTTAGGGCGTCCCGCTTCCCAATACTTCTGCGCGGTTGGCGGCATTCGTTCGTGCCTATCCGCGGTCCTGAGCGAGAGGAGACGCACTTAAAGCCCCTGAAGCAAGAAGTCGGCATCTTGGGCGTCCACCGACCGGGGGTCCAAGATGGATGGGATTTCCGGTAGAACGACTTTATAGGGTATGTCGCCGAGGGTTTCAATCTGGCGCGGTATGCCGCCCTTGCGGACATGGCCCGTTCCGGCCAGGATGACCATCAACCGTTCGGGAGCATTGGCGATATATTGCAGGGCATTGGCCGCCATCGCTTTATCCCATATCAACTGGGCTTCACAGAAGTGCTCGAATCTCATGTTGCCGTGGCCATGGGCGCCGTAAGCTTGCCTGATATAGGCCATATAGTCCTCATCGACCCGGCAGGCGACAAAGGGCAGTCCCTGGCGCTGGGACGCCGAAAGGGAGTCAAAGCCTTCCCGTGCGACCTGGCGGGTTATTCCCCGGGGCACATTGAGACCAATAATGGGAATCTGTTGGTCCCGGGCGAAAACGAAAATCGGTCGATACAGTGCCCACGGAAAGTTCCAGTTGTCCCGGTAAAC
The DNA here is from genome assembly GCA_963850465.1 of uncultured delta proteobacterium. Classification (GTDB taxonomy): domain Bacteria; phylum Desulfobacterota; class Desulfobacteria; order Desulfobacterales; family UBA5852; genus JABZFP01. The sequence goes on from CAWKLN010000005.1 coordinate 65,198, forward strand.
AGCTTGGAATTCGTCTTCATCCAGCTCGCCGGCCACCCAGGCATCCAGGAAGGCCTGGCTGTCGCTTCGCATCATTTCCATGCCGATGGCAACGGGCAACCTTTCAGCCACCAGAATTTTGATGACCTCCAGTTGCCCGTGATGATGACTGGCCAGGTCGTGTCGTTCGCCTACCAGGACAATCTGTTGGGCCGCAAGGCTTTTCACGAAAGATTCGCGGGAGACGGATCCACCTGCCTCCAGACTGTAAAATTGTATTGCATCCTGGGCATCGGCGGCCAAAACGAAAGACAGAATGACGGCCAAGACGGCCAGGCCGATGATCGAGCGTTTGACCATGACGAGCTCCTTTGCGTATTCGCCGGATCTTCCCCGGAACAATCGACGGGGCGGTCGTATCGCCGGGGGACCATCCGCGGGCGGCACCTGTAGTTAGCGTCCTTGTCGTTTAAGACTGTTTACGGCTTATCTGCCGCGGCAGGCCAGACATGCACCAGGGGGGACGCGGCCGTCGGCCAGTTGCCCTTGACCTGGTTCGTGGTCTCCGCGAACACTAAATAACTGTAGCGCCCGTAATGGGGAATCTTGCGAGCGATTATCTCCTGATGGTTTTCGCTGCCATGCAGAAGCACGGCCATGATGTGATCTTTGGACAGCGGATGCGGCCACACACCGAAAAAACAATTTTGATCAGCGTTATAGGTTTGCCCGTTCAGGTCGAAACCTTCCGGGCGCAGCGTAATTTTCTCCTGTAGGGCGCGTTTCAAAAGGGGGTGCGCGGGGATTCCCATCATGACCAGGTCATGGGTAGCTATTTGGTCGGGCGCGAGATCTTTTTCCCGCTGGATCACCATCGTGCTGCGACCCAGGGCGTGTGCCAGGGTCGCGGCCGTCTGCTGCTGGGCGGGCGTTATCCGGTCGGAAGGGACAACGATCAGAAGCGGGGCATTCTGTTTAAGGGCGTTGATGGAGGTGGGGATTTCTTCCGGGGCCAGCCGCCGAAAGACATGGGATTCCGGGTCCGCCAACAGACGCGTCGGTACGCCGCGGACCGTGATCTGGAAAGGGGCCGAGCGGCCATCGATCGCGACGTTTGCAAAAGCTTCGGATGTTGCGCTGGAAAGGGCCACCGGCACCTGCAGACGAAAAAACGGCGGGCTCTGGCGCAGGACGCCGCGCACAAGATAGGTCTGCGGCGAAACGAGGGTGGTCTGAATTTTCTCCAACCACAGGGTGGGGGCTCCCGGCCGATCGAGCCACTGGTCGAAAAACCAGGTCAGGTCATTACCATAGGCGTATTCGAAGGCGGTCTGCAAATCCTTCCAGTTGGTCTCCTGGTGAAGACGGGTCGCATAAAGGCGTCGCAGGCCGTCCTGGAAAGCGCTGTCGCCCACGACCTGCCGCAGCATGTGGAAGACCATGGCGCTTTTATCGTAGCCGATGACCTTGGTCAGCGGGCTGTAGCGGTGGGAAAACCGGCGCAGGGGGAAGTCTTCTTGCGGCGCAACCAGTGTGGCGTAGTTCCGCAGGAGTTGTTGGCGGTGTGCTTGGCCCGCCTCCGCCGAATCCATTTCCTGGTACTGGTGCTCGGCCAGGTAACTGGTCAAGCCTTCGCTCCAGTTGCCGTCGGAGGGGTCGATGCGGACACCGTTGCCCCACCAGCAATGGGCAATTTCGTGGCCCAGGCTGGTTCCGACGATAAAGGGCAGTCGCAGAACGCGACCGCCGATGAGCGTGTAGGACGGGAAACCATAGCCGGTGGGGAAGAAATTCTCGACAACGGCAAATTTTGGAAAGGGGTAAGGGCCGAATTGGCTTTCGTAAAGGGCGATGTATTCTGTCGTGGCCTGCAGATAAGTGTCGGCCAGGCGACGGTCGTCGGACAGGAAGTACGTCGCGGTCGGGATATCACCCGCTTGGGATGCGGTGACAACGTATCGACCGGCGGACAGGGCCAGGCGCTCGGCCGGCGGGTCGATTTGCCAGCGCGAAACGGTCTTGCCGTCCATCGTGGCGACCCCTATGGATCGGCCGGCGGTCACCGCCGAAATACCCTGGGGTGCTTCCACCCGGACATGCAGGGTTTCGACGGCGCCCTCGATGGCGGGATACCACCCCGCGCCGCCGAGCAGCAGCGTCCCCCGGGGGCTGATCGTGCCGGTGACACCGTAACCGGGGTTGTCGGTATTGACGGGTTGGACGGGCGCTTCATCTTGAAATCGCCCCTCGTATCGAATGACCAGTTCGATGGGGGCCCCGCGGTCGGTCGCGGACAGATCGATCGCCGGCCCTGTGTCCGTGGGGATCGCCGCTTGAAGAACGCCGTTGACCTGCAACGCTTGAATCCGGATGCGGGGATTTAATCCGATCGGCAGGATGTCTTGCGAACAATCGATGAGGCGGATACGGTCTGTTCCAGACAGGCCGGCCATATCCGGATCAAGGGTGACAGCCAGGTCGTGCGAGGCCTGGAACGCAAAGCTGCTAGCGCTCATCGTCAGCCAGAGCCACGCTGTGGCGAGGCATGTCAGGCGCCTCCGCCAGTTTAGGATTTTCCAGGGTTTGGGGGAAGTCATTCGATGCCGGTCCGCCTTTCAGCCATGGTTTATTGCTAATCTAAGAATCATCACGGCCATGTCAAAACGCGCCCAGGGCATTGAAGCGCCTACGTCCATAGCCGTTGGATAAGACGTTAGGGGTTTGACCTGGACTGCTGAATGTAATATAAATAAAAGATTCAGTAGGTTCTTTGTCAGTCCTGTGCCGTTGACGCGCCTTCTTTGACGGTCTCGTAAAAAGTCCGATATCAGCGTTACGCTTCATCTCTCGTCATTGCAGCGTACTGGAAGTACGCTTCATTCCTCAGGATTCGCAAGCCGTATCTCGAACTTTTTACGAAACCGTCAGGAATATGACTTTTTGCAGGTTCATCTTCTTTCTGACCCTATGATTTCGATGAATGCGTCGGTATCGTGCGAATGCCATGAGCGCCATTGCTAAAATAAAAGTTGATCACCTGATCGGGAAAGAGGTCGGTACCTCTACGATCCTCAAAGAGCTGGCCCGCGGGGGCATGGCCATCGTATTTATCGCCTATCAGCGGACGCTGAAACGTCAGATTGCGCTGAAGATTCTCCCCAAGACGCTTATGACACCTAAAACGGCGCAAAGGTTTCAATCGGAAGCGGAATCGGCGGCGATTCTTTCCCACCCCAATATTATACCGGTCTATGAGGTGGGGGAAACCGACGACTTCCTTTTTTTCACCATGCAACTCGTGCAGGGAAAATCCCTGGGCCGGATGATCGAAATGGCGCGCAAAAACCTGCTGCCGTCCCGGCGGACCATTCCTTTGGAGGAAGCCGTCCGGATCACGATGTTAATCCTGGACGCGTTGTATTATGCCCATGGTGAAGACATTATTCATCGGGATATCAAACCGGACAATGTCCTCGTGGAGAAGCATACGCAGCGGCCGTTGATCACCGATTTCGGAGTGGCTAAGGTCTTGCGCGGGGAAGACGACAAAATGCCGATGATCCAGGGAACGCCCGTGTATATGCCGCCGGAGCAGATTCTGGGGCGGAAGGTCGATTCCCGCAGCGATATTTATGCCGTGGGTACCATGTTGTTCAAAATGCTGGCACCCGTCCTGCCGTTTCCGCCCTACCGCTCTAAAATGGATTTGTTGAAACAGAAAGTTCGGCGCAAGGACGGCATCTTTCTCAAACGACCGTCAGAGGTCAACGCCCATGCCGATGAAACCATCGACAGCATTGTTATGAAAGCGACGGCCTATCGAAAAGAGGATCGCTATGACGACTGCCGTCTGTTTAAGCAGGATTTAGAATCCTATTCGCAGTCAATTTAAAGGCCGGGGAGACCCTGAAGCGGCGGCAGGCATCGCGAAATGCTGCACGCCTGTGCAACCCCCCGTCGCCCCATCCTCAACGTGCGAGGACTCGGAGGATCAGGCTTTATGGCGAAGGATAAACTAAAGAAAACCGACTACGACCGTATCGGCCGATCCTTTTCCCTGTTGTTCAACCGATCGACCATGTATCAGGCGGAGCATCCTTACACGGCCCAGTCGATTACGGATTTTTCCCAGACCATCGCTAACGGGCTCAAGCTGCAGTCGCCGTTGGTGATTATCATGAACCGGGACCAGTTTTTTATCGAAGAGGAACCCCTCGACCCGCGGTTGAACGTTACGCGGATGGTTTCCCATTTTAAAAAAGCCGGAATCCAGTCGGTATCCTTTGAAAGGGGTGTCCGATCCGCGGATGTGTCCGAGTTTGTGCGCATATTCATCGATCTGACATCCTATCCCCATGTTGAGGCCATGAAAAAGGAACTCAAACGCAAAGGGGTGGACACCGTCAAAATCAACCATGTTTTTTATCAGAAGGTCACCGAAGACGACGAAGTGGTTTCCCGGGATGCCATGCAAAAGAAGGGTGAGGGAGACACTTCGACCGGCGACGGCAAGGGCAGCAGCATTCTGGATGTGGTGGCGGGTGGTCTGGTGGCGGAAGAACTGGAGCAAGCCATGTCGCTGCGCATGGTGATCGACAATCCCGGGGCGGCGTCCCGGGCCTTGATCGATTCCGATCTGGCGTCCGCGCGCGCCGGTGGTGCCGGTGGTGCCGGTGGCGCAGGGGGAGGTCGATCCGGCCCCGTCATTGTTAAACAGCTGACCCGCTTGCGCGGCGAAGTGGAAAAGGTGGCGCCCGATATGGAGGGCGCCGGCCTGGCGGAGCTGGCCGAAGCGGTTTTCGATATGAAACGAAAACTGCTCAGCGGGATTGAATCCCAGAAGACGGTTGGGATCGTTTACGAAGATGAAGCCCTGATCCGTGAAGAAGCCGATCAATTGACGGATCGGGTGTTTATTCAACTGGTCGAGCAGGAGTATCGCGGCGGCGAAACCTCGGTCAAACGCCTGGCCCAGATCCTGCGACGCCTGGTGCCGGACCCCGCTGAAATACAGCGGTTGTTGCCGGCCCTCAAGCGATCCCTGTTGGAAGAAGGCATGCCGCCCACCGATTTCGCTGAACTGGTCGAAGAGCTTGGACGGGAACTCCAGAGTCAGGGACTGGCCCATGCACTTGAGAAAAGCGCGGCCACGATTGGTGTGGATGGGCAAGATCTGATCAAGGAAGTCATGACCAGCCCTGAAATCGCGGCGGAATTGATCTATCTTTCCGCCGAAATCCGGAAGGGAACAGGTGATGAGAAACTTCTTTCGGATCTCCTGGTGGATTATGTGGAGCGTGTCGGCGGTCAACTGTCGATGGACGAAGCTGAAAATGACGGCAAAGAAGATACCACACACATAGACAAGGTCTATCGCCGCGTCCAATCGCAGATTCTCGATCGACTGAAATCCAAAGAACTCAAACCTGACATCCTGCGGGAAGTCGAGGAGCGCTTGAAAAGCCGAATGGAAGGCATGCTGGAACGCCTGCAGGTCGATTGGGACAAGCGGCAGGCGTTGCCGGTGGACGCCAAGGAGCTCCGTGAGTTCAGTGTATTAGGCGCACTGGAAGCCGGTACGGATGAAGGCGAAGAGCTTCACTCGATACTGGATCACGTGCGAGGCTCTTTGCGTGAACGCGGGATTGACGAGACCAATTTTAAAGAAGTCTATCAGGAAATTGTGAAGGGGCGCATCGCCTGGAAGAAGCAGAAGGAAAAAAAAGATCTGCCCAGCGGGGCGCTCAACCGATCCAGCATCCTTTTTTTTGTCGAAAAAGAAATCCAGCGGGCGGTACGATACGGCACGCCGTTTTCCGTCGTACTTTTCGCGATTGTTCGGGCGATCCCCCGGGCCAAGACGGCTCCCGGGGCGATCAACCAAGACGACGTCTATCAGGCGGTGCTGGAACGATTAGCCCGCATCGCCAGGGATCCGGACATGGTGGGATCGCTGGATAAAAGCCGCATGATATGGCTGCTGCCCATGACCATCCCCGAAGATGTCCAGACCGCCCGCCAGCGGATTGTCGGTGAGCTCCACCGGCATGTCTATAATGTTAAAGGCATTCCGCTGAAGATACGGCTGGCAACGGCGGTCAAAGATTTTTCGCATGAAGAATTGCCGCCGCTCAGGACATTTCTGAAACGGGCGGAAACGTCGTTGCACGAGATGGTGGTTCGCCTGCGCAATATCAAAGATCTGATGTAACCTTTCACCTCAGGCCTTCTAATACCCGCCTGCCAGAGCCCTTTACCGAATTGAGGTTTTCCATGTCTGATCTATCGTCGATTCACTACGCGTTATCCATCGAACCGCATTTGGAACAATTCACCTTTGACGGCCGGCTTCAACTGACCGTTACTCCCGCCAGGCCGCTGGACGTGCTCCACCTGAATGCGATCGAGTTGGATGTAACGCGGTGTGCCGCGAAACAGGGCGATACGCCGGTCCAAGCGGATGTCGACCTCGATCCGGAAAACGAAACGATGATTGTCCGGTTGACCCCGGCGGTCACGGGGCCTTTTTCCCTGGACATCGATTTCAGCGGCGTGATCAATGATCGCATGGCCGGGTTTTACCGCAGTGGCTACCCATGGAAGGATATGACCCATTACATGGCCGTGACGCAGTTCCAGGAGAGCGATGCCCGCCGGGCTTTTCCCTGCTTCGATCACCCGCGGCACAAAGCAACGTTTGATATCGAAATGACGATCGATGCCGACTTGACCGCGATCTCCAACGGTGCGGTGCGGGAAGAAATTCCTCTGGCACACGGTAAAAAGCGGGTGCGTTTTGAACGGACGCCGCGCATGTCGACCTACCTGGTGTTCTATGGGGTCGGGCACTTCGCATCGGTTCAGGATGCGGAGGATGAACGGGTCCGGGTACTGACACCTCCGGGTGGGGTTCAATATGGCGATCTGGGTCTGGTGTACGGGCGCCAATCGCTCCAGTTCTGCGAGTCTTATTTCGCCATCCCGTATCCGCTGCAAAAGATGGATTTGATCAGCATTCCCGATTTTGCCTTCGGTGCCATGGAGAACTGGGGGGCCATAACTTTCCGGGAAAATCTCCTGCTGAACTACCCGGGAATCACTTCCAAGGCCGGACAGGAACGCATCTTCGAAGTGATTGCCCATGAGATTACCCACCAGTGGTTCGGCAATCTCGTCACACCTGCGGACTGGCGCTACCTCTGGTTGAACGAGAGTTTCGCCACCTATTTCGGTTTCGGTATCGTGGACCACTATCAACCGGAATGGGAAATATGGAGTCAGTTCATCCTATCGCAGACGGATACGGCTTTGCGGCGGGACGGCCTGCAGGAAACTTTCCCCATTGAAATCCCAGGCGGTGAACACATGGTGATCAACACCAGTACCGCACCGATTATCTACAGTAAGGGCGGCAGTGTATTGCGCCAGATACGCGGCTTCATCGGTGATGAGGCCTTCCAGCGGGGCCTGCGGCACTATCTCCGCCGGCACGCCTATCAGTGTGCCGACAGTCTTCAGTTCTGGGAAGCCTTCGAGACGGTTTCCGACCAGCCGGTAAGTGAAATCATGCGCGCCTGGGTGGAGCAACCGGGGCATCCCATGGTCCGTGTGCGTCGCGACGGAAAGGAACTGATCTTGTCGCAGGAACGTTTCAGCTATCTGCCCGGCGGCCATCAAGGCTGCTGGCCGATACCCATCACCCTGCGTCTTTTTGATCCGGACGGCAGCGAGCGCGAGTTGCGGGTATTGATGCGTGAGGAAACCATGTCGGTGGATATCGGTGGGGCCGAGGCGGTTAAAATCAATGACGGCCAGGCGGGATTTTACCGGGTGTGTTATGAAGACAATACCGACCTATCGGCCTTGGGCCAACGCGTGCGAGACAAACGATTGTCTCTCGAAGACCGCTGGGGATTGCAGAACGATTTGTTCGCCCGGGTACAGGCCGGCGAAGTTGCCATCCAGGATTATCTGGCCTTTCTGGAATGGTACGCGGAAGAGGACGCTTTTTTACCCCTGGTAAGCATCGACGGGCATTTACGCCACAGCCACTTGATGGGGAATGCCGTCACCCGGGAGGCCGCCGCAGCTGCCGGCCGGCAGCTGGCGGAGCGTGTGCTCACATCCATCGGTTGGACGCCGGCTGCAGAGGAAGCGCACGTGACGGCTGCCTTGCGCGACCAGTTGTTATGGCATGCGGCCCTTTACGGGTCTGAGCCGGCGAAAGATTTTGTGGACAAGTCGTTTCAAGGCCTCATGGCGGGGGAAACCGTCCATCCCGATATTTTTAAAGCCGTTCTCCAGGGCGGTGCCCTGCTTCACAACACCCGCGCCCTGGAATGGATGATCCGGCGGCTCGACCATACGGCAAGCGAGCACGAACGCCTGGCCATCATGGCAGCCATGGGGTGCTTCCATGATGCCGCCACGCTGACCGCGGCACGCGATTACGTACTGGATCATGTGCCCGATCGCAATCGCTTCATACCGCTTGTGGCCATGGCGGCGAACCCCCACGCCGTGACGGACCTTTGGACCTGGTTTGTAGACACCCAGGACCGCTTCAAGGATTTTCACCCCCTGCTGTTCGAACGGGTCATTGCGGCAATCGTTCCCGTGGCGGGCCTGGTGGATCCGCCTGCCGTTCGATCGTTTATGGAGCGCTATGTCGAAGCAGCGCCCCAGGCCCGTGACGTCGTCAACCTGTCTCTGGAGAAGCTGGAAATCAATCGTCGTTTCCGGGAGGGTTGAAGACGCACACCCTCAAAGTACTTTGCCCGGCAGTCGAATCAGACCGCCGTCGCTTTCTTAGCGCACGCGGCCCATCCGACTGTCTCCGGTGGGAGACTTTTCACTTCTGTCGTCGACGGAGCACCGTCACAGTTTCGCCTCCGATACCCCAATTGTCCGTATCCACCTCATCGATGGTGACGACGGTGGTGGCCGGGTTTTTCCCCAGGGTTTCCTGCAGCAGGCGGGTTACGCCTTGGATGAGGATGGCTTTCTGTTCGGCGGTGGCGCCTTCACGCGTGATGCGGATGTTGACGTAGGGCATGGCGGTCTCCTCTGCTCAAGGGGTAAATGAAGAAAGGCGGTTTACCATGAAGGACATGAAGATCTTGAAGAAAACCTTCATGGTGAAAGGAATCCTTCCTTATTTTTCTTTTTCAGCTTTCAAAGTGATGTTTTAACCGACGCTTATTCATGTCTCCTCGATATTAAACTTTGGGGCTGTACTGCCGTTTGAGCCAGCTGCTCAAGCCGTCCAGCCCCGGGAACAGCACCCGTTCACTGATGTTGGCCTGATCCAGCTTGTCGCGAAATTCCCATTTCAAATCCGCCGGTATGATGATCTTGCGCCAGATAGCGGGGTGGCGGGTGAGCCACTGGTCCAGGCACACCAGCGGGTCAGACATGATGGAGAAAAAGGCGAACTGGTTGACGATGCGATCGTCGATGGAGGGCGGTTCAAAGAAAATCGCAAAGGGCGTGTTTTCCATTTGGAGCAGTTCGTGCAGCGACGCGACCTGCTCGGAGAGCATGCCCACCGTGAAGACATTGGCGCCTTCCTGCTCCAGGGCACACTTCAGTTTCTCCGGTAAAAGCTGATGGGCCTTCAAATAATCCACCGCCCAGATGACGCCGTCCGTATGGTACTTCTCCAGGTTGGTCAGGGCGAAATGCATGGCCACGAAAGGCGAATAGGTCCAGTCCATGAGGCGGGTGGGCAGCCCGTGGTGCTGCGCCATGGACATCCAGTGCCAGAGCGAATCCCGTTCGACCACGTCCCGGTGCGCATATTTGCGGAAGTTGCGCAGGAGATGGCGTTCTAGATCGACATACTGACCGCCCAAGCGCATCAGGGTCGTCTCCAGCGGATAGCCCGCATCGGACAGTCCCCGAAAGGCATTGCGGGAGCGATACCGTTCGATCTCGGGGTTCCAGGCGTCCTCGAACAGGGCTTCCTGCAGTTCATTCCAGCTGTTGATGCGGATTTCATTCATCTCGTTGTCTCCCGGAATGGCAATATCGCTTCGCTAAAAAAAGTTTTTCAAGTGCGCTTCGACCGACGATTCACCTCAATGGTGACATGGCTGAGTCCCCCCGCGGATGTCAAAAGGTCGCGATAATGCGCCGGATCTTTGGGAGCGGAAGATTCAATGGTCGCCATGGCGGCCGTATGCCAAGGGTTGATTTTCCAGACGTGGAGATCGGACACGGTGTCGGCCGGATCTGCTTGGAGCGCATGGCGTACAGCGGTCAATTCTTCCAGGGTGATATCGCGGTCAAGCAGGATGCGGCTGGTTTCCTTTAACAGACCATACGCCCAGCGCAGGATGACGCCGGCCCCGACGATGCCGATGACCGGATCGAGCCAGGTCCATCCAAAATACTTTCCGGCCAGCAGTGCGATGATTGCCAGAACGGAGGTCAGGGCGTCGGCCATGACGTGCAGGTAGGCCGCTTTAAGATTGTGGTCATGATCGTGGTGGGTATGGGATTGCCCATGGCCATGATCGTGGTGGCCGTCCTGGAGAATCCAGGCGCTTAGGATATTGACGCCGAGGCCCACCACGGCAACAAGGATGGATTCACTGAATTGAATCATGCGAGGATGCAACAGGCGGTTGACGGATTCAGCGGTCATGAGCAGGGCTACCAGAGCCAAAACGATTGCGGAAGTATAGCCCCCCAGGACACTGATTTTGCCGGGACCGAAACTGAAAAGCGGGTTGTCGACATTGCGCCGGGCCAGCACATACGCCAGGGCGGTAATGCCCAGAGCGGCCGCGTGGGTGCCCATGTGCCATCCGTCCGCTAAAAGCGCCATGGAACCGAACAGGGTCCCGGCACTGATTTCAATGATCATCATGGTGAGCGTCAGGGCAATAACCTGCCAGGTACGACGTTCGTTGCGCCGCAAATGGTCTTCGGGCGCACAGGTTGGGGTTGTCATATGGTTACTGCAGATCATTTGATATGCGGTCCTTTCCATCTCAAGTGCGTGATAATTGTGAGTGCGTTCAGAAGCGTTCCAGAACTTTTTCTAAACTGACCATGAACTGTTGCGTTTCAGCATCGGTTAACGATGTCATCAGTTCGCTGGTCAGTTCCAGATGCCATTGGTGATGCTCCTCGTAATGGTGCCGGCCCTCCGGGGTCAACACCGTTTTGTAGGAGCGCCGGTCACTTTCATGCGGCACGCGCGCAACCAGTCCCATTTTTTCCAGGCGGTCGATCATGACGGTCAGGGTGCCGGTGGTAACCCCCGTTTTAAGAGCCAGCGCCTTCATCTGCAGACTGCCGTGGTGGCCGATCAGTTCCACGGTGTGCATCTGGGCCGGGGACAACCCCGTTTGTTTGACGACCAAATGTTCCCAAGACGACATCTTTTCATAGAACTCCAGCAGTAGTTGCGATATCCGGACGGCATCCGCATTCGGCATAGCACCTGATCCTCCCCGCAGATAATGTTTGATATTCAAGTTATTTGAAAATAGATTAGTTTGAAAGTCAAGCAAAAAAGTGCGGCTGTAGATTGGCAATCGGCAGCGTCAGGAGGCAACAGCAAAGTGCCACGCGGGCCAATTCTTGGCGTTGCAGGTTGTTCAACGTGAAGGAGGCGAACATTTGAACGTGGTGCAGGGATAGATGGCTGGAACGTTGTGAAATCCGAGCATGGGTCCGGGCAAAGCAACGATTGCCCCTCGCAGCGGTTTGATTTATTTCGGTGCCAAGATCCGTGATGCCACGGTCAGGTCGCTTCGCAGTTCCCAGCCAATTTCCCGCCAGAAGTTTCGGCCGTCGGTATTGGAACTGAAAATAAAGAGGTGGCATTTGCCGATCCCGGCTGTTTGCAGGGCCTCCAGGCAGTGGGTCACCAGATCGCGGGCGATGCCCTGACAACGATGGCCCGGGCTGACGGCGAGGTGATTCAGATAGCCCCGACGGCCGTCATGGCCGCAAAGAACGGCGCCTAGTATCGCATCGCCTTCTTGGGCAACAAAACTCATCCCCGGGTTGCGCACTAAATAGGCTTGGAGGGAGTCCGGCTGGTCGGCGTCGTTCAGGCCGACGCCTTCGCAGGATGCCCACAGGGCGCGAACCGCCTCATAGTCGGTTATGGCCATCGGGCGAAGGAGAATGGGCATGGAGCCTCCATCCTAAATGACACGTTGACAGGGTCGTGGTGGTTGGTTGCGGATCTGGAAGGCGTTATACGAATTTATCGATGCAGGATCAAGGCGGAAGCGGATCTTCCGTCAAACGTAGGGAATTATGGGGGGATGCGTTGCAACGAGAATCGGTCACCGATGTGGAGCTGATCGGCCTCGGCGAAATTGATTTCGAGTACGTATTGAATGTTGCCGGGCGACCGGATGCGGCGGGTGCTGTTGGGATGCCCCGCTTCGATCGCCATAATTTGCCCTCCCGGAGAGGCAAAGATAATCGCCAGTTCCAACGGGGTATTTTTCATCCAGAATACCCGTCGCTGGCCATCGGGGTAGATGAACAGCAGGCCGGTGCCGGAGGCGATGCGACGACAACCCATGAGGCCTTGGCGATATTGGTCGCGGGTTTCCGCCAGGGCGACCTGGAAGTTGGCCACCACGTGATCTCCCCGGTAAACGACGAGCGTGCCTTTTTCCGGATACCCGCAGATATCGGCCGAGGCCGGGGCCGCCATCAACGCCACGGCAAGGATCAGGAGGGGGAAAAATGCATGCGGGCGAAACATACGCAGGGGGTTCCCACCAGGCATGGCGAAACGGGCTGTTTCGGGCTGGTGGTGGCGATGCGGCATGGGCGCCTCTCTGCTCGGTTCGCGAGGTATCGGTGGGGTTCAGGTGCTCCGGTCGACCAGGCGCAGCCAGAGCGCGGCGGCAATCCCCCATATGGCATTGAGAAGAATCACCAGCACCGGGGTCAACATGCCCAGCTTCAGCCCGAGCATCCCCTTGTGCTGAACATTTGGGAAAATGTAGAACAGTTGCACCAGGGTCGGGCCCAGGCTCAACACCAGACCGCGCAGAACAAACCGACTTTTTACCAGGGGGAGTAAAAAAACCAGCCCCCAGAGGCCGCCCCAGACGATCCGGGGATAGAGCCAGGCGGGCGTCAGGCGGGGGTGGATGGCCACTTGCAGTGCGGCGTTGATGCCGTAAGCGCCAAACAGCCAAAGGGCGATGCTGTTAACCAGCCCGCCCAGACTCCCGGCGGCAAAGTAAAGCGAGATTTTACGCAACCATCGGCTCATTGGGCAAACTTTCTTCGAGGGTATCGATTCCGTTTATGCGGTGGGCGGTCAATTTAGGATAGATAGGACCGCGAGACGCTTTTTTATTCATGGTACTGTTTTGCAGCCCGTGTGTAAAGATGTCCGTTGTCATGCGGGCGCCTGATTAGACCGGCGGTCTATTTCCGGCAATGGGCCAGCAGTTCAACGGTGCTGATTCCCACCAGGACGATGGCCAGGGCCCACAAAAAGACGAGACCGCGCAACGGCAGATCGAGGGCACCGCTGACCAGCCAGATAAGCAGAACCGTGCCCCCACAAAGATTGATGGCAACGGCCCCGCCGAGGCCGAGGCCCGCCAGGCCCCCCGGCGGCCGAAAGGCCTCGATCGTCAGGGCCACGCCGATACCGAATAATACCCCACCGAGAATCGTCGGGTAAAAGGTGACCTCGCTGTGGGGGACCCCCAACAGGCGGGTTAGCGGGCGGGAGAAACCGAGCAGCAGGAGACCCAGCAGGTAGTTGATGGCGGCATCGACAACCAGAAGGATGGACACGGGTTTCGGCATGGCACGCCCTCCTTAAGTCCCTTTCTCTTAATATATTAATCTGGCGGCTAGATAGACAAACCGCGGTCATCCCGGCGCAGAAGACTGTGTCATCATCCGAAAAGCATTCCATTTGTGCCCGTCATGCCGGACGCGATCCGGCATCCAGAATCATAACGCACCCAAAACTCAATGGATTCCGGATCACGTCCGGAATGACAAAACCAATCATAGGGCCATCTGATAATTGCGACACAGCCTCTTTCGCCGGAATGACAACCTTGGGGTGTTTAGTTGCCAGAGTAATAATACCGGAATTGGCGTTGCCATCGAACGTTTTCTTCACCTTGCAGAATACCGGATGCGGATGATTGCACTGCCGGATAGGAAAACCATCAGGCCGTCCTGTCCGCAGGCCGTGTTTTGCGCAATCGTATGGGTTCGCGGACACGTTTCCGGATTTTCAGGTTCAACATCTCGACACAGCAGGAAAAGGCCATGGCAAAATAAATGTAGCCTTTAGGGATGTGAAAGGCCATGCCCTCGGCCATCAGCGTGACCCCCACCAGGATCAAAAAGCTCAGGGCCAGGATCTTGATGGTGGGGTGCGCATCGACAAAGATGCCGATGGGACCGGCCGAAATCATCATGACGCCCACGGCGGTGACGATGGCTATAATCATGACGGGCAGGTGCTGCGCCAGGCCGACGGCCGTGATCACCGAATCCAGCGAAAAGACGATATCGAGAAGCGCGATCTGCACCAGTACGTGGGTAAAAGTGGCCGCAGCCGCCTTGGTGGCGCCGTGCTCCTCGCCCTCGAGGCTGTTGTGGATTTCAAAGGTGCTCTTGACCAGCAGGAAAAGGCCGCCGCCGATCAAGATCAGGTCGCGGCCGGAAAAAGCATGGCCCCAGACGGCGAACAGGGGCTGGCCGAGGCGCATGATCCACGCGATGGAGATCAGGAGCAGGATGCGCATGACCATGGCCAGCGTCAGCCCGATGAGGCGGGCGCGTTGCCGTTTTTGTTCCGGCAGGCGGCCGACCAGAACGGAAATGAAAATGATATTGTCGATGCCCAATACGATTTCCAGGGCGGTTAAGGTGCCCAGAGCAATCCAGGCCTGTGGATCGGAAAGCCATTCCATTATCGCTCTTCCTTATTTCTGGTGGGGGAGACACGATTGATCCCGCACGTCACGGTTGGTTGTTTTTGATCTGATAGGGTGATGTTGGCCAGTCCGCCGATTTTACGCCTATCTAGTTGTCGCGTCTGAAAAAGCCGACCATAAAATCCGTCATGGACTAGTCCTTCCGCGCTTGAAAGCGATCCTTGCAACCATCCAGGCAGGTTTCGCATTCGTCCCATTTCAGCTTGCCGGATTCGCAGAAGCTGATAAAAGAGCGCAACAGGTCGTTGCCCGCCCTGGGGCACTGGTGAATGAAATCGATAAAACAAACGAGGCGGCTGAGTACCATGCCCTCCACCACGTGTTCCATCCGGCAGGCGGTCGTTTCAGCGGTTTCGAGGGGGATTCTAAGCACCTCCGTCAGGAAATTGCGGATGACTTGATGCCGACGGCTGATTTCACTCGCGATTGCAGAACCTTGGGGCGTCAAGGTGATGTAACTGTAAGGGGTGTAGTTGATCAAGCCCCTTTCGGCGAGAGACTTCAGCGCGCCGGTGACCGTGCCGCGTTTAACCGCCAGGCGTTCGGCGATGTCCTTGGCCCGAGCGACCTTGTGAAGACGTTCCAATGCCAGGATGGCCTCCAGGTAATCTTCCATACTTTCTGTCAACACTGGTTTTTCTGCCATAAATTCTCCTGAATTCAATAGGTTGAAACAATGTAACACGCCACTTGAATGAGTCAACACATAAAAAGTTAGGATAACCAAATTAAAGGTTGACAGCCTTTAAAGTTTGGCATAACTAACTTTCAAAAATTCAGGAGGTGCGGCATGTCACTAATCATGATGCGACAGATGAAAGACAACCAGGCCGGGATTATCAGGGCCGTCAAAGCGACCGGTGAAAAGGGACGTCGGATGCGGGATATGGGTTTAGTGCCGGGGACGGCGATCAAAATCAAGGGGCGGGCGCCTCTGAATGACCCCGTAGCCTTGCGTGTGATGGGTTTTACGCTGACGTTGCGCAATGATGAGGCGGATTATATCGAAGTCGAAATCAATTAAAGCTCACCCGTAAGCGGCATCTTTGAGCCCCGTGCGGTGTTATCGATCCATCGAACGTCCTGGAACGTAGCGTAACTACGCCTGCGGTATCCAATGCGTCGCGGCCTTGCCTGGAACTCAAACCTACCATTCAAGGATGAACTTGGAACCTGATTTATTGAAGGAGCGGAACCATGCCTGATGCAACTTTTGCACTGGCCGGCAACCCCAATTCCGGCAAAACGACCCTGTTCAATGCTTTGACGGGAGCCCGTCAGCACGTCGGCAACTATCCCGGCGTAACCGTTGAAAAGAAAGAAGGGTTCTATCTTTATGACGGTCGACGGCTGAAGATTGTCGATTTGCCCGGAACCTATTCCCTGACGGCCTATTCGTTGGAAGAGGTTGTGGCCCGGGACTTTCTGGTGAACGAGAAGCCGGCCGCCGTCATCGATATCGTCGACGCTGCGAATCTGGAGCGTAATTTGTATCTGACCCTGCAATTCATGGAAATGGGAATTCCCGTCATCGTGGCGCTCAATATGATGGACGTGGCCATTCAAAGGGGCATGACCATCGATACCGTGAAGCTGGGGGATCTTCTTGGCGTACCGGTGGTGGCGACGGTCGCCCGCCGTGGGGAGGGCAAAGCCGAACTGGTGGAAGTGGCTGAGCGTATTGTTGGCGCCGGTGTTCAAAAGCAGGCGCTTGATATCTCATACGGTGAGGACATCGACCTGGCGTTGTTGAAGATGGAACAGGACATTGCAACGGCTGGTTTTTTAACGGATATCTATCGGGCGCGCTGGGTGGCGTTAAAGTACATGGAAAGCGATGAGCAGATCCTGGCACTCGGCCGAAAGACCAATCCAGAGCTGTCCGCTAAGCTGGAAGAGACTGTTCGCAAGGTGACCGATCATCTCAAGGTCACGCTCGATCTTTATCCTGAAGCGGTGATTGCCGATCATCGCTATGGCTATATCCGATCGATCCTTCAGCAGGGAGTGCTGTCCGTCAAGCACGACCATGACAGACTTTATCTCTCCGATCTCATCGACAAGGTGCTCACCAACCGCCTTGCGGGACCGCTCATTATGCTGGCCGTTATCTGGGGGCTTTACCAGTTTACCTTCACATACAGTGAAATGCCGGTCAGCTGGTTGGAATCCTTTTTCGGCTGGCTGGGAGGTGTCGCCGAGACCCATCTTCCCGACGGTTTGATGAAGTCGCTCCTCATTGCCGGGATCATCGACGGCGTGGGTGGTGTGCTGGGCTTTGTCCCCCTGATCATGTTTATGTTCCTGGGCATCGCCTTTCTGGAAGATTCCGGCTACATGGCGCGGGTGGCATTCATGCTCGACCGCGTGTTTCGCATCTTCGGCCTGCATGGCAGTTCGGTGATGCCATTTATCGTTTCCGGCGGCATTGCCGGCGGGTGTGCCGTGCCGGGGATCATGGCTACCCGCACATTGAAATCTCCCCGGGAGCGTTTGGCGACGCTCCTGACAGTGCCTTTTATGAACTGCGGCGCCAAATTGCCGATTTTTGCGTTACTTGTGGCGGCCTTTTTTGCCACAAACAAAGCGTTGGTCATGTTTGCCATTACGCTGGTTTCCTGGGCGGGTGCCCTGCTGGCGGCCAAGCTGCTGCGCAGTACGGTGGTCAAAGGGGAATCAACGCCGTTCGTCATGGAATTGCCACCCTATCGCTTGCCGACTTTCAAAGGTATATTGATCCACACCTGGGAGCGGACCTGGCAGTATATCCGCAAGGCCGGTACCGTGATCCTGGGTATTTCAGTGGTGCTCTGGGCCCTGATGACTTTCCCGGGGGCGCCGGAATCCGCCCGGCAGCAATTTGAAAGTGAGCGCCAGGCGCTGTTGGGGGCCGCTCCCGCAATTGCTCTGGAAATTGAAAATATCGGCGAGGAAGCCGAGTTCAGTGGGGCGGCACAGGCCCTGCAAGGTGAGATCAATATGATTGATGCACGTGAAGCCGAGGCCGGGCTGCGATACTCTGTGGCTGGCCGGATCGGGACGGCGTTGGAATCACTCTCGCAGTTGGCCGGCTTTGACTGGCGAACGAATATTGCCCTGGTAGGCGGTTTTGCCGCCAAAGAAGTCGTGGTATCAACGCTTGGGACGGCCTATTCCCTGGGCGAAGTCGATCCGCAAGAAACCGGATCCCTGGCGGACAAATTAGTAGTGACACCGGGATGGCGGCCGCTGACGGCCATTAGCCTGATTGTCTTCACCATGTTTTATGCCCCTTGTTTCGTATCCGTGGTCTGTATCGCCCGGGAGACCGGTAGTTGGAAATGGGGTGTCTTTTCGATCGTGTTCAACACAGCTTTGGCGTTTTCGCTGGCGGTCGTGGTTTATCAGGTCGGTACGGTCATGGGATTTTAGGAGAAATCGCGATGGAAAAACTTATTGTTGGCCTTATCGTTGGACTGGCGGTGATCTACCTGGCGAAGCGATACCTGGGAATATTTCGCTCACAGGCTGAAAACCGGTGTGCTTGCGGGTGTTCGGACTGTGGCCAAGCATCGACCTGCAGCGCCGATGCAAAATCGATTCACCCACATCTCTGATACAGGGGAGGCCAAATTGTCACCTCAAATCAGATCGCCGTTGAGGTGACCGATCCGTGCCCGGTCCGGATGAGAAAAGACATATTCAGGACGGGCATGCATTATTTGACATTGAGGATATAGTCGCGATGTTGAAATTCTTCTGTGGCAAGGGTTTCAAACTGCTCGGTGACAGCCGTGTAGGATGCTGCAAGTTTGCGGTAGTGATCCGCGATCGATTGGTAGAGCTGGCCGACGACCTCTTCTGTTTGGGCCAGCCGGCGCATGACCGTCTTCTCATCTTTTTCTTCCAGGATTTGTTCGTGCAGTGATGACTTGAGCCGCTGGTGCAGTTCGTTGATCGGATCGGTGTTCAATAAGGGCAGATTGATCGTGGCCGCTGCTTTGTCGATCTGGCGGGCGTGGTTTTGGGAATGATCGGTCATATAGGAGAAGATATCGGCAAAGGGTTTGAGGCGTTCGATTTGGCCTATTTCCAGGTAGAAATCGGCCAAATCCGTCTCAAGGGCCACCACCAGTTCAAATACTTCATGCGGCGTCATAGATCGCTCCTTTCAAATGCATAAAAACCGGGTGCTGAATTGATATCGCCTTGGAGGTTAAGGTCGGACCGTAGTTACCCAGGCGCGGCCATCCATTTTGATGATATGCCGATGGCGTAACGTCTTTTATGACTTTATCGTAAACCGCGCGGGAGTCGCCGGAGAAATAACGCGCAACCGTATCGGGAAACCAGCGGGTGCCCATCAATTGGTCATAAAACGTATCGACCGCCACGCGTCGTTTCATCATGATGGTATACACAAAAATTTTTTTGATCAAATCCCACCCCACCCGATTGGGATCGGCCTGAAAGCGCTCCAAGCGGGTGACGGCCCGCCGCAGGGCGCCCTGGAAATCGTCAAAAGGGGCGCCGTGCCCCGGATACACCTGATCGACCTCCAAACCCGCAATTTTCGCCAGGGACGCCAGCATGGTTTCAACGGCCCGGTCGCCCTCCACCGCCAGGGTCATGACCGGGAAGTCGCGCTCCCACAAGGTATCCGAAGACAATAGAAGGCGTGTCCGCTGGTTGTAGAGCACCAGGCCGTCGGAGGCGTGGCCGGGCGTGTGAATCACCTCGAACGGGTGTGGCCCCACCCGGACGACTTGGCCGTCCTCGAGGTTCCGGGTCGGCTGGAAAAACTCGGCTTCCTGATGATAATAAGACCACCACGGGGATCGATCGTCCCGATTTTGCATATATTGAGCCCCGCGCGGGTGCAAGGCGATGGCACAGCCGGATTGTTTCTGGATACGGTGGTTGCCGCCAACGTGGTCGCAATGGGTGTGGGTATTGATGATCAGCGCGGTCCGGCTGAGATCCAAACCGATACTTGTGAGTATGGCGTGAGTGTCATCCCAATCTCCCAGGTAGCCGGTATCGATCAGGACAGGGCGTTCGGACCGCAAGGCAAAATGGTTGGCGTTCAGGTATCCGCGCATGATAAAAAAGAGCCCGGGAAGTATTTCAGCGGGTTTGTGAGGCATGACCGTGTCTCCTCCAAGCGCGAACCCAGGCTTGGGCCGAAAGATGCCATCTGTCACGAGCCTTTGTTGGTTCCGAAAAAAGCGTGTCGGTGGCCAGGGAGTAGTTTTGGTTTTCGGGCAAGGCCGCAGGTGCTTTGGCACCCGGAGGCGTAGTTTCGCTACGTCGAGGATCGCCAAACACCGAGAACGCCGTCCGGGAGCCAAAGATGCCCCCTGGACACCGACACTAGCCGAGAGCGACGTCCAACGTCATCATCACCGCAAACCCGAACATCGCTCCCAACGTGGCGACATCCGTATTTTTTTCCAGCTGGGATTCGGGGATCAGCTCCTCCACCACCACATAGATCATGGCCCCGGCGGCAAATGACAAGGCGTATGGCAGGATGGGGCGCATAAAGATAACGGCCGCCGCACCGATAACACCGGCGATGGGTTCCACCACCCCGGACATCTGGCCGTACCAGAAACTCTTCAGTCTTGAAAACCCTTCGCGGCGCAAGGGGACGGAAACCGCCGCGCCTTCCGGGAAATTCTGGATGCCGATGCCGAGGGCCAGGGCCATGGCGCCGGCCAGGGTTGCCGAGGGCAGATCCGCGGCCAGGGCACCGAAAGCGACACCGACCGCCAGCCCCTCGGGGATATTGTGCAGGGTGATGGCCAGCACCAGCAGTACACTGCGCTGCCAGCTGGTCTTGATGCCTTCGGCCTCTTCTTTCGGGAAGCCCAAGTGCAGATGCGGCAGGATCTTATCGACGATCCACAGGAAGAAGCCGCCGGTCAGAAAACCCACCGTCGCCGGGACCCAGGAGGGGACGTTGCCAAATTCCTCAGCCATTTCGATGGCCGGTGCGAGCAGTGACCAAAAGCTGGCGGCGATCATCACACCGGCCGCAAACCCCAGCATGGCATCCAGCACCTTGCGGTTGATGGTGCGGAAAAAAAAGACCAGCCCGGCGCCTAAAGCGGTCAGAAACCAGGTAAACAGGGTGGCGTAGAACGCCTGCCAGATCGGACTTGAATTATAGAACCACTGCAGCATTGCCAAGGCCTCCTTCGTATTTGGATCGAATATAGACGTTCGCTATTTTTACGTAAGTCATATGTCTATCGGATTAGCCAGCCGATCGGATGGATTTTAAACCTTAAAGTAAAGCACGATCGTACCGATGTGCAAGTGGCGCGTCAGGGAACCGGATTTTTTTGACACCGGCCATTTAGAGGTGAAAAATAAAATTGTTGGATGAAACGATCCTTGAGCATCAATCTGCGTCAACCGGTGCGCATGCTCCCGGGTTGTCAACGAGGAAACCGATCCAATGGGCGATGGTGTTCGCATTGTCCACGCGTATGGCGTGCATCCCGGCTTTTCGGGCACCTTCGATGTTCTCATCGGTATCATCGAAGAATAGAATCCGGGAGCAGGGCACACCGATGGATTGGCTTACCCTGAGATAGGCGGCAACATCCGGTTTGCGGCAGCCCATGCGCGAGGAGACGAAAATCTTTTTAAACGACGACAGAAGGCTCCGGTGCTTCTTGGCCCAGATCATTTCGTGATCCGGGTTGGTGTTGGTCAGGACATACAGCGGGTACCGGTGAGCGACTTGTTTGAGGACGCTGCGAATGCCGGGTTTTTCATTGCGAATAATGGCATTCCAGCCCTCGCGCATGACGTCATCCGGCAGGGTGATCCCAAGCTGCCGGCGCAGGGTTTCGTAATATGTCGATGCCTCAATCTTGCCGCACTCGAGCGCCCGGTAGGCATCATCAATGCGAAACCGGGAAGCCAGGGTATCGGCCGGAATGCCGGAGTGCTCGCTCCAGATGCGGGCACAGCGATAAAAATCGATATCGATCAGAACATTGCCGAGATCGAACAGGATGGCACGAATGTTATGTCGGTCTAATGTCTTTGACATGCGTTCCAATATTGCTTAAGGTGCGCGACTTGACAGGCTCGCGGAGGATAGTATCCGTTTACTCCCATTTTCCCCAGGAACTTTTAACAATGCCCGGACAAACACAGGCGACCGATGCCTCCGATTCACCACGGGGTGTTGCCTTGGCGGTGTCAGCGTTTCTGATCTGGGGGCTGAGCCCGATTTACTGGAAGGCCCTGTCCGGTGTGCCGGCTTTCGAGATCCTGATGCACCGCATGATCTGGTCCTTTGTATTTCTGGCACCCCTGGTCCTGCTGCAGGGGCATCTAAAAGACATGCTGGGCGCGCTGACAACCGGCCGTACACTGCTGATTCTGTTGCTCACCACGCTGATCGTGGGCGGCAACTGGTTTCTTTTCATCTGGGCTATCAATAGCGGGCACATACTCCAGACCAGCTTGGGATACTTTATCGCGCCCCTCGTCAACGTGTTGCTGGGGGTTGTATTTCTCAAAGAGGGGTTGCGTCGGCTCCAGCTTGTGGCGGTCGGTCTGGCGGCGGTGGGGGTAACCTATCTGACGCTGAGCTACGGTCAATTCCCCTGGGTATCCCTGACATTGGCGGTCAGTTTTGGGTTCTATGGCCTGATTCGCAAGGTTGCGCCGGTCGGACCGCTGGTGGGGCTGACCGTGGAAACGCTCCTGCTTTCAATCCCGGCCACCGCCTACCTCGTTTATCTCGATCACGTCGGCCGCGGTGCATTCCTGCATGGCGGGACAACGATTTCTCTTATGTTGATGGGCGCCGCGCTGGTCACCGGTCTGCCCCTGCTGCTCTTCACCATGGGGACCAAACTTCTGCGTCTGGCCACGGTCGGTTTTCTGCAGTACATCGCCCCCAGCTGCACTTTTCTTCTGGCGGTATTCGTCTACCACGAACCGCTCGTGCCGGCCCAGCTGCTCACCTTCGGCATGATATGGACGGCCCTGGCAATTTATTCTTACGATTCCGTCATGTGGTACCGGCATCGGTAGGAAGGCCCGGACACAGATCGGCTCTCAATTCTAAACATCCGCGTTATTCTTGTCCATCTGTGTCTTATTAAATTTTCCCGCGTTCCTGGGCGATGCGGATATAGGTCTCCATGCCGGAGGCGGGGGGCTCGTAGAGCTGGTCGTCGGCTTTTTTCACCAGGCGCAGGGCTTCCGACGGGCAGGTCGTGACACAAAGCCCGCAGCCGATGCAGCGATCCAGGTCGATGTGTGCAAGGTCGTCCCGCATGGAAACGGCATCCATCTGGCAGCGGTCGATGCAGTCTTCGCAGCCGATGCAGTTGGCTTCTTCCACGGCGGCGTAGTAGTTGCTTTTGACAGCGGCGGCCGGTACCGGCTGCTTCTTGAGTGAGCGCAGAATGCCGCAGCAATCCCCGCAGCAACTGCACATGCCGCCCACATGCTGGGAGTTGAACGGCTGCATCACCAACCCGGCGGCCTCGTTTTTCTTCACCAGTTCTTTGGCTTCTTCCTTGTCGATAAACCGTCCCATGTGGTTGTCGACATAATACTGGGCGTGGGAACCGAACAGGAAACAGGCTTCCAGGGGTTTGTCGCAGCCCTGACCCAGTTTTTTCTGGGTGGTCCGGCAGATACAGGGCGCCACCGCGATGGTTTTCTGCTGGTCGAAGATGCCCAGCACATCTTCGTAAGGCGCCACCGGCCATTCCTCCACCAGCCGGCGATGGATCGGGATGGTCCGCATAATTGCAGTGTTGTGCGCGGCGAAGGTTTTGCCCAAAGCCTCCTGATAGTAGGTCTGGAGGTCGTGAGCCAGTTCTTTATCCACTTTTTTGAGCTGAAATTCGAAGACACCGACCACAAACGGGATCGTGGCATAGCGCACCATGTCCGGCTTGCGCTGGCGGAAGAGCAGACCCCGGTAGGCCATGTCCTCCAGGTGCGCCGCGGTCTGAACCGGGTCGAGATTCAAACGGCCGGCCACGGCCTCCGGTGTTTCGAGCATCGGTGTCATCAGCAGAAACATTTCGGCGTCGGCTTCGGAGAAGAGGCGTTTCAGGATCTTGATTTCCACCCCGTCCGCCGATGGTGGATAGCCGGTCGCCATGTCATCCAGACGCTGCCGCAGTTTTTCGTATACATCAGTCATGTCATCCTCCGATAAAAAAGAATATAAGATCACCATGAAGACCATGAAGATCAGAAGAAAAGAACTGGGGACACAGATTAACACAGATGTCACAGATTAAAAAAATGTTTTCTTCAGGATCTTCATGTCCTTCATGGTGAAAAAGATTTTTTCTGTTTTTTTACCCCTCCCACCCCTTCATGGTGAAAAATGTTTTTTGCCCTTGCTTTTCCTTCATTCTCTTCGTGTTCTTCGTGGTAGAAAGGTCCTTTTGGTTTTTCTTCAGTTTAGTGCTATTTGCGATTAAACATCCGTGTTCATCACGTTTCATCTGTATCCGATGGGTTATATTTTCTTCCTGCGCTTCATGTCCTTCATGGCGAATTAGATTTTTATCTGTGTCCTATCATTCTTTTAAAAAAAGCCTTCCGTCATGACTCTTCGTGCGGCTTTTTCGAGCACGTGCACCCCAAAGATGAGCGTCTTGAAGCGTTCATCCTTCGTCTGGCCGTGGTAGTAGCGGTAATAAATCTGCTGGGCGATAACGGCCAGGCGGAACAGGCCGAACGCGCTGTAGAAGGCAAAATCATCTGTCGTGCGGCCTGTTTTTGCCATGTAGCGGTTCACCAACTCACGCCTTGTCATGGCCCCCTCCAGGTGGGTGGGCATGAGGCGCATCAACTGGGTCTCCTCCGGATCGTCGGCTTGGACCCAATACGCCAGGGTGTTGCCCAGATCCATGAGGGGGTCGCCCACGGTCGCCATCTCCCAGTCCAAAACCCCGATGATTTTTTGCGGCGAGGTTTCATCCAGCACCACATTGTCGAAACGGTA